>JAIBBX010000005.1 GCA_019694475.1 Parachlamydiales bacterium
AGAAGAAATAAGAGGAATCTGAAGTGAGAAATTTTACCACAGAGATAGATACCACAGAGAAGAAATAAGAGGAATCTGAAGTGAGAAATTTTACCACAGAGATAGATACCACAGAGAAGAAATAAGAGGAATCTGAAGTGAGAAATTTTACCACAGAGATAGATACCACAGAGAAGAAATAAGAAGAATCTGAATTGAGAAATTTTACCACAGAGATAGATACCACAGAGAAGAAATAAGAAGAATCTGAAGTGAGAAATTTTACCACAGAGATAGATACCACAGAGAAGAAATAAGAGGAATCTATGGTTGCTTCCGAAAAAGTGGATTCTCTAACAAGCTCAATTATCGGTGCCGCCATCGATGTTCATCGAATTTTAGGTCCAGGATTATTGGAATCCGCATACGAAACATGTTTTCTGTATGAACTTCAGATGAGAAATTTAAGCGTTGAGCAGCAAAAACCTCTGCCAATCTTCTATAAAGATGTAATGATTGATTGCGGATATCGACTCGATCTGGTTGTCGAAAATGAAGTGATTATAGAAATAAAATCTGTGAATACTATAATGGCCATTCATGAAGCGCAATTGATGACTTATTTAAAGTTGTCCGAATGTACAACAGGTTTGCTTATCAATTTCAATGTGAAGATGCTGAAAGATGGCATTAAGAGAATGAGGATTTAATTCTTTTCTCTGTGGTTTCTATCTCTGTGGTGAAAAAAAATATACACAGATGATTGATGCTGAAAGATGGCATTAAGAGAATGAGGATTTAATTCTTTTCTCTGTGGTTTCTATCTCTGTGGTAAAAAAAAATATACACAGATGATTGATGCTGAAAGATGGCATTAAGAGAATGAGGATTTAATTCTTTTCTCTGTGGTTTCTATCTCTGTGGTAAAAAAATATACACAGATGTTTAATGATATAGATTATGGAAAAAGCTCATCGCAGTTTTAAGGCAGGTGTTTTGTATATCCTTGCCGCATGGCTTTTATTTACCCTCATGACGATTTTCGCACGTTTTGCAAGTCGAACGATTCCCCTTGTTTCCATCCTTTTTTTACAAAATTTAATCGGTCTGGTGACTTTGATTCCTTGGATCAAGAAACATGGCTGGGATTTGATGCGGACCAAGCGGTTTGGCCTGCTCCTATTTCGTTCCCTTGCGAGCATCAGCGCAATCGGCCTTAGTTTTCTTGCCGTGCAAAAAACATCGCTTGTCGACACAATGCTTTTGAATAATGCATCGCCTCTCTGGATCCCTTTTGTAGTCTTCTTTTGGTTAAGAAATCCAATCAATCACTCCTTATGGCCCGGATTATGCGCTGGCTTTATCGGCATCGTTATGATTCTCAATCCAGGGAAAGAGTTTTTGCAAGCGGGCGCTCTATTTGCTCTGGCTGCAGGGATTCTGCAAAGCATCAACATGGTTTCTATCAGAGTGCTTTCTCATACAGAGCGCAACCACACAGTTATGTTCTATTATTTTCTGATTTGCACAATCGTCACTCTTCCTTTCGCAGCTTATGAGTGGGTCCAGCCCAATTTCATAGAGTGGAGCGAGATCATTGCGATCGGCCTTTGTCTTGCATTAGGCCAGTGGGCCTTTGTTCGCGCCTTTCATCATGCAAAAGCGTCTGATTTAGGTCCTTTTTGCTATTCGGCGGTCGTCTATTCCGTTCTCATAGATTGGGCACTCTATCAGCAGATGCCAACCTTGCTGGCTTGGATCGGCATAGCCCTTGTTTGCGCAGGGGGAATTTGGGCCATTCGCTTTAGCAGTTCTTCATAAGTTGCAATAAACGATAGAAAAAGATAAAAAATATCCACGGAATTATGATGAAAATTCTTGTGATTGGATATGGAGTGAGCGGCAAAGCGGCCGCTAACTTTTTGCGCAAAAAAGGACACGAGGTGATCGCCGTCGATAAAAAAGGGGGCGAGGGGGTGCTACCTGATAGCGCAGATCTTTCTCTTGATGGTTTTGGCCAAGTCATTTTATCTCCGGGCGTTCCGCAAACTCACCCTCTTGTAATCAAAGCCAAAGCGATGGGAATCGAAGTCATTGGAGAAATCGAGCTCGGGTGCAGACATTTAAAAAACCGCTGCTTCGGCATCACCGGTTCCAATGGCAAAACAACAACCGTCACTCTCACTGCGCACATTCTCAACTGCGCAGGGAAAAAGGCGAGGGCGCTCGGAAATGTCGGCGACAGCGTTTGCAGCTATCTTTTAAATGCAGATCCAAATGAAATACTCATTCTTGAATTAAGCTCATTTCAATTGGAAACGTTGGAGGCCAAAATTCTCGAGGCGGCAATTGTTCTCAATATCACTCCCAATCATCTCGACAGGCATCGCGATATGCAAGAATATGTAGAGGCGAAAGCGCGTATTCAAAATTGCACCAAGCAAGAAACATATGTCTCTTCTCAAATCTTGCAGGAATATGGAAAGTATTTTTCAAATGCTCAATGTTTCGAAAAAGATCTTGCGCTGATCAATGATGTGAGTTATATCCAGTTGGAGATGCCGTCTAAACAAAATGTAAGTGCAGCCTATCTTCTGTGCAAACGTTGCGGAGTGACTGACGCAGAATTTTTGCGCGGTCTATCTACCTATAAAAAGCCATCGCATCGAATCGAATGGGTGGCGGAAATCGATGGAGTTTCGTATTATAATGACAGCAAATCGTCGAACATCCACTCAGTCATGCACGCTATAGGGCGGATGGAAGGCGATATCGTCCTGATTATCGGAGGCGTTCATAAAGGATCTTCCTATAAAGCATGGATCGAACCTTTTCGGGGAAAAGTGCGCCAGATCATTGCCTATGGAAAAGCAGCCCCGATCATGGAATACGAATTGGCTCCCTACTTTCCCTTTGTTGGAGTAGATAGATTTGCAGATGCTGTAAAGCTCGCAAAACAAATGGCAAAAAAACAAGAGACAGTCCTCCTTTCGCCAGGCTGCTCCAGCTATGATCAGTTCGAAAATTACGAGCAAAGAGGCGATGAATTTAAGCGTCTTGTGAGGGAATTATGAATCGGAAAAATACCATTTTGATCGCGGTAGTGGTCAATGCAGGTCTTTTAGCAGTGCTCCTTGTCGCAGCTTTAACCATGCAAGAAGAATTGCCGCAAAAAATTGAAATCGCAAAAGAAGAACCCATCGAATTGCAACTGCCGAAATTCGAGACTCCAGTCTATCAGGAAATCGCTTCTTTATCATTGCCGGAAGCCCCAAAACCTCTTGAAGAACCTGTCTTGGTCCATCAGCTACCGCCAATCGAAACTCCCATTGCGCCAGCTCCTGTTGTTGCTGCGCCTCAGCCAGCGCCGATTCCTGCGCCTCAGCCCGTAGTTGCTGCGCCGCCCGCTTTGCCGCCTATCCCAATCAATGAAGTGGTGGTCAAGAAAGGGGATAGTTTGGAGAAAATCGCAAAAGTCAATCACACAACTGTTGACGCAATCATCAAGATGAATCATTTGCCCAGCACGTTTTTGAAGGTGGGGCAAGTTCTCAAAATTCCAACTGAAAAACCAGTTGCTAAAGTGAGCGAAAAGAAAGCTGTCGAGGCGAACCCCGAATACTACACGATGAAAGTGGGAGAAAACCCTTGGGCTATCGCGCAGCGCCATCACATGAAGCTCGAAGAGCTGCTAAAACTCAACGGACTCAATGAGGAAAAAGCGCGGAAGTTGAAACCAGGCGATCGTTTGCGGATAAAATAACATGACTCGCGCTGCGGTTTTGCTCATCATCACAGCCCAGCTTCTCTTCTCAATAGGTCTCCTCATGATCTTCAACACGACAGCGGCCGAAATCATCGACCGCTCGTTAGACGTGAGCACTCACACAGCATTGCTGAAGCAAATCGGCTACAGTTTAGTCGGAATCGTCGGAGGATTGATTGTCTACCGATTCGGCTATGAAAATCTGATCCGCTACAGCTATCCACTTCTGATTTTTGCTAGCCTGCTTCTCGTTTTAGTTTTTATTCCAGGGATCGGAATGAAAATCAACGGAGCCCGCAGATGGCTAGGATTTGCCGGGTTTCCCATCGGGCAGCCTTCCGAAGGGGTCAAGGTGCTCCTTCCAGCCGCCTTCATTTACTGGTTTTCTAAACAAAATAAGCCGATCGATTTTAAACCCTTTTTGAAAATGCTCATCATCTTTGCCATCCCTCTTGCTCTCATCTTATTCGAGCCAGATAATGGCACAGCATTCATCATTTGCCTTCTGTTTATCGTTCTTTTTTTTCTCGCGCGCATCCGCCTTTTGTATTGGGCTGTGCCGCTTTTTTGCCTCGTTCTTCTTGGTGCTGCTGCTGCATCGCAAATGCCTCACGTGCATAGCCGACTCGAGGTCTATCTGCATCCCGAACTAGATCTCAGAGGGAAAGGGCACCAACCCCATCAAGCCAAAATTGCTGCTGGATCTGGGAAACTTTTTGGTAGAGGCATCGGCGAAAGTTTGCAAAAACTCAATTACTTGCCTGAGGCGAGAAGCGATTACATTGCGGCCATTTACGCGGAAGAAACCGGTTTTTTGGGAATCATTGCACTGATCGCCCTTTACATCGGAATGGCATCGGCTGGATTCATCATTGCGATCCGCGCTAAAGAATGCGAAGCATTTATGTTCGCGGCGATTCTCACTTTTTTAATCTCTATCCAGGCCTTTCTCAATTTAGGGATTGTTTCAGGGCTTTTGCCTAGCAAGGGGATGACTCTCCCTTTCTTTTCTCAGGGAGGAAGTTCGCTGATGGTCAATGTGATTTGCCTATTTATCTTACTCGATATTTCTAGAAAAGAGGCGTTATGCTCAAAGTGTTGATTGCCACTGGCGGAACCGGCGGTCATCTTTTTCCTTCCCAGCAGCTAGCTGAACAGCTAGCCGACTGCAAAGTGGTTTTTGCAGGCCATAAGCTCAAGACTTCCCCGTTTTTCCATAGGAAAGTACCTTATCATGAGATCGCTTCGGCATCTTCGAAAAAAAAGGTATGGCCTCTTTTTAAAGGACTGCTTCAAAGTTTGAAGCTGGTCTTCAGTTTTTCCCCCGACGTTGTGGTCGGTTTCGGCAGTTTTCACAGTTTTCCCGTGCTTTTGGCGGCCGTTCTCTTGAGAAAAAAAATCGTTCTTTTCGAGCCGAATTACACGCTTGGAAAAGTGAACCGCTTTTTTGCTCCATTTGCAAAAAAAGTGGCTTTTCAATTTCCCATACGGCACGAAAAGGCAACTTATGTGCCTCTTTTGCCTTGGAAAAAACTGGAAACGAAAAAACTAGAAAAGGATCCCAAAAGAAAAACCATTTTGGTTTTTGGAGGCTCTCAAGGAGCTGCATTCATCAATAAGGCGTTTTGCGAGGCGGCCAAATTGCTTACATTTCCATTTCAAGTGATTCACTTGACGGGAAAAGAGGATCCGGAGGTACACTATTCAGTTCCAGCATTGGTCAAGCCATTTGAGGAAGATATGCCCTCGCTTTATGCGCGCACTGATTTCGCTGTATGCAGATGCGGAGCCGGGACGACGGCGGAGCTGATCCGGTACAATATTCCCGCGGTCCTCATTCCGTATCCTTATGCGCATGATCATCAAAGGAAAAATGGAGAGTTTTTGAAGAAAGGCGTGAGGCTTCTCGATCAAAAAGAGGCGACACCTGAAAGGCTAGCCAAAGAGATCGAAGAGCTGCATGCTAATTTGGGGCAGCACAAAGCGGCGCTGGAAGAGATCTTTTTCCCAAAAACAGTTGAATTTGGAGATGTTGTTCGATCGATCGGAGGAGGAAAATGACTTATCATTTTATTGGACTTGGCGGAATTGGGATGAGCGCTTTAGCCCGCATTCTTTTGCAAAGAGGCAGCGCAGTCAAAGGAAGCGATATTAAATCGAGCCGGATCTTGCAGGAGCTTGAGAAAGAGGGAGCAAAAGTTCAAATCGGACATAGTGCTGAGGCCATCGTTGGAACAGAGACGATCGTATATAGCACAGACATCAAAGAAGACAATGTCGAATGGCTCTCAGCCAAAGAAAAAAATCTGCCGATGATGCACCGCTCCGATCTTTTGGATGCGCTGATGAAGGGGAAAAAGAATTTGCTTGTCACCGGCACGCATGGAAAAACCACAACGACAGCGCTTCTTGCCGCAGTCTTGATGGAAGCAGGTTTAGACCCATCCTTTGTTGTTGGAGGGCTTGTTCGGTCGCTCAATACGAATGGAAAAGCGGGAAAAGGGGAGTATTTTGTCGCAGAAGCCGATGAAAGCGATGGATCGTTTTTAAAAACTCCTGCCCATGCAGCTATTTTGACCAATCTCGACGACGACCATCTCGATTATTGGGGATCATCCCGCGTTCTTGATCTCGCATTCCAGCAGTTCATTGCGCAAACAGAAAACCTCTTTTGGTGCTGCGACGATCCGCGCCTTTGTACATTGAAAACCAAAGGAACTTCCTACGGTTTTTCAGAAAAGGCCGATTTGCGCATCACTAACTTCCGCCAGTCCAAAAATGGGATCATCTTCAATCTCAATCAGACGAAAGATATTGAACTATCTCTTTTTGGCAAACATAATGCGCTCAATGGCGCAGCCGTTTTTGGTTTGGCTTGCAGTTTAAATATTCCAGAATCTGCCATCCGCAAGGCTTTCCGCGAATTTTTAGGAACTGCCCGGCGCCTTGAATGGAAAGGGGAGAAGCACAAGGTTGTCGTATACGATGACTATGGCCATCATCCAAATGAAATTCGCGCGACCATCAAAGCTCTGCGCGATCATGTGCGCGAAAGGAGGCTTGTCGTTGTATTCCAGCCTCACCGCTATACGCGCGTGCGCGATCTTTTTGAGGATTTCACAAACTGCTTTAAAGATGCAGATGAAGTGATGATGACCGATATTTATAGCGCTGGCGAACAGCCGATCCCCGGTATTACGAGCGCTACTTTGTATGCGAAAATGCGGGAAAAACTCGGAACAAAAGTCCATTTTTTCCCTCGCACGCACCTTGAATCTGGAGTCGCAAGCTTTCTAAAACCTCTCGATGTAGTTCTGACAATCGGAGCGGGAGATATTACGCAGGCGGGAGAGCCGATTCTCAACCTTTTTGCTGCACGCGCACCGAAACTCTCGGTGGCAGTTTTGTGCGGCGGCCAGTCCGCTGAGCATCCGGTTTCTCTTATGTCGGCTAAAAATATCGTCAAAGCGCTCGATCCTTCTGTTTATGATCTCAAACTCTTTGGAATCACGAAAGAGGGGGAGTGGAGGAAAGGATTTGAGCTCGACGCTCCTTTAGCTGGGCCTAAAATTACATCGGAAATCATCTCGGAGCTCATGAAATGCGATGTGTGTATTCCCGTATTTCATGGTCCAAGAGGGGAAGATGGGATGATCGCAGGTCTTCTCGATGCCCTGCAAATTCCTTACGTCGGCTGCGATTACCGCTCAGGCTCCATTTGCATGCATAAAGGTTGGACGAAGCAAGTGGTCGTCCATCACAATGTGCCGATCGTTCCATTTTTTACTCAAATGCGCTCAAGCTACAATCCTCAAGAGCTGATCAAAAAGATCGAAGAGAATTTTGTCTATCCGGTCTGGATTAAGCCGGTGCACCTAGGCTCTAGCATCGGAGTGACTCGCGCAGCCAATTCGGAAGAAGCCATTCGCTCGGCTGAATTTGCCTTTGGCTACGACGATGAGATCATTGTGGAAAAAGAGGTTGTGGGGCGGCAGATAGAGTTTTCAGTACTGGGCAATGAACGGGTTCAAATCGCTTTGCCTGGCGAGATTGTCAATCACGGCGATTTTGTGGCGTATGACAAGAAATATGGGTCTGGCGCGATGGAGATCCGGGTGCCGGCGGCTATTACTGAAAATGAAAAAGAGATTGGATATGAGCTTGCTGAAAGAGTCTATCGAGCATGCGGATGCAAAGGTCTTGCGAGGGTCGATTTTTTCCTCGATACCCAAGGATATTTTTGGTTCAACGAGATCAATCCATTTCCTGGGTGCACTGATACCAGCGCTTTCCCGAAAAGCTGGACGGTGAGCGGTATGGCTATGCCCCAAGTGGTAGATGAGCTGGTTGCTCTTGGATTGAACCGGAGTCTAAAACGATGAATGGCGAATGGACCATGAGGCAGGCGCTCTTTTGTCTCATCGGTTCAACGTGTCTGACTTTAGCATGCAGCCTAACGGGCATCCATTTTTGGAAAAAACATCGGAAAGAGCGGCTCGAAAGTGCAAAATATCAAATCCGGGCTATCATTCAAACCGGGCCTGAAAAAGAGGCTCTTAAAACAGTATATTTAGCCGAACTGCTCGGCCTTTCTGCGGATAGGCCCTCGCAGCTTTATGCCCTAAATGTGAAAAAGGCCGAAAACATCCTCAAGCAATCTCCTCTGATTGCTGATGCGAAAGTGAAACGGATGCCCCCATCAACCCTCTATATCGATTATGAAGTGCGTAAACCAATTGCATGGCTTGCCGACTACAAAAATATCGCTGTCGATGCAGAAGGGTATGCCTTTCCCGTGGCTCCTTTTTTATCTCCAAAACGGCTGCCCGAAATCTATCTAGGCCTTTCTTCCCTTGAAGGATGGAAAATCGACGGTCCGGCTTTTGCCCTCGCCATTGAAATCTTGCAGTTTCTCGAAAAGGCTCCTTGGACCGAAGGGCTGAACATCCAGCGGATCGATGTGTCGAATGCGTTTGCTCCGAGCCTCGGGACCCGGGAAGTGGTGCTGATTACAGAAGAAGAGATCACCCTTCGCAAACAGCAAGGGGAAGTGGTATGCATTTTCCCCAAAATTCTCCGTCTTGCGCCTAAAGATTACAAGCAGCAGCTTTCCAATTTCTTTAGTTTGCGGCGCACGATGATGGATGATTATAAGCGCCAACTTGCCTCAGTTCAAAGCGGGGGCCGCTTTGCTCCCAGGATCATTGATCTGCGCATCCCGCAGCTCGCCTTTGTCGAAAAAGGCTAAGAGACTGTCCTGAAACTTTTCCGTCTTGCTTTTGGTACCCGAATTTTATATTTTTTGATTTTTTTCCGTTTCTGTTTGGCTTCCCACAGATTTACATCGCTTTGCAATCCTATCCAAAATTCTGGAGAGGTGCCTAAAGCATCTGCAAAATCTAGGGCAATTTCTTCAGTAATTGCTCGATTGCCATTAATCACTGCACTCAATTTAGGTTGAGTCCAAGTTCCTCCAAGATGCTTAGCAAAATCTGATTGAGAAATTCCAAGTGGAATCAAAAATTCTTCCAATAAAATCTTTCCTGGCAATGTTGGTTTTCTATGTGTTGGTATCATGATCCCTCCTAACATCCTCTAATGATAATCAGTTATTTGTACTTCAGCAACACCTTGTTCTGTCCAATTGAAAATAATCCTGTATTGATCATTAATTCTAATGCTATATTTACCACCTAAATCTCCACGCAGTTTTTCCAACTTGTTATTTGGTGGGATTCTCAAGTCATCGAGTTTTTGGGCTCTATTGATCATATCCAGTTTCATTTGAGCTTTTTCCCACAAAATCCTTGAAAGCCTGTTTCTTGCTTTTTTTGAATTCAGCCCGTTGTATATATACCTTGTTTCTTCATCGGCAAAGGATAGGATCAATCGCTTCCTCCAAGCTAGTTCCTGTTATACCATAACTTGATATATTTTCAAAGGAAATATGTGACATCGCAGCGCGCCGACCAATTAAAACAATATTTGAGAAAAATATTCTTTTAATGGTCAGGGCGCTGTGGGATAAGGGGGCTGATAGCAGTATTTATTGAATTCAATCGGTGCTTTTTTTACACTCAGTCACTAAGGAGTAAACCTATGGAAGAATTCGTCGCATATCTCGTAAAAAACATGGTGAACGCCCCAGATAAAGTCGATATCCGTTCTATGGAGGGCCAAAGCGGTCTTTTAATTGAAATCCGCGTAGCTCCTGAGGATGTAGGCAAAGTAGTGGGTAGAAAAGGGAATGTAATCCGCTCTTTAAGAACCCTTGCAATGACGATCGGCGCAAGATTGGGCCGTCGCATCCATCTAGAAATTGTTCAATAAAAGAGGTTGATATGGGCGTTGGGCTAAAAATCGAACTAGAAGAAATTGAGCACAGAGTCATTTTGAGACTCGATGGAAGGCTCGATGCAGCTTCATCGCCCATATTAGAGAGAAAAATCAGCAATTTGATTGAGGAAGATCATTACCATCTGCTTCTCGATTTTTCTCGGATCGACTACTTAAGTTCCGCAGGGATGCGGGTCCTTCTTTCCGCAATAAAAAAATTGACATCCAAAAAGGGAGACCTGATCCTGTTTTCGCTTTCCGAAGAGGTCAGCGAAGTGATTAAGATGGCAGGGTTTGATAAAATTTTGCGCATCTTTTCTTCAGAAAAAGAAGCGTTGCAGTTCCACAAGTGAAAGAAGCTCTATTAACCCGTCATCCAATCCCGCAAAAGCAAAAAATCCCTCCTCAAGGGAGAAAGAAACGGGTTTTGGTGATTGCTGGCCCCACAGGAGCGGGCAAGACAGCTCTTTCTCTATCTTTAGCCGCAGCACTTGGCGGCGAAATCATTTCCGCTGACTCGATGCAAGTCTATCGAGGGATGGATATCGGCACAGCAAAAGCATTGGCCGAAGAAAGAGCAGCGATCGCCCATCATCTCATTGATATTTGCGACATCAATTGCATTTTCAATGTGGCCGAATTTTATAAACACGTTCAGGAAGCTTTTAAGGACATCATCGCTCGGGAAAACGTGCCGATTGTAGTCGGCGGATCAGGATTTTATATCCACGCCCTTCTTTACGGCCCTCCGCAAGGCCCTCCCTCAAATCCAGAGGTGCGCGAACAGCTGGAAAAGCAGATGCGCGATCTCGGCCCGGAAGTCCTTTATGAACGGCTGCAGATGTTCGATCCTCACTATGCTTCGACCATTTCGGAGTTCGACAAACACAAAATCATCCGCGCTCTTGAAATCATGGCCCTTTCAGAAAAACGGGTGAGCGATTTTCCAAAGCCCGACAAGCTGCAAGAGCAAAAGTACGATTTTCGTTGTTGGTTCCTCTATTACCCAAAAGAGAGGCTCTACGCTCGAATCGAAAAACGGTGCGAAGAGATGATCCAAAGAGGGTTGCTTGAAGAGGTGAAGGCGCTGGAGCAATTGGGTTTACGCAATAACCCAACCGCATCTCAAGCGATCGGTTACCGCCAAGCTCTTGAATTTCTTTCATCGCCGCAAAGCGATCAGGATCGTGAAAATTTCATCGCCGCATTCAAAAAAGCATCCCGCCAGTACTCCAAAAGACAGTTCACCTGGTTTCGCAAGGAACCCCTTTTCCGCTGGCTGAATATCGAAGAGCACCCTCTCGAAAGACTCAAAGAGCTTATCCTGCAGGATTTTGAGCAAGGCGACTAAGTCTGGATCTTATCTTCTAAGCATAAATGTGCCGAACCTCGCACCAAAACTAGAAGATTCGCCGATTGCCCCAAAGATGCGAGCAAATTCATTCGCGGCTCCTCGTAATGCAATATTTCTACCCGGGTTTGGTTCTGGTTCCCCCTGTCTTTCCAACGGCTCTTTTTGGACATCAATCACATATGTGTCTTGCCCGCCTTCAAACTGCACTTTCTCTTCTTTAATGACATAATAAGCGCGACAGCTTGGGCATTGTGGGGAATGGGTCTTTTGTATGTTTTCAAAGCACGCGTGACAGACTCCATGGACTTTTATAGGCGACCCGGGCTGGTCAAGTGGAATATGTACAATGTTATGGGATTTCATTTCATAACAAACACAACATGGAGTTACAGATTCAATCGCATGTTTTCCAGGCGAAGGAACACGGCCGATAACAGCATTCACATTTATATCCTTTTTTCGGGCAGCGTTAAAAGTCGATGAAGCCTTCGAGTGTAAGCCCGTGGAAGAATAGGTTGCCTTGGGTGGGAGCAATCATCGCTGCATTCGTTTGATCGATGAATCGATAAAGCATGTTTTGCTTCCAGAAGATTTGGGCTTCATAGGAAGCGCTAAGTCCGTAGTAGATCACGCTGTTTTTGCGGCAAAGGCATTGGCTCCAGCCAAAGCCGAAGGTCGCAGCAGCCTGGGGACGAAGCGTCCAGTAGGTGTTTTCTTCGTGGATGTTGTCTACTTTAATCCCATTGAAAATTGAAATGTCAGATTCCTTGCGGTTTACCGAAAATCGGCTTGCCAAGAGCGATCCTGAAAGTGTTCCTAAAAAGTCAAAAGAATCCCAAATATTCCATCGAGTTACGACAGAGGCAGAAGGGCCGATATTGAAGGAACGGTTATTCATCGAGATACTGGAACTCATGAATTGAATCGGCTGGGGACCTCGTCCTACGATAATTAAAGCGGTGTTGCCGTTTTCATAAAGAGCTTTGTAATGCTGCTGGAAAAGGGCCAATTTTAGTCCGATTGCCGGTTCGAATGAAATAGAGGAGGTGAGGCAAAGGCGGTGCTTCAAATCTAAATCGACGATATTCGCATGCAGATGCCAATTTGCATGAGCATCTTGCCAAACAGCGAGAAAATTGTTCCCCTGAAATGCTGCAGCGCACGTCCAGACCGAAAGAATCCCTCCATTGGCGTGATCCGTAGTGTGGGTATAATAGCGCGTCCAAGAAGCTTCAAGATCCCAAAAATCATGCGGCAGATGATAGCCTGCGCCTATCCGAAATGCGGGGTTGAAATCGAAATCGGGCTCGCAGATGTGCAAATCTTGGTCGAAAAGCGTTCCGCTATTTTGCGTAGCAAATTCAAGACCTCTTTCTATCCCTTCCCAATAAAGAAAATCAAACCAGCCGTACATTTGGATGTTCTCAAGGCAGTTTTCGGGGGTCTGACATCTTCGATTCACTGGAAGGAAAGCGCATTCTAGCGGCGCGCAAGGATCGTTAGCAAGAAGAGTGGAAGCGAGAAGGATTAGCAGCTTTTTCATTTAAAACCCAAAGTGGAAGGTGAATGTGGCTCCATGCAGGATCAAATCTCCGCGAGGCATATAGGTTTGGCTCAAAAGCCCTGGATTCACTAGCATCGCCATCATGTTTTGTTCTGAGTAGTATTGCAGCTCATAGCTGGCATTGACTCCGAATGGGTATTGGTTCCGGCATCCAAAACAGGTATCCCAGCCAAATCCCAAAGCTGTTTCCAAAATCGATCGGAATGTCCAAAATCGTTCTCTGGATAGAGACTGCAGAATATTCGGATCATGGTCTGTCCGGGTCACTCGAAAGTGCCAAAGGGGGAGGGAGCCTGCGATCGATCCAAGGAAAGAGAATCCCTTTCCAAGCCGCCACTTTGACTCGAACCCAAGGCGCGGTCCGCAGCCAATCGCTCGGTTGGTAAGAGTTGTGTTGGCATATTCGATTGCTGTTCCATTCGAATAATGGACGAAAAATGTTTGGTGGATTGTGGCAATTTTTAAGCCAGCAAGAAATCGCAAGGAGAAAGCCGGGGTCAGAAATGGATGGTACCCTGTTTCGACATCGAGGCTGTTGAAATTGAGCTCCAAATTGCCTCGGGCTGTTCCGAATGTAAATGGTGCTGCGTTCGGAAAAGCCCAGATGGGGATCAAAGTTCCATGGATTGTTCGATCCGGGGAGCTGTGAAAATAGGTCCAACGGAACTCTGTATCCCAAGCCCTATCGGAAAAAATCATCCCAAGATTCACTTTGAAAGCTGGATCCCATTTGAAATCAGGGGCCGCTAGTTCTCCGTTCACATTGAGGCTGTTTGGAGTGGGCAGAGCATTATTTTGAAGGGCAAATTCTAAGCCCTCTTCGATTGCTTGCCATGCTAAAAAACTCACATCGGCGATCCAAAACATCCCGCATGGATCGCATGGGCAATCTAAGCATGGAACAGCCGGAAATAATTTACCTTCGTTGCAGGTTTTGCAAGATGCGCTTGGAGTGCTAAGAGCTCCTGGCGGACAGCAATCAGCTGCCATCAATGTGGCTGCGAAAAGAAGGGGAACCCACTTCATATTTTCCTCAAAAGTCGAATTTCACTGCGCCGTTTAGACCCTGCATCTGCAAATCTCCGCGCATATCGATTGTTTCTCCTGGAAGAGTCTGTACATAATTGCGCCTTGCATGATTGATCGACCACCAATATTGCCACTCGTATCCAAGCTGAATCCCTAAGTAAAAATTGTTGCTGAAATTCATGCCCCAATCGAGTCCGAGCATGGCTTCACAGATGGGGGTCAGCTCATGAAAATGCTCTTCCATTTTCATTTTGCTTGATCCCGGATTTGGGACAATCACGTCGTCATATTTGGACTCCACATTGAATTGAGAGTATAGAATCGAAAAAGCGCCGTTTCCAATCAGGCTGATCCCATAAAACATGTGCCAATTGGAGGAGAGCCCGACGCGGGGGCCCATTCCCCAATGATGAGTTCTCACATGGAATTTGCTGGAAACTGTTTGAAAAAGAGAGGGGAGGCCGGAGCTTGGCGAAATGCCTAGAACTTCGGATCCGTTTGCATATTCGACCTGCACTTTTTGTTTTGTCGCAGCGATTTTTGCTCCGATTTTCAGCCGCATGGGAATTGAACGATCGGGAAAAAAGGATCTCCCCAACTCCAAATCAAAGGTGTTGAGGATCATTGTCCAGTTGCCCCAGGCTGTGCCGAACCGGAGGGGATTGCCCACGTTATCGCCCGAAGTTTGCACAAAAGGATAATGCCAAAGCGGAATGAGGCCGATTCCAGCGGGAGATATGACCGAGTCGAAGTGCTTTTTTAGGCTGGTGCATTCTTCTCGATAAACAGTCCAACCAATTCTTGCATCCCATTCATCGTAAGGAAGGTGTCCGCCTACGATCAGGCGAAAACCCGGCTTCCAGGCGAAATCGGGAACATAGAGTTTTTCTTGAAAGGTTTGATCAGTGCTGCCAGGTGTGTTGGGCGTGAATGATTTAGTGGCAAACTCAAGACCCCACATTTTGGCTTGCCAAAAGAGCAGTGCAGCAGAAACATACATGTTCCCATACCCATTGCAAGGATCGGCTGTAGGGAGAACGGCTCTAGGGTTGCAGCATTTAGTTTTCTCTTCTTCTTTGGGAGCGGGTGTCCTCCATGAAAAGGGACCGCTGATCAATGTACCTGCAAGGGAACTGAAAAGTAAAATTCGTCTCAACATAGTTTCACCAAAGGGCATAACTTACCATTCGAGGGTCAAGGTTGTAAAGAAAAAATATCATTACTGGCGAAATCCAGAGTTTGAGAGTCAAAACACAAAAAACTTTCAATAAATCCGCCGATGAATTAAATTGCTTCTTGCACTCTTATTTTTTTCAAGGCTAAGACAAATATGATTTCTTCCCCAGACTCTCAAATCCCATCCGAAACAGATCAATCACCCCAAGATGCTCCCCAGCGTGAAGAGAGCCCCCTTTTTAAGGAGTTCACTCAAAAGCTGGCCGGTTTTGCGACCCCAGAGGAGAAAATTGCATTCGGATTGCAATTTATGCGCAGTTCCATTTCTCAGGAAGGAAGCCCGCGCTTCCGTGAATTCTGGGAAGGACGCAGGCTCATCTTGCCGTTCTTTAAAGAAAATTTAAATCCGGCGATCCGCTCTAACTTATGGAATGAGTATGTAGAGCTCACCGTTGAAGCGCGCCGCTTGAAAGAGATCCTTGAAGAGCAAAGCGCGTTCGCCATGGAGCAAATCGACCTAGCGATCGGCGCCCTCGAAAAAGATGTTTCGGGATTTGCAGATCTTTTGAAAGCATCCGGTGAGATTGCTTTCCCTGCGTCTGAGACGATTCGGCAAAAGGCTTCTACTTATAGCCAAATCCAGCGAGAGCTCAATTTGCTCAACACGCTGGCCAGCCGACTCAACTCTCTGCGCAAGGAGATCATCAAAACGGATATGCGCATCCGATTTAAAACCAAATTTTTCAAACGCCTTTCCGAGCTGGGAGATCATATTTTCCCAAAACGAAAAGAGCTCATTGAGACAATTAGCTCAGAGTTTGAAAAAGATGTGAACCAATTCATACAAAATTACTTTAAAGGCTCTGAAGTTGTAGGAGCCCCCTATTTTGCGATTCGTGAAGAGATCAAAGCTTTGCAAAGCATGGCCAAGGTATTTACGCTGAACAGCGGCGTCTTCACACGCACACGCCTTGCTCTTAGCGAGTGCTGGGATAAAGTGAAAGTTCTCGAAAAAGAACACAAAAAAGAAGTTTTAGAAAAGAGACAAGCATCTTCTGAACAGCGCGAAGCGATCCAAGCAAAAATCGACGCTCTGAAGCCAAAAGCGGCAGAAATGGCGATGAATGATTTGAGCCGTGAAATTGAAGCAATCTCGAATGAGATGAGAGAAGTTTCATTGCAGCGCGACGATGTGAAGCATCTGCGCGAAGAGCTCTACAAACTGCGCGAGCCGCACAAAGCTGCTCAAGAACAAAAAGCGAAAGAGCTTCTTGAACTTGAGAAGGAAAAACTGCGCGTTAAGAAAGAGCAAGTCGCTGCTTTGAAAGAAAAGATTTCCCATCTCATTAAGGATGGCGCACAGATGGAGCTTGCTGATCTTACTGAGAAGGCTGCCGAAATCGATGCGGAACTTTCAAAACTCGAAATCTCTAAAATGGAGAAACAGCAGCTTGAGCGTTCTTTGAGACCATTGAAAGATGTCATCGCAGATAAGAAAGAGCATTCGCTGCTCAACTTAAGCGAAGACGATAAGAAGGTCTTGGAAAATCTCAGAGTGGTTCTCCAACAGAGGATCAAGAGACGCCAAGAAATCAAAGATCAGCTTGAAGTATATAGAAAAGCGCTTGGCGGATCGAGTCTCGACTTTGAAAAAGCGATGCATTATCAAGAATTGCTCGAACAAGAGAAAGAGCGGCTTGATAAAGCGAATGCTGCAATCGAAGAGATTGAGCAGAAAATCGAAGACCTCGAAGGTTGACAAACTTTTTCCGATGTGACAAGATTTCTCATCTTTGTGAGGGATCTTATGAATGCGCGCATCGAAGCTGTTCGAAACATCGGAAAAAGAAATCGCAAGCTGCCTGAATCCAGCGAGATCAAATCCTCAGTCCAATTCGGAAGCCGCGTTTTCCATCGCGGCCTCATTGAAAACTTACCCAAAGACGCTGCGCAAAATTGGCTGGATGTTTTAGATGGCAGAGCAAAATTCGATCCAGCTTTTGCCGATACCATTGCGGACGCCTTAAAAAGTTGGGCGATGAAGCATGGCGCAACTCACTACACACATTGGTTCCAACCCCTTACTAACGCAAGTGCAGAAAAGCACGATTCTTTCCTGAGCTGGGGCCCGAATGGAACTGTTTTGGAAAAATTCCGGGGAAAAGAACTGCTCCGTGGAGAGCCTGACGCCTCCTCATTCCCGTCAGGCGGACTCAGAGCAACCCACGAAGCGCGCGGCTACACAGCTTGGGATCCAACCGTATTTCCTTTTTTGTGGGAAGGCGGCGATGGGATCACTCTTTGCATTCCAACTGTCTTTTTCTCTTGGAAAGGAGAGGCTCTCGACCACAAAATCCCCCTCATGCGTTCCGAAGAAAAATTGAATCAGGCAGCATTGAAGCTTTGCAAATTGACAGGAACCGAAGCTGCGAGAGTCTTTTCTACCCTCGGCGCAGAGCAAGAATATTTTATCATTGACCGAAGCTTGTTCTTGCTAAGGCCTGATCTCGTTTTAGCAGGAAGAACTGTTTTTGGAGCAAAACCGCCGAAAGGACAAGAGCTAGAGGACCATTATTTCGGATCTGTGAAAGACCGGGTGATGGCTTTTATGCGCGAGTTTGAGTCGGCCGCCTTACAAGTTGGCATTCCGGTCAAAACAAGGCACAATGAAGTGGCTCCAGCGCAGCACGAGGTAGCGCCTCTTTTTGAGCGTGCATCTCTTGCCATCGATCACAACATTCTTTTAATGGAATTGATGAAAAGCTATGCGCAGAAACACGATCTCGCTTGTCTTTTGCATGAAAAACCTTTTATGGGGATCAACGGATCGGGAAAACACAACAACTGGTCGATGGCAACTGATACCGGTCTCAACTTGCTCGATCCGCAAGAAGATAGCCTCCTTTTCCTGACGCTTTTAACTGCGGTAATGCGCGCAGTCCATGAGCATGCAGCTCTTTTGAGGGCCTCAATCGCCTCAGCAGGAAACGACCACAGACTCGGCGGATCTGAAGCGCCTCCAACCATTTTATCTGTCTATTTAGGCGATGCGCTTGAAAAGATCGTCGAAGAAATCATCCATGGTAAAAAGGGTGAGGCATCTCTGAGATCTATCGATCTCGGATTGATGGCGCTGCCCCGCCATGAAGCCGATACATCCGACCGGAACCGCACTTCGTTTTTTGCCTTCACAGGCAATAAATTTGAATTTAGAGCTGTTGGCGCGTCCGCTCACTGTGCACTGCCTATTACGATTATCAATGCAATTGTGGCAGATAGTTTGGAATTGATTCTCGATGAAATCCATGCGGCAGTCGGGGACAGAAAACTATCTCGGGATGAGATGTTGGAAGCTGCTCTGCCTGTTCTTCGCAAACATCTTAAACTCTCTCAAAAAGTGGCTTTCAGCGGTAATAACTACTCGGCCGAATGGGAGAAAGAGGCTGCAGAGAGAGGGCTTCCCAATATCCGAAGAAGTTTCCATGCTTTCTCGCAATTCGTCGAGAAGAAAACCCTTTCGGTTTTTGAAGGGATTTTAAGCGAAGAAGAACTTCATAGCCGCTATGAAATTTTTGTCGAACAGTATTGTAAGATCATGCAGATTGAAGCAGCGCTCATGATTGAACTTTTCCAAACCCAAGTGCTTCCAGCCGCACAGAAAGATATGAGAGAGAGGGGACTCGATGAGCCTCTCATTACTAAAGCGATAGCCGTTAATGCTGAAATGAAAAAAATTATTTCGCAAATGGCTGATATGGGCTGGGAAGCTAAGGGAAAGGTTTATTGCGAATTAGTGGCTCCAAAAATGGCTGAATTGCGTACGCTTGTAGATCAATTGGAGATGGTGGTCGATAATGTATTGTGGCCGCTTCCAAAATATAGGGAGCTCCTATTTTTAATATGAAATCGATTGGGTTTTTCGGCGGCAGTTTCGATCCGATCCATTTTGGGCATATTGCGCTAGCGATTCAATTAATGGAGACTCATCAGCTGGATGAAGTCCTTTTTTGTCCTGCTTTCTGCTCGCCTTTTAAGATGGAAACGCCCCCTCTCGCTTCCCCCGAACATCGCCTTGAAATGCTCAAGCTTGCTCTCGATTACCCCCCCTTTAAAATTTGTTCTTTGGAATTAGATCGGAAAGGAGCATCTTTTACAGTCGATACGATCCGAGAGCTTAAAAAGGATGGAGTGAAGCTGAGGCTTCTTTTGTCTGATGAGGCTGCCCAGCACCTCCATAAATGGAAAGATACGGACCAGCTGGTCAAAATGGCGCCGCCTCTGATCGGCCCGAGAGATATTAAAATTTCAAGTACAGAGATCCGAAGCCGCCTCAAAAAAAAGCTTTACTGCGGTCATCTTGTCCCTGCGAAAGCTCTGGACTACATCCAACGCAATCACTTATACTCTTGATAAAAAAACATTCGATTTTTATCTTGCGGATTATATGAAAAGAACCCCTCTTGAGACCCTGAACACAATCGCCCAAGTCATTTACGATAAAAAGGGTTTCAATATCTTAGCCCTTGATGTCCAAGGACTATCAAGCATCACCGATTATCTTCTGATTGCAGAAGGGAATGTCGATAGACACGTATCCTCGATTGCCCGAGCGATCATTGAAGAGCTTCATGAAAAAGGGGAAAAGCCAGTCCATAGCGAAGGAATCGCATCGGGTGATTGGGCTGTATTGGACTATGGCGAAGTGATGGTCCATATTTTCAGTCCAAACTTGAGAGAAAGATATTCTTTAGAGCGGCTTTGGGGCGAAAGCAAAATCGTCGATTTAGATATCGATTTTTCTAAACCGGCAGTCTCGAACCTATCCGAGTAAAATTTTAGGGTGATTTTTGCGTGAACCCCCCTAAAATTTGACTTGGACAGGTTCTGCGAAACAAAGTAAATTTTTCTCTAAATATTTCTGTTTTTTGCATTGCGGATGAGGCCCATTTTTGGTATGATATTCATACTGAAAATAAAATTTAGGGTTTAGCATGGCGAAAAAGCGCATTGTTGTAACGGGGATGGGCATTGTATCCTGTTTTGGGACCGATGTAGACCATTTCTACGAACAGCTATTGGCGGGCAAGAGCGGGATTGTGCCGATCGAAGGATTCGATTGTTCTGCATATCCAACTCGTTTTGCGGGAGCAATCCGCAATTTCGACACCGGCGATTACATGGATAAAAAGCAGGCGAGAAGGGTTGACCCTTTCATCCGCTACACCATGGTTAGCGGCAAGAAAGCTCTGGAAGATGCCGGCATCAATGCGGAAGAGCTTGCCAAGCTGGATAAAAAACGGTGCGGGATCATCATCGGCTCTGGCATGGGCGGGATGAGCGTCTTCTATGATGGCGTTGAAACCATTTTGTCCAAAGGCTTTAAACGGCTTACGCCCTTTTTCGTTCCTTATATCATCACCAATATGGGCGGGGCTTTGCTCGCCATTGATACCGGGTTCATGGGACCGAACTTTTCGATCTCAACCGCGTGCGCTACATCGAATTACTGCATCCATGCAGCTGCTGAACAGATCCGGGAAGGTAAAGCCGATCTGATGCTTTGCGGAGGCGTAGAAGCGCCGATTACCCCGATTGGACTTGCTGGATTCGTTGCGATTGGAGCTCTTTCTACAAGAAACGATGCTCCTGAAAAGGCGCATCGTCCATGGGATAGACAGCGGGATGGTTTTGTGATGGGAGAGGGGGCGGGAGTTCTCGTTCTCGAGTCGCTTGAGCATGCGTTAGCTCGCGGCGCTCCGATCCTTGCAGAATATCTAGGCGGTTCGGTCAATTGCGATGCTTACCACATCACCTCTCCACGCGAAGATGGAGCGGGAGTAAGCGTTTGCATTGAAGAGGCGATTGCAGATGCAGAGGTTAAGAAAGAAGATGTCAATTACATCAATGCCCATGCAACAGCCACTCTAGCTGGAGATCTTTGCGAAGTCGAAGCGATTAAAAAAGTGTTCGGCTCTCAATGCAAAGACATCAAAATGAATGCAACGAAGTCGATGATCGGCCACTGCTTAGGCGCAGCTGGAGGATTAGAGGCGATCGCTACAATCAAGGCTATTGAAACAGGAATGCTCCATCCGACAATCAATATCGAAGATCCAGAGCCTGCTTTAGGAGATATCGATATCATACCGAATGTTGCAAAGCCGCACACTGTGAACGTGGCCCTCTCGAATTCTTTCGGATTCGGCGGCCATAATTCAACCCTTGTTTTTGCACCGTACCGAGGAAAGTAACCGTGCAAAAAGACGAATCATTTGGTGTTATTCCGCTTCGCCGTTCGAAGGGTTTTTGGGAAGTGTTTTTGATCCAGCACAATCGCAGCGGCTATTGGGGTTTCCCAAAAGGCCATGCTGAAGCGAATGAGACTCCTGAACAGGCTGCTTTTCGAGAACTCAAAGAAGAGACGAATCTGGAGCTTGTTTCTCTCATTCAGACTGAGCCGCTGAAAGAACAATACACGTTCATTTTGGATCGGCGCAGAGTTTTCAAACAAGTTCTCTACTACATCGCAGAAGTGGGCGGCGACATCATCCTCCAAAAAGGAGAAATCCATGATGGCGGCTGGTTCCCGTTTCCTGAAGCGATTGCCCGAGTAACGCACCAAGAGGGTAAAACGCTGCTCTTGCAAATCGAAAAAAATCTACCGAAAATCTAATCTATATGTTCTTCCGCCGCCGCACTTTGCCCAGGGGACCTCTTCAGCCGGTGATTGAAGTTTTTGTTCGACACTGCACTTTTTCTTCCATTTCGGCGCATAAAAAACGGCCCGCCCATTTCAGCAAAGAAAATTGCTACCGCAATCTCATCTCCACATCCGACTCCCGAGTCCGTTTCACCCACTTCCTCGATATCGCAAATGGCGGCGAACATTTTCTAAAAGGGCAAGCGATTGAGATTTCCGAAGGAACCGAAAGCGGCTCTTTCCTACGCATGCTGGACCATGTGGAAAAACAGAAGCTGCATCCCGATACGATCGTTTATTTTCTTGAAGACGATTATGTGCACCGCTCTGGCTGGGTCGATGTCCTTTTCGAGGCATTTTCACTGAATGCAGATTATGCGACGCTCTTTGATCACCGCGATAAATACATGATCTATCCAAAGCTTGAGTCAAAAATTTTCATTTCAAATTCTAGCCACTGGCGCACTACTCCTTCGACGACAAATACCTATGCAATGCGCTATTCAACTCTTCTGGAAGATTTTTCTATCCATCGCCGTTTTTCTGTTGGAAGAAAAGTGACGGCAGATCACAATAAGTTTTGTTTTTTGGGGAAAAAGGGGAGAGTGCTCATTTCTCCAATGCCAGGTTGGTCAACGCATGCCGACCCGGAATTTGCCTCTCCTTGCATCGATTGGGAACCATATTTTGAAGGGAGTGTGTTATGCAAACAGTAACACTTGAAAGATCAACAACTAGAGATTTCGCATTAGTCCTGCTCGGAAGCTTTATCATTTGCTTGTCTGGACATATTTCAATCCCGCTTTGGTTTACTCCAGTCCCGCTTGCGACACAAAATTCAATGGTTCTGCTCATGGCTGCCCTTTTGGGTGCGCGTAGAGGCGGAGCCGCCACTTTCGCATTCCTCGCCCAAGGAGCGCTAGGATTGCCAGTCTTCTCAACAGGCGCTGCCGGTTTTGCAAAATTCTTCGGGCCAACAGGCGGTTACCTGATGGGATATCTGATCGCAGCCTTTGTTGTTGGATATATCGCAGAAAAGAGAAAGTCGATTGCGAGCGCGGTCGTTGCACTGACTGTTGGCAACCTGATTGTCTACATTTGCGGAGCAGCCTACCTCTCGAAGTTTGTGGGACTCTCCAAAGCATTTGCTCTTGGCATCGCCCCATTCGTAGTTGGCGATCTTCTTAAAACTCTAGCGAGCCTCAAGATCCTCCAATGGGCCGGCTGGAGCAAAGAATAAAAAGAAAAACGCAAAACGCAAAACGCAGAATGCTAAATGCTAAACTGCGGGCTGGCGCATCGGCCCCGCTATTCAGCGGGATCCACTCGTGCGCCAGAGATTGTGTGAAGCTCCCTCACATCCCTCACGTTGTTATACAATTTAATTTTTAGTGTTTATTAAAAAATAATTGTGAATGGAATTTTTCCGTTGTTTTTGTTATAATTAATTATCATGCTTTCTATTCAATCAAGATCAGATCAGTTAGTGAATACGCCTGCTAGACAAGAATCGAAGATAGTTGTGGCAGCAAAGTTTTTACTTGTCGCGACGATTGTTGCAGCACTGGTGGTTGCAGCCTATTTTAGTGTGATTGGTCTCATCGCTCTGATCGCAGCTTCTGCGCCTGTTTGGCAGATCGGCCTTCTTGGAATTGGTGCTGTTGCATCGGTGACAGGGGCGGTCGGGTCGATCTATTTCGCCGGCAAGCACCACATGCTTGAAGACACAGGCCACAATGGCGAAGATGTTAAAAATTTCTTGATTGGCTCTCTTTGTTAACGACCCCTAATGGGCGTAGATGCGCTGCCAATAAGGGTGCGATAGGTCTTTCTCATAAAGATTGGAAACGGGATTGTACACTTTGACCGGATCTAAGTTTTCTCCATAGCATCTTTGTAGGTATTTTTTTGTATCGTTCGGCACAAAGACTTCAATACCGTCGAATTGGGCCCTTTTTAGCGGGAAAACTGTGTCGAATGCAACCGGCTCTTTGAATCGCCGCTCGCGAATTTTCCACCACTCAGGAAAAAACATGTTGTTCTCTAAAGAGAGAATGTAACGGAGCTGTTTGGATGTTTCATCGATTGCAAAATGATAGATGTCGATGAGAGTGACCGATTTTCGGACGAATACTTTGATGTAGCTATTGGGATGTTCGCGCGATGACCAATCTTGAATGATATATTTTTTCGGATCGAGACGATTGAGTGCGTGAAAGACGTTTTCAAAATCGGGCAAGAGAACAGCAACATCAATATCGCAGTCCCAAGGAATCACTCCGCCGTAACGATAGGCGCCAAGGCAAGTGCCGCAATCAACCCACCAAGGTATCCCTGCATCGGTCAATGCTTTACCAATATCGGCAAGCGCCTCTTTCTCAATTTTTAAAACGTTTTCATCTCCTGGCCGTCTTTGACAGCCAAGGGGAGTTAAGAGTCCGCTGATCGCAGCTACATCAAGCCCCATTTTTTCATAGGCAGCGACATTCGAATGAACTTCTGTGGTATATCGGGCTGCCGTCAATTGCTGATGATGGGATCTTGCATCTGAATCAAGGAGGCTAATCGCTTTGACCACAGTTCCTAAAACAATGCTCGGAGGAAGAAATACAATGCTCGATGCTGTCTTGTACCAAAAACCGTGATCATAGTCGAATCTTTGGACGAATTGCCAGGAGCCGTCCGGCATCGGCTTCGCTTCTTTCCCTGCTAAAATGAACTGAACCGGAGCAAGAAGATTGTTCCCAAGTCTTTCAAGACCCGTTGCATTTTGGGCGGAGACATTGATGAATATATTTGCCGAAATCGCATAATATGAACATACGAGAGGCATAAAACAAGTGATCATCGAATCGATAATCACGTCCCATAGACGATCGAGCATATTTCCTTCCTAATCGGGATCCTAAAAAAAATCCTCTCGGAATGCAACCATTTTTCTTGAAAAGAACGCAAGATTTGATAGTCTGGACTTGATATATGCGAAAGCTTCTTCTTTTTCTTGGATTGGCTTTTTTTGTTTTTGCAGGGTCTTTTATGGCCGCTCGGTTCATCGAAATGAAAAAGGAAGAACCGGTTGCGAGCGCCTTGAATGCCGGCGCTTACTATCCTCTCAAATTCCGACCCTTCACCATCGTTGTTGTCGGCCGCAATAATGGAGCGACCGTTGAAAAAACCCTGTCTTCGGTTTTTTCACAGGCCTACGAAAATTTCCGCCTCGTCTACATCGATGATTTTTCCGATGACGGCAGCTTCGATGTCGCTCGAGACGCCATTTATGCAAGCGAGTATTTAACCCAGGTCAACTTAGTTCAAAATGTTGAGCGCCTTGGCGTCCTAGCCAATATCTATCGAGCCGTGCAAGCTTGTCCGGATGATGAGATAATTGTCATTTTGGATGGAGACGACTGGTTTGCTCATGAATGGGTGCTGCAAAAGCTCAATGCTTATTATGATGACCCGAGCTTGTGGGTATCTCTCGCGCAAGGAATCGATTACCCCAGTTATGAATTGGCCCCCGCTTGGGACTTTAAAGAAGGGCGCCATCTTCAAAAAGTTGAATCGCATTTGAAGTCTTTTTATGCAGGGCTATTTAAAAAAGTGCGGGAGTCTGATTTTGTCTATTCTGGCACCTTTTTGCCTGCCGCAGCAGAGCTTGCCTACATGACTCCAATGCTTGAAATGGGAAGAGACCATTTCCAATTCATTCCAGAGGTCCTTTCAGTCAATAATCGGGAAACACTTCGGCATGAGGATCGCGAACTCGTATTGCGCTGCGAAAAATTCATCCGCTCCCTCGACCCATACCCGCCATTAACGGCATTGCAGGTGACACCATGTGGCGATTGATCGTTCTTCTTTTCATTGCTTTTGCCGGTTTTTGGGTCGGCATGCCGACAAAAAAGGCGATTTCTTTTGGAAAAATCGATCCAGATACTGAATTTCCTCTTACAGAACACAAATCATTCGTGATCGTCGTTTATGCGCACAATCAATCCTCTTGGTGCAAGCGGACCCTCCGTTCGATTTTCGAGCAGGATTACGACCATTATCGGATCGTCATGATCGATGATGCATCGGTCGACGGCACAGACGAAATGGCCAAAAACTTCATCGTGGACAATAACCAGGATGAAAAAGTCATTTTCATCCGCAACGACACCTATCTCGGCCCTGTTGCCAGTCTATACCGCGTGATCGATAACTGCCTCGACCGGGAAATCGTCATTCCGATGGACGCCAAAGATTGGTTCACGACGCCGAATGTGCTGGGTAAACTGAACATGGCCTATCAAAATCCCGATGTGTGGATGGCGACCGGCTGGGCGATCGAATATCCCGCTTACAGAATCCGCGAAGAGGGGGGGCTCAATTCGTACTACGCCGCACTCTTTAAAGAGATCCGGCTGCAAGATCTTTTTTCGAAAGGGCGATTTGCAACCCACGTAAAAGCCTATCTCGGTCCAATTAAAAATCTGGCGGGAGGACGAGTCCGCAACATCCAAGAACCACTCGGCTTCCTCAACCTCGCCCCGAAGACCAAACCGCACGAGCCGATCAAACCTGCCGTTTATCATCCATTAGCCGCTTTTCCAGCAGCAAAAGGGGCCAAACATGCGGAAGTGGTGATCCTTTCCGAAGGTCATCCCTCGCAGTTGTATGCTTGTCTGGAGTCGATTCAGAGATATGTTGCAGGTTTTGAAAAGCTGACTGTGCTTCATCGGGGGAACAATAGTTCGGCTTATAAACAAGTTCAAGACGCTTTTCCGGCTGTTATTTTCACTGAAAATTGGAAGGGAAGCCCATCCGAATATGTCCTTTTAGGGACGGATGATCAGATCGTGAAGGATTTCGTCGACCTAAAGCTTTGCATGGACCAAATGGAAAAAACTGGGGCAGCCGGTTTTTTTCTAAAGCTCGGACAAAATATTGAGGGTACGCGCCCGCCTAGCGGACCTCTTTCTTTCGGAACCTATGTGTGGGAGTTCGAAATGGGGGAAGGGGATTGGGCGAATCCTGAGCGCCAACTGGCCCTCTACAAAAAAGAGACTGTTCAAAAGGCTCTTTCCAAAAAAACAATCTCTTTAGATCTGCCCGAAAACCCGATCGGACTCTATTTTGAAGAGTCTAAATCGACGGTTAGATAATCAGCCGTGCCGTACTTTCACTCTCTTAGAATGAATCGCAGAAGTGGGGTTTCTCGGATTTTTGAAATCGTGTCTGCGAGCAAAAATATCTGTATCGGTTGCAGCTTCTGTGCTCGCATCAGGTTCACCTCCGCCGCGAAGCCAACTGACTCTATCAGGAACATCTTCTCTATATCTCTTGACGCTTTGCAAATATTCAAGCTTTCGATTTTCATTTGTATTGATTAACGGTCTCAAAGAAGATGAAATGATGTCAGGAGTTTCAACCATTGCGCTTCTGACTGTAATAGGATTTGGCTGGGTAGGACCCTTTCCTTCGATTTTCATGAAGAACCCCTTGGGTTTGTCAAAATATCTTTATAGAAGGTGGAGAAAATTTTGTCTAGCCCTGCGTAAAGGCAGTATCCAATAGGCCTTGAGAGTTTGCAAAACTTGCAACCTTTTCAGCCACTGGCGGCAGTTCTTGCGAGTATTTTCTGTGCTCGGCACTGATTAAATTCGCAATCCCTAATAAAGGATTATTACCAACTTTCGGAATAGAATCATCTATTGTCATTTTATACACACATATTTTTGCTTATTTGTATTATGGCAGAATTGTATTTATTATTCAATTGAGATAAAATATTATAATTCATAAGTATTTAAATTTTAGTATTTTGCGTTTTTGAGAAAATTCATCCCTCAATTTGCATCAAAAGAAAATAGTGGAAGAAAACGGGATAGAACCTGTTAAATAAGAGGCATGTCGACGCTATTTTGGAAATTCATCGCCTTCCTGTGTAAAGCCTTTTTATCACTTCGATATCGAATCGAGGTGAAGGGGCTTGATACTCTCGATCGGCTTAAACCGAACGAGGGAATTTTGTTTCTTCCGAACCATCCGGCCAACGTAGATCCTTTCATTAATTTCGTCTATTTCTGGCCAAAGTATCGAATGCGCCCAATGGTGATCGATTATATTTTCGACACCACTTTTTTAAAGCCGTTCCATAAAATCATTGGCTCGATTCCGATTCCGAATTTGGAAAATGCCGTCAATGAGTACAAGCAAAAGTTGGCTGAAAAAGCATTTCGACAAGTTGCTGATGGATTGAAGAAAGGCGACAATTTCATGGTCTATCCAGCAGGACGATTGAAAAATTCTGGGAAAGAATTGCTTGGCGGCGCATCTGGTGCACATGAACTTTTAAAAGAATGTCCAAATGTCAACGTTGTCTTAGTCCGGATGACTGGGCTTTGGGGCAGCAGCACTTCGAGAGCGATTATTGGCAGAACTCCTCCATTGATGGACAATTTCTGGCTTGCCTTTAGAACGCTTTTAAAAAACTGCATTTTTTTCACCCCGAGAAGGAAAGTAACGGTCGAGATTGCCGCGAATCCCGAAGACATGCCGAGAGATCATGAATCGCGCATTCAATTGAATCGTTATTTGGAAGGGTGGTATAACCGTTATCTCGATGATAAGGGAACTGTGCGCGAGACAGAACCTGCGAAACTTGTTTCCTATAGCTGGTGGCGCCAAGATGTTCCAAAAGTCTTTCGTCAGGAAAGAAAGCAGAATAACAATAGCGGCATTCACGTTTCGGAAGAGACTAAGAGAAAAATCTACAACGAGATCCGGAAAATTCTCGAAAAGCCCGAGCTAGAAATCAAGCCTGAAATGAATTTGGCCTTCGATCTCGGAATGGACTCTTTGAATATTGCCGAATTCATCACCTACGTGACTAAATATTTCGATGTGGCCGAGCTCCACCCAGAAGATTTGGAAACAGTGGGTACTGTATTGGAAATTGCAGAAGGTGGAAATCAGGCGCAGATTTCGAAAGAACCTCCTCCAGACTACACTTGGGCTTCCGAAAAAAATCGACCCTCTCCAACATTGCCTCTCGGAAATACAATCCCTGAAGCGTTTCTCAATTCTTGCTTAAGAATGAATGGCTATGCGGCTTGCGGAGACGACAATACCGGCGTCATCGGTTACAAAAGAATCAAAAAAGCAGTCCTCGTTTTAGCCCAATATTTTAAAACGTGGGAAGAAGATCGGATCGCGATCATGCTTCCTGCATCCATTGGCGCTTACATTGCGATTTTGGCTGTTCAATTTGCTGGGAAAACTCCAGTCATGATCAACTGGACGCTAGGTTCCCGCTATATTGAAGGGATGATGGAGCTGAGCGGCGCGAAAAGGATTGTCACTTCTTGGAAATTCTTAGACCGCCTCGCGAATGTGCAATTCGGTAAATGCTTAGATAAACTGGTCCTTTTGGAAGAGGTGCGCAAAAAACTGACCTTGCCAATGAAATTGCGCGGCGTCTTTTTGACCAAACTTTCGATCCCATCCGTTCTGAAGTCAATGCGCTTAGATCAAATCAATGAAAATGACCCTTGCGTCATTCTCTTCACAAGCGGAACTGAAGCGGTGCCTAAGGGAGTGCCTCTTTCGCATAAAAACATCATTTCCAATCAGCGCTCAGCCATGCAGTGTATCGACACGAATGCAAATGATGTGCTCTATGGCATTTTGCCCCCATTCCACTCGTTCGGCTTTTCTGTAGCGGGGCTCTTTCCGCTTTTGGGAGGAATCCGGGTTGCTTTTTATCCAGATCCCACCGATGGATTTGCTCTTGCTGAAGGCGTGCAGCGTTGGAAAATAACGATGTTTTGCGCAGCGCCTAGCTTTTTGAAAGGCCTTTTCCATGCAGCGAAAGGGGATGAGCTCAAAACAATCCGCTATTTTGTTTCAGGCGCGGAGAAGACGCCGGAAGAGCTTTACAAAAGAGTGGAACAAATGGGCCATGCCAAATTGCTTGAAGGATACGGCATCACAGAATGCTCGCCCATTTTGAGCCTCAACCGGCCTAACATGGTTATAAGCGGCGTAGGGCGCCTAGCTCCTGACATCGAAATGATCACCATCCATCCTGAAACGCTGAAACTGCTTCCGCATGGCGCCGATGGCGAGATTTGCGTGAGAGGGCCGAACGTATTCAGCGGATATCTCGGAAACCCCCGTTCGCCATTCATCGAATTCAACGGAAAAAAATGGTACAGAACTGGCGATTTAGGCCATCTCGATGAAAACGAATGTCTTGTTCTATCAGGAAGACTGAAGCGGTTTACTAAGCTGGGCGGTGAGATGATCAGCCTTGGCGCCATCGAAGACGTATTGGCAAAACATTTCATTCAAGAAGGAAAGATTTCTCCGAATATTCCGTCTCTTGCAGTCATTGCTGATGAGCGCGAAGAGGGGAAATCGAAACTTTTACTTTTCATCATCATCGATGTAGAGAAAGATGAAGTGAATCAAATTCTCCTCAACGCCGGCTTCAGCAATTTGGTGAAAATTTCTGGAGTCAAAAAAGTGGACGACATCCCTCTCATGGGAGCAGGAAAAACCGACTATCGAAGCTTGCAGGCGCTATGTTAAAACTTTACAACACAGAATCTAGGCAAATCGAAGAAATCCTCCCCGCGGATGGACGCACAATCAAGATGTACACTTGCGGCCCCACCATTTATGATTTTGCCCATATCGGCAATTTCCGCACGTACGTATTTGAAGATCTTCTTCGCAGAGCCATCCAATTCTTTGGATTTAAGATCGATCAAGCGATGAATCTCACCGATATCGATGATAAGACGCTCCGGGGCGCAATTCAGAAAAATATTCCGCTAAAGCATTATACCGATCCGTTTAAGAAAGCGTTTTTCGAGGATATGGAAAAACTCAATATCCAGAAAGTGGAGCACAATCCAGAGGCGACTGCCTACATTCCTGAAATGATCCACATGATCGAGACGCTCATGAAAAAGGGCTTTGCCTACAAAAGCCAAAACGGAAGCATCTATTTTTCCATCCAAAAATTTGCCAAATATGGCCGCCTTTCCCACTTAAAACTCCCTGAACTCAAAGTGAACGCTTCAGGTGAAAATGAAGCTGATGAGTATGAAAAAGACAATGTGGCTGATTTCGTGCTTTGGAAAATTTATGATCCGGAAAGAGACGGTCAGATTTTCTGGGAAAGTCCGTTTGGCAAAGGCCGGCCTGGCTGGCACATCGAGTGTTCTGCCATGGCAACGAAACTTCTAGGCCACACTATCGATATCCATTGCGGCGGCGTCGACAACATGTTCCCGCACCACGAAAATGAGATCGCCCAGTCGGAATGCTGCTCAGGCCATCTCTTTGTCCGCCACTGGGTCCATGTCGAGCACCTACTCGTCGATCATAAAAAGATGTCGAAAAGCCTCGGCAATTTCTATACGCTCCGCGATCTTCTGAAGAAGGGATATACAGGCAAAGAGGTGCGCTATCTGCTTCTCTCAACCCACTACCGTACACAGCTCAACTTCACGTTTGCCGGTCTTGATGCAGCCCGCTCCAGCCTCCAAAGGATCGAAGATCTCGTCCTGCGCCTGCGCTCCATCAGTTCCGAAAGACCCGGAGTAGGCGTCCTAGAACAGGCTAAAGAGCGCTTTAAAGAGGCTTTAGCCGAAGATCTCAATATTTCAGCCGCATTGGCCGTCCTTTTCGATCTCGTCCGCGAGCTCAACACTCTTTGCGATAGCGACCGCTTGGGCAATCTAGAGGCCCTGGAAGCCTTAAAACTGCTCGCCGACTGGGATCGGGTCCTTGGAGTCCTGCCCCTCGAGAAAAAAAGCGAAGAAATCCCGCTAGAGCTCCTCCAGTTCCTCGACCGGAGAGAATCGGCTCGCCGTGAGAAAAACTGGCGCCTCAGCGACGAAATGCGGGATGCGATCCATGCCCGCGGCTATCTCATTGAAGACACCCCCCAAGGAGCGAGGCTTAAGAAAAAATGAACCCTAAAACTACCCCAGATGAACGTTTCTTATTCAAACTCTATGAAACCGCTATGAGCGGCGGCGACCCCCATGCTCTGATCGATTACAGGGGCGTTGCCAAAGCAGTTGGAATTAAAGAGACAGCGATCAAAAACATCATTAAGCATCTCGCTCAAGCCAATTTCATCAAAAAGGGCGAGGAGACCACAATCTTCCTGACTGAGCGAGGCTGCGACTTCGTTCTTGATCATCAAAAGAATTCTTGAATTTCACTTTCTATCCTGGTAGCCTGTTATCTTATCATTACGGGAGATAATGATATGACTTTTTATTTCAGATTATTGCTCATTTTGATTGGGACACAGATTTTTGCGTTGACCAATGCCTATGTGTCTACGAGTAACAATGATGTAAATATCATCGATACAACGACCGATATTGTTACATCGATGGCTCCAGTAGGAGTCTCACCGGCTAATTTGGCAATTACGCCTAACAAGACTAAAGTTTTTGTCGCCAATTTTGCTATTCCAGGATTTGTGAACGTAATCGATACAGCGACCAATATGAATACTCCGATGTCTCCGATCGCCATGGGGGCGCTCGATAATCCTCTTTTCATTGCGGTTAATTCAGCAGGGACTCGTGCTTATGTTCTCAATTTCCATTTTGGCCCAGGACTTTCTAACGTGGCAACGATCGATATAGCCACAGAAACAGTGATCGGTGTTCCTTATACAGTGGGCAATCAACCTCAGATGATTGCTGTGACTCCTGATGGAACGAAAGGCTATGTGCCCAATTTCGGAGGCTTCGACCATACTGTTTCTTCGATTGATTTTACAACAAATGTGGTTACGCCCGTGGTTTTTCCCGGACAAAGGCCTTTCAAACTTGCGATTACTCCTGATGGAAGCAAAGTGCTCGTCGCAAATTCTGGGGGGAATACAGTAGGTGTAATCGCTGTTGGTACAGACACAGTCATTACGACGATTCCTTTGCCTTTCGATATGATGATGAATCCCCCCATTCCCGAATTTGTTGCAATTACCCCAGACGGTTTAAAAGCCTATGTTGCCAATAACAACACGAGCACAGTCAGTGTCATCGATGTGGCTGCAAATGCTTTGTTGAACCCAACGCCGATTTCTTTAGGAATGGCGACGAGTCCTGTTTACATACTAATTTCCCCAGATGGGACGACCGCTTATGTTGCCAACGATAATGCGGATACAGTGAGCGTGATCGATACACAAACCGATACTCTGACAGCAACAATTCCTGTAGGTTCCACTCCTTCTCAACTCGCGATTACTCCTGACGGATCCAAGCTTTATGTAGCCAATTTAGGATCTCCGTTCGTAAGCGTCATCGACACAACGACCCTTCATGTTACAAATGTACCCGTATCTGGCAATCCCACTTGGATTGAGATCACTCCAGGGGTGAGTCTTTTGTTAAAAGGAGAACAAGTCTACAATCGGTTTTTGACCCAAACGGATATTGTCAACATCATCAGTTGGAGGGCTCCCCTAAATGCATCTGGGATCGTTCGCTATTTGGTATTCCGGAATCAAGAACTAACCGACTTTGCTGGGACCGTTTCCGCAAGCGGCCCATTGGAATTTTTAGATCACAGAAGAAAAAAAGGACAAACTTACACCTATTATGTAGTTGGCGAAGACGCAGCAGGCAACCTCTCCGCGGCAAGCAAGATCACCATAAAACCTTTATGAACCAAAGCGGTAGCCGATCCCTAAACCGATCGACCAACCGCTTAAGTCAGCCCTTCTTGTAATCAGATCTCGCCGGCTTGAAACAGGAACATAGAGAAATGAATAATCGGTGAAAATATCAAAGAACAAGTGGGAATTGGCATTGATGATTGCTCCCGCTTTTACGATCCCGCCGCCGCCCCAGCGGCATGTTTTCTGAGGGATGCTATCAGAATGGTCGTGAATGTGCATGTAAGCTCCGAGCGCACCTGCTCCCAAGTAAAAATCTGTATAACTGACGGGAAATAGATATTTGACCCCGATCCCAATTGGCCAAAAAGCGATGCGAGTCGAATCGCGAAATCCAAGCGATTCTCCTTTCTTGATCAAAAAGCTGCCGCTTGCCCAAGTATAGAGCTGGCCAACTGTTTGCATGCTAGTCTCAACTCCAACCATACCTCCAGTTCCGTAGATATCTCTGAAGAGGGAGCTTTGGGGATAAAAAAAGGCCCCCTTCGCCTCAACGAAAGCATCTCTTGCTTGAAGCAATCCAACTGCTAAAACCGCAAACCAAAACAAACTTCTTTTCAAAAGGGGCCTCCATGAGGGTCAGAGTTTTTTTTTCTCATCTTAATCGGGTTGAAAGCAACTATCAAGATTTTTCTTTATGCAATAGCATATTATTAAAATATTTAATTTATATACAAAATTATATAGTAGAATTACAGTATTATTTTTTGTTATAATGCTGACATGCCTGTTAGTAAAATCAATTCTAAAATTGACGCTCCTTCTGCTATCCCTCAGCCGAGCTTAATCGGAGGGATCGCGAATCTTGTCGGCAAGGTGGCGAGGGCGATCCTTGTTGGGGCGATTGCCATCATTGGCAATTTGGCTACTCTTTGCATTCCGCTTGCCTGCAAAATTATAGCTGATCTCAGGAAGAAAGATCGCAAAGAGGAGATCGAGGCGAAGCAGGTTGAGCATTTGTATACTGCATTGACGATCGGCCTAAGCGGGGATGAGAAATGGCGCCAAAACTCTTTGAAGAACAGTTTTCAATGGAATCCAAGTTTGCTTGCTAAGGAGATCGAGGCTAAAGGAATTGGGAAGGAAGATGCAGCCTACTTTGCAGAAAAAGTGCTGAAACTGAGAAATGCGGTCTATAAACTCAAACTCCAACTCATGAATGGAAAAAAAGTCGAAGCGGGCTCTGTCGGGAAGATATTCGAAAAGTTTCAAAAGTATGCCAGGATCGAACGCTTCATGCAGATTTTCCGCACTCTTGAGCCGAAAGACTGCGCGCCGATCAATTTCTTAAAAGCGCTCGCCGCGAAATTCCACTCTGCTGATATGGAAGAGCTCCTCATCCAGCATGCGAAAGAAGAGATAGGCCCCGTTGAAAAAGACATGGAAGGGGGATATTCGATTGGGAAGTTAGGCGAGGCGATGGATATATGTCAGCGAGAGACCCGTTTTCGCAGAGATCGTTGGTATCAGAAAATCATCTGGGCGATTACTAATCCTGTCGCTTTTTATCATTCTTGGGAATCGCAAGCAAGGCCCGACATTTACAATTCACGCGAGTCGAATCCGATTCAAACCATCCATTCAGTAGAAATTCCCGATGGAAAGGGGAACATGGTTTTGGCCCGTTTCATTGCAGGGCCATCGCCATTCAATGATCCAGTATATCGAAAGATCTTTTTGAAAGAAGGGTATGAACTTCGTTTCGACATCATGGATACATGCAAAAAACACGAATATCCGATGGTCAAAAAATTAGACACGATCGCAAAAGAATCAAATGGCCACTTAGAACACGTACTGTTTGGATTTCAATCCAAAAAAGATCTGGGTTATTTGAACCACACCGATGTAGAGTCTCTCATTGATGGGTATAAAGATGTCGTTTTAGATTCTAGAGCTCTTCGCGATCAAGAAACCGATCACGGAGTTGTGATTGCAAAGCATCAGCTATCCGACGCCCAAATCAAGGCGGCCTGCGATGAAACAAAGGCCCTTATGCAAGAATTAAACCCCGATTTAACCAATCGCAAAGCCCGCCACGCCGTGCTTGTCGCTGTAGACACCATGATGGCCCTTGGGATCATCCGCAACTACTTCCAAAAACACCAATCAGTCCTTAAAGATCCCAATATTGATCCAGACATGAAATCGGTCTATATCGCAACAGCTTGTAAGCAATGCTACGACCGAGGTCCGGTTTATCTTTCAACCCTCATGCTCTTTTTGCGCAGCCTAAAGAGCTCAGCCCCCTTAAGCGAGGATGAGTTCTACCGAATTGCGGGATTGCCGCTCTTCAGAGCCCCTCTCAATGAAGGTAGAGAGCAGCTATCCCCAAAATCAGAGGTCTTCCACCACCTCACCCAGATGCTAGGCTCTCGCTTAGACCTTCTGTCAAAACACGTAAGTCGCTTACAATAAGCTGAATAAGATTCAATATATTATCTTATTATTAATATTAAAGAAATATGTTATAATTAGATAAAAATAATTTAGGTTATTATGTCTTCTTGTGATTACGTTATTTTGCGTGACCAGTCACCTTCCCCTCCACCCGTAGTTAATCAAGCTCCGAAGGGCAAATTAAAAGGCAGAGAAGTAGAGCTAGTAAAAAAGGGAGACTGGGACAAGTCAACAAAGAAGGTTGGAACTGCTGGCCATAGAGCTTTGGAATACGGGAAAATATTTTTTGCCGGGTTCTTTAAATTGCTCAAATTTATTTTGTTTGGCGAATTCATTACCGAGCCGGTGAGCGCCTTTTTAGATTCATTACATTCAGATAGAAAAACGCTTTGCGATGGGTATACGGAAGCGGTAAGCAAACGATTTAAGGGATTAGAAATAACTGTAGTTCAAGTTCCTGAAAACGAGTTCGGGAATGCGGTGAGACAATTCTCAGCCGAACTGCCCGCTCTAAAAAATGATCCAGAAAAATTGCGCGCAAGAATAGATCAACTTTATCCTACAAGTAAAGAATATCCAGAAGTAAGACGATTTCTGCGAGAGTGCAAAGGTATGCTGAAATTGAAGAATGTAGTAAGCGAAGAGTTTCAGAAATTAGTATTTACTGAGGAACCGACTACAGAATTTGAGCGAAAAGTGAAAGAATTTTCAGATAACTTGTCGCATCTAAGACAAAAACCAGATGAATTGAAAAAAGAAATTACCGAACTTCTGAGAGATCCAAGATGTCCCAGAAATTCACCGGCAGCACATTTCCTTCATAAGTGCAGAAGCATGCTGGAATCGATGGAAAAGTTAAGCAGACAGTTTGATGAATTAGAATTAACTGTCGTGCCAAACACTCAATTCGGTGAAGCGGTAAAAAAATTCTCGGAAGAATTGCCCCTTCTAAAAAAAGATCCTGAAAAATTGCGCGCGAGGATCGTTGAATTATCCAATCATCCAGGATATGACTCAAAAGCGAAAGATCCAGCAACTCTATTTCTACAAGAGTGCGGCCACAGATTGGAATCGGCAGATATGGGAAACACTTTATGGATGTATGGCCGCCGAAAAATTGACGAGAGTTTGCGCGATGATTCTGATCGCATAGGTTATTCAACATTTGCTAAAGGTCTTGAAAAAGGACAGAAGTCATTTGGTCGAAGTAGAGATGGTTTTACGAAGACTTTCCTCTGGGGCATGGATAATCTTGATAGGCTGCCTCATGTGGTAGAAGCTGAATTGGATCCATTGGAGTATGATAGTTATAAAAATCAGATGGTTTTCGAAAAGGGTGTTTTAAAGGATGGCGAACATGAAATCATCCACAAATATACGCCCGGGTTGACAGGACCTCAATCAATTGTTGAGAAAGTTTTGATTCCGCGGTATCGAAGCGAAGGTAGAAGATGGGTGCACATCGATAACCAGAGCATCCACAAAGCTGATGAAAGGCTGCGAATTGACGAAGTTCATAGAATCAGCGATGAGAACCGAGATGTATTTATTCAGGCTGTTTTATCTACAGACACATTAGATGAAGTGAATGCGGATTTGATTAAAGAATTTGAGCCTAGTAAATTTAATGAATTTGCAAATTACTATGTTGATGCTCTTAGAGGCGGTAACGATGCATATGTGAGAGAGTATGATCAATGCCGCGGGATTCATATTCCTCGTGAATTGCTAACCGATGATGAACTTAGCGCAGCTTTTAAAACAGCGATTGACATGTCTAAAGAAGCAGCGAAAGCGAAACCAGGCGCAACAAAGGAACAATTGGTCAATATGCTTCGAAGAAATATTCTCTCCACCTTGAGTTGGGCGATCATGAAAAAAGAACAGTGTAGACAGAGAGGGCCAAATCAGCCTCCATCTATTATCTCGATGAACTGTAAAGAGAATATCGACCGTGGTCCGCAAGAAAATGACGATATGCTTTTCAGTGAAGATATGTGTCATGGCCGGCGAGATATTTCAAAAGGCGAAGCCGCTATTCGTGCCGGGATCAATTTAGGGAGAGCAGATCACGCTATGCGTAGACCTCCTCAAATGAAGCGAATGAGGCCGATGCTGGATCGATGGGAGTTTTTGCAAGATGATGAATTGTTTCGGAAGGGACAAGCTTCTTTAACGGCTCTTCGCGAAAAATTGATAAAGCCGCAAATCGATCCTCGTGCAGAAAGAATGTTTAGAGACGATTCTTACCTTGAGAGAAAACAAAACGAGGATAATGACTAATCTTCAGGGCGCATTAGCGGGAAGAAGAGGACATCTCGGATTGACTCTGCATTCGTGAAAAGCATCACGAGACGGTCGATCCCGATGCCAACACCGCCAGTGGGCGGCATTCCTTGACAAATCGCTTCAATGAATTCTTCATCCAGCGGATTGGCCTCTTGGTCGCCTTTTGCCTTTTTATCCGCCTGATCTTCAAGCAATTTGCGTTGCAGTTCTGGATCGTTGAGTTCAGTGTAGGAATTGCAAATTTCGCGTCCCACAATAAAGCTCTCAAAACGCTCCACAAAGCCATTTTTGCGTAAAACAGGATCGCGATGGGGTTTGCAGAGGGGAGTTGTTTCAATTGGATGATCGATGATGTGGTGGGGCTGGATGAGATGCGGTTCGGCAAACTCTTCAAATAGAATCGCAATCAGCGCTCCGCGAGTTGCATTTTGAACCCCTTTCGGATCAATGTGCGTCTCTTTGAGAAGCCGCGCACGCATTTCTTCTTCCGACATTTTATCGACATCGAGATGGGCATAGGTTTTGATCGCATCGGTCATGCTCATTCGCTTCCAAGGAGATTTTAGATCGATCACATAGGCCGATCCTTCGCCTTCTGGGGTAATGCGGATCTTGGTGTCGCCAAAGAGGCTGAGCGCCACCGTTTCGAAAAGCCCCTCGGTGAAATCCATCATATCGTTATAGTCCCAGCCGGCCGCATAGGCTTCCAGCATGGTGAACTCTGGATTGTGAGTCCGGTCGATTCCTTCATTGCGGAACACTTTGCCGATCTCATAGATTTTCTGCATCCCGCCAACGATGAGTTTTTTCAGCGGGATTTCAAGCGCAATTCGAAGGAACATGTCTTGATTCAGCGCATTGAGATGGGTTGTGAAGGGCTTTGCAGCAGCTCCGCCATAGATATTTTGGAGGACGGGAGTTTCCACCTCTTCAAATCCGCGCTCTTCTAGATAATTTCGGATTGAAAGAAGAATGCGGGAGCGGTTGCGGAATCGTTCTAGCGATTCTGGATGAGTGATTAAATCGAGCCAGCGTTTGCGGTAACGGACGCCTTTATCTACCAGTCCTGAGTGTTTATCGGGGAGGGGAAGGAGCGATTTGCAAAGAAGCGTGACTTTTTTGGCAAAAATGGTCAGTTCGCCTTTTTGCGTTTTGAAAAGATGTCCTTCTACGCCGATGATGTCGCCCAAATCAAGCTTTTTCTCGATGAATTTGATCGGGGTGATTTCTTCTGTAGGGGTGAGTCCTTCTACTTTGGTCAGATCTCTATTGAACATGATCTGGATGCGGCCTGTTTCATCCTGAATGTGGGCGAATGCGTTCTTACCCATGGCGCGGAACAGGACAAGGCGTCCTGAAACGATCACTGGTGGAGTATTGCCTACAGCTGCATCGTCTGAATGGCCGAGCTCTTTGCCTTCCATATCAATCGCGATTTGCGCGGCTTTTTGGGGTGTTGCGTATTTGGGAGGATATGGGTCGATCCCTAAAGCGCGGATTTCCGCGAGCTTGCGGCTGCGGTTTTGAAATTCTTCATGAGTCTGATATTGGGGCAAAGTTGTTGTAGTCATGCATTCTAATTTATCGTGAAAGTTCTCTTTTTGTCCACTAATGGAAGATTTGGTGTGAGGATAGAGAAAAGCCCTCCTTTCGTTGAGGTCTCATAGGTGTTTTCTGAATGCAAAGTATAAGTCGTTGATAATGAGTGTATTAAAATAATTATATTGCGTTTTATTCTGTACTGTTGTAACATTACATGTATACAAGGAAGAGAATTGTATGGAATCCGAGGTAGATGGCTGGCGGCTCTTTTTAGAGCTGTGCCGCAAAGCGGGGAGCGAAAAGGCGCTAAATGAGCTTTTTCAGCTTCTTTTGACCCCAGAAGAAAGAGAAGACATCAAGACGCGGGTTTTGATCGTCCGAGAGCTGGTTAAGGGCCAAAAGCCCCAAAGGCAGATCGCAAAGGATCTGGGCGTCAGCATCGCAAAAATCACCCGAGGCTCCAATAGCCTAAAAGTTATAAAAGAAGACCTCAGGAGGCTTTTCTCCTGAGATTGAAGGAGAAAAGCTTGAAAACACGAGAAATTCCCTACGACCAATTCACACCGATCACAGCCTACTATGCTTTGGGCGGAAGCTGCATTCTAGAATCAAGCCCTGGCAAAGACCGATATTCATTTGTCGGCGTCGATCCAATTGAAAGGATCGAAGGCCAAGGCGACTATGTAGAGGCGGTTAGAGCCCTGCAAGCAAAATACCGCGTAGACGGCCCTCTTTATATGGGAGGCCCCATCGGCTACGTCGGTTATGACAATCACTATGTTTTCCAAATTTATCAGACCGGAGTGATTTTTGATCACCAAACCGGAAAAGCGCTTCTTGCCACATTAGGCGATGAAGCTGAGCTCCAAAAACAGTATGAAAAATTGAAGAAGCCGCAGATGATGCCTGAAATCGAAATTCAAACGGGCGAAATCGAAGTCGATCGATCAGATGACGAGCATGGCGCAATGATCGAAAGAGCCAAAGAATATTTCCGCTCAGGCGATGTCTATCAGATTGTTTTATCGCGCACATTCAAGACAAGTTTTAAGGGAGACCCATTCCAATTTTATAGAGCTCTTCGAAGAATGAGTCCTGCGCCCTATTTGTTTTATTTCGATTACGGGACTTACTTTATTGCAGGAGCCTCACCTGAAAAAATCATCTCGGTTCAAGATGGGATGATTGAGTCGATGCCAATCGCTGGCACATGCCCCAAAGGCGGATCGATTGAAGAACTGCTTGCAGACCTTAAGGAGAATGCGGAACACGTCATGCTGGTCGATTTGGCACGCAATGATGTTGGCGCAGTTTCTGTTCCTGGCAGCGTTAAAGTCGTTGAATACAAAACAGTCCATGAATTTTCTCATGTGAATCACATCGTCTCGAAAGTGGTCGGAAAATTAGACCCAAAATATGACGCGATCGAGGCATTTAAAACTTCATTCCCTGCAGGCACGTTGAGCGGCGCCCCCAAAAAACGGGCGATGGAGCTCATTGCCGAGATCGAAGGGGATGAAAGAGGCCTTTATGGAGGCGCTATTGTCGCTTTGGACGGCAAAGGCAATTTGTCGAGCTGCATCGCGATTAGAACCGCGCTCATTCAAGACGGCGAGTTGAAAGTGAGAGCCGGAGGCGGAATTGTATTCGATTCCGATCCTTTGAAAGAAGCCGAAGAATCTCGGCATAAAGCAAATACAGTTTTAGAGGTGGCCCGTGCTTTTAATCATCGATAATTACGATAGTTTTACCTACAACCTTTACCAGGCTTTTGCTGAATTGAATCCAGATGTGAAGGTGGTTAAAAACGATGCCATTACTCTGGAAGAAATCGAAGCTTTGAATCCGTCTGGAATTGTGTTGTCGCCAGGACCAGGAAGGCCGGAAGATGCCGGTATTTGCGTGGATGTAATCCGGGAATTTCAGGGAAAAATCCCCATTTTGGGAGTCTGCCTTGGCCATCAGGCCATCGGCCTTTTCTTTGGAGCCAATGTTGCGAGAGCGGACGAGATTGTCCACGGCAAAGAATGCCTTATTTTTCACTCGAGAAAAGGGATTTTTGAAGGAATGCCGCTTCCATTCAAGGCGGGACGCTACCATTCGCTGATTGTGGAAAAGCTACCGAGCGAACTTGTTGTCGATGCAGAGAGCCCCGAAGGGCTTGTGATGGGAATGCACCATAAGACAATCCCGATCTACGGCGTTCAATTCCATCCGGAGTCGATTTTGACTCCTCAAGGAAAAGTGATTTTGAAGAATTTTTTGAAGGTATGCCATGCACCCGTTAATTGATGGTTTTGACTTAAACGAAGAAGAAATGGTGAATGAAATCAGCCTTCTTCTTGACGATCCGGTGAAAATGGCCGGATTTTTGATGCTGCTTAAAGCAAAAGGGGAAACGGAAGAAGAAATCCTCGGCCTTGTGAAAGCGATGCGGACCAAAATGAAACGGCTTGAGGTTGGATTTCCCACTTTGGACATTGTGGGAACAGGCGGCGATCAGGCAGGAACGGTCAATATCTCTACAGGCTCGGCCCTTCTTGCAGCTGAGTGCGGCGTTCCCGTGTTGAAGCATGGAAACCGCGCTGTCTCATCTAAATGCGGCTCTGCCGACGTTTTGGAAAAGCTTGGGTTTGATATCCATGCAGATCCACTAGAGAGTTTGAGAAAAAGAAATTTCGGCTTTTGTTTTGCTCCGGACTATCATCCAGCAATGGCCAAAGTACGCCCAGTTAGAACAGCGTTGAAATCTCCAACTCTATTCAATCTGATCGGACCTCTTCTAAATCCAGCGGGCATCGATCATCTGATTTTTGGCGTACACAAACCTGAACTTGTTGAAAAACTAGCGCGCGTGCTTTTCCTTCTAGGCACCAAGCGATCGCTTGTTTTTTCAGGCTGCGGCATTGATGAGCTGAGCTGTTTGGGTAAAACAGAAGCCTTTTTAGTGACTGAAAAGGGAATGGAAAAAGTCGTGATCGATCCAGAAAAACTAGGATTGGAGCTTTGCACGATGGAAGAATTGAAAGGCGGCGATGCAACTGTCAATGCAGCTCTTTTAAAAAATCCTCCAAAAGCCATTCGCGATACCTTCATTTTAAATGCAGGCGTTGGCCTCTTTTTAATGGGTATTGCAAAAACAATCCAAGAAGGCGTGAAAATCGCCAGAGTGAAAGCGGCGCTGAAAAGAGGCGTGATCGCAGAAATCAAACGGGCATCACCATCGAAAGGCAAAATTGGCGAGATCGCCGATCCAGCCGAGAGAGCAAAAGAGTATGAAAGAGCTGGCGCCGGAATCATTTCGGTGCTGACATCGCCCCTATTCGAAGGAAGTTTGGAAGATCTGACTAAAGTGAAAGAGGCCGTTTCGATTCCAGTGTTGCGCAAAGATTTTATCACGAGCGTCGAAGAACTGTATAAAACCAAGGCAGATCTTGTTCTCCTCATCGTCTCATTTTTAGGAGAAAAGACAAAGTCTATGTTGTTGGAGGCAAAAAAACTGGGTCTTCAAGCCATTGTGGAAGTGCACACAGAGGCAGAACTGAAAATCGCCCTTGATGCTGGTGCCGATATCATCGGCATCAACCAGAGAGATTTGAATGATTTCACGATGCATCCAGAAAGTTTTGATCTCATCCATCAGATTCCGCGAGGCATTTTTACCATCGCTGAATCGGGGGTTGCAAATGCAGAAGATGCAAAAAAACGATTTGAGATGGGATTTGATGCCATCTTAGTGGGCGAGGCCTTAACAAGAAATGCAAAACTTTGCGAGGAAATATGTTCGTTAAAATCTGCGGTTTAATGGATCCGCACACTGCCCGTTTTGCTGTGCAAAAGGGAGCGAATTTTATAGGTCTTCTTTTTTCAAAAGTATCAACGAGGGCCATTTCGCTAGAAAAAGCGAAAGAGATTGTGGAAGCGGTAAGAGACGCCGGCGGCGAGCCCGTTGCAGTTTTTGCCGATGAATCGCTAGACGAGATGCGCAAGATCATCGATGCGTTATCGCTCGATGTCGTCCAGCTGCATGGAGATGTGCCTCGCAGTTTTTGCGATCAGATCCCGCAGAAAAAAATCTATGTTGCCGATGGAAAAGAGCTGCCAAAATCACTCGATAAAGAGAAAGACTTTTTATTGTTTGAGAAAAGCTTTCAAGATCCGCAAGGATTTCGATTTTTTGTCGCGGGCAATCTAAGCGCCGAAAATGTAGAAAAAACCATTCAAGAATTTAAACCGCATGGGGTCGACGTCTCTCGCGGGGCGCGCGAACCCGATGCGATTGCAGATTTTATTGAGAAAGCAAGGCCAGGGCGCTTTGGCCCATTCGGGGGGATGTACGTCCCTGAACTGCTGATTGCTCCTCTCATGGAATTGGAAAAAGCATTTAAAGAGATCGATATTGAGAAGGAATTGCTCGATTTGCTTAAGAACTATGCCGGAAGGCCTACCGCAGTGACTGAAGTCCCCAACTTTGCCAAGGCGATCAATGGTCCGCGCATCTTTTTAAAGAGGGAAGATCTTCTCCACACAGGCGCTCACAAAATCAACAATTCGATTGGGCAGTGCCTCCTTGCGAAAAAAATGGGCAAGACCAGAATCATCGCCGAGACGGGCGCAGGACAGCATGGCGTTGCCACCGCAACCGCTTGCGCGCTTTTGGGTCTCGAATGCGTCATCTATATGGGGCAGACCGACATCGAACGGCAAGCTCCGAACGTCTTTAAAATGGGCCTGCTCGGCGCAAAAGTTGTACCTGTTACGACTGGTGCTAAAACGCTCAAAGACGCCGTTAATGAGGCGCTGAGAGATTACGCGGCAAGCTACGAAACGACCCATTACTGCTTAGGATCGGCTTTAGGCCCCCATCCATTCCCAGCCATCGTGGCCAAATTCCAACGGGTGATCGGGGACGAGGCCAAGAGACAAATGCGGGAAAAAATCGGACGCGACCCCGACCTTTGCATCGCGTGCGTGGGCGGCGGTTCGAATGCGGTTGGGCTTTTTACTGCCTTTTTGAACGATAAAGTCCAGCTCGTTGGCGTTGAAGCGGCAGGCGCTGCTCGGTTTCAAAATGGAAGTCCGGGAACATTGCACGGCACCTATTCGTACCTGCTTCAAGATGCAAATGGGCAGATCCAAGAGACCCATTCGATTTCGGCGGGGCTCGATTATCCGGGAGTTGGACCAAAACACTCGGAGCTCTTTTCTACAGGAAGAGCCCATTACGATGTGTGCAATGATGAAGAGGCGCTTCAAGCTTTCCAATTGCTTTGCCGCACGGAAGGAATTATTCCTGCGCTTGAATCATCTCATGCGCTTGGATTTTTGATGCGGATTGCGCATCAGCTGCCGAAAGATGCTGTTGTATTAGTGAACTTATCAGGAAGAGGAGACAAAGATGTCGCGCATATCCAAAGCCTTTGCAAATAAAAATGCATTCATCGGCTATTTGACAGCCGGCGATGCGGGGAAAAAAGAGTTTTTAGAGCTCATCGATATCGGCGTCAATCTGCTAGAAGTGGGAATTCCATTTTCTGATCCAGTCGCAGACGGGCCTGTGATTCAAAAAGCGATGGCGCGCGCCCTCAAAAAGGGAACGACGCCCGAAAAAACACTCGACATCGTGAGAGAAATCAGAAAGGAATCGGAAGTTGCGATCGTGATTTTTACCTATTTCAACCCGATTCAGAAGAATTTGGCCCTCTTTTTACAAAAAGTCAAAGAGGCGGGCGCAGACGGGATCTTGATTGTCGATCTGCCGCTTGAAGAATCGGACGAGTACAGGAAATTGTGCCATCAATTGGATCTCGACCCGATTTTTGTGATTGCTCCATCGACGCCTCCGGAAAGAATTGAAAAGATTGCCGAAGCTGGCAGAGGTTTTCTCTATTACGCATGCCGTAAAGGGACGACAGGGGCCAGATCGGGTCTTCCTGAGGATTTGCGAAGCAAGGTTGCCGCGATCCGGAAAAAGAGCAATTTGCCGATCGCTGTCGGTTTCGGGATCTCCGAGAGAAAAACAGCAGATGAAATATTAACCATTGCCGATGGATTTGTGGTCGGCTCATATTTTGTAGAAGGAAATAGAACGTTATGTTGATCGAATTAAAACCGCATGTGGATCGATTTGCCTTTATCCGCCGCCTTGAGCGGATGGGATTGCAAGCTGTTGCTCAAGGAGAGCAAAGAATTAGCGTTGTTCGAGGAATGGAAGAGGGAGTCATGCCGGAGCTCTTTGCGGCTTTGCCCGAAGTAGAATCGGTTCGGCCCCTCAAAGAAAAGTTCAAGCTGGCAAGCATTGCGGCAGCGAAAAAGACAGTGATCGAAGTCAGAGGAAAAACAATCGGCGGCAATGAGCTTTTTGTGATTGCAGGGCCTTGTTCGATTGAATCGAGAGAGCAGATGGAAGTTTGCGCTCAAGCGGCCCAAAAGCATGGCGCAGGAGGGCTTCGAGGCGGAGCTTTTAAACCTCGCACCTCTCCCTATGAATTTCAGGGGATGGGGGAGGAGGGGCTAAAGATCCTCAAGGAGATGGGCGAAAAATATGACCTCGCCACCGTTTCTGAGGTGATGGATGCAAGCCAGATCGATCTCGTTGCAAGTTATGTAGATATCTTGCAAGTCGGTGCGAGAAACATGCATAATTTTACCCTTCTAAAAGAATTAGGCAGGATCAAGAATCCAATTCTTCTCAAACGGGGATTTGCGGCCACTTACCAAGATTTGCTTTTGGCAGCGGAATATATCATCAGCGCCGGCAATCCGAATGTGATCCTCTGCGAAAGGGGAATCCGCACTTTTGAGACCCATACCAGAAATACCCTCGATCTCAATCTCGTTCCAGCTTTGAAAGAGCTGACCCACTTGCCTATCATCGTTGATCCGAGCCATGGAACAGGGCGCCGTTCGATGGTGCTGCCGATGGCAAGAGCGGCTGTTGCAGCAGGAGCCGATGGAATTGCTATCGAGATGCACCCTAACCCGGACCGAGCTCTCACCGATGCAGCACAGACGATTGGATTTGCTTCTTTTGAAAAAATGATGAAAGAAATTAATCTGATCCACAAATGCTTGTCGGAAGTGTAACAAAACCAGAAGAGATTGAGCAAATCGGACCGCTTGTCGATTTGGTCGAGATCAGACTCGACTATTTTGCAATAGACAAGCGGCCTAAATTCCCATGTATTTTCACTCTGAGAAAAAAAGAGCAGGGGGGAGTGAAAAACATGGGGGAAAAAGAACGTCTCATCCAGCTAGAAAGATATTTAGAGCTTGGACCCGACTATTGCGATATTGAAGCAGATACCGATCCCGCATTCGTTGAAAGAATCGCGAAAAAATTCCCCAAAATCAGATTGATCGGCTCCTATCACAATTTTGAAGAAACGCCGCCAGATCTAGAAGCTATTTTAAACGGGATGAAAAATCCCCATTTTGCCATTTACAAAATCGCAGTAAAGGCCAATTCCACGCCGGACATGCTCCGCCTCATGCTCTTTGCGCGCCAATCGAAAGAGCCTCTTTCGGTCATGTCGATGGGAGAATTCGGAAAACCTTCGCGCGTTTTGGCAAAAATCATGGGAAGTCTTCTCGACTACACAGGATTGGAAGAAGATCCAAATCTGCATCGATATGGCATTCATACTCTTTTGGAAACGTTTCATTACCGGAAACTGAATCGAGATACGCAGATCTATGCGCTCATCGGCGATCCAGTAGAAAAAAGTCCAGGCCACCTTTTTCATAACCCTCGTTTCAAACACAATGCTGTATATGTGAAAATGATTGTGCGCCCCGATGAAATCATCGATACTTTTGTTTTAATGAAAAAGCTCCCCTTTGGGGGCCTTAGCGTGACGATTCCACTCAAAGAAGCAATCCATACTGAGATGGACGAGATCAGCCCACTTGCAAAAAAAATTGGCGCTATCAATACAGTTATATTCAAACATGGCAAAGTATTTGGAACCAATACCGATGCCCCCGGTGCACTCAATGCCTTAGAAAAGCACGTCAAAGTGAAAGGCAAAACTGTGGCTGTTCTTGGGGCGGGCGGGGCCGCTCGCGCCATCCTTTACGAGGCGATGCATCGGGGGGCAAATGTCCTCATTTTCAACCGCACTCCAGAAAGAGCGCATCAGCTAGCAAAAGAATTTGGCTGCCGGGGATTCGCGCTGAGCGAATTGCCAAAGCACTCCTACGATATCATAGTCAATACCATTCCTCCGACCTATGCGGAAGTTCCGCCCATTCGTCCTCAAACAACCGTGATGGATATTGTGATTTCACCCAAAGAGACCCCGATTTTGGTTGAAGCGAAAAAATTGCTCTGCCCTTGTGTTTATGGTGAAGAGATGTTTATCGAGCAAGCCATCTTGCAGCAAAAAGAATGGTCTTAGAAACGCATTTTGAAATCTGATTCATCATCATCTCTGACGGGGCTTTGAATATGTCTCAATAAGCCGTTTCTCAAAGCTTTGTCCTTCGTAGCTTCTTCGATGATGATCGGTATTGATGGAGCGGGTCTGCCAGAATTTGAATTGATTGATTCAACAATGACTCGATCCCGAGTTCCATTTGATACTTGCCGGACCATTTTCCGGATGTTTCCTTCGATCCCATGCTTAACGGCAAAAGAAAAATTGCATTTTGCGCAGCCGCGATGAGGAATTCCACTATGGTGAGCGGTCCTTTGAAGAAGTCCAAAAAATTGAGCTCGAAGGGAATTTTCTGAGATAGCGGAATCGGCGTGGCATCTGAAAGATGGGGTTGGGCTGCAATTTCCGTAAATCGTGCGCCTCTCCTCGGAGTTGGTGTCCAGATCATCAAATATTGGATCTGGAGTTTTTGAATGCTCTTCTTCATTATCTAGCTCGTGGAGGAGATGAATCAATTCGTGGGCTAAATTGATGAAAGGAGGGCTTTTTAACGTTGCCGCTTCTCCATTTGGAAGAACGTGGATCACTTCTTCTTCTCGGAGCGCAAAGTCAATCCTGTATTCGCCGACGTAATAAGCAGACTGATCTGCAAAACGAATCTCTAAAGGCCTATCACCCAATTTTTGGATGATTTGATTCATCAATTCTCGTCCCAAGGGCCTGCTTAATATGGTTCTGATGTTTTTAAACACTGCCGATTTATACTCGTCCGTTCCCGTGATTTGCGCTCTGTGTAGAATCCGTCGATAGAGCAATTGCAATTCCTTGAATTCGCTCTCAGTAACCCCATTCAGCGGAAGCGGGCCATCAAAATTGTCGGGATAGAGGAGCAGGTCTGTGTCGCGGAAGAAAAGGGTATCGGCTGATTTGGGGAAAAATTCTTTGATGAAATTTAAGGATGCAGCCAATCTTTGGTCTGGTCCCCTGCAAAGAGATGCATAAAATTCCTTCCACACGCCCTTCAATAAGAGGTCTTGAGCCGAATCGCTGTTGACCTTTTCGATATGCCGATTCAAAGACTGCAGAGCGTAATAATATGAAGTTTCCGGATCCCTGAGAGTTCCCACATTCCCAGCTAAATAAAATAGGGTATGAACTTCATGGATCGGAAATTTAATTACGCTCATTTTAATTCTTAAAAATTATCCCGTAAATAATAAAGGATAAGTTCTTTGTGGGTCAATATTTATTGAGGAGATGCGGTGGAAAGAAGCGAGTAAACATAGGGCTTATTTACAGGTCCCGTGGCGCCGCTTTGAATCACAAGGCGAAGATCGTTGATTGTATCAACGATGGATCTATTTCTTCTTTGAATACAAAGATGTTTTCCATTTTTGCAAAAAGAAACTTCATAAAGGTGGCCAAAATGGCCGCTATACTTTTTAAAAAAAGCTTGAGCTTTTTCGGCTGTGCGGAAAAGCAAAAAAACATCATCCCCGTCGGGGAAAATAGCTCCCATCTCTTCCGATTCAATGGGAAAAGTCCAAAAGAGATGATTTAAGCTTAAGGCTGCCATAAAAAGTAGGGCGATGATAATGACAAAGCCGATATCGGTCAATGGCTTTGTTGCACAAATGTCTCGCAACATAACATGCTTGGTGACAGTTGATTACCACAGAGATCGACACCACAAAGAGGGTTAGTTTGCACATAAAACACTTTCTCTGTGGTATCGATCTCTGTGGTAATATATTTACACACAACGTTTTGAATAAATGGAATTGCGCAATAACGCCCGAGTCAATTGTTAAAAATAGACGGAAATGGGGTCGACATCGATCTTCGCGCCTTGAATTTCTGCAAGGTGGGAGCTGATCGCTCCTATTTTCATGACTTTGATGACGAATTGAAATCTGTATAAGTCTTTCACTTTGGCATGGCCTGCAGGCATGACAGGAAGGATCTCAAATGGTTTGGGGAGGGTGTTTTTGAGCCTCTGATAGGCCGATTCAGCATTGGTTTGTGCTGTCTTTTCATCGGGGTCGGTGAAGAGAAGCTTGACCAAATGGCAAAAGGGGGGATAGCCGAATCTTTTTCGCTCTTCGATTTCTGCATCGTAGAACGCGCTATAATCTTGGCTTGCTGCGAGTTTAAGGGTGGGATGATCGGGTAAGAAGCTTTGGATGATCACTTCGCCATTCAATTCGGCTCTGCCGGCCCGTCCCGCCACCTGGGTAATCAGCTGAAAGACCTGCTCGGGGGATCGGAAATCGGGGATATTTAGCGTTGCGTCGGTGTTGAGCACGCCGACAAGGGTTACGGAGGGGAAGTGAAATCCTTTTGCGATCATTTGCGTGCCGATGAGGACATCGGCCTTATGAGCCCTAAATTGTTTGAACATCTCTTCGTGGCTATTTTTCTTGGCCGTCGTGTCGCGGTCCATGCGCAGGGTCCGGACTTCTGGAAAAATCGCGTGCAGGCTCCGTTCTACGTGTTCTGTTCCAAATCCGCGGAAAGAGAGCGTTTCGGTTGATTGGCAATTGGGGCAGCCGCGCACAAGCTGTTGGCGGTAATCGCAAAGGTGGCATTGGAGAAAGCCGCCGCTTTTGTGGAAAGTGAGTGCGAGATCGCAGTGGGGGCATTTGATCACATGGCGGCAGGAGCTGCAAACTTGCATGCGGTGGTAGCCTCTTTTATTGAGAAATAAAAGGATTTGTTCACCTTTGCCGAGACGTTTTTTGATCCCGTCGAGGAGCTCTTCTGAAAAGTGGGTGAATCCCTGATTGCGCTCAAAGACGCCGCTCATATCGATGATTTTTACCTTTGGCATTGATGCGGCTGTTGCCCGGGAAAGGAGCTGATGGAGCTGATATTTTCCTACGCTTGCGTTGTAGCGCGATTCGACGGATGGGGTAGCGCTGGCTAAAAGGATGGTGCAAGATTCAATATGGGCTCTCATTACGGCTGTGTCGCGTCCGTGATAGCAGGGGATTTCGTCGCTTTGTTTGTAGGAGCTGTCGTGCTCTTCATCGACGATGATGAGTCCGAGATTTTGGGCGGGGCAAAAGAGGGCGGAGCGGGCTCCGATCACAAGTTTTGCCTGTCCTTTCTTTAGATCTTCCCAAGCGGTGGTTCTTTCGCCGAGGCTGCGCCGGTGGTGCAAAATGGCGATCCGCTCTGAAAAGCGGGCTTTGAACCGTTCGATCGTTTGGGAGGTGAGCGATATTTCAGGAACGAGCATAATTGCCGATTTATTTTGTGCGAGTGCGGCAGCGATGGCTTGCATGTAGACTTCTGTTTTGCCGCTTCCTGTCACGCCGTAAATAAGGTGGGCGGAAAAGCCCCCTTTTTCAAGCGAGTTTTGAATGGCGTTGAGGCAAGATTGCTGTTCGGCATTGAGCTTTTTGGGCGCTGTGGGAAAAAATTCTTCTTCAAGAAGCAGTTCGCTGCTGAGCTTGACTGACTGGGCCGAGATCCATTGATCTTTGATGAGAGAAGTTACGGCAGATTTTGAGACCTGCAAGTCGGCCAGGTAGGCTCCTTTGGGCGCATTCAGGATCTCTTCAAGAGCGTGCGCTTTCGCTGGAGCTTTGAGGCGGAAAAGTTCGATTGCCTTGATGCATTGGTCGTGAGTTTTGGCTACCTTCAAAAAGATTTGTGTTTTCTCTTTGACCTCTTTGCGCACATTGACGGGGATGAAACATTTTAAGACGCGTTGGAGGGGGGCAGAGTAGTATTGGGCCATCCAGCGGGCCAGCTTCCACTGGGCATCGGAAAGTTCGCCGTTTTCTGAAATGACACGGGCAACGGGTTTGACGGTTTCCCATTGGGAAGAGTCTTTGATTTTAGAAACGGTTCCCTTTTTGAGGGTACTTTTAAGCGGTACTTCGACCCGCATGCCCACTTCGATGCGCATGTTAGCGGGAACTTCGTAGTCGAGGGGTCTGGCCAAATTTTGATCGAGGAGCACTTCTACGAACATTTTTGGCATAGCGCTTTCCATAGGGAGCGCTTGAGCAGCGCATCTTTGAGATAGAGGGAAAGGTCGGGGAGTAAAAAGAGGGGGACATTCCCCAGCATCCGGATTCCTTGGGCTGGGGTTTCCTTATAGTGCTGCATGAGGCTGCTGAGCTGCCAAAGGGTGTAATCGCAGACGATCACCATTTTGAGCCCTTCCACCGATAAAAAAGCTCCCCATTGCTTGTCTTTTTCAATCTTTTCGGCGTTTACGATTTTGGCGGGTCCGAAATAGATATCGATCGCTTTGGCGATTTCTGTCAGAAGCGTTTTTTGTTCTTCCGGTTCTTGGAAGGTGAGGATGGAAATGGGAGCCGATTGGTTTTTTGTTTTCCACCGCTCCGAGAGCTTTTTCGCAATTTCGTCGCTCGGGATGTCGTCCAATATCGCAAGCTCTGGAGCAACGACTGATAGGACATTGCGCACCTGAACAAAATCTACCGTCGGTTTTGGAAGGGGGGCGGGTTTTATTGGAACCGGTTCCGGCCGCGCCGGCTCCGGCCGCGCCGGTTCGGGTTTGGGAGCTTCGATTTTGATCGGCGGCGGCGGTAGTTTTACTGGCTCTGGCCGCGCTTCAGGTTTTGGCGGTTCAGGCTTTTTAAAATTTTTTCGGAAATAATCGGCGTCTTCCGAAGATGCGAGGACGTAAGGGCCCTGCTCGCGAACGTAGGCAAGGATTGCGTCTAGAGAGGATTTTGAGATTGGCATGGCGCTTCCCAATGAAGTTCATTGATCAGCGGCTCCACGGCTGTGAAATATTCGCTGAATCCACGTCGGGTGTATCCTTCATAGATTACTGCGCGAAGCTGATCATGTCCAGCTGGAAAAAAGCTTTGCAAAAGTTCTTCAATGCAATGAGGCCCGAGGTCTCGATTGAGCCTCTGTTTGTTTTCAATCAGGAAAATCAAGAGATTTTCATCGGAGCGGGTCTCTCTGAGAAAAGGAACAAGGGCTCGGAAATAGGATCGCAAATGTTCAAAGAGATGGGAAGTCAACTGCATCAACTGTTCCAGCATTTCTTCCAGAGGATAGCTGGCCGACAGTTTTTTCCAAACCAACATTTTCGATCGGAAGGTCAGCAGTTCTTTGCGTATCTCTTCCAAAACCGGAAAAAGTTCCGGTTCTTTGATTTGCGATGCCTGAATGAGGATATCGGAATAAAAACAGAGCTTGTCGATGAATCCGCCTGTCTGAGACATCGGCTCTTCTAGAGAAAAAAGAAGAATTTTTTGCAGCTCTTGATAGAGCGCTTCAACCTCTTTTCGAATATAACCCCCTTTCAATGGGGTGGAATGCTGTAGTTTCAGAATGAATGCGAAGCCATCGATAAGGGATGTGAGAATGAATTGAATGCTCAATGACCGGGCAAGGGGAGGTTCGAGATTCGGAGGGAAAACAGGCCAAGGATTTAGACTGCGCATAAAAAACCAATGAGATGACCCAATACGGTAGCACAAAATCGGCATTGAGAAAAGAAAATTGATTGATCGGAAAGGGTATTTCCGTAGATAAGATATTTGAACAAAGATTGAGATGGGTCGATGAACCTTCATGAATATCAGGCCAAAAAAGTTCTGAAACGATACGGAATTCCGATTCCGGAATTCGGGGTTGCTGCAAGCGTTGAAGAAGCAAAACGGATTGCCGATGAGCTGAATTTGGAAGCAGCTGTTTTGAAAATCCAAGTGCATGCGGGCGGCAGAGGAAAAGCCGGCGGCGTAAAATTTGCAAAAACGAAGCATGAAATCGCGGAAGTTGCCAAAAAATTGATCGGCATGAAAATGGTCAACCAGCAAACGGGCCCGGAAGGCGTTGTTGCGAAGAAGGTGCTCATTTCCTCTCCGCTTGATATTGCTAAAGAGTTTTATATCGGGGCGCTTGTCGACCGAGAGCGGGCAACGCCTATACTGATCGCATCTCCCGAGGGGGGCATGGAGATCGAAGAAGTGGCTGCGAAATCTCCCGAAAAAATTTTAAAAATGCCTTTCTCTTTTAATGGCCATTTGAGGCCGTATCAGATCCTTCGGCTGACAAAGTTCATGGGCTGGAGCGGAGATCTGGCCAAAAAAGGGGCGGCGCTAGCGCAAGGGCTTGCAAAATGCTTTATCGATACGGACGCATCGCTTTTGGAGATCAACCCGCTTGTCCTGACCCCGCAAAATGAGATCGTGGCGCTCGATGCGAAATTGAGCATCGATGATAACGCGCTCTTTAGGCAATCGGAAATCCTCTCTTTCTATGATCCGAGCCAAGTCTCTCCGCAAGAAGCGGCGGCGAAAGAATTTGATCTCGCCTACATTGCCATGCACGGCGATATTGGCTGCATGGTCAATGGAGCAGGCCTTGCGATGGCAACGATGGACATCATCCAGCTTTATGGAGGATCTCCTGCCAACTTCCTCGATGTGGGAGGGGGCGCATCGAAAGAAAAAGTGGCGGAAGGTTTTAGGATCATTTTGAGCGATCCGAAAGTGAAAGCAATTTTGGTGAATATTTTTGGCGGCATCATGAATTGCGCGACCTTAGCGCAAGGCGTGATTCACGCTTGCCAAGAACAAAAAATTCAAATTCCGATCGTAGTCCGCATGGAAGGAACGAATGTTGAAGAGGGAAAACGCCTCTTCAAAGAGAGCCATCTCAAAATCACAACGGCAAAAGACTTGAAAGAAGCAGCAGAACTTGCAGTACAGGCGGTAAAACATGGCCATTCTCGTAAATAAAAAGACCAAAGTGATTGTGCAGGGGATTACCGGCCAATCAGGCAAGTTTCATGCAGAAGCGTGCAAAGAATACGGAACTCAAATTGTCGGAGGCGTCACTCCAGGCAAAGGGGGGACTGAAATTTTAGGCGTTCCTGTCTTTGATACTGTTTGGGAAGCGTCAAAACAGCTCCATCCCGATGCGAGCCTTATCTTTGTGCCTGCGCCATATGCTGCGGATGCAATCTTGGAAGCAGAAGATGCGGGCATTCCTCTCATCGTCTGCATCACTGAAGGGATTCCTGTTCGCGATATGCTCGAAGTGAAGCGGGTGATGAATCAATCGAAATCGCGCCTCATCGGCCCGAACTGCCCAGGCCTCATTACGCCGGGCGAATGCAAAATTGGAATCATGCCAGGATATATTCACAAAAGAGGAAAAGTAGGAATCGTTTCCCGCTCCGGCACCTTAACCTATGAAGCTGTTTGGCAGACAACCCAGCTGGGCCTTGGCCAATCGAGCTGCGTTGGCATCGGCGGCGATCCGCTGAATGGAACAAACTTTGTCGACATCTTAAAACTTTTCCAAGAAGACACCGAAACCGAAGCTGTGCTTCTCATCGGCGAAATCGGCGGCGATGCGGAAGAGCAGGCGGCCGATTGGGCCAAATCGAATTTGACAAAACCGCTTGCCGTTTTCATTGCAGGAGCGACCGCTCCTCCTGGAAAACGGATGGGCCATGCCGGCGCGATCATTTCTGGCGGCAAAGGAACAGCTGCGGAAAAATTTGCCGCATTTGAAAGGGCGGGCGCTATCGTTACGAAAAGCCCTGCTGAAATGGGCCATGCAGTTCAAAAGGCGTTGAAGAAATGATCGTCATACCCGGACCCATTCCTGTCATTATACACCCCTTCTTCTGGGTTTTTGCCTTCATCATCGGCTGGCTGATGGGCCAATCGCTCGTGGGCGCTCTCGTTTGGGTGGGGATAATTTTTGTTTCGGTGCTTTTTCACGAATTTGGACATGCTTTGACAGCTGTTCTATTCAAACAAAAAGCGCGCATCCAGCTCATCGCAATGGGCGGGCTCACTTCCTTCGATGGACCGAAACTCAAATTTTGGCAGCAGTTCCTCATCACGTTCAACGGACCGCTCTTCGGATTTTTTCTGTTTCTAATTGCCACCGCGTTATTGAAACTTCCGTTCCCAGCCCTCTTTCTCCAAATTCTGAAAATGACGCAATATGCGAACCTCTTTTGGACGATTGTGAATCTTCTTCCTGTCTTGCCGCTCGACGGCGGCCAGCTTCTTCGGATCGTGCTCGAAGCAGCTTTTGGAGTGCAAGGATTTAAAGCATCATTGCTGATAGGGGCGATTTTATCAGGACTCTTTTCATTATATTTCTTTTTAGTGCAAGCTTACTTGGTGGGCGCATTTTTCTTTCTCTTTGCTTTCCAAAGTTTTGAATCTTGGCGCAGGAGCCGATTTGCGAACCGAAGCGATCGGGAAGATGAGAATAAACAGCTGATGATCCAGGCGGAAGAGGCGCTCAATGCGGGGAATCGCACTGAAGCAAAACGGCTTTTAGAAGAAGTAAGGCAAAAGGCAAGCGGCGGCATGCTTGCGCACGCAGCGCAGCAGTACTTGGCTTATCTTGATTATAAAGAGGGGAAAAAGCGGGACGCCTATGATTTATTGCTCCCGATCAAAGACCATTTAGCCGATGACGCTCTTTGCATTTTGCATGAGCTTGCCGCGATGGAAAAAAATTATCCGCTTGTCATTGAGCTGTCAGCTAAATGCTATCAGATCGATCCAACCCAAAAAATGGCAATCGATAATGCGCGCGCTTTTGCGCATGAGGGGAATGGGATGCATGCTGGCGGATGGCTTCAAACCGCATGGCAATATGGGACATTTAGTGTGTCTCAGGTAATTGAAGAGGAAGTTTTTAAAGGGGTTCGAGATGACCCGGAATTTAAACAATTTTTGGAAACATTGAAATGAGATACACGTTGATTCCTGTGCTTTCCGTTTTATCAGCCTGCATTGGAGGAGGGGGAGAGCAGCTCCTTGTGCAAGGCCCTAACGCTAAAAAACAGCGGCAAAAAATTTCCAATTTGCAGAAGAAGTTGGAAGTAGCGTCAAAAGAGAAAGAAAAAGCAGAGACCGAAGTGGAGCGGCTGCAAAGAGAAATCGATGAGGCAAAGCTGGCCTTGATCCGCAGGCAAGTCGACGACTATGAAAGTCGGAAAGACAAACGCTCTGCTCTTTTCATGGAAGAAAGAGAAGCACTTTATCGTCTGATCCAATCGGGAGATTCGGCAAAAGCTTTTGAGGCGCAAGTAGAGCTCGACCGAATCTTAAGAATCATTACAGAACTTAGCGACGAGGATAAGAACCTATATGTCGAGTGAAATTGTTAAATTCCCAAAGGTCATCATCCTGCTTTGCGTCTGCACTTTTGCAAACTTCATGGCGATCCTTTTTACCCCATCATTGCCGCTGCTTGCTGGCGATTTTGGTATACAGCCGTCAGAGGCATCGCTTACGATGTCGATCTTTCTGATCGGATACGCCCTTGGACAGCTTCCTTACGGCCCTCTTTCCAATCGATTTGGGCGCAAAGGGGCTCTGACTATCGGATTCATCATCGCCCTTTTCGGCACACTCATCGCTTTATTTGCCACAAGTTTTTGGGCTCTTTGCGTTGGCCGGTTTCTCCAAGCCATCGGATCTAGTGCTGGGCTCAAAGTTGCTTTTACAATGGTCGCCGACTCGCATGCGGGGGTTGCAGCGACTAAAGCGATTGCCATATTTTCCCTTGCCTTTGGTTTTTCTCCTGGGATTGCGCAAGCAATCGGCGGGTTCATGACAATCATCGGGGGATGGAAGGCCTGTTTTCTTCTTCTTGCAGTATATGCGGTTGTCGTTTGGATCTTGACGCAGTTTCTTCCCGAAACCTCCCGAGAGATACACAAAGACGCCCTGCAGTGGAAAAAGATTGGGGATGGCTACATGCGCCAATTTAAAGATCCCTATATCGTTCTCCATGCCCTGATGGCAGGACTTGCAACGACCGCGATGTATATTTTTGTGACTATTTCTCCTTATGTGGCTCAATCAGTGATTGGGCTTTCTCCTGAAGTGTTTGGTCTTTGGGCGCTCGTGCCTTCGTTCGGTCTTGTCACTGGCGGGCTCATCATGCGCCGACTCAGTCATAAAAATCCGCGGATCATGATGCTCTCAGGAATATTAATTTTTCTCATTTCGATGCTGATACTCTCTTTGTGCTTTGTGAATTCCATCATTACGGTTTGGAGTTTATTTATTCCTGCTTACTTTCTCTACATTGGCGGCAATGTGATCTGGTCGAATGCCTTATCGCACGGTCTTAACGAAGCTGTGGACAAATCGAATGCTTCGGCTGTGATGCAGTTCATCAATATGGGCTCTGCAACGGTTGGAGTATTTCTTGTTCAAACAGCATTGCCAACCGACCGGCTGCTGCTGCCTGCGGCATTTGGCGTGATAGTCGTGCTGCTTTTCGCTGTTTGGCTAAAACTCAAAGCCCACCATCCCAAATAGAAAAACAGGATAATTCCTTCGCGAAAGCGAAGGGATTATCCTGCCCATCCTGTTAAAAATTTTAATTGTCACCAATTTTATTTGAGCGTTTTGATTTAGATGTTTATTGTTTGTGATGTTATAATTCAGTTAATTTTAGTTAGAGGGTGTATTAATGAATGCCTTGCAGCCATATAATCCTAATGAACAGATTCCAAAAGCGGTCTCATCGGAAACCTATACATGTCAATTTGACCGTTTAATCAGTCCTATTTTGGATCGGGTCTCAAGGATGAATGTAGATAGAAGGCTCATTATCTCTGATGATTACAACCAAAATGTTTCTTTGTCTGGGCGGGATATTCAAGCCTTATTGATGAGAGTTAGAGAAGCCATCCCAGAAATAGTGGCCCTGTCGCCGGATGAGAGGCCGTTTCATGAAATTCAGGCGAATCTTGATGGTAAAAAATTTACCGTTCTTGCTGGCGCAATTCCAAAACAATTGAAAAATCTTTATCAGCAATTTGAAATCGATCAAAATGCCCTCGAAAGCGCGATTGATGGCGATTATGCTGATATTTCGATGGCGGCTGTCCAGGAATATTCTAGAGCTCGACCCGAAAAAAGGGAATGGTATTCGAAACAGCTAAACGCCCTGGTTTTTGATCCGGGAAATCCTGAAAAAGGGAAAAAATACGTATACTCTCTCTACTCAATTCGGGAAGCTTTGAATCGCGACTTTCCGAAATGGGATAGGCTTCTTATGAAGTTGGAAGGCTTTGTTGAAAAAGATCGATTTGTCAAACACGCTTATTATACTCTGAACGCTCTGCATCAAAATTTCGGAAGCGATGAGGATATTCGAGCTCAATATGCTTTCATTCTTCAGAATTTAAGAGAGGCTTTGCGATTAGTTCCAACAACTGATCTAAATGTCCCTGAAATCAGTCAGGCTTTCAGACTTCTTTGCCACATGTGCCATGCGAAATTTACGATGGTGCATATGTACCCTTGGCTGGAGGACATGGTATCTAAAGCTCTTAGGGCGCCGCAGCTGCAAGGTCCGTATGAATTCCCTGAATTTAGCCTAAAAGCTTTTGCGGAAGATCTTCATAATGCAAATGAGAGATTGCACAAAGTTCCCCCAGATTATCAGCAGCAATACATCGCCATGCAGCTCAAAAAATTGCAAGGGACGCTTGGCTGCGGATTTGATCCAAATGGAGATTCAAACACTCCTTGGGTTCATTCAGTTCAAACATCGAAAGGGAAGAAGCTTTGCACCGTATTGCGGCATGGAACCCCCACGATGGATCCATCTGTTTTAGGCGCTGCAGTACGTTTGATTTCTGCTGCACGCAGTACCGATGTGATTCCTGAGTATAGAGCCCATTTGGCAGCTTATCCAATGAAACAGACCCTTTATGTGAATCACCAAGGTTTAGCGGATCCTAGCTCTTGGCTTTTCCCTGCCATGCGCGCTGAAGTAGACCGATCTTTGGCGATCCAGTCTTTGGAAAAAGATTATAAGAATTTTCACTTCTTATCTTTACCTATGGATGGTCCAATCTGGAAAGTGCAAAACCATGATATTAATGCCCTAAAGGGACTGCTATTCAAATCTTTCCTCAGTCAAAGAGATGGGTTTGCCTTCCCGTCCATCTTCGGTAAAGAATTAGATGTTCTTGAAAAGGATTTGAATTCGATTTTGGATCGCGTCCATCGTCTTTATTTCAAAGGCGAGCCTATCATCAAAACTGAAGACAAAAAAGCATTCATCATGCTCTTTTATTCCGAAGTCAAAGACTATTTCAAGGCCAAATTGGAAATCGATTTCATCGTTTCTGCTTGCAAAGACAATAAAGATCGCGGGAACGCAAGCACCAATGTAGACATGATGAAAAATCTAGTGATCCTTGGTCAAGAAAACGATCCTGTCCGCTTGAGAGAAGCGTTTATTTCTGTGCTTGCTCCATTCGTCATTAAGAATGAGGCGATTTTGACAGATCGCTTGAATCTACTCCTCAACGTGGTCAATGTTCTTGCCGGATTAAGTCCTGCGGAAAAAGAAGCCATCCAAAAGGAATCGACGAATGGGTACGGACTTGTTGCTCAGGAAATCCCCAAAGAACAATCGAGCTGGAGCCAGATGGTAGGGCCTAGGCAGTTTATCCGTCTTGTAGACAACATGAAAGCGCTGAGGGAGAAAAGAGTCATTGTAGATCAGGCTTTTCAAGCCAAGTTAGGATCTGATTACCTGAAAAACGGATCGTGGGATTTGCCAAGATTGCGTGTCCAAATTGAAAAAGATCTCCCGAGGACCGACATTCGAATCGATGGAGCGCGAATGTCCAGCTTTGAAGAAATATGTTTGCGGATAGGGATAGATCACACAATTTTTAATAAACCTATTGAAGATCTAGCTTTGAGCAAGCCTCAAAGGGAAGCGTTATTATTTATGTCCATGCTGCATCAAGGAACCGCGCTTGAGATGATTAAGGATGCGGCTTTGTATTTAAATGGAAACCATGCGGATTTAGTTGTTTCGCAAAGAAGAGTAACTCCAGAGCGTGCTAGGGTTTTAGAAATCATTTCAGAGGCTAGGAAAAATGAACAAATCGCTTTTGAAGTTGCACAGAAATCGAAAGAGGAATTCAGGGGCAAGATTGAAAAATATTTAAGGTCTGCGGTTCAAATGGGATTCTTGCCCGAAAGGTTCCTTCCTGAAGGTAATTTTCCGTATGTGCCGGTTTATCCAACTCGGATTCTTGCAACGACAGTAGGCGCTTTGAAGCTAGAGGCCTATCAAGAGGCCGAATTAAGACATCCAGAAGCTCCTTCAGACTACCTGATCGATGTCTCCATGACTACAGAAGCGGGCCGTTCAGCGAAGATCGCTTGGGAATTCATTCAGTAATCAAACGCACTTGTTTAATGTATTTCTTAGAGAAGTTCGGGAGATAAGGGTTGCTCAAACATAAGCGGTTGAGATCTGCTGGGCTGAGGATCCTATATCCATGTAGTTCTGCCAAGGTCGACTGAACGAACTGAATCAGATCCTCATCATTCTGGTAAGGATAGATAAGAGACCATTTGTAGACAAACTCTGCAAGATCTTCTTTCAGCGGCTCTGGTTTCGGTGATTTCTGTTTTACAATCCGCTCAAAAATTTGAGAAATATGATCTAACCCCTTCTTGATTCGATCTGCATCCATCCGTTTGATTTGGACCGGCATTTCGGCCGATGTTGTTTCTGTAAAGGGACAAAAATATTCAGCTGCAGGGACAGCAAGATCTCCCATTTTCACAAATACGTTCACATCAAGAAATTCTTGGCTTTCATCTGCTTGGGTGAAATAATCTAAAGGAAGGAATGTATAGGGATTGACCCTTCCGGTTTGATAAGCAAGGATTGGTGCTGAATCGAGGCTTGTTTTGTCTTTAGGCCGGGAAAAAATTCTCCCGTTTATCTGGCATTCTGTATCTCCAAAAGACCCTTTTCTGTCTTTTCTTGCTAAAACTTTTTCCGCAACCGCTTGAATCCCGCTGCATGAATCCCAGGATAAAGTTGTATACGTATAAGACTTCGTTTTATCCAGATCTCTTCGCTTATATCCTTGAGCAAACTGGTCAAGAAAAGCAGGTAAGCTGTGATCCGTTGTATCGCTTTTGAGATATGCGACTGCTTCCTGAAGCGATTCATTTCCTGATGAAAATCCTTTGCGTTCTACAAGATTCATAGAGGCCTCCTTGAAGCCAAGAAGAATAGTCGTTCTTCTCATTTACCAATAGAAAAAAAATCCCTGATTCATTAGTCTCTTTGTCCTTTTAAATTGGAGTGAAATATGACAAGTAAAGTTCAATCTGACTCAGTTGTAGCAATTTTTGATGCAAATCAGGTTGTGACAATTCGAATGGGTTTAGGGGAGAATGTAGAAGATGCTCTCAATAGGTCTGGGTTTTCTCTAGTGGCTCCAGATACGAGCTTGGAAATGCCCATTTTGCATGAATATGTACCAAGATCGATCTTCACGGATGTAGATCAGAAAATCAAACAAATGATTCAGCAGGCAACTTTTGCAAATCTAAGAGGACAGCCAGGAATCTCTTTTCTGAATAGAATTCATTTCACATAAGAAAAAACAGGATAGACAGGATAACCCTTCGCGGCCCGCGAAGGGTTATCCTGTCTATCCTGTTAGACTATAAATTGGAATTTGTTTTCCGTTGAATGAGATTTCATCCACTTTTCGGTAGTTGAATTGATTTTCCGTTAGTACTTTGGTCCTTTCACTAACCAAAATAGGCACCGAATATTTCACAGTAAGTTTTTTTAGATGGTGTGCCAAATCAACCGGTTCGCCAATAGCTGTGTAGGAATGCGTGAATTTTGAACCCATGTCGCCCACCTGAGCGGTCCCGGTGTCGATTCCGATGCCGATTTTCCGATCCTTTGAGATGGCGGTCATTGCAAGAGCCGCTTTGACGGCTAAGCTAGCGTGATTCTGTTCTGGAAATGGCGCGCCCCAGAAAGCAGCGAGCTGATCTCTCACATATCTATCGAGCACACCTTTTTCTCGGAATACGATTTCGCTCACATCGGTCAAATAACCGTTGAGAAACTCTTTTAACTGTGGAGCGCTTAAATTTGCCGCGATTTTAGGAAAGTCCCAAATCTCGCCAAAAAGAACTGTGATTTCTTTGCTTTCTCCGGCAACTGTAAAAGTTCCTTTTTTTTGGAGCATTTGATCCAAAGTCCCTGCTGAGACCGTTTCTCCGAAGATTTTTTTGATCTCTTTTTTGTGTTTTATATCTCCGACAATCACGCTCAAAAGATCGAGAACAAAAATGATTGCTAAAGTGGGAAGAGGGAAGAAGAAAGAGAGGACAAGACCATGCTGGCTCCAGGCCCAATAGTTGATCGCTTCAAGGATGCCCAGAATCGCCAATGAGGCGATAAAGGCTGTTAGGTGGCTGATAAAAGGGAAGGTGAGCGCGGCAATCGCGCCCACGATGAGGACGATGAGTACCGCTAACCCTCGGCCCCAATGCGGTTTATAGGGGAGGTAATTTTCGATGATCCCGTTTGCGATCGTTGCTTGGACTTCAACACCGGGAAAGGCGGGAGAAATTGCCGTCGTCATTAAATCCGAAGAAGCGGTAGCAGATAATCCGATGAAAATGAGCTTGCCTTGCACCTGTTTGGAATCGACTTTTCCATTGAGAAGATCGACAGCCGAAAGGTAAGGGAATGAAAACGGAGGACCCTCGAAAGGGATCAAAATACGCCCCCAGGGGTCGGTGTGGATGGTTCGATTGCCGAGGCTGATCGATTGGATCACTTGAAAATCGTTCACTTTGGTTGAAACGATGCCCGTAAAAGGGGCAGAGAGAAATTCCTTTGCTGCGGCAAGTGCAAAGGCTGGATAGACTTTTTCTTGATCGCGCATAATAAGAGGAGAAAAGCGTAAGATCCCGTCTGAATCGATCGTGGTGTTGAGAAATCCGCTTCCTGCTGATGCGGATTGAAATAACGGAAGATTGCAGATATAGCCATTCATGTTTGGGATCAGCGATTCTTGGATTTCATCTGACGAAAGAGTGAGGAGGGGAGAGGGGAGTGTGCCCACTTTCTTGCCATTCGTTGTGAAGGCAAATCCAAGCAGAGAGGGGCTTTTGCTCAGAGCAGAGGCTAAAGCGGAATCTGCGTCAAACTGGGTGAGAAACGGCTCTAATTCTTTGCTGAGCGCGGGTGCTGCCGCCATCACCTCTTTCACTGCATTTGACTGAGGTTCTGAAAAAACCATGTCGAATGCGATCACAGATGCGCCAAGGCGTTTTAACTCGAGGGCGATTTTTGCAATCTTGTCTCGATCCCACGGCCATCTCCCAACTTCCTCTAGGCTCTTGTCGTCGATTGCAACGATAGCAACAGAGGGAGTTGAGGAGAGCGGGCGGTAGTAGCGTCTCAGCTGCCGGTCGTATGTGTCTGATTCGAGCTTGATGATCCACGATTTAAAAAATGACGGCTGAAAATAGATGGTTCCAGCGATGAGAAATACGATCCCAAGAGAAATGAGGATCAAATTCCTTTTTTCTTTCATATCTTCTCCATGCCGTAAACACGACTTGAAAAAAAGAATTTTTTAAAGCAGACTCCAAAACATATGAAAAAAATCTTTTTACTTCTTCTTCCAGTTGTTTGCTGGTGTGCAGAACCGATTGGTACCGTCATCGCAGTAACAGGCGATGTAAAAGCGATTGATTCTAAGAAAAATTCCCGTATTCTCGCTGTTCAGTCAGGTGTATTTGTCGGGGATACGCTGATCACTGATGAAGTGGCAAAAGGCCAGATCCAGTTCAACGACGGGACGCTCTTGCTGCTCATCCCGGGATCGCAGCTCGATTTGAATTCCTATGGGAATAGTCGCTTCTCTTCTACTTTGGCTCAAGGCGGAATCCGCGTTTCAACAGGGCTTATCGCAAAGAAAAATCCAGAGAATTTTGAAATCAATACTGCAAATGCCACCATCGGCGTTCGAGGGACGATTTTTGAAACGCGCCTTTATCTCGGAAGTTTGCTTGTTGGAAGCAGCCAAGGCGGAGTTGTTGTAAAGAATCAGGGCGGAACTCTCGATATTGCAACGGATCAATTCGCCGAAGCTCCGGCTAAAAATGTTCCTCCGCATACGTTAGATAGCAGGCCTGCTCCTCTTGATTTGGCTGTCTTTGAGCCGCCATCGAATGGGGGCGTGCCGTTCCAGCCAACAGGCGCTGGAGCAGTTGCGGGAAAAATGGCTTCGGGCGGATTCCCATGGGGAACTGCCATCGGAAGCGTTGCCGTTATGGCGGCAGCCCTTGGCGTAGTCGGGGCAGCAGCATCGCAAAATCCCACAACATCGGCTCACTAAAAATTTTCTCAAGAGAGTTGGTATTCACCAACTCTCTTGCATAATCTTTCTAGTTCAACTTGATGGTGTAGTAACGCTGGAAGTTTTGGTGCCGGACGATCAAGATGATGTATTTTTTGTCGCCAAGCTCTTGCAGCGCCGCATCGAATTCGCCAATGTTTTTCACTGGCTTTTGGTTATTCCAGTCAACGGCAACGCCTGTGATCAGAAAAGAAGGTCTTAAGCCCGCCATTGCGGCTGGAGATCCCTGTTTTACTTTTGAGATCACAATGCCGTTCACATCGGAAGAATAGCCAAGACGCGATGCCCATTCAGGAGTTAGGTTTTCTAGCTCGATTCCCAGTTTTTGCGTTAGTTCTGCAGAAATCACTTCGCCATCATTTTGACAGCCGAGTTCTACAGTGAGAGTCATCGGTTTGCCGTTCCGCATGATTTTGAGCTGGATCGATTGGCCAGGGTTCATCATAGCGATATCGTTGCGGAATTTGGTCACGTTTTTAACCGGTTTTCCGTTGTATTGCAAAATGATGTCGCCTTGCTGGATGCCTGCATTTGCAGCTGGCGATCCTTTCACAACATCAGAAATGAGCACTCCATCTGCTTTGTCTAAATTCATCGCATCGCTGAGCTCTTTATCGATCGGCTGCAAGACGATGCCTAAATAGGCCCGTTTGACCGAACCATTATTCATGATTTGATCGATGACAGGCTGGACCATTTTGCTAGGAATCGCAAGGCCGATCCCCATGTAGCCGCCGCTGCGGCTGAAAATCGCAGTATTGACGCCAATGACTTCGCCTCTGACGTTAAGAAGCGGTCCGCCCGAGTTGCCTGGGTTGATCGGCGCATCTGTTTGGATAAAGTCTTCATAGGTCGCAATCCCAAGATCCTGACGTCCTTTTGCGCTCACAATCCCTTTGGTAATCGTTCCTTCCAATCCAAATGGATTGCCGAGAGCAAAAACGAGATCGCCCGCTCTGAGTTTGTCTGAATCGCCAAAGTTGAGATAGGGGAGATTGTCGGTATCGATTTTTATGACTGCAAGATCAGTTCGGGAATCTGAACCTTTTACTGTCGCCTGAAACTCCCGTCCATCGTCGAGAGTGACAGTGACTTGAGTTGCATCTTTGATCACATGGTTATTGGTGACGATGTAGCCATCCGGGCTGACTAGAAAGCCCGATCCGCCTGAAGTTTGCTGCTGCTGGCCTTGAGGATTTTGCTGGCCAAAAAACCGTTTGAAAAAGTCGTCTCCGAACATGTCAAACGGATTCGAATACTCCTGGCCTTGAGCGCAGATCGTGCATTTGATCGAAACGGTTGCAGGTTTTGACCGTTCTGCAAGTTCGGCGATCGCTTCAGAAATCTGTTCCAAAAGAGTCGTCCCTTGCACGGATGAATCCGCAAATGTCGCAGTAGTGAGAGCCAAAGCTCCAAACAAACCAAAGATAAATCTCTTATGCATACGAAACACCTTCTTTTCAGAGGCTTCAGTATAGAAAATTGACCAAAAATGCTCAACAGCTATAAATTGTCCCTCATTTTTTTTAAAACCCGGAGCAGAGTATGAGAAAACTGTTTTTTTTAATGATTGCGATCGCTTCTATCCATGCAAATCCTTCTTCTGTTGTCGCTAAGTTCGTCCTTGAAGATTCTCATGGATATTTTGTGATGGCCGATGGAACTTATTGGAAAGTCAATTCATTTGTAACTCGCTGGAGATCGCTCCTTGAATGGATCGGCGGGGATGAGGTGTATGTACCCGATACATATCAGTGCACAGTGAAAGATTGGGTGGTTGGCGAAGAGTTCGACTATTTTCCAAAAATTGGAAATATCAGAGTCAATGAAGCAGATGCATCAAATGAAGCAGAGCTCAAAAAACACAATTACATTCTCGTGAATGGACGCACAGGAAAAGTGCTTTTCGGAACTCCAGTCCATCCTGCTGATTTCATCACTAGCGTATACGACGAAGGGTATAATGCAGGATACCGAAAAGGATATTCAGCTGGCTACAATGTCGGCAAAGCTTCGGTTCCTCCAGCTGCTCCTCGTTAAACGGACAGCACCTTCAACGGCGTTGTCAGTTTAGCTTCTTCCTTGGCATAGAGTTCTTTGCCAAGGAAGGAGACGAGAACGCCTTCCTGTCCTGCTAGTTTTTCCTGAACGGCCCGCGCCACATCTTCGCTTGTGGCATGCAGCACAAGACTTCGAAACTGTTCGCGCAGTTCTTTTGTCCGTCCTGCTTTTGTCCAAGAGTAGGCGACAATCGCTCGGTTGCCAGGAGTAACTGGAGCGTCGAGAGTTTGCAAGACGCCAAGCTTGGCTTCTTCCAGTTCTTGCTCAGTGAACTGTTTATTTCCGATCACCTCGACCGCTTTGTAAAAAGCGTCCACGCTGCTTTTCAAGTTGGGGTCGCGATAAGCGTAAAAATGAAAATTGCCCGTAGTTGGAGTATAGGAAGCTCCGCCTCCATATGCTCCCCCTTTTTCCCGGATCTCTTTATGCAAGAAGACGTTTTTCATCAATTCTGTTGCTATGAAGAGCATGGGAGAGGCGTTATCTCGATAAGAGACAGTTCTAAGCCCAAGAGAAGTGAAAGCAACCGGCGCCGCGATGAAACGGGCTTGCGGCTCTGATTTGGGAAGATTGTATTTTCCTGTCCAAGGGAGGTAAGACTTATTGGGCATTTCGGGAAGCTGGATTTCAGGCAATCGATCTGAGCTAAAGACCCAACTGTGATTTTTCAGGCCCAGCACTTGGTCGCCCATTTTTTTCAGTAGGGCCGGATCGAATTTTTTCTCCCATTCCATTACTGCTTTATAATAGCTAATCCCATTCCATTGCTCATGAACAAAAGAGGGGATCGAAAGTCCTTTGAGCGAGTTTTGGATCGCGTAACTCATCGAAGCTCTATTCAGCCTTTCTCTTTGTTCAGTGGCGTGCTGCGAAAGCCATTCCTTAATGCGAGCTTTTTCTGAGAAATTCGGCTTCATCACAAAATCGGAAAAAAGCTGAAACAGCTTATCGGTGTTGCGGTAGAGCGCTTTGCCCCGCAAAGTAAATGTGGGTCTGCAGACATCGGGATTTTCTTGTGTCACATGAAGGGCGAGATTTGCTTCGAATCCTCCGATATAACGCTGTTGGAATGCGAGGTTTTCTTCATAACTTCTTCCGCCGCATCCGAGCTCTGGCAAAATTTGCGCGAAAAGAGAAAGCAAAGGCAAGTCTTCAACGTTGATTTCCGGCAAATCAAACACCAGATCTGCGTATAGAATCTGGTTGGTGAAGCAAGAATGATGAAAAACGTTGTTTTTTTGGATAATCGGATAATCGCGGATATGGGGCGGTACGTCTTTAAGAGTCACTTTTGGCAAACAGTCAAGCGATTGATGTTCGACCGCTTCTTGATAGGCTTTCAGTTTGGCCGACTGTTCGCGAATTGTTTTTTCTTCCGCTTTGGTTAGCTTGGACTGGATTGCTTGAAGCCTTTTTTGTTCTTCTTCCTGCTCTTTTCGATTCAGATCGGGATCGGGTTTCAAAACGAGGCGGACAAAATGAAGATTATCGACCACATACTTTCGTAGCAGATTTGGCAGATATTTCGGATCTTTGAGATGTCCTCTGAGTTCATCGAAAAGGGAGTGAATTAGGAGGGCGTTTTCCGGTTCGCTGCCATGCTGTTTAATGAGGCAAGAGCGCATGAAAAGGGTCAGACCAAACGGACCCCCTTCGCCCCCGATTTCGGTCCTTTCAAATTCGAGTTGATGCAAAGCGGCTTCCACCTCTTCGTCTTTGAAGACCACTTTCTTCAATGTGTCGAAGAGTACTTTCTGCAGCTTATCGGCATTCTCTTCCTCGCATCCCTTGCAAGTAATGACGAGAGGAATCTCGCTCATTTCAATATCTAAAGAAGAGTCGACATCGGCGCAAAGACCCGATTTCAAGAGAGCTTTTGTAAGAGGGGAAGCATCTGTATCGGTCAGGATTGTGTTGATCACCTCGAGCGCCAAAATTTCGCTTTGGCGGGAGATAGGAACAGTCAGCCAAGCAAAAGAGATGAGGCTTTTCTGCTCTTCTCCTTCCGCAACAGGGTAAAAATCTACCGCCTTGATGGGGTTTTCGAATCTCGTTTGGGCTTTCAGCGGGGGGAGCGGGGTCATTTTCTTGGCCCGGCTCAATTCCTTTTCGATGAAGTCCAAATGCTTTGTCAGGGGTAAATTCCCATAAAAGAAAAAAAGACATCTGGAAGGGTGGTAAAACTCACGATGGAATTCGATCAGCTGCTCGTAACTTAAACTCGGGATCTCTTTGGGATTGCCCCCTGAATTGTGGGCGTAAGGCAGGTCAGGGACAAGCCGGCTGGCCAGAGCTTCCCAAAGCCGCGAATCGACAGAACTCATCGCCCCTTTCATTTCATTGTAGACAACGCCTTGAAATTGCAAAGCTTGGTCGGCGAGTTCAAATCGGTGGCCTTCCTGAAGGAAACTCAGGTGTTTAAGCTCAGGATGGAAAACCGAATCTAGGTAGACCTCTAATAAGTTGTAAAAATCCTTTTCAACCTGAGAACTGGCTGGGTAGCAGGTGAAATCTTGCCCAGTGAGAGCATTCATGTAGGTGTTGAGCGATCTGCGCGTCATAGCAAAGAAAGGATCTTTGACCGGGAATTTTTCCGAACCGCACAAAACTGTGTGCTCTAAAATGTGGGCCACTCCATTCGAATTATATGGCAGTGTTTGAAAGGAGAGGCAGAAAAGGTTTTCTGGATCATTATTGGCGATATGGATGATCCTAGCCCCGCTTGGCTGATGGACGAGCTCGATGAGAGAGCTTTGCAGCTCGCTCAACGGCAAATATTTGGTAATGATATAATCTTTGTAGGTCTGCCCTACGGCATCAAGAACGTTTTTCCGCATAGGCTACCAATTATAGCCTATCGAGCTCTTTTTTTGCCTTTACCTTTAGAAGCCATCCGCATGCACTCGCGAGCCATATAGTTGCATTCGCCGAGAAGCAAGAGCATGTGGTTGTTGTCGTTGATCAAGACTTCGGCTCTAGCATTTTTGCGCACGTCGTCGCGAAACTTTCTCCAAGCCTTGTCAGCTTGCATTTGGAGTTGTCTGTAGGCTTTCCATTGGGCAGCTCTGTTTTTAGCGGCCGTTTGAGTTTTCGATTTTTTTGTCCGTGATGTTGCTTTCTTTCTGCGTTTGGCCATAGGCCCTCCTACCTCATTCTAATCGTAATTATATATCAATATTATTTAAATTAATAATACAATCAGTATGAGCTAAGTCACATCATCTTATGATTTGTTCTTCCCAATTTCTCGACTTAATTTTTCTTCGCTTTTTAGAATTTCCATCAAATCATCGTGAGTTTTGGAGATTTTGGTCTTTAGGTCTTGGATTTGGCTTTGGATTTGGCAGTAGGTCTCGTATCCTTTCGACCCTTTTTTGGGGGCAGGGTTGGGGAGCTTGCCTAAGAGGATTGCGAGTTCTTGCCGAATATCGGCCAGATCTTTTTTGCGCTGTGCGCTTTGGTTGGCTGCTGAATGAGGAAAAAATTCTTCGAGCCGTTCTACTGGTTCTTGGTCTTCTTTGGTCATGGTGTACCTCCGATGACACCCAAACTATCAGATAAATATTTATTCGGATAGTTTTTGGATCAAGAATGTTTCCCGCACTTTCAGTTCATCGAGTTCGAGTTGGTCCATCTGTATCTGGACCGCCAACATACTGTATTGCGGATCGGAAGAAGGGAGGTCATTGATGAAGGTTTTCATCATTCGAATGCGTTTATCTAGAAGGATTTGCTCTTCTTGATTCACGTCTAGCTCCTTTTGCATGAGTTCTTTACTGTCATGCGTTTGATGTACAAACGTTTGTTGTACTTCCGGTTTAGAAAAATCAGGAGCGTCTTTTTTTGAAAATGGTTGCATAGACACAATTAGTTGGTACAACTTAATTATATTATATTTTGTTTATTCGTTACATCGGAAAACGCAATCGAGTCATATTCAAGGGATTGAGTGAAAGTTTTTCTGTACCAAAAAAATGGTTCGATGCTAGTCTTTGGAATTCGCAATATTTTTAACAAAACGGAGGCATTATGCATCGTTATATTTTAGCATGTTTATTCTGTGTAGGTGCTGGATTCGCACAAGACGTTGTGACCCAGCCGCCTGTAGAAGTATCTACAGACGAATCAGAAGTGGCGACAACGACCGATTCTCTGAACCTTTATCAGAATGGCAAGAAAGGTTGCGGCTGCGGCGGCAAACCAAAATAAGGAAAAAGGGGGGCTCCGCCCCCCTCCTTTATATAGGAGTAGAGCATGCGCACATTTGTTTTAGCTTGTATGGCTTGCGTTGGATTGCAGGCGGAGCTTTTTTTCACTCCTCAGATGATTTCTAAACATCTTGAGACTTATACAGATTCGGAAATCGGGCTCATCGAAAAAGACCTTGCTGTTGTCCGAAGCGTTTGTTTGGACGATACCCATAACCCGCAGACTCGATTCTATCTTGCGACAGCCGGTGCGCCAGGTGCTCGCAAAACAACGATTTTGGAAAGATTTATAGCGGCCCACCCCGAATATCAAGATGGTGTTTATTTAGATTTCGATCCAAGAACCTTAAAATTCATGGTGCATACTTATTATGCTCAGTCGCTTAACTCTTTTGCGATAGCCGAAACGAAAGACTATAGCCAAGTCATTAAGAAGGCTTATGACAAATGGCGGGCTGCTTCCAATTACATCGTTTTAACTCTTTTCGAAGAGGCGGCAGGTCTAGGAAGAAGCATTATCTTTGGCACCACTTCTACAGGCGCTCACATGCCGAGCTTTTATGCAAAGCTGAAAGAAAACGGCTACAAAATCGTTCTTCTCCTCTGCTCATGCCCTGATAGCGTTCGGAAGGAAGCGGTTGAGTATCGGAATGAGGTTGTCAGATTCTATCAATCTTCTCCTGAGGATGCAGTTTCTAAGGGTAAGTTCTTTCCGCAAAGATTCGGCGCTTATTTCGACTATGCCGATTTGATGTATTTTTATTGGAGCGATGATCTCTTTTCTCCGGAACGGCTCGCAGCTGTTTGGGAGAATGGGAAGCTTGAAATCGTTGATGCTGAGGCGATGCAGCGCTTTGCTGACAAATATGAAGCAGATCGGGCAGCTCTTGCTCTCGAGGGTCAAATGATCCCCTCATTCGATAGCTACTTGTCCAAAAAATAGGGGGCTTTTAGCCCCCCTTTCTTATAGATTTAGTGCCAAGTCAGGTTCGATGCTGATTGGTATTCTGTTACCCGGGTTTCGAAGAAGTTCTTCTCTTTACCAAGGTCGATCGTTTCGCTCATCCATGGGAATGGATTTTTCGACTTGTAGATCGCCTTCAGGCCGATCCTTTCAAAGCGCCGGTCCGCAATGTGCTGGACATAGTCTCTGAACATCGGAGCGGTTAGGCCCAAAATGCCTCTTGGAAGGCAATCTTTTGCATAAGCAATCTCGAGCTCAACGGCCTCTTTGATCTTGTCGACAATCCGAGCCTGGAATTCTGGAGTCCAGATTTCTGGATTTTCCTCTTTGATTCCATTGATCAGGTCGATCCCGAAATTGAGGTGGACCGTTTCATCGCGCAAAATGTATTGGAACTGTTCGCCAATTCCAACCATTTTGTTCTGTCTCAAGAAAGACAAAATCATTACAAAGCCGCTATAGAAGAAAATCCCTTCCATGATGATGTAGTAGCCGATCAGGTTCTCCAAAAACTTTTGGGCTCCTTCAGGCGTCGCTGTGGAGAAGTGCGGGTCGAGCACTTCTTGCGTCAGCTGCATTTCAAACGCATCTTTATCATGGATTGTGTTCACTTCATTGTACATGTTGAACACTTCGCCATGATCAAGAGTCAGCGATTCCACGATATAGAGGAATGCATGGGTATGGATCGCCTCCTCAAAAGCCTGTCTCAGTAAATACTGACGAGCTTCAGGGTTCGTCACATGCCGGAAAATGGCGAGGACAATGTTGTTCCCCACCAAGCTTTCTGCGGTCGAGAAGAAGCCTAAGTTGCGCATGATAACGCGTCTTTCGTCTTCGCTCAAGGCATTCGATTTCCAAAGCTCGATATCTTTGCCCATCGGCACTTCGCTCGGCATCCAGTGGTTAGCGCACCCGTTTAAATAGTGCTCCCAAGCCCACTTGTATTTCAGCGGCATCAGCTGGTTTACATCCACCGCATGGCAATTAATCAGTCTTTTTTCTGAAACTTTTACTCTTTTATCTGTATTTACTGGCAACTTTCGCATGCTTCACCTAAATTACAAGCTTTTGGTTTGTCTTCTCTTTCTACAACAATATTGTTTGAAGCAGATTTGTTTTTCATCCAACGGGGTTGAATGCCTCGTTTATTGACATCCATCGACGATTTTTCAATCTGAGTTGCGCCGAGAGAGCGGAGGTAATAGTGGGTCTTTAGACCTTTTTCCCAGCCGAGCATGTACATTTGATGCAGCTTTTTGCCGCTTGGCTCAGCCAAGTAGAGGTTCAGAGATTGTCCCATATCGATCCATTTTTGTCTGCGGGCAGCGCATTCGATGAGCCACTCGGGTTCGATTTCAAAAGCGTTGAGGAAGATGTTTTTAATCTCTTCCGGAATCCGCTCAATTTCTCGGATCGAGCCGTCAAAATACTTGAGATCATCGATCATCTCTTCGTCCCAAAGATTATTTGCTTTGAGTTTTTCGACGAGATACGGATTAACGACAGTGAATTCTCCTGAGAGGTTGGATTTTACAAACAGGTGTTTATAAATCGGTTCATTAGACGGAATGACTCCAGTAATATTGGCGATCGTTGCCGTTGGAGCAATCGCCATTGTGTTGGAGTTGCGCATTCCATGTTTTTTCACAGCAGCGCGTACATGGGCCCAGTTCATTTGGCCAGACCGGTCGACATCCACTTTAACGCCCCGCTCTTTTTCAAGCAGTTCGATTGTGTCGATCGGCAAATAGCCTCTCTCCCACTTTGAACCTTTATACGTTTCATAGGTGCCCCGTTCTTGAGCAAGCTCCGTCGATGCGAGGATCGCATAGTAGGAGATCATCTCCATGCTCTTATCGGAGAAGGCTACCGCCTCATGGCTTGCGTAGCTGATATTTTGGATATAGAGCGCGTCTTGGAAGCCCATGAATCCAAGGCCGATCGGACGGTGGCGCAGGTTCGAATTTCTCGCCTCAATTGTCGGATAGAAGTTGATGTCGATCACGTTGTCGAGCATCCGGATCGCGGTCCGAACTGTCGATGCGACAAGTTTTTCATCGAGCCCTTTTTCGGTCACGTGTTTGGCCAAATTGACCGATCCCAAGTTGCAAACAGCCGTCTCATCAGCCGATGAGTTGAGCAAGATCTCGGTGCAGAGGTTGGAAGAATGGACAACCCCTACGTGATCTTGCGGCGAACGGATGTTCGATGGATCTTTGAAGGTAATCCAAGGATGGCCCGTTTCAAAGAGCATGCTGAGCATTTTGCGCCAAAGCTGGAGCGCTTCAACTTTTTTATGCAGCTTAAGTTTGCCCTCTTCGACGAGTTTTTCATATTCGCAGTACCGTTTTTCAAAAGCTGCGCCATATAGATCATGGAGATCAGGCACATCGCTTGGGCTGAAAAGCGTCCACATGCCGCCTTCGCGAACCCGTTTCATGAAGAGATCGGGGATCCAGTTGGCGGTGTTCATATCATGGGTGCGCCGTCTTTCGTCGCCCGTATTTTTTCTCAGTTCCAAAAAGTCTTCGATGTCGAGGTGCCATGTTTCCAGATAGGCGCACATTGCTCCTTTGCGCTTTCCGCCCTGGTTCACCGCAACAGCTGTGTCGTTGGCCACTTTGAGGAATGGGATGACGCCTTGAGAAGTACCATTGGTTCCTTTAATGCGCGCACCCGTGGCTCGGACGTTCGTCCAGTCGTTGCCGATGCCGCCCGCCCATTTAGAAAGTTGCGCATCGTCTGCGATCACTTTGAAAATGTGATGCAGATCGTCCATAACGGTCGATAAATAGCACGAGCTCAGCTGTGAATGGAGTGTTCCCGAGTTAAAGAGTGTCGGGGTGCTGGAGGTAAAGTAGAATTGGGAAAGAACATTATAGAATTCAATCGCCCGTTTATTTTTCTGCTCTCCTTCGTTGAGCGCAAGGCCCATCGCAACCCGCATCCAGAAAATTTGCGGTGTCTCAAGCCGTTTTTGTTCGTGGTGGATGAAATAGCGGTCATAGAGAGTTTGGAGTCCGAGGTAGGAGAAAAGATCATCCCGCGCCAGATCCATCGCAGCGCCAAGCTCATCGAGATCGAAATCGAGCAATTTCGGCGAAACCCGGTCATAAGAAATGGCTTTCTTGATGTACTTTTTGAAATAACTGCGATGCGCTTTCGGCAGCGTGGAATCAGAGGCAGGAAGGCCGATCGTCTCGCGGTAGACCACGTCAAGGAGGAGACGAGAGGCTACCTGAGAATAAGCCGGTTCTTTTTCGATCTTCGATTTTGCAGCGAAAATATTGGCAAGATCGACCTCTTGCTCTTTCATGCCGACATAGTATTGTGAAATCGCAGTTTCAAGCGTTTCATCGACAGAAACAAGGTTTTCCAGTCCGCGGCAGGCAAAAGCAATCTTGCTCTTCAGCATGATCTCGGTCAGTATCATTTTGCCGCTATCGACCGTCGCAATTTCAAATTGGCGCACCGGAGCCGATTCATCGACCACTGCTGGAATGATTGTTTGATTCTTGAATTTTTCAGCGCGATAAAGAATATAGTGTTTGGCTACATCGAAATACTTTTCAGACATGAGTTCCCGTTCGATCCGGTCTTCGATCATGTCGATGTAAAGCATGTCGCCCTTCCCAGAAAGCTCAACCATCTCTCCCACAATTTTTTGGGTCAGGCCGTTCACTGCCCCAACCACATCATCGGGTGTTTGCTCTTCAATGGCTCTTGCTCTTCGGAAAGCTCTCTCAATCGAGGAGGCGATCTTCATCGGATTGAAACGAGCTGGGGTCGTTTTGTCTCTGCGGTAAATTTTGAGGTTTTGAACCGAGCCTTCCCGCTCGAGCTTGCGATTGTCTCTATAAATAATATAGTCGCGGGCAACATCATGGAATCCGTTTTTCATCAGCGTCACTTCGACAACGTCTTGAATCCCTTCAACGGTTAAACAGGCACCTTTAGATGCCAAGCTCAAAACTTGCTTCACAACCAAATCGGTCATCTTGTTGGCGCTTTCTAACTGCTCTGTATCTAGGGCTTCCGCCTTTTTTGTGTCGCGAAAGGCTGCTTCGATCGCCTTCAAAATCCTCTCTCTTCTAAATGGAACTAGCGTGCCGTTTCGTTTGACGACTGTATATCCAGTCTCTTTTCCTTTTTTAGACCCGCCCGATTTGGGAGTCTCTTCTAAAAACGATGTTGTAGTATCGTTTGATGTTTGTCTTTTCATATTTGCCCCTAAATTATCGCCCCTAAATCTCAAAAAACTATCAATTCTGGGTGCTTTTCTTATTTTAGTCGTTTTTGCCGTCACTACTAGATCTGGTAGATAACGACGCCATCAACACACTATATATTGTAGTTTACACTTTCGTGTCCAGAAAAAAAACAGAAAAAAGAAAAGCCCCCCAAAGAAAGCGGGGGGCAAGAAGAAATTTTAACGAGCGTCGTTCAGGACTTGGGTCCAAACAGCGCGGTTATATTCGGTCTGAACAGCTGTGGTCAGATACAAGATAAAGGTTGACGAATCTCCTTTTCGGAAATAACGGGCATATCCATGCATGACATCCACAGATCCATCATTGAGTTCGTATTCTAGAAAAGCTTCATCTCCAAAATCTTCAAATTGGAGAAGGGTCAGTCTGTGATTTGGCAGATACTGATTTAGATTTTCATCGAGATGTTCTTGAAAAGTGGCGAGAGTGTCAGGTTCGTCATCCTTTTCATCGTCATCGAGGGGATGTTGCATTGCAATTACTACTTCAAGAGCATCTCCTTCTCTGTGGGTTAAGAGTTTGAATTGGCAATCGCAGCATTCTTCTTCATCTTCTTCAGGAGCAAAGAAAGCTTTAGCGCTCCCTTTTTCCATCAGAACCTTCCAATCGTAATTGGATGCAGGAAACTGGAATTCCACGTTTCCGATCGATTCAGCAGATAAATGCGCACCCCATAGACAAGCGGCGCAAATCCAGATTGTTTTTAGCATATCACACTCCAGTTTAAGGATTTTTGAAGGCTGATATGGTAAGAGGAAAAAGAATTTTTGGAAATCGGAATCTTTATGATGGCTCTAAAAACGCGTTTATTTTAGCCATGAATTTGTCCCAGAAACGATCCTGAATCGCGCCATCGATTCTGGTGCGGTCTCCAGATGTATAAAATGCAAGCCAGTTCCGGTCTGTTTCAGTGATCTTATCTTCTTGTTTGAAAGTTTTTAGCCATCTCAGGTATTCATATCGGTTATAATCTTGACGATCGTTTGCAGGTAGACTTACTATCGCCTCATCTTTCGCTTTTCTCATCAACAACCATAAAGGCGAGCCGTCTTCAAATGCCTTTGGTTCTGTTTCCATCGATGCGAATCGATAGATCTCTTTTAAGGTTTTTCCGGCTTGGGCAAATTTTTTAAGAACAATAGCTAAAGCTTTTGCGTTGATTGCTGCTTGCTCGATCAATCCCATTTTTAAAGTTCTTTGATAAATTTGCTCGGGATTGAGGGATCGGATGAATTCGATGCTTTCATGGCATAAAGGAGCGTTGGCTCTATCGTGATCGAAAATACTTCGGATTCTCTGAAGCCGATAGGGTAAAATCGAGTCGTGGTCGATCGGAATCAAGTGAAAGCTTCCATCCAATTCGCTTGTTCTGAAGAGAATGTTATTTGTGTTTCGATCTTCATTATAAAAGAGAAGGTCGAGAAGCCCAACTTTTTGAAATTCTCTAAGCGGAACTTGACCTAATTCATGGACCTGAGAAAAATTATAGGCTCTTTCAAAAGGAAGCAATCCATCAGTAAGAAATTCTGGATGCAATTCTGTTGCGCTTTTAGCATTCGTGACAAGAGCTTGCAGGTATCCTCTTTTTTCGATTGCTCTAGAAGGGCAGTCTCTATTCGGACAATCAGGATCGAAAAATTTGTCGCTTGTTAAACTCGTGATAAGCCCTTCAGGCGTTCTTGCGAAGCAGCCCTGGTCATATTCGAGGAAAAGTTGTTGTCTTAAGTGCTGTCTTCCTTGTTCAAAACTGCTCATTTGGTGAAAATGGATCATGTCATCCGATGGAGGAATTCTCTGCGACATGGGCGTGCCAGGCTTGCTTTTGTCCCAAGCTTTAAAAAATGCGATGGAATTCCCTTGTTTATCAATCACTTGATAAACTTCTGATTCTGGAGATGCCGCTTCGATCCGTCCTCCCTGTGCAAGCGCTGCTTGAACTCGAAAGTATAATTCTTCTTGGCTTTCCTTTAAGCTTGCGCAAGATGCCTCAAAATAGGGCGACTCGCAATCGTACCCCTTCATAGAGTGGCCTTCTGCTCCTGGAAGAATTTGGAAATCTCGGACCCAATGGACGGCTTTTTTCATCCAATTATAAGTGCTCGCAAGAGTTTGACGCGTTTGATGGACAGCTCCCATAAGAGATAAGGCGTGCGCCGCGAAATGCTTCGTTGCTTGCCATCGATTTCCTGAAGAATGATGAAAAGCCTTCTTGATGCCAGCTGCCGATTCTTTTGCAACAAGAGCTAATCGAGTCAAATCCCATACTTGGCTGACGATGGGGATTCTTCTCATTAAGGCGTTAAAAGGGATGGTGCTAAGGCAGGTTGCAATGAAAGCCCCTTTTTCCCAAGCTGTTTTCGGCCCTCTGGCCTGATAGGCCTGGTAGCTCAAACCAAGGTCCGCTGCAATTTCAACCCCGCAAAGAGCCGCTTGCGCAAGACCCGCTGTCTGCAGGGCTAGAGCCGGTTGAATAAGATAGTCGTAAGTCATTCTCAATGAGCTGAGTGCAGCGAAAACCGCTTTCGATGTAGGAACCTCTAAAGGATTTTTTTCCTTTCTTTGAGGGGCGGTATGAGAAGTTGGTCTGTCTAATGTAATTGAAGTCATGTTTGTCGAAATATTTTATTTTAAAATTTAATAAAAATCAATAAAAGTAATTATTTTATATATTAAATTATTTAATTACATTGTTTGTCGGAATTTGTGTATATATGAGTCAATATGCTATTTTAAGTTTATGAAAAGGGTGTATCTAGTTCCCAATATCATTACTGCATTCGGTCTTGCTTGCGGGCTATTTGTGATTTTTAAGATCAATATGGTCGAGCCTGGCAGCGGCGACTATGAGGTTGTGAGAACTTCGGCGATCCTTCTTCTTGTTGCAGCATTGGCAGATTTTATTGATGGGGCGCTTGCGCGGGCTATCCATGCCGAATCAGAGTTTGGTTTTGTATTCGACACGCTGGCCGATGCGGTTTCTTTTGGCGTGGCTCCTTCTGTGCTGATGCTGAAAACCTTGACGTTAGAACAGGGGAGTTTTCTATCGTTTTTTGGCGCTACGGGCGCGATGGTCTATTCGCTTTGCGGAGTCCTTCGCCTAGTACGTTTCAATGTAAAAGCAGCGGAGGCTAAAGGCAATGTGGAACTACAAGCTGCTCAGAAGAAGAATTTTACCGGATTGCCCATTCCGGCAGCAGCAGCAGCAGCTATTTCTGCGAATCTCTTTTTCCTTTCTCCATTATTTCAAAAATGGATCGATTTCGCTCAGGCGGATCGAGCGATTACACTTTCCTGCATCATGATTTTCTTGGGGTATCTCATGGTCTGCAGGCTCAAATTCCCAAGCCTCAAAGTGCTCCACCTTCGGATCCCGTCCTTTCATCTTGCTTTTCTTTCTGTGGTGGTAGCAGTATTTGTCCTTTACGGAATTCTCTATTTCTTTGCCGAAGTTCTTGTTCTTTTTGCTTGGAGCTATATCATTCTTGCTCTGATTCTTTCGCTTATTAGATTCATCATGGGTAAAAAATCAAAAACTCTTGAAGACTTTGATCCTGAGCCAGACGACTTTGAACATTTAGAATAACAGAGATATCGCCGCATTTTAGAGGGTGTCCACTTATGCGGCGAATTCTAAAGCAATTTCTTATTGACCTGCTTCCTGTACCGCTTCTCTTCTAGCAAACCTTTCAAAAATGCGCGCCAAGGAATTTTCGCCATTCCCTGTCAATTCTCGAATCTGAGTCAATGAACTTTGAGGGATGATCGCTGCAAAGAAAGTAGCGGGAATCAAAGCTCCATACAAAGCAGGGTACATGCCTGCTGAAAAGAGAGACTCTCCTTTAATATAGACTGAAAAGAGTCCAACGATCATCGAAATCGGAAGTGCAATAGCTAAAACTACAGATTGCGCAAGCAAAAGAAGCCGTGTTCCAAAATTCGCTAGAAGAGAAACGGAATAGCTAGATTCCGGATCCATTGCTTTTGGTATTGTATATGCCATTGCAGCAAGCGTTGGGGCGCTTATCACAAGATTCGTAATTGTTTGAAGAGATGTTCCAGTTGTCGGTGTTGTCATGTTTTTGTTCTCCGGGTTATAAAAAGTGAACAAACATAAGGTATGATTCATCTTTTTGTAAACTCAAATATTAGTTTTTTGGTATCGTGTTTCGTATGTTGATTTTGGTTGCCTTTATTTTGATTGGCGGATTTGCCGCGCTTTGGCTTTGGATGAAAAATGAATTCAAAGCGCTATCTTTGGATGCATTGGAGAAAAACGGCAAGCAGTTTATGAATTTGGCAGATGCAACATTGCAGCCGCTCAAAGATTCGATGAAACTTCTCAATGAACACCAGCGCGAATTGGAAAAAAGGAGAGAGGGCGCCTACGCCTCTTTATCCAAACAAATCGAAGGTCTTGTTCTCTCTGAGAAAGAATTGAGAGCTGAAACAACAAGGCTGTCTCAAGCTCTAAAATCTCCGCAGATTCGCGGTTCGTGGGGCGAAGTGCATTTAAGACGGGTAGTTGAGCTCGCTGGCCTCATCAATCACTGCGATTTTTTTGAGCAAAAAACTCTCGAAGGCCAAGGCCGAATCATCCGTCCCGATCTCATTGTTCATTTGCCAGGCCAAAGACAAATTGCTGTCGATGCAAAAACGCCTCTCAACGCCTATTTGGAAGCAGCCGATTTAGAAGATGATGGTTTGCGTAAGATGAAGCTGCAAGAACATGCAGCATCGGTCAGAAAACATATTAAAGAACTTGCTGCAAAAGAATACTGGAAACAGCTTGGATCGTCCCTTGAATATGTGATTCTATTTTTGCCGGCGGAGGCTTTTTTTAGCGCAGCCCTTCAAGCCGACCCATCGCTCATCGAAACTGGAGCTGATCAAAATATCATCGTTGCAACACCCACTACGCTCATTGCCATTTTGCGCGCTGTTGCCCATGGTTGGAAGCAAGAAAGCCTTTCTAAAAGCGCAAGGGAGATCGCTCGCCTCGGTTCTGAACTTTATGATCGGATCGGGATCGTATGCGATCATTGGAATAAAGTGGGCAAGTCATTGAATAGTGCAGTAGAATCGTACAATCAGAGCATCGCTTCTTTTGAATCTAGAGTGCTTGTAAGCGCGCGCAAGTTGAAAGAAAATGGCTCGTTTGCAAAAGAACTTCCATCGATGGAAGGAATCGAAAAAATCGCACGCGAAGTCACTTCAGAGTAGATATAACTGCTTGTGCTAATGCATCTACTTTCTCATATGCTTTTTCATCTGGAGTGTGTTTTGCCCGAATGAGGTCTTCGCGCATGAGTTTCAAGCTGATTCTCGAAACAGAGATCTCAAGTCTGCACTCTTCTCTTTGTTCCTGGGTTTCGATATAGGCTGCCAATTCAATCGCCAATTCTAAGGCTTTTTTGGCTGCCTCGTATTGTCGAGGCGTAAATCCAATGGCCCCATTCTGAGGCAATTTTTCTTTCTTGTCGCAATACTTTTCGGTAATCGGCCTACAAAGAATACTTGTTGCATGTTGCTGTTCGAGGAGAGCTCTTAAGGATGAGTCATAAGTCATAGTTGCTGAGAATCTTACTATGCTTCTTTGATTTTTTCAATCCAATCGTCAGGGATGCCTGCTTGGCGCCGATTTTCTTCCATTACGACAAACCCTTTAGCCCGTTTAGGGCCCAATTTGGGGCCTATAGAGGCAAGCCAGCTGTCCCAGGCAGGGTTTTCTCCCTTGAATTTGTTGAGCCATCGATAGCCGAAAGAGACGTGGTTGATCTCGTCTTTCAAGATCTGCGCCATAAGGGCTGCGCTTTTATCATCTCCGAATGCGGCAAAAGACCTGCCATAAAGGGGGGCGAAGTCGAGATTGGCCATTTCGAAGGTGAGGCTCATGACGCTAACATAGCGGATTGGGGAGGTGAGATAGGGGACGTGGTTCCAAAAATGTTTATAGAGAGGGAGATCGCCGAATTTGAGCCCCATTTCTTCCATTCTTGCCATATACATTTTGACATGGCCTTGCTCTTCCTTTAGGGTGTGGGCGACCCCTTTTCGAAAGGCTTTGGGGGCTTCAGGGAAAGCGGTTAAGGCGTGGGCCATGATCTCAACTGCGAGCAGTTCATGGCCGGCAAAACGGTGTAGGCAAACGGCCCGTTTCTCTTCAACCCGATGGTCTTGGAAGGGGGGCAGTTTTTCCTCTTTTGTGCGCCGGTTAAAACCCATTCCAATAGGGCGGATGGGTTCATTGAATACGAGAGGTTCCCCCGGATTCTCGTCCGTTAGGACATCAGGACATAATAATTTTTCTTCAAGCGTATCCGCAGAAAGGATGCGGAGCGCCCATTCTTTCAATTCCACGGATCCTATTCTATACTAAAGACGAAATAGGCTGGGAATGCAAAGTGGTTGTTGGGCCGCGGACTAGCCAGCAAGGTCACAGATTTTCCTGCAAACTTGTCTAAGTCAATTTGGGTGCTGTAGAGATAAGCTACAGGGGCATCTTCCGCGCCGCGGAGGATGAAGTCGCCTGGTTTGTTTCTGACATCATAAGTATAGCGCTCAATGGTGCCAGTCAATACAGAAGCATTTGCTTTTTGTTCTGCATAGTATTCGTTGAATGATTTGCCAGTGTGGAACGCGCTCCAGCTCAAGAAGAGAGACTCTTCAATGGTGTCCCAGAATCCAAGATTTTCGCTCTTTTGGGCTCTCTTGCTCCAAAGAGAAGGGTCGATTTTGACCGCTTCGTTTGCGAAAAGTTCAGTGTTTTCTTCTTTATGCTTAGCAAGCAGCTCTTCTTTTGCAGAAGTTGAAAGTTCAGCTTTTGCTTCCAAATAAGCGATTTTCTTATTCAAATAGGTTTCTTTCAAGAGAGCAAGTCCCTCTTTAGCTTGCGTGCAAGCTTCTGGGAAATCGGCAAAGTTACGCAAAATCTTCTGGAATTGTTCGATCGCATGCTGAGGCGCCATTTCTTCGTAGTCTTTCTTGCACTCTTCTTCTGCGTTCATAAAAGCTGAAGAGAGGAGCTCTTCAACTTGGGTTTTCCGTTTTTGCATATTTGCCAAAAATTCTGGGCCGCCTGCATTAGAGACAAATTCTTTTGCAATGAAGAAGCGCACAGATTTTGGAGGTGAAATTTCGAGCCATTTGGGATTGATCGAGCAAACAGTGCCTTCTACTTTTTCGCCAGCTTGGAGTTGGCCGATGATTGGAGCATCGACGTGCGGCTCTAGACGGATATTGACGCGATTTGCTTCTACTACGTTATCCAGAATGTAGCTGCGGAATACATAGGCTTTAGTATCTTTCATCGGTTCGATTGCATAGAAATCGCCTTCGTCGCCAACCACGAGAAGAAGATCATTTTTGTTCATCTGTCTGATGATCGGGCTTTCTAAATCAGCTTTAGCTCGGATGCGCACTTTATTTGCGACGAGTTTGCCAGTAAACGGTTTGAAATTAGGTGCTGCAGCAAATACTGCAGACGAGATAAGCAGGCAAATAAGGAAACGCATAAAACAACTCCAAAGCTAAAAAAACCATGGTATTCGTTTGGAGTTTTTATCGCAAAGAAATATCGTTAGGATTTGAGTACGGCTTGGATATGCTCGCAGTTTTTGCTGCCGCATGTGCATCCAATAGGCGTACCTAAAAAGACATCATAGTGCTCGTTTTCGTCGAGCGGATTTGTAACGCGATAAAGCTGATCGGCTTTTTGTTCAATTTCCCAGTCGCGGAAACGGAGATCTTCTTGCGTTACTTCTTCTAGCTTTTCTTCGCCATCTTGCTTTTCACTTTCAACAGTTCGGCAAAGTTGGCAATACATACAATTGCAACCCTCTTCCGCCTTCGTGAGAAATTCTTCAAGGCCGAATGATCGAGTAACGATCGCGATTTTTTTTAATAGCTCCGGCTGCAATGGAGGGAGGCTTGCTTGATCGGGATTGTGCTGAAAAGATGGTCCGCCTGATGAATCCAAAAGGCCGTCCGAACCAAGCGGCAAGCTAAAGCTAAAGGGACTGTCCAAAGGAAAGAGTGGAAATCCCTCTTCATCCGCTGAGCGGGCATGCGCTTCAAAAATTTCATCGATGGTGGTCTTGTCGAGGTTAGGAACTTCTATTTGCGCCCGGTTTTGCAATAGAACAACGAGTGTAAAGAGAGTCCCGTCCGGCCGTACATGCAAAGAGGAGATGTTTTTCCAAGTTGTTGATAGATAAGGAGGTATGCTTAGGATCTTCGATGTGATTTTCATGACCTTTCCTTTCTATTTTTGTCTTTATTATAGCAAAGAGCCCCCCTTAGAGTCAAGGGGATTTAGCACTCTCGCCGCCCGTTTGCTGATATTCCGCAGTCGGTTGGCGCTTAATCATTTGCAACTTGTTCTTGCGTTCGGGTGCAAGAAGTCCTATAAGGTGGAATTTTGGTAGAGAGGAGGTTTTCCAATCTTAGGCAAGTTAAAATACTTTGAAATGAATATGTAATAGAGGTGTCTGATGATAGTGGCGAAAGTGCCAAACCGAAGCAGTGAAAAAAAGTCTTCCGAGGAAAAAAAAGTGTCTCGAAAAACCTTTGTGATCGATACGAATGTTCTCATCCATGATCCAGCAGCTATTCAGAAGTTTCAAGAAAACGATGTTGTGATTCCGCTTTCTGTTCTTGAAGAGCTCGACAGTTTAAAAAGACATTCGGATGAAGCGGGAAAAAATTCGCGGGAAGTGATTCGTTATATCGATTCATTGAAGGCGGAGAAGATTGGAGATTTACATACAGGCGTTATGATTCCTGAAGGGCCTAAGGTCAGGATCCATTTAGACGCAAAACCAGAAAGAATCGATGGATTTCCATTACCCCTTGATAGAAGCAGCAATAAATTCCTTCTCGTAGCTTTTTTGCTGAAGTCAAGAGGCGAATCGGTTGTGATTGTTTCGAAAGATTTTGTCACTCGCGTCAAAGCCGAGGCAATGGAACTTGAGGCAGAAGATTATGAAAATCTCAAAGCCTCTTATGAAGGAATCTATACAGGGCTCAGAAAAGTAGATGTGCAAAAACGGGACATCGATCTTTTCTATAAAGATGGAACAGTCCCTTCAACCGAAAAAGATTTTCGTCCGAATGAATATGTGCATCTCACTTCGCCCGAAAACTCTTCGGCGGTTTGCAAATATAGCGACAAGAATAAAAAGTTAGAGCCTCTCATCCAAATCCAACGGGACATTTGGGGAATTCAGCCTCTCAATATAGAGCAAAGATGCGCGATCGATCTTTTGCTCCGCGACGATATTCATCTCGTCACTCTAATTGGCCCTGCAGGTACGGGAAAAACTCTGCTTGCGCTAGCTTGCGGGATGAAGAAGGTGTTTGATGAGAATGTATATTCACGCATTCTCGTTTCCCGTCCAATCGTTCCATTGGGCAAAGATATCGGATATCTGCCAGGCACTAAAGAGGAAAAACTGTATCACTGGATGCAGCCTATTTACGATAACCTTGAATTCCTTTGCACGACGACAAGCGGCGAAGGAAATGGAGCTGCCACTCTTGAATTCATCATGGAAAGCAAGAAAATTGAGATGGAGGCCGTTACCTACATCCGAGGCCGCTCGCTTCCTAAGATGTATATGATCATCGACGAGGCCCAAAACCTCACTCCGCATGAAGTGAAAACAATCATTTCTCGCGCGGGCAAAGGAACCAAAGTGATTTTAACTGGCGATGCAACTCAAATCGATAATCCTTATCTCGACAAGGATTCAAATGGTTTGACCTACATCGTCAATCGATTCAAACATCATCGCATCTATGGCCACATGTTCTTAGAGCGCACCGAGCGTTCGGAACTCGCAGCGATTGCAGCCGAATTACTGTAGAAAAAGGAAGGGCCGGGATTTTCATCCCGGCCCATCTGCATTAGACATTCTTGCGCATTCTCTTAGAGATTTAATATTTTTTTCTCTGTGTTGCTAAAACAATAAGGGGCCGGGATTTTCATCCCAGCCCCAATCTATTGTTGGAAAGCAATAGTGAATTTCTTAAGCTTTCTTCAGGTGCTTGCTAATAGCTCCTGCCATTTTTAGCATGCTGATTTGGCGATTGCCCAAAACTTCGCCGAGTTTCTTATCAGGATTGATCATCCGGCGGTTTTTGCTGTCTTGTAATTTTTTCGCTTTGATATATGCCCACAATTTTTTTACAACTTGTGGACGCGATGCTTTTTTGGTTCCGCAAATTTCAGCAAGCTCTGGAGATAGGCTGTACTGAAGTTTTGTCAGTCCGCCTCCTCCGCCTTTTCTTTTTGTCTTTTTTGCAGGCTTTCTTTTTGCAGCCTTTTTTCTTTTCACTGCCATATTTCAATCCTTTGTTTCGGCCGATTGGAGAGAATATCTTTCCAAATCTCTTACTAGTTGGTGTAAATTCTTTTCTTTATTCGTGCAAGAAATTTTTTCAAAATTTTTACTCGTTGTTCGCGAAGCGCATCTTGTTTGCGAATCGCATTCCGGAGATTATGATTGTTTTTTGACAAGAAATGATCGTTTATCGATAATCTGAAAAAACAAAACCATTTAGAGGTGTTTCATGAGAAAAATTGCGCGTGTGAGTTGTTTGCTGAAATGGATTGCGATTGGATTTTGCTCTATTTTGCCGCTTGTAGAAGCGGGATATTGGATGACGAACGGATATCCGTTTTTAGAGCCATTTTTCAAAATGGGTGCGTTGCCATCTTACGGAACAAAGCTTCTTGCATGGAGCGATCTCAATGAACTGCAAAAATTTTTGGCTTTTCTCGTCAATCTGATTCCTCTCTCGTTTTCTATGGCCAGCTTAGCATTTTTATCTCGACTCTTTGCGGCATTTGAGAAATTAGATCTTTTTGCTAAAGGGAATGTCCAATTGTTAAAGAGAGCAGGCTGGGCTCTTGTTTGGGGACAAATATGCTATCCGTTTTACATTGCATTGCAGAGTTTGACCTTGACTTTCCGAAACCCAGTCGGAGAAAGAAATATTTCTGTAGCAATTGGCTCGAATCAATTCGAAATTTTGGCTATCGGCCTAAGCATTCTTGTCGCTTCATGGGTTTTTGAAGAGGCTGTCAAAATTCACGAAGAACAGCAAGGAACGGTATAAGCATGGGTATCGAGATTGAACTTGATGTGCTCTTAGCTAAGAAAAAAAAACGTTCAAAAGAGCTTGCTGAAGAGATCGGAATTACTGAACAAAATTTATCTATTTTGAAAACAGGCAAAGCGAAGGCGCTTCGCTTTAGCACGCTAGAAGCCATTTGCAAAGCTCTCGACTGCCAGCCGGGGGATATATTAAAATATAAATAATAATTAATAAATTGTTGGTATTGATTTTTTCATCACTTAATTGTATTATTATTTGAAAAACAATTGTGAGTTATTTGTGGAATTGAATAAAACGTTAACGAATGTTGAGAAAACTTTTAATTTTGTCGACTCCATTCCTGTTGTAGGTATTTTTTCTAGCGCACTTCGAATATCGGCAGCAAAGATTCAGATATTCGTCAGTGCGATTGTTGGTCTTTTTGGCCTCATTGGTCAATTAGTCAGCTCGAATGTAAGGAAGTGGGAAGAGATTACTCAGAAAGCGGGAGAGCATTTATTGCATGGGGCCTTGAATTTCATTCGAGGAGTTGGCGAATTCCTTTTAGCTCTCACGATTGTGGGAAGCATTGGTCTTTTAGCGTATCAGCACTATTCTGAGAATAAATTCGAACCGATCATTCCGTACAGCGAACCGCCAGCTCGCCCAGCAGAAGCGCCCGAGCAAGACCATATCGTTTAAAGTGGAATCAATCCGGCTCTTGCAGCAATCATTGCGACAGCCAGGATGGTTCCCCCGATTCCAAGAGCAGCATATCCAGTCGAGTTGCGGACATTGCAGGCTTCCCAGCCTGCTTGCAGTTCAAGAGGAACCCCTTCGTATTTAAGATAGGGCTCTTGAGCCATTTTGCTTTGCGCCCAGCGGCTTAAACCGTGCGCGATGATGATTGTAACCGCAGCTCCAATCAGAAGATAGGGAGCAAGCTGAACGGCGGTGATTTTTAGTGCGAGTCCGAAAAAGGGGAGCCGCGCTATGAGAGCTAAAGCTGCGCCTGCAATTGCACAAACATGCCATGTAGCTATGGCGCCCCAAGCCATGGCATTCAAGGTGGGATCTAATGTGTTGAGGGGGCGATTTTCTAAACTCAGCTCATCATAGAAATGGCCAATCGTAAAATATTCAATGCAGTCTCGGCAACCGATCATATCATTCGTGATGCCGTATCCAATCCCTGTCAACACAGTCATTCCAACAATCCGGATTGCCTCTAATGGGGCAAATAACGCAGCAGTGGCTAGACCGGTTGCTGTCAATGCAGTGTAAACTAGAGGTTTGTAGTTTTCATTGATGAGCGGTATTGACATGGGCAAAGATCTTAACAGAGCGGAGAAAATGAGAAAAGCATTTTCATAATTTTGCCGAAAGAGATAGAATCTTGGCCCATCTCAAGGAGTGACATTATGAAAGTATTTGGACTTATCCTGCTATCTGCAGCTCTTTTTTCTGGACAGCAAGCTTTAAGTGAGCGGGTCTACGAAATCCGCAATCCATCGACCGATTCAGCTCATTTCCGGGCGGCTTTGGAAAGAATTGGCGAAACGCTGGCCATGGATGTTTTGGAAGAATTGCAAACCGAAGAGATAGCCATTCAAACTCTCACGGGCGCTGAAGCCAGTCATGCCCTTGTGAATGAGGTCCCTGTTTTAGTGACGATTCTTAGGGCGGGCCTTCCTCTCAATGCCGGCGTGCAGCGAGTTTTTCCAACTGCCGAAGTGGGATTTTTAGCTATGTCGCGCAATGAAGAGACGCTCAAAGCCAATATTGAATACATTGCACTGCCCGATATGGATGGTAAAGTTGTGATTTTGTCCGATACTATGCTCGCGACAGGCGGATCGATGCTCGATGCGATCCAAATTTTAGAGGCAAGAGGGGCAAAAAAAATCTTCGTGATCTCAGCAATTGCCTCTAAACCTGGCATTGATCGAATCAATACCTATAATTCAGAAATCAAAATATTTGCAGCTGCGATCGATCCTTCATTGAATGATAAAGGATACATCATTCCTGGTTTGGGAGATGCAGGAGATCGATCGTTTGGAAAAAAAAAGTAAGTATGCGTAAATTCCACCACTACGGAATACCCACAACAGAAAGACGAGAAGATGAGGCCTATGTTGAAGTGGGCGGATTCAAATTCTATTCAACTCCTTTCGAAGCGAATAAATGGCACATTCAGTGGCACAGGTTTCCTGAAGGCCATGGACTGCCTGAATTGGTCACAAAAGTCCCTCATATAGCTTTTCAGGTGGATGACCTCGATGAAGAAATCAAGGGCTGCAAAGTTCTTTTCGGTCCCTATAGCCCGCTCAAAGGTTTTCGCGTTGCGATGATCGAAGAGCAAGGGGTGCCGATCGAACTTGTAGAAACTAAACTGACGGACGAAGAATTAGCCATCTTAGAACAAGAGAAACTAGGTAAGTAAAAATGATACGGTTTGTGTTTTTTCTTTTAGCCTGTTCAATCCTTACTGCCGCGGGGCTGCTGGATCCGCAAGATTATGCAAAAAATTCCCAATTTCAATGGAATTGGTCGATGGAGGCTTTGGAAAAATTTCCATGGCGGGGGAATGAAAGAGTTCTCGATGTCGGATGCGGAGATGGAAAGATCACAGCGATCATTTCGAAAAAATATACAACTGGGCCTGTCGTTGGGATCGATCTTTCTCCGAAAATGGTTGCTTTTGCGTCTGCTGCTTTCCAGGACTCCAAATTAATCTTTCAAGAAGGTGACATCGCATCACTTCCTTTCAAAGAACAATTTGATCTCGCAGTCTCATTTAGTTCCTTCCACTATGTGATCGATCAAGAAAAAGGGGTGCGCAGCATCGCTCAAAGCTTGTGCGAGGGCGGTAAATTTCTGTGCGTTGTTCCTTATAAAACAGATACAACGATTTTCACATCTGCGGAAAGGCTCATGAAAAAAGAAAAATGGAAAGCTTTCTTTCCTGCAATCCAAAAACAGAGGGTTTATCAAAATAGCCGAGAATGGAAAGAGCTTTTAGATCGTGCGGGGTTTGAGGTCGTTGCCTTTTCTGAATCTCCAAATCCAATTGTTTTTTCAGGCCGCGAAGCGTTCATTGATTGGCTCAGGCCAGTTGTCAATTTCATTTCCCATTTGCCAATGGAAGCTCAGGAGGAATTTCTTTTAGAATTATCGGAAGAAATGCTGGAGCCTGATTCATTGAGGCCTGAAGGAGCGATCCAGATCCATTCAGCGCTGTGTGAATTCCTCTGTCAAAAACGCTAGTTTATAGAAATCGCTACAGGTTTTCCTTCTACGCCGTATAGGTCGACGGATGTGACGGCGTATGTTCCATTCGATTGATCTTTAACGTTGAATTCCAGACCTGGGGTGGACCCAACCAGCTGGCCATTTCGATAAATCTTATAAAGCACTACATTCGACTGGCTTGGATTCCATTTTAGGATTGTATTGAGGGAATAGACCAAACCGAAATCATTTTTTTGATGAGAGCTGCTCAAATTCGTTGGAGGAAGTGGAGCGGGGATAAAAGCCACACCTTGCGTAGAAGATGCGCCTGGAAGCGCGATCAGCATCGTAGCAACGTTTGTTGCCACATCGACATAATACACTCCCGTATTGAATACATCTGTAATGAATGCAAAAACATTATCGGGACTTACCGCGACGCCCAAAGTATTTGAAAACCCAGGTACGCCCATGCCTGGAGTTACAATTGCAATCGATTGATTTGTGATTGCATCGATTACAATGACTCCAGGGAGATTGTTATCGGCAACATATGCTCTATCGCCATTTGGACCATAAGCAAGATCGTATGGGGAAGTAAAATTAGGAACCCCCATCGCTGGTGTAACAAGCGAGCTGGTTTGTTTTGTCGAATTGTTGATAACATACACTACTCTGTTTCCATTATCTCCAACATATGACTGATCAGAATTTGTTGGGTTCATGGCTACGCAATCGGCTCCGGCAAAAGCTGGGACGCCTATTGGGGTGATTGTTGAAACAACTGTATCTGTTGCTGTATCGATGACCAACACTCCTAAAGAAAAGTCGGTTGCGTAGGCATATGCGCCGTCGTTGCTAAACCTAAGACTGAAAATAGAACTCATTGCAGGGATATTGCTAACTAAGTGGGTGGCTATTCCTGTTGTAGTATCAATCACATAGATTACATTGGTCCCTGCGTAAGCTTTTTGCTGCGTTGGACTGAATGCGGAAGAAAAAGTTCCTGCAAAAGGAGTTCCAGTTTGGTTATTCACAGCTTTGGCGATATTGGTAGTGGTGTCGATTAAATATACGGAGCCGCTCCCCATACCATAGTCATTCACGCAGGCCAGCTTCCCATCGGGACTTGTTGAAACATAGCTTGGGCTTACAAAGAGCGCAGATCCGCTAGCAACTGAAACCAATTGGATCGTACCATTTGTGTAGGCATAAACTTTAGAGCCGAAAACGTCAGTAATATAGGCTTTGCTTGCAAAGGCGTTGACTATCCATAAGCAAAGCAGGACGAAAAATTTATTTCTAAACATGCTGACTCGGTTGGGTTAAGGATTTCGGAATACATTCAACCAATCCTCTCACATAACAATAAAAATTTTCAACATCTCGAATGGACTAGGATTCAATCTTGCCATTTCCTAAAATAGGGCAAAACAAGGCAGTTTATTATGGCAATCATTGAAGAAATCAATCAGGGAATCAAAGAGGCGATCAAAAGCCAAAACCAGATCCGGCTTTCCACTTTACGCATGCTCAAATCGAAAATCTTGGCAGTGGATGCCCGCTGCGCGATTCCAGATACCGAAGTGGTAAAACTCTTTAAAACCTACTTTGGCAATCTTCAGGAAGCTCTGGAACAGGCTCAAATGGCAAACCGGCCCGCTATCGTCGAACAGCTCAAAAGCGAAATGCAGATCGTGCAAGAGTTTTTGCCCAAAACGCCCTCTGCTGAAGAGACCAAACGCATTGTGATGCAGGCGATCTCTGAGTCAGGCGCTAAAACGAAAAAAGATCTCGGTTTAGTCATGAAAGCGGCTATGAAACTGAACAGTGCGATAGATGGGAAAACAGCCAAGGATTTAGCCACTCAGCTGCTTTCCGACTAGTTATCGGTTTTTAAACGGCTTCTTTCCGAATCGTTTTTGTTTATTGAAACGGTTCGTTTTTGGACGCCATTTTCCTGGAGGTCTTTTGCCTTCGCGCTGAGGAGATGAATGCTTCTTCACCGGATCTGATTTATGCGGGTTGAGCATTTTTTCAATAGCGCGCCATTTGTGCCAATCTTCTGAAGAGACGAGGGCCAAGGCAAAACCTTCAGCGCCAGCACGGCCTGTTCTACCAATCCTGTGGACGTAGTCTTCAGGGACTTCTGGCAGATCGTAGTTGATGACGTGCATCACGTGCGGGATATCGAGACCTCGGCCTGCAACGTCCGTTGCGACGAGGATTCGGGTTCGAGAAATGCGGAATGATTTAAGGACCCGCTCTCTTTGCCTTTGTCTTAAATCGCCATGCATCGCTTCGGCTTCATGTCCTTCGTCTTGGAGTTCTTGGGAAAGGATGTCTGCTTTGCGCCGCGTGCGGACGAAAACGATGATCGAGCCTTCGCGCTTTTCGAGCTGCTTGCGCAGTTCAGTACCTTTTTCCGAAGATTTGAGTTCAATCACTTCCTGCTGGATTTTTGGAGCAGGCTGGTTTGAGCTGTCGATCGTGATCCGTTTTGGGTCGCGCAGATATTTGTCGGCCAGTTTCTGAATATTCGGGGGGAATGTCGCAGAGAAAAAGAGGGTTTGGCGCGTTTCGGGGAGGAATTCTGCGATTGCATCGAGCTGGATGCCGAATCCCATATCGAGCATTCGGTCTGCTTCGTCGATCACAAGGAAACGGGTCGACTTGAGCTGGAGGCTTCCTCGTTCGAGGTGGTCATTGATCCTGCCCGGCGTTCCAACGATCAAACGAGGCCGTTTTTTCAGCTCCCGGAATTGCTTGAACATTTCAGCGCCGCCGATGATGAGAGCGGTTTTGATGGGCGCAAGCTGGGTTAAATTCTTATGGATTTGCATGGCAAGCTCGCGGGTCGGTGCGAGAATAAGCGCTGTTGCTTGCGGATCTTGCTCTAACTTCTGGAGCAAAGGAATCAGATAAGCAATCGTTTTTCCAGAACCCGTTTGGGCGGTAGCAAGAATATCCAACCCTTTTAAGGCAAAAGGGATAGTCTCTTTTTGAACGGGGGTTGGAACAGTGATTCCCAGTTTCTCAAGTGAATTGATAAGGGCGACAGGGAGTTCAAATTGGGTGAATTGCGACATTTATAGTCCTCGGTTGGTCCTCTTTGCAAAAACCAACAACGAGTTTTTTGCTAGGAAAGGAGTTTTTTCTTATACGGCTAAGAGTCTATCATAAAAAGAACTGATAAACTAGTAGAATTGTATTATTTCGGTTTGCGGGCAACGACTGTAGGGAAAATAGAGGCTTCATCCTCGATGAATTCAATCTCGATAAAGCCGGCGGCAGTTAATAGATTTTTTACTTGTTCTCTAGAGCGGAAAACTTGCCATTTGCAGCTCAAGATATCGCTAAAGATAACTTTTTGCATCAATGCATCAGACCTATCGATCTTGGAAAAATCCCATTCGGAAAGAGGTGTTAAAAAGCTGGTGATAAGATGGCCTCCTGGCTTGGAGGCTTTAAAAAATTCCTGATAAAGCTCAAGGACTCGGGTATCATCCGGTTCGTAGATGGAGAGGCCATTGCTAGTGAGCACATCAAATTCGTCTGTGATGTTTAAATCCCAAGCATCTCTTTGAAGAAATTTGCAATAGCCAGAAAGGCCGCATTCTTTAGCCAATTGCTGTCCTTGGTCGATTGCTTCGGCATCGATATCAATGCCTGTCAGTGTGAAATGCAAGATTTTAGAAAAATCAAGACCGATTAAATCTCCCATGAGACCGCAGGGGACTGAAGCAAAAGAAGTTCCTTCTGAGACTCTTTTTTGCAGCTCTTTTTTGAAAATTTGGAATCTTTGCTGGGTTGCTAAACAAGTCGGGGCTTTTTCAAGCAAAAATTCTTCGACCCAATTCATTTGCGGCTTATTATGCAGACTCGGATATGCGGCAACCACATAATGGGTCCAATATCCGTTAAGGCCGCCTCTTTCTATGAGGAATTTCCCAAATTCGGAATTAGCAAGCTGATTCAATATTTCGATCTGTTGATCCACTGTTGCATAGGGAAGATCTTTGCGCTGGTGAATCATATCAGTTAAATGGGTAAGCCGGTTCTGAAAAGACTCATCTTGCTTTTCGTGAGAGAGGTTTATTGAAGCTGTCATCAGGAAAAAGGTTGCGATTAAGTTCATCATTGTTCCGCATAACAGTCGCATATTTAAGGCTTTATCGACAACAAGAATTCGATTTGCTATCCTTTTTTCCTTTTGGAGATTTTTTATGCGAATACCACAACTTATACTGGCTCTTTTTCTTCTAACTGCTCCCTCATATGCGGACGATTTTCCTAAGAATAAGGAAAAGATCATGGACGAGATTTTCTACAGTTTAGACGCGGTAGGAACCCTTAAACAGGATGCGAATGGGATGGTCTATGTAGATGTTGACAATGACTTCATCTATAAGCTTTATCCATGGATCCAAGAAGAGGGATTTGAATTGCCCACCTCGTTATATGGAAACAATGCGTTAGGAGCGCACGTCACTGTTATTTACAAACGGGAAGCAGAGGACTATCAGCTGGGCTGGATCAAAGAAGCTGGAGATCAGGTATATTTCAAAGTAACAGGATGTAAAATCATCCCTTTGAATCAAGCGGGCTATGAATTGGGATGCGTAGTCACGATTCAGGCTCCCAATCTTGATAAATTAAGAAAAAAATACGGTCTTCCATCAATCAAGTACGACTATCATATTCTGATAGGAATGAAGCCTAGAAAAGTCGCTTAGACATCAACGCAATGATCACACGGTCTGTTATCTACTTCGTAATCGACCGTTAGGATGACATAACTTAAGTACATCCCCAACGGGATCAAGGAAATAAGAGATTCTCCCAACCTTTCAAGAGAAGAAAAAGCAATTCCACTGACGACACTTGCAAGTCCTGCCTCTGACATTAGAAAAGAAATGCCCCCTCCGAGCGCTGGAAGCGCAAATTTAAATGCGCAATTTTTTTCTACTGTCAATCGATAGAAAAGAGACCCGGCAAAACAGATCGTCGGAGAAAAGCAAAGCATCATAAAGCTCATTGCTAAGGCTCGAAACAAGTGGTTTGCAAAAAGTGCCACTTTAAAAACCAACGGATGTTCTCGGAAGAAGGCATCAATTATATTGGTTGGGGTTTCGAGAATGTTCCATCTAACAATATTTTCATTAAACACATGAGCTAAAGACACTGGGTAGACTCCTTTTTTAGGATGGACAGTGTAATGAATTATTTTACTTTTTTTCAAGCCTTAATGGCACAGCCTCTTGCAATACTTTGGCGTTTGCCCTGTCTCTTTCATCGCCGGGTTGAAGAACTCCTTCCGTGTTGGGAAGGAGATTCTCCGCTCAGGTAACGGGCAGCAAGTTTCTTGCTGCAAATGGACAAATAGCTCGGTTGACTCGGCCGTGCCACCCCTTTCGATGAGGCATTGGTGGGGACCTGGGAAGGACCGAGATTAAAGCCGAGCTGTCCGTTCAAAAAGCAATTGCCTTGCAAATCCTATTTTGGTACGTCCAATTGTATGCAGACGATCCTGTTGGAAAAGGATTTTGCTGTTAATGACTGTGAAGAAAATGACTAACCAAAATCAAACATCGATAAAGCATCATTTGCCTTTTCGCCAATTCAACCCCCCTGAAAAGTGCAAGGGAGGATATCGCCTTAGAGCGACAAAAAGCAGTTTTCCTGTTTTGCAAGGAATGTCTTTTTACAAGCTGGCCCTTCACTCTCGTGCAGTGAGAGAGCCTCATTGGCATGCTAATGCCGATGAGTTGGGATACTGCCTCCAAGGAAATCTCCTTGTGTCGATCTATGGTAATCGCAATATGCGAGAGAGTTTTCTCGTTTGCGAAGGCGAGGCTTTCTTCATCCCATCAGGCGCTCTCCATGCAATTGAAAACGTAGGAAAGAAAACTGCTGAGATTATCCTCCAATTTTCAAATGAAGAACCTGAGGATTTCGATCTTTCGACCGTGTTTGGTGTTTTTTCAGATTCTGTTTTAGGCAACACATGGGGAATGCAATCCAGTCATTTCAGGGAATTGAAGCGCCCTTCTAAAAAATCTCTGATTGCACAATTGAACGGCTCCACCGAAATATCCAAAGCCGACCGATATGTTTCTCCCTATCAGTTTGGTTTGGAAGCGAGTGCGCCTTTGATTAGTAATCCCGGGGGGACAGCGAAAGTGGCAAGACAAAATGTATGGCCCATACTAAAAAGACAGGCGTTATATTCTCTACATTTAACCGGGAAAGGAATGAGGGAGCCGCATTGGCATCCAGAGACTGCTGAAATGGGATATATTGCAAAAGGAAAAGGACGAATGTCTATCATTTCCCCATCTGGCAAAGTCGATACGTATCAAATGAAGCAAGGGGACATTTATTTCATTCCCAAAGCCTATCCACATCATATCGAAAACTTAAGCTCTTCGGGATTGCAGGTGATGATTTTCTTCGATCAACCGATGCCTCAGGATGTGGGTTTTTCTGCGAGCCTTAAATCTTTTTCTGATGAAGTTCTTGCAAGCTCTATACAATCAAGCAAAGAGCTTTTTACAAAACTTACCAGTTATTATGAGGATCTCTTTATCGTAGGGAAGAAAAATCCTTGAACGGGCAGCTCGGCTTTACTCTCGGTCTTTCCGGGGTCCCCACCGACGCCTAGTCGAAAGGGGGGGGGGCACGGCCGAGTCAAGCGAGCTGCTCGCTCAATATGAGTCATAATCTGATGCAGTCTACATTCCCATTTTGCAAATACGATTACCTATGGCTGTTCCAGCCAACCATCCTGTGGTCCAGGCATTTTGAAAGTTAAATCCTCCTGTGATCCCATCGATATTGAGGATTTCTCCGGCAAAAAAAAGACCTGGGACGATTTTACTTTCCATGGTTCTAAAATCTATGCTTTTTAAATCCACGCCGCCTGCTGTAACGAACTCCTGTTTATAGGTCGTTTTTCCCTCGATGAAGTATGGATCGGAGTATAATTTTGCGGCCAATTGAGCAAGGGCCTTATTCTGGATTTTACCAAGAGAGAGTGTTGAGTCGATATCGAGAGATTTGCAAAGGCGTGCTAAAAGATTGCTGGGCAGTAGCGTGGGTATTGTCTGTTGAGGATTTTCTTGCTTTTTTTGCAAAAGATTTTGATAGAGAGTTTCTTGATTCGGAATGCTAAGCCAATTGATTTGGAGGGTGGCTTTGTAGTCAAGTTGGTGTAATTTCCGGGCAGCCCAAGCAGAGAGTTTCAAAATAGCCGGCCCGCTAAAACCCCAATGGGTCAAAAGCAGCGGCCCCTGCTGTTTAAAGCTCGTGTCTTTTAGGGAGACAATGACGTCCGGTACAGAAATGCCGGAGAGATCGAGAAGGGGAGAGCTCGGTACATTGAATGTAAAAAGGGAAGGAACAGGTTCAACGATTGCATGTCCAAATTTTTTGGCAATGGAATGACCCCATGAAGAAGATCCGGTTGCTAAAAGGATGGAATCGGCGCTGATTTGCTGATTTTCCAATTGAATGAGAAATTGACCCTCTTTTTTTTCAATTGATTCCACGCGTTGTTGTTTTCTGATCTCAACACCGGCATGAGACACTTCATGGATTAAACACTGGATAATCGTTTCTGACGAGTCGGTGGTTGGAAACATCCTCCCATCGCTTTCTGTTTTGAGGGCCACGCCGCGCTCTTCAAACCAGGCAACGGTGTCTTTGGGCTGAAAACGGTGGAAAGGGCCGATGAGTTCTTTAGATCCCCGAGGATAGTTTTGCGTCAATTTAACTGGATCGAAACAGGCGTGGGTCACATTGCAACGCCCCCCTCCTGAAATGCGCACTTTAGCAAGGACTTGATTAGTCTTCTCGAGCACGATCACCTGGGCTGAAGGATTTTGGGTTTTGCACCGAATCGCAGCAAAAATACCTGCCGCCCCCCCTCCGATCACTACATGAATAAGTTGTTTGCCCATAGATACCGTCGGTATAGTATAACACCAAATTAATTTTAGTTCTAAATTGACAAAACGAGGAGGCAAGGGAAGAGTCAATTTACAAAAAAAAGGCGGAAATTTCCCTGCCTATTCTTGTTGAAGGTGGAGAGACGCTTTCAGAATTTGTAATTGGAAAAAATTGAAAATAAGAGTTATCTTTCTTAGAAGCAATTTCATATCCGGTGATTTATGAAGCAGTTTTTCTTTCTTGCTATTGCAGTAGCAATTCATGGGGCTGCAACCAGAAGTGATTGGAAAGTTTTTCCTATGACAGAGCCCAAAGCGCAAATTCCTTTAGATCTGATATGTAAAAAGTCAGAATTTGCATCGATTGCGCAAGGATTTATTCCTAGGAATATGGATGATAGATGGGTAATCGTTGTAGAAAATGGGCATATCTTCTTCTATCGAAGTTGGACTGGAGCAATGATTTATGATTGCGTATTCGAGGAAAAAGGAGATGAGATTTGGATTTCTTCAATGTATGCAAACCGAAATGCCCATGAATGCTCAAATACCGATGATGAAAGCGATATTCTCCAAATAACAGATTTATTGAATTGGTTGGTTTCTCAAAATTCTAAATGACATAATTAAGGATAAAATTAACTCTTCCATTCACGTAATGCCAGGTGTTGGTTTGGTTGCTGAACGCATTAAAGATCATGAACCTATCCTAGTAAAATTTTACTCGGACAGCTTCATCGGAAAGATCGCAATATTTTGATAGTTTATCTAAATTGAATTTTGAATAACAAAAGGATGTAAGACAATGATAATAAAATTAATGTGCTTGATTGGTTTGCAAGCAAGCATTTTTGCAATGAACTGGAATGAATTTATAGAGATCCATCGCGAACTTTTCTCAGATGAAAGTGTTGTAGCAAAACAATGCGAAGCTTTTAGCAAATCGGAAGCTCCTGCAATTGTCGATTCTAGGATTAAATCAATACCTATTTGTGAGAATTATGAAGAGTTAATAGATCTTAGGCTGATGAATGTCGAAAGAATCTCTATGATGCCTCAGCCAAATAGTCCATTTGAAGGACCTGACTTCAATTCAGGGCTACCTAATGCATCAAAAATGAGAGCATCGGTTTTTCTTAAATTGCAGGGAATGATTGATCAGTTAGATGAGCTAGCAATTAGTTTTGGATATGAGCCTGGACAGGTTGATATTTTAGTATTTGAGGGGCTGAGAGATTTGGGTACTCAAAAAATGCTTTTTGACAAGAAGTTAGAGGAGATTCTTTTTTTAAATCCCGATATGAGCTTTGAAATGGCGGAAAAAGAAACGTCCAAGTGGGTTTCTCCTGTAAAAAATAACACACCAGTTCATTCAACAGGAGCTGCGGTAGACCTGCGGTTATGGGATAACAAAAATAATTGCTTTCTTGATTTAGGCCCATTTGGAGTGATATGGGGGCATGCTCAGTTAGCTCCAACATTTTCGGAAGGAATCTCTGATATCCAGAAAAAGAATCGACTTTATTGTCTGATAGCAGCAGAAAGGGCTGGACTTACGAATTATGTTTACGAATGGTGGCATTTTTCGTTTGGAGATCGATATGACGTTTATTGGAAAGATCAAAATGGTCAAGAAAAGGTAGCTTTGTATGGTTCGGTTCAGTAGTTGATTAGAGATTTATGCTCTCGCATGTAAGCCGAGAAGCGAAGCAAAAGAAAGTTAAATATTTTTTGCTGCAGTTTCATCCAAATAAGCCGGGGAATTTCCCGGCCTTCCTTTTGCATTTTGCGTTCTGCGTTTTGCATTTATTTTGGGGGTGGAGAGACGCATTCAGAACTTTTGATTGGACTACAGTCTCCATTGCAAGATATAATTTATTCAGTAGAAAAAAGTATTGAGTATTTATGACAGATTTACCCAAATGTGCCAAATGCGGCTCCGAATATACATACAAAGATGGTGTTTTATATATTTGTCCGGAATGCGGTCATGAGTGGGCTATTGATGCAGAGAAAAAAGAGGAGCCGGCGCAGCCCGTTGTAAAGGATGCATATGGAAACATTCTTCAAGACGGTGATAGCGTGACGATTATTAAAAATATAAAGGTAAAAGGCTCTGCATCCGATTTAAAGGCTGGAGTAAAAGTGAAAAATATTCGCCTGGTGGAGGAAGTCAACGGCCACAATATCGAGGCTAAGATTCCAGGATTTGGGACGATGATGCTTAAATCCGAGATTGTAAAGAAGAGCAACTAGAGTTTTTTGTTCAGAGGAACGACTTAAGAAAACACCGGGTGTTGCGGTATATTATCGTGCAGCAACTGTATAAAAAAGGCCCGGGATTTTCCCGGGCCTTTTTGTTTGGAGGTGGCGAGAATTGAACTCTCGTCCTTAACCCTTCAATCATTCTCTATCCTCAAGCTCTTGTTCAATTTCCTCGATGCTTGGTAAAGACCCTTTTAGCTCATCGGGAAGAGACTCTATAATCTTTGCTTCATACTGAGATATGCCAATAGGTTTATTGACATCTCGCAATGCATACTCAGCAACGACTTTGTTTTTGCCCTTGCAAAGCAAAAGTCCTATAGTCGATTTGTCGTCTGGATGTCTCATTTTGTCATCTACAGCAGAAAGATAGAAATTCATCTTCCCTACAAATTCGGGCTTGAAATCCGTTGCCTTCAGCTCAACCACAATAAAACATCTAAGCTTGTAATGATAGAAGAGCAGATCGATATAAAAATCTTGTCCTCCCACTTCCAGATGAACCTGGCGGCCCACCAGAGAAAAACCCGCTCCCAGCTCGAGTAAAAATCTTTGGACGTGATCCAAAAGCCCTGATTCTAGTTCTTGCTCATCGTGTTTATCTCGTAGAGTTAAAAAATCAAAGCAGTAGGGGTCTTTTAATGTTTGATGGGCTAGGTCAGATTGAGGAGAGGGGAGAGTGATTTGAAAATTGGTGAGAGCCTTTCCTTCTCGTTTATGAAGGCCGCTATCTAGCCAGTGCAGTAAAACGTTTCGACTCCATCCATGTTCAATGGTTTTGTGGGCATACCAAAGTCTGTCTTGAAGAGTTTCAAGCTTTTGGAGGAGAAGGATGTTATGACCCCATGGAATTTGGGCAACAAGCTGTTGCCCAATTGCAAATTCTGGATATTCCTTTGCGAATTGAACCATGTATTTGAGATTTCTATGAGAAAACCCCTTCATTTCAGGAAAAGTAGCTTTGAGGTCTTTGGCTAAATTTTCGACGGTTTTAGCACCCCAGCCTTCGTCTTTTTGTTTGAGATGAATTTTAAAGCCTATTTCCCAATAAAGATTGATGAGTTCGTGATTTACTGCTAAGGCGGCTTTTACCTGGGAAGTTAGGATTTTTTCTTTAATCTCTTTGAAGAAAGCTTTGTATTCTTTGAGGACTGTGGCTTGGACTTTTTCGATTGTATTAGATGGCATTTTAGGCTCTCGATAGAAGCCAAGAAGTATAGCAGGAAAGAGTGAAAAGTTAAATATTTTTTACTGCAGTTTCATCGAAAAAAAAGCCGGGGAATTTCCCGGCCTTCAGTTTTGCAATTTGCGTTCTGCGTTTTGCATTTATTTTGGAGGTGGAGAGAAGCCCTTTGCTAGGGGCTGGCGCCCCTAGTCTGGCCGGGCCGGTCGGTCTCGGTCGGTTTTTCGAGACGAAAAACATCGCCCTCAACTCAATTCTCTTAACGCAAGGCAAACTATTGCCTTGCTCACCACTAAAAAAAAGCCCGGGGTTTTCCCGGGCCTTTTTGTTTGGAGGTGGAGAGAAGCCCTTTGCTAGGGGCTGGCGCCCCTAGTCTGGCCGGGCCGGTCGGTCTCGGTCGGTTTTTCGAGACAAAAAACATCGCCCTCAACTCAATTCTCTCACGCAAGGCAAACTATTGCCTTGCTCACCTCCAAAAAAAAAGCCCGGGGTTTTCCCGGGCCTTTTTGTTTGGAGGTGGAGAGAATTGAACTCTCGTCCTTAACACCCTCGTAACATCGATGACTACATGCTTAGTGCCTTATTGGTTAAATTGACCCTGCCGAAAGGCTCTTATCGCTTCGGGTCAATTAGACGTTCTCTATCTTAGACTCCTTCCTAGATCGCCCTAAAGGGAATGGAATCCATACCAAGATGTATGACAGTAGAATTCTGAAACTCCCGGTCCGATTTCAGGCTACCGTCTCACTACTAGCGGTTAAGCTGCAGCGAGAGACAAATCGTAAGATTCGTCGTTTATTGTTTAATCGGATGATTAAAGAGGCCAACCGATCGTCCTCTGCATGCCACCAAAGACTTGAGCTTAAGTCGAAACCTTGACACCCCCGCGAGAGGAACGCAAAACGCAGAATGCAAAATGCAAAAGTTGGGCGTTCGCCCTCGCGGGGACGTAAAAGCCTGGTTTTACCCCTTTATTTTACCATATATGGGATTTTTTTGTGAAAAGAGTTGGGTTTAAGAGGGTTGCCGAAATCAGAAGATTTTCGCATAATGACCCATAAGAGGGTTTGGGCAGATGAAGATAAGCGTTGATAATCAGGTAATTAGGTTATTGGAGGCAGATCCTGGTAAGGTATTGAACACTCCTTTGGAGAATGGGTTTTTAAACTTCAGCTGGCCTTCGATTCTAGAATATCTCGGGTTAGGCGGGATTTTGGGCCGTCTGCCGCCGTTTGACGAGAGAAATGCTCTTTTCGTCGCGACAGTGCACGCTCTTTGCGAAGTCAATAACCCTGAAGACCTCTTTTATGTTTATGACAGCCTCTTCACAGAAACGATCAAACAGATCAAATCGCTCAAAGAGATCGACGCTGCGTTTTTATTGGAGAAGATCGGGGAAAGGAAAGAAATAAAAAATATTCTAACACCCGCTTTGGCTGAAAAAGAAAAGAGATTGAGAGAAAATGGGCCTGAGGCAATGCACGATCTGATCCTTTATCTCGCTTGGGATCGGATGTGCGTGAGGATGGGAGTGCTATTTGATCACCCGTCTAAAAATGAGACGTTTTTGCAAAATTTAAAGCATTTGAAGTGGTGTCTTTTAGAATCTTTTTTACATATCGCAGGACAGGGGAGAACGAACCCCTCGTTTTACAGACTCATTGAAGCCCTTTTCTACTACCAAATGCGGGAAGAGCGCATGCAGACTCATCAAGATGCTGACTGGGAGCTTTTAACCCAAAGCTTCCAAGCTTTAAAAAATCCCAATGAACTTGTCGATTATTTCTACATCGACCACGCCATAGCCTCATCTTCGGTTTGCCATTTGACATTGGACCCCCCTGAGATTGTCCAATCCCGCCTCGATTTGGCAAACTATATGATCTCTCAGCTCAAGGCAGAAATCCCCACCTGGAATTACAGCCTCTCTGAAAGCCATATCATTCATTTATCTGGCTGAAAGTTCCCTAATCTATTATAATAGTAGATTTTAGAGGTAGTTATGTTCGATTTTGACCAAGATGAAGGATTTCCAGGCAGAGAAGAAAGGGTTTTGAAGTTTTGGAAGAAAGAGAAGATTTTTGAAAAGTCGGTAGAGAAGGGTGAGAAGCTTTTTACCTTTTACGACGGCCCTCCATTTGCTACAGGATTGCCCCATTACGGCCACCTGCTAGCCGGAACGATCAAGGATGTAGTCCCCAGATACAAGACGATGAAAGGATTTAGCGTTCCCAGGAAATTTGGCTGGGACTGCCATGGACTGCCCATAGAAAATGAGATCGAAAAGAGCAAGGAACTGTCAGGCGCTGGAGCGATAGAGGCCTTTGGGATCGATAAGTTCAATGAAGAGTGCAGAAGCATTGTTTTAAGATACACTGGCGAATGGAAAAAAACCGTCGACCGGATGGGCCGATGGGTCGATATGGACCACCCATTCAAGACGATGGACCTCAATTTCATGGAAAGCGTCTGGTGGGTTTTTAAACAGCTTTTTGAGCAAGGACTCGTCTATGAAGGGTTTAAAGTCATGCCCTTCTCAATGAAGTTAGGCACTCCGCTATCCAATTTCGAAGCCAATTTGAATTATCAAGAGGTCGATGATCCGTCGCTCGTAGTGGCCTTTGAGACTGATAAGGACACTTTTTTCTTAGCTTGGACGACCACTCCATGGACGCTGCCTTCAAACTTGGCGCTGATGGTCGGGCCGGAAATTGAATATGTCAAAGTCAAGCACGAGGGGAAGTTTTATTGGCTGGCTGAAGCAAGATTGGGCAACTATTTTAAAGAACCGGAGATTGTAGAGCGGCGCAAGGGTAAAAAACTGGCCGGGATGAAATACAAACCCCTTTTCGACTTCTTCGCCGACCGCGACGCGTTTCGAGTGATTTTGGAAGAGGTCGTTTCGATTGAGGATGGCACCGGCATTGTCCACAGCGCGCCCGCTTTCGGCGAACTGGACTTTTTCGCTTGCAAACGTGAAGGCATCGATTTGGTCTGTCCGGTCGATAGCAATGGAAGATTTACCGCCGAAGTGCCCCCTTGGACTGGCGTCTTGGTGAAAGATGCCGATAAGGAAATCGCCAGAGAATTGAAGAAAAGGGGACTCTTATTCTATCAGGGAACGATTCGGCACAGATATCCGTTTTGCTGGCGATCCGATACTCCGCTGATTTACAAAGCAGTGACGACTTGGTTTGTCGCTGTAGAGCAGTTCAAAGATCAGATCATTAAGGCGAATAGCGAAATCTATTGGATGCCCGGGCACATCAAAGAAGGAAGATTCGGCAAATGGCTCGAGAATGCGAGAGACTGGGCTATCAGCCGCAATCGCTACTGGGGCACGCCCATCCCGATCTGGCGGGGCAGCAAAGGCGATTTAATGGCCGTCGGAAGCATCGCCGAATTGGAAAAGCTCACCGGCAAAAAAATCACCGATTTGCACCGGCATAACATCGATCATCTGACGTTTGTAAAAGATGGGCAGAAGTTTGAGAGAATCCCCGAGGTATTCGACTGTTGGTTTGAGTCGGGTTCGATGCCATACGCTCAAGGACACTATCCTTTTGAAAATCGTGAGCTTTTTGAAAAAACTTTTCCGGCCGATTTCATTGCGGAAGGGATTGACCAGACAAGAGCTTGGTTTTATGTCTTAACCGTTCTTTCTGCAGCGCTCTATAAAAAGCCTGCATTCAAGAATGTGATTGTAAACGGAATTGTTTTGGCCGAAGATGGCAATAAAATGTCAAAAAGGCTGAGGAATTACCCAGATCCAGAAATCGTCATCCAAAAATATGGCGCAGATGCGATCCGTTTATATTTGCTCGGCAGTCCGGCAGTAAGAGCTGAAGATTTGCGATTCTCCGAAAAAGGCGTCGAGCATGTGCTCAGAGGCGCGCTCATTCCATTTTGGAACTCGTTTGTCTTCTTATCGACTTATGCAAAAATTTATCATTTCAAACCGGGAAAAATGGGAACGCCAGAGGCTCTCATTGACCGGTGGATCTTGTCTATGGCGCAAAAACTCATTCGAGATGTGGATGGGGGATTGGAGGCGTATGATCTCAATCGGGCAGTTCAGCCTTTGATCGGTTTTATCGATCAGCTCACCAATTGGTATATCCGCAGATGCCGCGGCAGATTTTGGTCCGATGAGGACAACCAGGATAGAAGAGAAGCTTTTCAGACGCTGTATGAAGTTTTGATTACTTTGTGCAAAGTGGCAGCGCCTTTTATTCCTTTCTTAAGCGACTCCATCTACCGCGAATTAAAAACAGAAAAAATGCCCGAATCGGTCCATTTGTGCGATTTCCCTTTTTATGAAGAGGGAAAGAGAAATGAAGAGCTCGAAAAAGAGGTAGAAGCGGCGCAGGCGGCCGTGAGTTTAGGACACGCTTTGAGAAAAGAACATAAGCTTAAAGTCAGACAGCCTCTCGCCAAAGCGCATCTCATCACCTCGAATGCAGAACTGCTCGCAGCGTTGGAAAAACAGATGAACCTGATCGCAGATGAACTCAATGTGAAAGAAGTCGAGTTCCACAGCGATGAGGCAAAATTCGTTCAATGGCTTGCAAAGCCCAATTTCCCAGTGTTGGGGAAAAAGATTGGGAAATTGATCCCGCTCGCCCAAAAAACAATGCAGGGGTTCGATCGAAAACAGATCCAGACACTCGCAAAAGGGGGAAGGCTGAAGGTCGAAATTGGCGGAGAGTCAGTAGAATTGGAGCCTGAGGATGTGCAAATCGAACGAAAGGTGAGAGAAGGCGTTGCAGCGGGCAATGAGGGAGAACTGACTGTTGCTTTGGATACAGCATTGAATGATGAACTGGTGGAAGAAGGGCTCGCCCGAGAAATCGTCAATAAAATCAATTCGATGCGAAAAGAATTGGAGTTTAACGTCACCGATCGCATTCGAATCGTTTTACAAACAACGCCAAGAGTTGAGGCTTGCTTTAAGAAGTATCGTGAATATATTACTCATGAAGTTCTCGCGGTCGATGTCCAATTTGGAAAATGCGAAGGCACTCCATGGGATTTAAATGGCGAAGAAACGTTTATTTCGATACATAAAGCACATGGATAAATTGTACTTGTGCCGCCACGGCGAAACGGAATGGACGGTAGCGGGAAGACACACCGGCAGGACTGACATTCCTTTAACGGAGAGGGGAAAAGAACAAGCGCTCCACTTGAGAAAACGGATCGAAAAGATGCCTTTTACTGCCGTGTTTTCAAGCCCTAAAAAGAGAGCCCTCGATACTTGCGGATCGATACGGCACGAGGTTGATCCCGATATTTGCGAATGGGATTACGGCGATTATGAAGGCAAGACAACCGCCGAAATTCATAAACTGCATCCTGGATGGGATATTTTCGACGATGGCGCTCCACATGGAGAATCTCCCGAAGATGTGGGGCAAAGAGCTGATCGATTTTTAAAAAAAATCCTTGCCATTCCAGGCAACGTGGCCGTTTTTTCTCACGGCCATTTCCTTAGAGTCCTTACCGCCAGGTATTTAGGTCTAGAACCTCAAATGGGTAAACTTTTTATCCTTTCTGTAGCATCTCTCGGAATCTTGGGCTATGAACATAAACAACCAGCAATAATTCTTTGGAATTCTGTTTTATAATTAATTGATATTGATTTTCTTGTATTTGTTGTATTATAATTTTATTTAAAAAATAGGTTTGTTCATGTCTGTTACTGATGCAACTTCGTCTGATTTTGTTTTGCCAAATCCGCATATTCCCGACTCTACGCCGAAAGCAAAGCCGGACATTGAAGCGTTAGTGCAATCTGTTTTCGATTCTTCTTCACCCCAATCACCGGTTAGAAATCCGCAATCTGGAAATAAGCTTTCAACGCCTGAGTTTAAAAAGCTGCAAACTCCACATCGATCTCATACGTATGAACAAATACAAGAATCTCCCTCGAAGATGACCGGCGATTCTAAAAGAGGGCAAAAACGGCTTTTAAAATCATTAGCTGGCAAATTAGAACATACTTTGTCTGAGGAAGCTGTCATCCAAAAAGACACCGATAGGATTCGGCAAGAGAAAATTCAACCCGATGAAAAAGAGATTTTCGTAGTGGAAAGTCCGAGTGGAAAAAAGAGGGGATATAAAAGGCATAAAGAGGAAAATCCACAAGGGAAATTTCGTCTATATCCTGCCCCATTATCGCCATCAAAAAAACCAGATCCGAGCGTCCAGTCGTTGCCTGGCCCACAGGTTCTCTCATTGCTGGATATTTGGAAACAACAGGGAAACCGACCCCCTTTCAAAAGTTTTGTTGCAACCGCTCATCCGCGCGCTCTTATGAAACAGCCGCCGAAATAAGAGACTCATTAAAGTTTGTTTAGAAACTTTTTCCAAGGTCTTGGAGGTTCCGAGGCATGGGAAGGGATGATCGCAAACATGATCAGCCCAAGCCCCACCAAAATGTAATTCTGCATTGTTAAAGGCAGGTGTGGAGAAGGCAATGAGTAACTCACATAGAGAAGCACAGCTGCCGGCAAGACTTGCAAAAGATGCATTTTATTCAGCGTTTCGAAAAAAGAAAGCGCAGAAAAGATAATGATCATGCTCGCGCAGGCCGCGTCGATCCAATCATGGAGAGTGAATAGAAAATGGCTCGCGAAGAGCCAAAGACCAAGAAGAATTTCACAAATTCGGGCCCACACTGGATTTGTTCCTTTTTTTCAATGTTGCTTCTCCTGCAGCGACGGCATGCTGATTTGGATAGCCCCAAAGCGCCCACCATGTTGTCCGCCAATTAGAACGTTTTTTGATTTCCAGAAGATAGATGCAGCTTGTGATCACTTCGTTATAGGCGAGGAAGATCAACGTTACTGAAATCGTTGCCGTGATAAGACATAAAAAGCACCAATATTTCACCGCAAAGCCTTGTAAGAGAACTAGTGTGATGCTAACCATGCCGAGTGGGATGACATCTATGCCGAAGAGAATCACAAGCCAAGGGCGGTCTTGCCAGCGCCTTTCAGAGCCGGCAAGCGCGAAAACGGCATCGGATAGATAGGCAAATACCCCGAGCATTGCATCGGGAATCCGGATGATCCGCGTAATATCATGAGAAACATCTGAATCGAGTACCTTCATGGAACTGTTGCCGAAGATCGGGTCCCAGATTGTGCTGATGATGCGCCATTGATAGAGTCCGAGATAGAGAGCAATAAATGCTGCTATCATTGCAATGAAGGCAATCAGACACCTTTGAGGCCAGGATGAAGGGTTGTTCATATCCCTGGAAGTAGCCGAGATTCGTTAGAATTTCAAGGGTTTTTTCAATTTCCTTCGCAAGTAGAGCGAAGATGCTACGCCTGCAATGGAAAAAAGAATCCAAATCGTAAGATTGGGGAATGTAGCGTGCGGCTGAGAAGGCTGCATAGGTTGTCCCCAGCGCTCTCCCGGAGGAGAAAAGAGGAAGCTGACGCCCCCTTTGAGGTTATCTTCAGGAACAAAACCGAATTCTCGGCTATCTGCGCTCATCGCATGATTATCGCCCAGAGCTAAATACATCTTTTCTGGAATTTTCAGACCGAATTTGCGGATCTCATCAAGAGAGGGCGTACCTGCATCGACGAAAGGCGTTGTTTTTTGTTTTTCTTTGGCAAGATATGCATCCAAAGTAGGATCGTCTTTTCGAATAATTGCGCCTCCCATCAAATAGAGATCGCCATCTCGGAAATAAGCATAGCGGGATGGGGTTGCTTTCTGATGTTTGTGAAGAGGCATATAGTGATTGAGCGGCTCAAACCCTAAATTGAATAGCTTTTGCAACACTTCAGGCTTTTGGCTGTAGAGCGGATGATCAGCGGGCAATTCGCGTGTGACCCCATTTGTGAAAATACCAAGGAAGGGGATCGTCGGGAAGGGGAGCTGATAGGCTTTGCCATCGATGATTTCATATTTGCCATCGGGAACGCCTGGCAGTTTGGGTAGATAGGCGCTCAAACCTTTCGTATTCCAGCCAAGCCGGGAAAGAATTCCATCTTTCACTTGGAAACGGCAGGTGGTCATGTGATCAGAAATCGCTTTCAAATGCCGCTCTTGAAGCGGGATGATCGATTGGCTCACTGCTAAATCCGGGTATTTAGCTCCTTGCAAAGTAGGATGATGAGTCATTTCTAAATAGAGAATGCCATCGTCAGCTACCACTTCTGGATGGATCAATATCATCTCAGCGCGGGTCAAAAGGCGGGCCATGGCAAAATGCTTCATTCCCCAAAGATCGCCGAAATTGGAAGCTTTTTTGGTCAGCATTTCTCCTGTGCTATTCCGCATGAGCTTTGCTACTGGGATATTCATTTGATGGAAAAGAGCTGTTCCATTTTGGGCCATTTCCATTTTTCCCTCAAAACGGATCATCGGAATATGTTCGAGATCTTGGAACCAAGATGTATTGCGGTATTCGGCAATTTCTTTCCCGTCCGCATCAATGCCGTAAAGATGGCCGCCATAAAAATAAACAGTATCTCCCGGTTTCGCGATGAGTCTTTTCACGAATTGTTTTTTCCCAGGAAAGAGATAGAAATAAACAGTATCGACATCGGCAATGTCCATATTACCGCCATTAAAGACGATGATCGAACCGCGCTGAACTAAATCTGGATCAAAATAGAAATGGGAAAGCTGCAAAGGGACATTGATGCCGTAATCGGTTTTGGAAACGATCAAGTAGTCTTCTTCTTTCAAAGTCGGACGCATCGATCCTGTTGGAATCGTATAGAGTTCAAACCAGGTCGTTCGGATCAATACAGCAATCAGAAGGGCAAAAGCTAATCCGCCGATAAAATCGCGCGCTTTATCAAAAGAACTTTTGGGCATTAGCCGGAAAGAGGCTTGGTCTAATTCTTTGGCCATCCGCTTTGCTTCAGCAGAATCTTTCTTTAAAATCGCTTCCCGAAGAGCATTGAGATATCCCTCGATCGATTCTCTCGTATATTGGTCGAGAGATTTGTGTTTACGCTTGTAGTGGCGATGGATCAGACGAAACGTCCTGCGCGATTTCCTTAAAGAAAAAAACGAACCTATCATGCTCGCAATTTTAGAACATTTCTTTGTCTCAAGGCAAGAAAAAACGGTTGTGGAAAACTTGTTCATAACTTTTGTAAAACCCTCAAGGCCAATTTGTTAAATTCCCTCTCGAAGGAGCTTTAAGTTGTTGACAGTAAATGAGTTGCGTAAATCTTATGAATTTCATAGAGAAACTCTCTATGGAATTGTTCACAACTTAAAGGATTTATTAATGATTGTCGGTATGATCGATCGTCCAAAGGAAAGGTTTAGCAGTCTCTGTGTAGGAGTCGCTGAAACCGACAGGAACAAGGAGCCAATTGTATCGATGATCTGTTTCTAAAGTTGATTCGAGTTCGTCGAGCTCGATGGCAACTGTTTTCCATTCATCTTCGCCATCTATCAGTGAATGGGTGATGGGGAGGATTTGTTTTTCTTTGGTTGTCACATCAATGGCATAGAGTTCAAATTGCTTATAGTATTTTGGGCTTTTCAGGTTGAGAAGAAGGCGGTCTTCCGTTTTTCTGGGAAGTCCGACGAATTCGGGGACTCTGCGCGGGATTTTTCGATGGATGATGGGAAGATTTTTTCCCGAGTCGATGGTTCTAAGTGCAGCTGTTGCATGGGAGGTTTGGACTTGGATCCAGAAGGGGAATGGGAGCTGTTTTTCATGATCGAAATAGATCATCACTTCCTGATTGGATAATTCGCTATCGTCTTTAGGCCATATTGTTTCGAAAACTTCAAAATTGGGAGATTCCAGTTTTTTCCCTTCAAAAACAAGAGGCGGCACCCATACTTTGCGAAAGTCGGGTTCGCCCGGCATTGGCGGGGGACCTATTTTTCGCTGTTTATCGGGGGAAACCTTTTTCATTGGTAGGAAAAGGAGGGTCGCGATGAGGCTTTCTTTTTGAGAGAGTTGGATCCAAGCAGACCTAGAGAAAGAAAAACATTCGAGAAGCTGGCCCGATTTGGGATCGATTTCGATCATCGACCAGGAGGTATGGCCTGGTGCATTGGCTTTGACCCATTCGGGCCAAGAATCGGGTCGTTTTTTTAGGTTCTGCGAAGGAACGCTGATCTCTTCTAAGATGAGGGAGTTAGGGGAAATAGAGCGGATGCTCAAGACGGTGATCATTTTTCCCGCCTCGGTCACCATATAGTCCCCGACTTTTGCCTTCTCAATCCGTTCTTTCATACGGAAGGGAGGGGCTCCAAAAAGGGCTGCGGAGACCAAAAGAAAACAGAGAACCCAATGTTTCATCCTACCAATATATGCGCTAGGGGGTTTTAGAAACAATTGCCAAAGCGCTCCTTTTCGGCTATATCTCAAAAAAAATCTACAAAGGGTCTATGAACCTCAGGCGTCTTTTTTTTCTCACTTTTTCTTTCTTTTTGATTCTGTGGGGGTTCAGCGGGTATTCGGCGAATAACAGCGCTGAAATTCAAAAAATTGATTCCGAGATCCAGCAGCTCGAGGACATGAAGCGAGGCTATGAGGCTAGGGCTCTCAAGCATGACGATATGGCAACCTATCTGCAGTTTGATACTCAAGCGGTTCTGGAAACACGCAGGCATATTCAACTCGCTGAGGAAAACCGGAACAAAGCGGCCCTTGTTCAGCAGCAGATAGATCGGTTGAAAGCCAAAAGAGCGCAGCTGCAGCCATGATTTATAATCAATCCCTGGCTTTACTAACCGATCTTTATCAGCTTACGATGGTTCATGGCTATTGGAAGGCTGGGATAGCTCATAGGCATGCAGTATTCCACATCAATTTCCGAAGATGGCCCTTTAAAGGGGGATTTGCGATTGCGGCAGGACTTGAAACTGCAGTTCAGTTTCTAAAAGATTTCCGCTTTTCATCCACCGACCTGGCTTATCTCGAAGAACTCGATCTTTTTGAAAAGCCGTTTCTCGATTTTCTTTCGAAATTCCAATTCTCTTGCGACCTGGATGCTCTTCCCGAAGGAAGTCTCGTGTTTCCCTACGAACCGATCATCCGTGTAAAAGGGCCTATCTGGCAAGCCCAGCTTTTGGAAAGCCCGATGTTGAACATCATCAATTTCCAAACCCTCATTGCCACGAAGGCGGCCCGTATATGTCTTGCGGCCCATCCCGATCCGGTGATTGAGTTTGGAATGCGCAGAGCGCAAGGAGTTGATGGTGCTATTTCTGCAAGCCGGGCCGCTTTTATCGGCGGCTGCGAGTCAACCTCGGATGTAATTGCAGGAAAACTGTTTGGCATTCCGATCCGCGGTACGCATGCCCACAGTTGGATCATGGCCTTTGAAGATGAAGAAAAAGCGTTTGAAATTTTTGCAAAAATGCGTCCCAAAAATTGCATCATGCTGATCGACACCTACAATTCGATTGAGGGGGCGAAAAAAGCGATCAAAGTGGCCAAATCGATGAAGGATTTTGATCTTGCAGGCGTGAGGCTCGATTCGGGAGATTTAGCAAAGCTCAGCATTGAAATCCGCAAATTGCTCGATGAAGCTGGGTTAAAAAAAGCGTGCATCATGGCCAGCAATGAGCTTGATGAATATCTCATTCGCGATCTCAAACAGCAAGGTGCTAAAATCAATGTTTGGGGAGTCGGCACCAATCTCGTCACGGGAAAGGATCAGCCTGCGCTCGATGGCGTCTACAAACTATCAGCGATTCAAAACGAGAAAGGGGAGTGGGTCCACAAAATCAAACTATCGGAGCAGACAGCAAAAGTAACCAATCCGGGGATTTTGCAAATCCGGAGATATTTTGACGGACAATTCTACACCGGCGACGCGATTTACGATGAGATCATCGGAATCGATCATTCTGCCACCATCATCGATGCGCATGATCCCAATAGGCAAATGCAGGGGAGCGGCCATTCATCGGATTTATTGATTCCTATCTTTCGAGAAGGGAAAGTTGTCTACTCGGCGCCGTCTCTTTTCGAAGCGCAGGCGCATGCAAAGCGCGAGTTAACGCGCTTGCCTCCATCCATGGAACGTTTTACAAATCCGCAGCCCTATCTGGCAGGGCTCGAGAAGAAATTGTATCAGAAAAAAATGGAAATGATCCGAAAGGTGCGCGATGAAAACACTCATCATCACTGATGTGCAGCACGATTTTCTTCCTGGGGGATCTCTTGCAGTCCCTGGCGGAGATGAAGTCATTGCCGTCATCAATCTGATCTTGCCGCGGTTCAACCATGTCTTTGCCACCCAGGATTGGCATCCGCCTCAACACATGAGTTTTGCCTCCACTCATAAAAAACAGCCCAGCGAAACCATTTGGATAAACGGAATGCAGCAGATTTTGTGGCCTGATCACTGCATTCAAAACACATATGGCGCGGAGATTGCTGAATCTTTGAATCGGGAACAGATTGAGAAGATTTTCCATAAAGGCTCTTCCCCGGATGTAGATAGCTATAGCACATTTTTCGATAATGCCCGCAAGCGCTCAACAGGTCTTGCTGACCATTTAAAAAAACTCCATCTCAAAGATCTATATTTTGTTGGTCTTGCAACTGATTACTGCGTTTTGTATTCGGTGCTTGATGCCCTCGATTTGCAGTTTAAGGTTTGGGTAATCCGCGACGCATGCCGCGCGATCAATTTAAATCCTAGAGATGAAGAGAAGGCTTTTGAGAAAATGCGAAGCCATGGGGCAAAAATCATCGAATCAGGACAAATATAAGCCTTATTTTGTCATTTTTTGATGCGAAAACCAGATCATATAAGAGATGATCCCGATGCCAATCAGGAGCGCTGGGATTGTGAAAGCATAAAGATATTGGATGGCCACTGCGACAATCGCGGCAAATACTCCCAGAACAATTCCGATGAGGATGAAGGTCGATTCGATATAGACCCCGATTGTGAATACAGTGAGGGAAAGCAGCGTCAGGGCTACTAGGCTTGCTTGATTTCGGCTGAGAAGTCCTGAATGGAGATAGATTTCCACCAGGAAAATCATGAAAAAAAGCCCCACCCAATGCAAGAGTTCGTGCCAGATAGTGACAGGTCTGACCACGTCTGTTGTTCGTCTCATATACCAGCTGAGCCAAAGAGCCATTGCAGCATAGATAGGCACCATAGCCCTCCAGTAAGCCCAGCCTCCTGTTGCGAGGATATTGGTAACAACGATGCCGATGAAGGCAAGGACGAGCATGGCGACGCCGACGCCGAGCCGTACTCCCCAAGGATGTTTTGGATTCATAATGCCAACCTATTTGAGATGTTGTTTTTTCATCGAAATTTTTCTTCGAACCGCCACAGCAATCAGAATCACTACAGCCAGGAATATCAAGTTGAATCCAATCACAGTTTTGAAAGCAGGCAAGAAGGCTGTTTTTTTCGAATGAAAGATCACTGTGCTGAGGGCGAGCAAAACAGAACCAGCGAAATTCCAGATGGTTGCAATCGTTCCAATTGATTCTCCGATTTTTTGCGGCGCCACCGTTTGATTGACCGCAGTGATCATCGCCGTATTGCTTAAGCCCCAGTTAATTCCGAGGAGAGCAAATGGGAGAATAAAGATGGCAAGTGAAGAGTGAATGCCAAAAAAGAGATGCAAAAAAGCTGAAATAAGCGGAGCTACGCAAGATGCGAAAAGGAGATTCGCAAGGCCTATTTTGAGAAGGTAGTTAAATCCAAATGAGATGACAACTTGCGCGGCAGGAATAATCGCGATTAGAAGACCGATAGTGTATGGATTGAGATGGAGTACGTTTTCCAGATAGAGGGGATCGAAGAACATAAAGACGTAGGAGACGACTCCTGCTATTGCGCAGCTGATGACTGAGAGAAGAAGAAGCGGTTCTTTAAAAATCTCAAAATGTAAAAGAGGATGGTTTGATTTCATTTCGAGCACGAGGAGAATTCCTAGGAAAATGATGCCGATCGCGATGCAGGCTAAAGATAGCGCGTTTGCTGCCCCAGCAACAATGCCGTACATCAATAGACCTAAGCCGACAATGAGAAGGCCGAGGCCTTTCCAATCTAAATGGACATTTTTTTCTCGATGCGATGTTCCTTTCAAGCTGGCAAAGCAGCAGAACAGGCCGATCGCAATAATCGGGATATTGACCCAGAAAACCCATCTCCAATCGAGCGCGCCGATCAAAATCCCTCCGAAGAAGGGACCGAGCATAAGTCCAGCCCCTGTAACGCCTCCATAAATGCCGATGGCCCAAGCTCTTTCATTTTCAGGATATACTTCTGAAAGAAGAGAAGACGAGACAATAAAAGTGATCGAGGCTCCAAGAGCTTGTACGCCGCGGAAGAAAATAAGCCAATGGATATTTGGTGAAAAACCAGCCAAAAGAGCTGATGCTCCGAAGAGAAAGACTCCGAAGTAGAAAAACTGTTTGCGGCCGACTATATCTCCGATCTTGCCTACGGCGATCATCGTCATGCTTAATATAATCGGAAATACGTTCGATACCCACTGCAATAGCAAGATATCGATCTTGAATGCTTTTTGAATGAAGGGAAGCGCTGTATTAACGATGGTGAAATCGAGAAACGCAGTAAATGCGAGCAAGCAGATCCCGAAGAGAGCAAGGTACTTAGATGTGTAATGAGTCGTCATACTGTGCCAACAAGTCCGATGAGACCTACAGCAATCAAGTAGATGGCTACAACGATGTTTAATAATTCAGGGAAAATCAGGATTAAAATGCCTGCGATGATAGCGACTACGGGACCGACAACTGGATGGATCATAAAAACTCCTACTTTAAATTCCCGCATACTGCAGTCACAGGATTAATTCAAGCCCATCGTAGGCAAGTTCGACCTCAACGCCTCTTTCTTCAGCGAGTTTTTCGATATGTTTAATGGCCCGCTTTTCATTACGGACAATGCCAGAGCCGCAGTGGGTTACGATCATTTTTTTTACCTTTTGTTTCTTGCACCAAGTGAGCTGCTGACGAACGGTTGCGTGGCCGAAAATCTGTCCGCTGGGGGCATGTTTTCGAATCATCGGATGGATGATCGTTGCGCCGTCTCCAATATAAAATGCGATGTCACGAAAGGCGCTGTGGATTTTGGGGATCCAAGTAACATCTGGGACGTAGAAGAATTTCACATCCCCGCAAATAATCCGGTAGCCGACAGCAGGCGCTCGAATCGAATGCCAAACGGGAAAAGCCTCAAAGCTGATGCCGGCGATTTTTTTTCGTCTCCTGTGTAAAAGCACTCTTCGATCCTCAATCGGAAAACTTTTGATCAGCTTCCAGGTTTCTTTCGTAGTCCAAACAGGGCAGGGGGCTCCATTTTTCAAACCCCAGCAATGATCTGGGTGTGCATGTGTGATGACGATATGATCTGGTTTCAGCGATTTCAATTTCTTAAGCCAAGACGTCCCGCAATCGATCATCACCCTTTTTTTTTGATAAGTGATGAGCAAAGAGGTGTGCATTCGGTGCCGTTTTGTCTTCGGATCGATCTCGCCGCGGGTGCCAAGAAAGGTCAGCTTCATATCCGTTTCATAGAAGAAAAAAATTTATAATGCAAAAAATTTACTAACATGTAGAATGCTCGTTCAATTTTTTTATTGGAGGTACACATGATACATGTAGCTAACACACAAACTCGACCGATATTCGCAGAAGGATCATTCTTCGGAAGCTGTTCGCAATTCCTAACGGATCTTGTGAACAAAGTAAAAGAGGTATGTATGGCGGTATTGCGCACGATATTGCCCTGCTTTTTCTCAGCCGCGCCAGCAATCGACCCATCGAGGGTTTCCGATGCATCGCAAACACCCCCTCATGTTCAGGTTCCTGTTCCGGGGCAAGTAAGAGCTCCTGAGGTTCCGCCAATTCAAAGACAAGCGCCACCACCAGCGCAGCAGCAGCAACAGCAGCAAGAAGTTGAGTTAGCGCCGCCACCGCCACCAGCGCAGCAGCAGCAAGTTGAGTTGCCACCAGCGCAGCAGCAACAACAACAGCAAGAAGTTGAGTTAGCGCCGCCACCGCCACCAGCGCAGCAGCAGCAAGTTGAGTTGCCACCAGCGCAGCAGCAACAACAACAGCAAGTTGACGGAGCAGAAGAAGACGAACCATTGGATGTGGGTGCGTTATTGGTAGATGCAGATCAACTGGACCATCCACCAGTGCAGGAGCAACAACAAGTTGATTTGCCGCCCCCGCCGCCAGCGCAGCAGCAACAACAAGTTGATTTGCCGCCCCCACCGCCAGCGCAGCAACAACAACAGCAAGCACCAGCGCCAGCGCCAGCTCATCAAGAAGATGATGGTGGGATGCCTGAGCTAGAAGTTGTTCCTGTGGGAGATCGAGTTCCACCACCAGCACAGCAACAGCAGCCAGGCAGAGTTCAACTCTTATTGGCTCAATTAGATCAAATACGTCAAGACAGAGGCGCCCCTGCAGCAGAACATAAAGTGCCTCTCGGACCAATAGCTCCAAGAGAAGTTTTGCCAGTCTCTTCAACTATCAGCACGTTAACTTTGAGTGAAGAAGATGTTGATGGTGCAGCGTCTATCGTCTTGCAAGCTTTTAGATGCCTACCAGGCTCAGTAAAAACTGAAGAGCTTGATGGAATGGTTCGGACTGGACTCCAGCAACACAAGAGAAAAGAAGACGCATCAATTCAAGAAAGATTAGCAGAAAATGGGCTCGCTTTGGGTGACTTTGCAATGGAGCAACAAAAAAGATATGCTCAAAAGCGTTTCCCCACTATTAGCTTTGGGCCAAGGGGCCATATGGAAAGCACCTATTGCAAGAGGATCTCAGAGGCTGCTATGAGTCTCAAACTGTTATCCCAAGCAACTGGAAGACAAGAGTTTGGTCTCATCCAGGTCGATGATTGGGTGTATGGTCTTATGGTGACTACCAAAGGAATGAAAGGAACTTTTTACTTTGTTAATCCATATTCAGATCCAATTCGTATGGATAAGTTTAGCACCAGTTCCGAATTTGCCCAGTTTTTCACTACAACCATTCGTCCGGAATTGGCAAACCACAATTTCCAATATTCTTTAACCCCGATTAAACAAGCGGTTAATGCCGGCGCAGCCGCAGCTGCTGTTGAGGAAGAAGATGAAGAAGCTGATGTTGATCTTGATGATGATGATAACAAAGAGGCTGTAGCTGATGCGCCGATCGTCCAATTGAAAGCGAATGTAGCTACAGGCGGATTTTATGCTGCATGCACCGCGGCTTCTAGCTTCCAGGGAGAAGATTTTGAAGCGGAACAAGGTTTAGTCAGCGATCTATTAAAACAGGGATTATCTGTTCTACAAGATGCGGAAGATGCTATTCCTCCTCAAATTATGGAATTCGCTGGAGCTAAAATCGCGAAGCTAGATGGCGAAAGGAATCGTGCTGGATGGGTTCAAGAATTGGCGAAAACGGTGAAAGATAAGCCGATTGGCGTCGTATTAACAAATAGGCAATTCACCTTTTCCTATGCGCTAATCATCGTTCCAAAAGGGGATGAAACAGAATTCCGCCTCTTTTCAGCAAATGCTGAACCTGCAACGTTTGTTACTTATCCAAATATGGGAGCATTGCTAAAAGATCTGCCAAGGTCGCAAACGCAATACTCGGCATATATGATTGGGGCATACGAGAGAGTCGCGGATTTAGACTGATGATCGATTGGATTCGCACACGCTTCTAAGGTGTGTGCGAATCAATTTTTATGTCCGTGAATCAAGCTCACAGGCGGACAATAAAAATATGCCTTTTTAGATCGAACGTTGGCATGAGATTTTAGGAAGCCCGCATATTTTTCGCCGTGCTGGATATCAAAAATGCAGAATTTCCCTCCGGGTTTTAGGACCCGGAGCATCTCTCTAAGAGCCTGGGTTCTTCCCTCTTCCGTTGGGATGTTGTGGATGGCAAGACTCGTCATGGCTGCATCAAAATACGCATCTGGGAAGGGAAGCCGTCTCATGTCTGCAGTTTGAATATGGATGTCTACTCCCTCCGATTTTGCATTGCGAAGAGTTTGATCCATGGCATTGCCCGATTGATCTTTCTTTTGCCAAAGATCAATTCCATGAGCCTCGCCTTTCTGAAGCCGTTTGGCAGCTTCAATGAGAAGAAGGCCCCTTCCACATCCAATATCGAGGATTTTATCAGTAGATCGAAGCTGCAAATCGTCGATCATCGCTAAGGTCATTTTCGGTTTGAGAACTTTCGAGCTATAGACCATCCAAACAGCAGAAAGTCCAAGAGACGCGACGGTGGCGATCCCGTAACAAAAGACAATCGAGGAGAGGAGGGAGTTTTGGATTGCAAAAGATAGGGCGCATATCCCAAGCCCAAGCGTAGAAAAAAGCGACAGCGTGAGAACAACTGTTGGGGCGTCGAGGCCATATTTGCCTTTCATTGGAGGTTCCTTTCTTTTGCGAATTCTTTTTGCCGAGCGCCGGCCAGATTCAAACAAAGGCCGCTGACAACCAATATTCCAGCTAAAATTTTCCAGCTCTCTAAATTCTCGCCGAGAAAAATCACTGAACCGAGTATGCCGAACACGGGGACTAAAAGAGTAAATGGCGCCACAGTTGCAAGCGGATATATTTGAACGAGGTGATTCCAAACGCCGAATCCAAAGGCCGTAGAGCCGAGAGCAATAAAAAGGATGGCTCCGTAGGCTGTAGCAGACAGCTCATGGGCATGCAAGACGGTGGTGCTGCTATTTTCAAATAGTAGGGAAAAAAGGAGGAGCGGAGGCCAGGCGAGAAAACTGCTCCAAACAAGAAGCGAGCTTGATTGGACTTTGCCCATCTTTTTGACAATCACGCTGCCAAGGCCCCAAGCCATGGCAGAGGCGATGACAAGAAGAAACCCAAAAAAAGTTGCGCCCGCATCGATTTTCCATCCGACTAAAAAAATCCCTGAAAAAGAAACGAGCGCGCCAAATACTTGCCAACGGTTGATCGCCTCTTTTAAAAGAACTTTGGCAAAAAACAGGCTGAAAAAGACTTGGATTTGAAGAAGCAGCGATCCGAGGCCAGCCGTCACTCCTGCTTTCATTCCGGTGAACATGAGGGTGAATTGAAAGATGAACATGATCAGCGTGTAGAGGATCACCCATCTGAAAGGAACGCCTGGACGTTTAAAAAAGAAAATAGCTGGCAGACTGACAGGAATAAACCGGGCTGCGCATAAAAGCATAGGCGGCAGAGCGTCGAGACCCACTTTGACAAAGACAAAATTGAATCCCCAAACGGCAACAACAAGAAGAACGAGAAGAAAATGAAGAGGTTTCATAGAGACTTTTATTCTATAGGAAGATCGGTTTTAGGAAAATATCTAGAGGCTAATCATAAGCGAGAAGGCCATGATAATGAGGAGGGAGATGCGGAACATTTGTCGGGCCCAATTTTGATCGTCTTTGGCTGTGAATCCCATCAAAGAACAGGCTCCCCAAGCAAGGCTGAGTGGAACAGATACTACTAGATAGGCTGCCCCAACAGGGGTAAAAAGGGGAAGCAGGAGAAGGGTAAATAGAAAGGCAATGATGTAGAGAAGCATTTGTACTTTCGTGGCTGGGATGCCTTGAGCTAGTGGAAGCACAGGGATCGAAGCCGATCGATAATCTTCCATTTTCCACATTGCAATCGAATAAAAATGGGGCATTTGCCAAAGGAAAAGAATTGAAAAAAGTAGGATTGAGCCGATGTCCAGCTTGCCGCTTGCAGCAACATAGCCGATTACAGGAGGAACTGCTCCTGCAACGCTACCGACAAGCGTTGCATAGGTCGAGTGGTGCTTCCAAAAACTGTACAAGCCAACGTAAATAAAAAATCCAATCGCCGCAATCGCTGCCGCAAGAAGATTGGTGCAGATAATGAGCGTAGAAAATCCGATGAAGCCGATTGTGGCTGCAAATAAAACAGCTGATTTTCCAGAAATGAGGCCAGAAGCAAGAGCCCGATGTTTTGTTCTGCGCATTTTCTGGTCGCTTTCGCGATCTATATAATTGTTGAATACGCAAGCAGAACCAATCACACCGCCAAGACCAATGCAAAGCGCAAGAAAAAGAGGTAAGTTAAAAGAACTTTGCGAGGCAAGTGCAAATCCGCCCACAGTTGTAATCAGGTTGCCAATGATGATGCCAGGTTTTGTGAGCAGGTAATAGGTTCTGATCATGCAACCAAGCTTACAAAAAAAATTTTTTCTAGACAATGGTTGGTTGGAAAGAGTATTTTGAAAAAAAACTTTACCACTTGCGGGCGATTGCCAAGATGAAAAAAAAGCACCTTTTTTACGCGCTCATGACTTCAGGGGTCATTCTCTTAATTTTTCTGATCATGCAGCCCCTCGAAGTGATCACCTTTCTCGATTACATCGCGATTTTGGCTCCCAAAGGCTATATCGGTCTTGAAGAGCGAAATCTCCTTTTAATCCTTCAAGTACTCATGTTGCTCGTCGTCATTCCGGTCTATCTATTTACCTTTATTTTTTCCTGGAAATATAGCGCTCAAAGAGGCACTGGCAAATATGACCCAGACCTAGTCGACAATACAGTCGCAGAATATTTTTGGTGGGGTATTCCTACCGTATTGATTGCTGCGATTTGCGTGTTGACCTACTACAAAACAGATCAGCTCGATCCATACAAACCAATTCCGAGCGATAAAAAAGAGATGACCATCCAGGTAGTAGCCCTTCAATGGAAATGGCTTTTTATATATCCGGAAGAGCAAATCGCTTCTGTGAACTTTCTTCAATTCCCAGTTGGGACGCCAGTCCGCTTTGAAATCACAGCGGATGCGCCGATGAATTCTTTTTGGATTCCTCATTTGGGAGGGCAGATCTATGCGATGCCAGGTATGAGAACGCTTCTTCATTTGATTGCCGATGTGCCAGGAGAATATCGAGGTTCATCCGCAAACTTAAGCGGAGCGGGATTCGCCGGCATGGCTTTCAAAGCCAAAGCATCGACAGAGGAAGAATTCCAAAGCTGGATTGCGCAAGCTAAATCTGCTCAAAGATTGGATTATCAGGAATTGGCAAAACCAAGCTCATATAGCCCGGTCCAAATTTATACCTCGGAACCCGGACTCTTTAATCAAATTATAATGAAGTACATGAAATGAATATATTTGGAAGATTGACACTAAAATCCTTCGAACACGATCTCGTTCAAAACGGAGCCGTTTTCGGGATGGTTTTCGGCGGTTTGGCTATTTTCGCGCTGATTACCTACAAAAAGAAGTGGAAATGGCTCTGGGATGAGTACATCACGAGCGTCGATCACAAAAAAATCGGCATCATGTATTTCGTCGTAGCCCTCGTCCTGTTCTTGAGAGGGTTTGCCGATGCGCTCATGATGCGTATCCAGCAAGCCATGTCGGTGGGCGAATCGTTTGGCTATTTGGAACCGGACCATTATCAGGAAGTTTTCTCTGCCCACGGCACCACGATGATCTTTTTTGTCGGCATGGGCGTCGTATTCGGTCTTATGAACTGTCTTATCCCGCTCCAGATTGGAGCGCGCGACGTTGCTTTCCCATTCATGAACGCAGTTGGCTTTTGGCTTTTTGCCGCAGGCGCTGCACTGCTCATGATCTCGCTTGCAATCGGCCACTTTTCTGCGACAGGATGGCTTGCCTATCCGCCCCTTTCAAGTCCTGAATTCAGCCCGAACGAGGGGGTCGATTACTGGATCTGGATTGTCCAGCTTGCAGGTATAGGAAGTACGCTTGCGGGAATCAACTTTTTGGTGACCATTCTCAAAATGCGCTGCCAGGGAATGACCCTCATGAAGATGCCCATCTTCACATGGAGCGGCTTATGCTCAATGACGCTCATTATCTTTGCCTTCCCGATATTAACTGCAACGCTCTATCTGCTCACATTGGACCGTTATTTAGGCATGCACTTTTTCTCGGCAAGTTTTGGCGGCAATTTTATGATGTATGTGAACCTGATTTGGGCGTGGGGACACCCTGAGGTATACATCCTCATCCTCCCAGCATTTGGCATTTTCTCCGAAGTGGTGCCTACATTTTCAGAAAAAAGGCTTTTCGGTTACTACTCAATGGTATGGGCCTTGATCGTGATCACCATTCTCTCGTTCATCGTTTGGCTTCACCACTTCTTCACGATGGGAGCAAGCGTCAGCGTCAACGCCTTCTTTGCGATCATGACGATGCTGATTGCGATTCCGACGGGGGTTAAAATCTTCAACTGGCTCTTCACTAAATTCCGCGGCAAAGTGCATTTTTCAAGTCCCATGCTTTGGTTTTTTGCATTTGTTCTGAATTTTAGCGTCGGCGGCATGACCGGCATTTTGCTTTCTGCTCCGCCTGTCGATTACCAGGTGCATAACAGCCTATTCCTCATCGCCCACTTCCACGGAATGGTGATCGGCGGACTGCTTTTCGGATTCTTCTCGGGACTATCTTATTGGTTTTCCAAAGTAACTGGATTTTTCTTGAATGAAAGGCTTAACATTGTCGCTTTCTGGTTTTGGTTTGTCGGCTTCCTTCTCGCTTTCATGCCGCTCTACATGCTCGGATTCATGGGAGCAACCCGGCGCCTTGACCACTACGATGAAGCCACTGGCTGGAATCCTCTCTTCCGCCTCGTTCTCATTGGCGCTGTTTTGGTCATGTGCGGAATTTTCACCCAGTTCGCCAACATCATCTATAGCGTCATTGTGCGGAAGAAAAACCGCGATACGACCGGCGATCCTTGGAATGGCCGTTCTTTAGAATGGTCGATCCCATCGCCTGCTCCGATCTATAATTTTGCCATTCCGCCTGTAGTCGATCAGCTCGATCCTCTTTGGGCGATCAAGCGGGGAGAGGCGCCCAAAGTGGCCCGCCACTATCACGATATCCATCTGCCAATCAATACGCCGATCGCGCCTTATATTGGCCTTTATGCGCTTGCGTTTGGCTTCGGGATGGTATGGTACATCTGGTGGCTTGCGATAGCAGGATTTTTAGCGATTGTCGTTTCGCTCATCGTCCGCCTGTCGGAAAAAGAAAAAATGCAGATCATCACTGCAGAGCAGGTAAAAGAGACTGAACTCAAATTTGGGAAACAGCAAATATGACCATTCACTTTCATAAAGAACCGCATCCCAACATGAGCATCCCAGATCCGCACCAAGACGCGTTTTCCCGCGTCACGCTAGGTTTTTGGTGCTATCTCATGACAGACTGTTTGATCTTCGGCACACTGTTTGCCACCTACGCAGTCTTGCATAACAGCACATTTGGCGGCCCCGCAACGCAGGATCTCTATGAGCTTCCCTTTGCCTTCATGGAAACGATGGCGCTCCTTTTCAGCAGCATCACAAGTGGCTTTGGCCTACTTGCGGCGCTAAAGAATAACAAGAATAAGACGGTTTTTTGGCTTATTTTCGCATTTCTTTTCGGCGCCTCATTCATCGCGATGGAGCTTTCCGAATTCCACAAGATCGGGTTTGTCGAAGGGCATGACTGGACCAAATCGGCCTTTCTTTCTTCTTTCTTTACTCTTGTTGGAACCCACGGGCTTCACGTTTCGATTGGCCTATTTTGGATGCTGAACATGATGGCACAGATTTTTAAATTGGGAATCACCATTGATACATTCCGCAGGCTAGTTGTCTTTAGCCTCTTTTGGCACTTTTTGGACCTGGTCTGGATTTTCATCTTCACATTCGTATATTTGATAGGGAGCCTATGAGCGAAGAGCGCAGTTTAAAAGAGATTCAAAAAGAGTGGCCGCAGACTCTAAAACTTTATTTGTCTGGTTTTGCGATCTGCTTGGTTCTAACCGCCCTTTCTTTTCTCTTTGCAGGGTATAGAATCTTCGAAAGCGGATACCTCATAGCGACGCTGGTCTTTCTTGCGATCGTGCAAGCGTTTGTACAGCTGATTTTTTTCATGCACTTTGGCAAGGAATCCAAACCTCGTTGGATGCTCCTCGTCTTTTATTTCATGGTGACGATTTTAGTGATTGTCGTATTGCTGTCTCTTTGGATTATTTACGACTTAAACAATCGAGTCATGCCAGGGATGTAAGAACCTATCCTAGTAAAAGTGTTTCGTCGCTTTTTTGAGGATTTTGGCAAATTTTAGTTTCTCTTGAGGGGGGTAATATACGAAGGTTGATATGACCCCCCTCAAGAGAAACGAAAATTTGCTCAAAAAGCCCAAAAAATCGACAGAAAACTTTTACTAGGATAGGTTCAAAATGCCGCTGATTCATATCCATCTCCGAGAGGGGAAATCCCAAAAATACATCCAGGCAGTATCCGATGGGATTCATAAGGCGCTCATTTCAGCTTGGAAAATCCCCAAGACCGATCGGTTTCAGATGGTTTCAGAGCACAAGTTTTTCCATTTCAATAAGGAAATTTGGGGCGTCAAGCGATCTGATGATGTGATTGTGATCTATATCACCTCGATCAAACGTTCCCAAGCTATGAAAAAAGCGCTCTATCAGGAGCTAGTCAAAATCCTTGGGAAGAATCCCAAGGTGCGGAAAGAGGATGTTTTTGTATCCATCGTTACAGTCAAGAAAGAGGACTGGTCCTTTGGGAATGGGATTGCCCAACTTCTTGATGCGAAGCAGAAGCCTTAATGATTTTCTCGATAAATCCCGTCTTGGCTCTGCAGTAAGCCATGCCGTTATGTTCATTGAATTGAGGAGCTAGCTCTTTCTTAAGAGCGGCGTAAGCTTCTCGATCCTCCGGATGGGTTCTTAGCCAGTCCCGGAATTTCAAGTCTTTTTCAATCAGGGGATTTCCATCTTCAAATACGTGCAGATTGAATCGGGGGTTTTCTTTCGTGAAATATTTCCCTGTTGGAATCGTTTCTCTTCGTACCTCATATCCAATTTCAACCAAAGCTTCAGGCTTGAGCGAGGAAAAACTCTTCACAACTGCCAAAATATCGATTTTCGGCTTGGCGCAAAGGCCTGGTACAGCTGTCGAGCCAAAGTGGTGTACTGCAATGCAATCGTTTCCGAGAGCTTTTTTGATCCTTTTGGACTCGGCTTCAAAAAGAATTGGCCATAGAGGATCGTAGGGAACCATTTGAACCGTGCGCTGACTGATTTTGATTTGCGTGTGAGGTCTGTTCATTCGTTTGGTGAGCTCATCTTCAACTGCCATTAGTTCTTTCATCGGCAAATCTTTGGGCAGTTGGTGGGTTTTGTAGTACTCGATGGCTGAACGGATGTGCTCGATTCCTTTGATTATTGAGGTTCCGGTGATTACTTCTTCAATATAGCGCGCTCCATCTACGAGATTTTCTACGATCCGATCGCTCAGCCCTTAAACGAATGGGTGGATAAAGTTCTTCACCGCTGATCCCAAGATGATGGCGTCGCTTTTATGATAGTGCGAATCGCGAGGAGCCCAGGTAACTACCGGAATCTGATTCAATTTCGCCCACATCATCTCGGCTCCAACGCCAAGACCTCTTCGCTCCCTTGCATCAACAAAAACAACATGGCTTGAAAACACCTGCAGCATGTCGCGTCCAAACACAGAATGCTGATCGGATAAATCGTCGCTGCGGAAAGCGGGATTGAGGAAAACAACTTCAAAACGGTTCAAAGCAGTCCGAATGAGATCCATGTCTTCATCGGTCCAATGGGATGCATGAGCATCTTCATGCCCCTTTTTGATTGTCCCTGCGAGATAGATGGCAATACGCTGTTTCATAGAGGAAAATGCTATCAGGAAACTGAATTTTCATGGTAGGATTACCGGCCCAACAGGAGATCCATATGACCACACTCTCAATTCCAACAAGCGCAGGAAATATTTCTGTACTAGATACAGGAGGACCGGGACCAGTTGCCTTCATGATCCACGGAAATTCCGCTTGTAAAGAGATATTTCAAAAACAATATGGAAGCCCTCTGAATGGTAAATTTAGATTCATTGCGATCGATTTGCCAGGGCACGGAAAGAGCGGCAAAGCAGCCAATCCTCATGATACTTATACAATTCCAGGTTATGCTGACGTTGCAATCGAAGTGCTGAAAAAAATGAATATCCAAAAAGCTTCGATCATTGGCTGGTCTTTGGGAGGCCATATTGCGATCGATATGATGAAGAAATGGCCAGGCATCCAAGGAGTTTTTCTCACTGGCACTCCTCCCATTCCCATCTCCGGCGAAGGATTTGAGCAAGGGTTTCGTCCATTCCCCAGTTTGCACCGATTGATGACGAAAGAAGAGCTGACCCCTGAAGAGGCGCAAGAATTTGTAGGCCCCAGCGGAATCAGCACAGAAGAAGCGCCTTTTTTTCTCAAAGCGGCTTTAAATACGCATGGAGTGGCAAGATCCCGTCTGATGGCTTCTTTGCAAGAAGGATGGGGCGGCAATCAGAAAGAGACAGTAGAAACCTCCGATACGCCGGTTGCTGTTGTTTGCGGTCAAGATGACAAAGGGATCAATAACGAATATATTTTCAATGAAGTTGCATTCAAAAACCTCTGGGATAGACAGATCCATGTGATTGATGGAGGCCACGGCGTATTTTGGCAGAATCCTGACCGTTTTAATTCCATTTTAGGACGGTTTTTGACCGATATGAACCGGCCTAAAAAAACCTTTTTTAAGGCTGCCTGTGCTGTAGCAATTGCGGTGCTAGGGTTTGCTTTGCATCGATTTTTGCCGCGCGCGTAGAGAAAAAAATGTCTCCATGTTAGAAAGAAGAACATGGAATATATTTTCGAACATTTTGGGGTGCCTGTTCGTGAAAAACGAGAAGGCATGGTCTACTACCCGGAATATAAAGTGTGGTGTTCTCCCTATGAGAAAGATCCATTAAGGATTGAGTGGATTTATTTCGAAAAGGGGAGTCCCATGCACCCTCTCATCCAAACCGTTCCGCATGTTTGTTATGTAGTGAAAGACATCCACAAAGCGGTCCATGGCAAAAAGCTTCTCTTAAAACCGACTGAGATCGAAGGGTATTGGATGGCTTTCATAGAAGAAAATGGCGTGCCGATCGAATTTTTTACTGCTGATTAATCTTCCTTCTCATCATCAACATCTTTCCTTGTTCCATCGAGAGCTATTTCATACTCCTTATTTGTCCGGCAGTCCAAAATCCTAGCAAGACATGTTTCTTGAATATCAATGCTCGACATCCGAATGATTGGTTTTCTATCAATTTGGCCGTTGGAATAGGTCTCTAAGACGACTCGCATTTCATAATCGGTGATTTTAAGCACTGTATCCCTAGGCAGCTCGGCAAGATGCGCATTCAGATAGGTATTGTTTTTGAACCATGATTTTGTCCAAAGAAGAGGCCTACTCTTGGTCGTAGTTTTATAAATCCATGTTTCGAGCTTTTTAGCAACAATTGGGAGCTGATCTGCAAATTGCGTGACGATGGCCTGAAATTTTCTTCGATACTGGAGTAGTTCTTCAGATCTTTTGGCTTTGTTTGAAAGAAAGTTATCTAGGCTTGCTAAGATCAGGTTGGCTAATTTGTGGGCAGCAAGCCAACTCCCATATGTTTTCAGTCTTTCTGCGCCTGGTCCTTCCGCATCATCGGGGAATAATTGGATCCAATCTTGTGAACCAGGCTCAATTTCATCGGCAACGCCCCTCAAAAGATCGTGATATTTATCATGAAGCGACTTTGCTCCTGCTGCAATGGCCATAATTCTCCTTCTAAAATGAGGAGAAATTTTAAAGTTAAATAAAAATTTTTACAAGGTTTTGTCTTTCCGGATCATGCGGTGAGTTGAACTTCATGCTGGACGCAAAATTTTTTTTAATAATTATTTCTTTTAATGATTGCTGTTTTTCAGCGCTATGAAATAGGGAAGAGAAATGAAAAGGGTTGTTTTTGTAGCAGTTTTGGCGTTTGTTCAAATTGCTTATTCTGTTGATCCTACAGCGTTTGTGGTAAACATTGCGGGGTCAGATTTAACGCCAATTGATATTGCGACAGACGCTCCCTTGCCATCAGTATCCACAGGTTCTGGTCCAAGACAATTTGCTGTCAGCCTTGATAAGACAAAACTATATGTTCCCAATCAAAACGCTGATTCGGTAAGCATTATTGATCTTGTTACAAATATGACGCTGACAGTTCCGCTTGCAGGAGGAGATTCCCCTACTAGCGCTGTGATCACTCCAGATGGCGCAAGGGTCTACATTCCTTGTCTTTTTGGAAATGCTGTAAAATATATTGATACATCGGATAATTCACTACACACAGTTTCCGTTCCTCCTATGACATTTAACAATCCCACAAATCTTGTTGTGACGCCAAACAGCCAAGAAGTGTACGTAACGAATCAAGGAGCTAGTAATGTTTTTGTCATAAACAACGGGGCAGTCCCATCGTTAGGCCCGATCATTACAAACGTAAACATGGATCATCCCATCCAAATCGCAGCTAGTCCCGATGGAACAAAAGTCTTTGTTGCCAACGGAACTAGCGGGATGGGAAATAGTTATGTTTTTTCGATAAATACGACCACGCATACGCCTACTGTTACTAATTTTATGGTTAATTCAGCTGCGTTATCGATTGCTGTGACAAACGATAGTGCACGGGCCTATTTTGCTATGACCGATGTGGATCAAGTCAAAGTACTCGATACATCCAACAACACCTTTACGACTGTTTCCACAGGGATGGCAACCCAACCTGTACATTGCGCTGTCTCTACGAATAATTCAAAAGTCTTTGTGGCATTACAAATGAGCAATCAAGTTGGGGTGATTGACAATTCTGGCCCTTCTCCAACGATGATGTCGTCTACTTTCTCATCCAGCGGGATGCAGCCTGAATTCATAGGGATTTCGCCTGATGGTGTGAAAGCGTATGTAAGTAATACAGGCAGCGGTACAGTAACTTCATTCAATCAATCGACAAATGCTGTCATTACAACCGGGATTATGGCTCCTTCGCCTGTATACATCGGATTTGCCGGATCATCGCCTTCTGTGAATCCAACAAGTTCTGTTACAGGCGCACAAAAATCGAATCGATTTTTTTCTCAATCGGAATTGATCAACGTAATCACATGGACCCTGCCTAGTCCGGGAGGGCCCTTTGTGAATTATAAGATTTTTCGCAATGCTGAATTGACAGATCTTGCAGGTCAGGTATCGGGTGATTCGGCCCTTATTTTTAAAGATCAAAATAGGGCTCCAAATCAACTCTACTCATATTATATTGTTGCCGTTGATGCGCTGGGGGCGGAGTCGATGGTTGGGAGTGTCACAGTAGCGCCTTTATAAATGTGTCGAAACAGGTTTGTGTTTAGGATTTTTGTGGGAGTCGAGCATTAAAATGATGAAGAAATTAAGATTCTGTTTTCTGGTAATGTCTGCTTCACTATGGGCTGATGACACTTCTGCGGTTGATGCCAGTCAAGATGAGCAACAAGAGCTTCCTGCAGAAGAGCTAACAGTTCCTCAGGAGCAAACCGAACGTATGCAAGATGCCGGGATTTGCTGTCCCTCCTGCCGCAAGGAACCCACATATGTTCTTATAGAGGCTACTGGAGCTTATTTTCTTCCTACAAACGATATTTATAAGAAGATTTATAGCCATGGAAGCGGCATTTACGGTTTAGAAATGAGCGTTCATGCATGGCAAGAGTTATATGCTTGGACTAGCGTAAGCTATTTTTCAAAGGGTGGCAGATCTATTGGTGAAGGAGATAAAACAGAATTGAAGCTTGTTCCGATTGGGGTAGGGCTTAAGTATTTTTTTCCGATTGGATGTTGGGATATTTATCTTTCGGGGGGAATTTTGGCCTCTTATCTGCACTTGCATGACTATTCTCCTTTTGTCATTCAATCTAATTCAAAATGGACCGTTGGGGGAACGGGAAAAATTGGGGTATTATGGAATTTAGCTCAATATTTCTTTATCGATGCTTTCAGCAGTTATTCCTACATGAAGTTTGATTTCGATTCAACGCATGGGGGAAAGATCGTCCCTCATGATGTAAATCTTTCTGGTTGGTCATTTGGTGGAGCTTTCGGCTTTCGTTTTTAAAAAACTCGAGATTACACAAAAATCTCCCCCCATCGCTGAGGGGAGATAGATGTTAAGATAGTTTTCGGTCAGCAAAAACCTTCATCCCATCTGCCATAAAAATGGCAAGATTTGGATGAAAAGGATCGAGCTGTTTTCGAAATTCTGGGTGCTCGGCATACAGCTGAGCAAGCGCCTTGTACACCTCTTTCGTAGCAGAATTGGTTTGTTCTACAAAAGCGTGATGCTTTTGGATCACTTTTTGCACAGCATCTGCTGTAGGATCCAATCCCATCTCGATGCAGCGCACCAGTTCTTTAAAAAGAGCGTGAGCTGTTTTGGTGATTTGGTCATAGTAAGCTTTTCCCCGTTTTTCAACGTCTTCAGCGTTTTTGGTTGGGTTCTTCACGCTTTGGACAACGAGTTTTTCTGCTGCAGAATAGGACGTTCCTTCTTTCGCTTTCACGAGTGCGATGTTGAAACCATCGAACATCTCTTTGTCTTTCATTTTCTTTTTTCCATTGATGTGTTTGATCGTTCTATCAATGGTTTTTAGTAAAACCCCAATCTTCTCCCATTCTTTATTCAAAGCGTTTCTGTGAGAGTGGAGGGCAGCGAGCTGATCAAAATCGCTCCTTCCCACAATTTTTAGAATTTGCTTTAAAGAGAAACCTAATTCCTTGAAGAAGAGGATCTGCTGGAGTTGTAAAAGCTGCTTCTCCTCGTAGTACCGGTATCCATTGGATCCATAATAGGCCGGCTTGAGAAGGGCGATTTCCTCATAGAAGTGCAAGGTTCTAACCGTCACTCCAGAGAGTTCGCTAAGCTTTTTTACTGTATAAACCATCGATTCCTTTCTCCTTTAAACCAATTTTAAAGGATGGCTCCATAATAAGGAATCACGTATACGTTAGGGTCAATTACAAAGGTAAAAAGCCACCGACTTGCATGTTCCACATCTTTGCGTATAAACCGTTTAGGTTCATTAAAGACGTATGAGTCCCTTCCTCTATAATCTTTCCTTTATCGAAGACTAGAATGCGATCCATGCGGGAGAGGGTCGAAAGGCGGTGGGCGATGACCAAAGTTGTCCGGCCTTCCATGAGCTTCTGCAGGCTTTCTTGGATGTATTTTTCCGTCACTGAATCTAAAGAAGAAGTAGCTTCATCCAAGATGAGAATAGGGGCATCTAGAAGGATAGCCCGGGCAATGGCGATTCTTTGCTTTTCCCCGCCTGAAAGCTTTGTGCCTCTTTCTCCGACTTTTGCATCGTATCCTCCGGGAAGGCTGCGGATGAATGCATCGCAGTGGGCTTGTGTTGCAGCATCGATGATTTCAGATTCGGTTGCATTCGGTTTGCCGTAGGAGATGTTTTCTCTTAAGCTTCTATGAAAAAGGACCGGATCTTGCGGGATCAATGCGATTTGACGGCGGATCGACTCCAATGTTGCATCGGCAATTTCCTGGCCGTCGATCAAGATTTTCCCTTTTTGAAGGGGGAAAAAACGGAGAATCAGATTGATGAAGGTGGATTTGCCTGCGCCTGTGAAGCCTACGAGCCCGATCTTTTCGCCCCCGCGAATATGGGCATGCTTATTCTCAAAGAGCTTTTTCTCTCCATACTGGAAGGAGACATTTTCGAAAATTATTTCGCCTGTTTTGACTTTGAGATCTTTTGCGTCAGGTTTATCTCCCAAATCCTGTGGATCTTTTATGACGGAATAGGCTTGTTTTGCGATGCCGAACGATTGGAAGAAGACCGGCAAAGCTCCGCCGACGGCCCACATGATTGCTGCAATATTCCACATGGTGCCGAAGACTTGCGCCACTTCTCCAGTTGTAATCTGATGATGCAGCCACAAATAGATCACAAAACCATTGATTCCACAAAAGCAGATCGTTGCATAGAAAAGCGACGTGACGCTGCGCATTTTTTCAACATATCTTCTGGCAAAAACATTTGTTTCGAACTCATCTTTTTGAAAAGGGGATAGGGCGCTTCTTTCGTATTTGAATCGGTAAAAGAGATTCACAGCAAAGTTATTGGTCAAACTATCGACGATTCTACCGAGCAGCGTGCTGCGTGATTCCCCATGACGATGCTCATAGCGGTCGCAGCTTCTGCTGAACAGAAGGCTAACCCCCAAATGGACGATCACCCAGACTATCAGAATCACCGCCAAGATTGGATGTACGAACCAAAGAAAAATAGCTCCCAAAATGGATGTCGCAACGGAAGAGACAATTGGCCAAAATAGCTGCTGGAGGATCGAATCGATTTGCGTGGTCATATCGGTGATTTTATTGGCAAGACTTCCTGCGAATCGTTCATTGAAATAACGGGGCGAATGCCTCTGTACGTGATCGAACATGGCCATCCGGACATCGGCTTGGAGTTTTGGAACTGCTTTTGCCATGAGAAAGCCCATAGCGCGGGAGTTGATCTCAATCAAAATAATCAGACAGATGCTTGCAATGATAGGCGCTCGCAAGGATTCCCATGCGAGCGCTCGATTCCCCTCAAAGCGAGTGAAAATATCTATGACCCAACGCAAAATAAAGGGCCATAAAAGGGAATCCAAACAGTTGAGGCAATCTTGGATGAGAATCGAAGAAAACGTCCATTTTTGGGGACGCATGAACTTCCAAAGAAAGCCTACAAGCTCTTTATAGGTTGTCATTTAAAAACTCTTTCAAGGCTTTGAAATACGGCTCTTTTTTTTCCAAATAAGGGAAATGGCCGCAATTTTCCAAAACGATCAATTTTGAATCGGGAATGCTTTCATGAATGTGTTGAACTACTACGAGGGGAATGGGATCGTCGTCGCCGTGAATGATCAACGTTGGGATCGAAAGTTTTTTCAAACGATCATGCAGGTCGAACGATTCTATAAGAGTGCTGCCCCATAAAGTCGGATTGATTTTTATACAGTTCGTCCATGCAGTCTGACTCATGGTCAAATTGATCAGATTTGCATCTTCGGCTTTGTGGCAAAACGTACAGAAAATCATCCGATTGAGAAATTCATGCGTTTCCGGATTTCCGTTTGCGTACTCAGGTGACATTAGGATGTGATTGATCTCTTCTTGAAGAGGGGTTGTTCTCCGAATATATTCTTCCTCGAATTTCGCAAAATCCTTAGTCGAGGCAGGTGCTGGATTGGACAGGATGAGTTTTTCTATCGATTCAGGGTGATCGACGGCGTATTGCATGGCAACGAGCCCTCCCCAAGAATGGCCTAAGAGAGAAACTTTTTCCAATCCGAATGTAAGGCGAAGATGATCTAAATCGCGAATGAGTGCGGCAAGATTTAAAGTTTGATCGATTTTTCCGGTTGAATTGCCCGCTCCTCTTTGGTCGTAAAAAATGACAAAATTGTTTTCAGCCAATTCATAAAGCTCTGGGAGGAGATAATCTTGACTGAGGCCAGGCCCTCCATGGATCACAATAAGAGGATTTCCTTTTCCAGCGCTGCGGCAAAAAATTTGTGCGCCTTCAGATTCGATAAATCTCTCTGAAGTTGCATTTGCGCCAATGAATAAAATCAACAAAATCAGCAGTTTTTTCATAGTGGGTTTTCCTTTCTGTATAATACATGTCTTCTAAGGGGATGGCCCTCTGGCAATTTCGGATGGTCAAAGTCATCTTTTGGGTCGTGGTGCATGCCGATCCGTTCCATGACAGCCCGGGAACGCCAATTCCCCACGACTGTGAAAGAGACGATTTCCGGCAGTTTCAGTGTTTTAAATCCGTATTGCAAAGTAGCTAGGGCGCCTTCGGTGGCATACCCTTTTCCCCAATATTCAAAGGCGAGGCGCCATCCAATCTCCACGGCTGGCGTAAACGGAGCCTCAAAAGGCACAGGCTGCAAGCCGATGAACCCGATGAATTCGTCTGTTTCAAGCAAAGAGGCCGCCCAAAGACCCCATCTATGTTTTTGAATATGATCCGAAAAGATCCGAACGAATGCATCGCTTTCTTCGCGCGTTTTGAGTCCCGGAAAATACTCCATCACGCGCGGATCAGCATTGAGTTTGGCAAATGGTTCAAGATCCTCTTTTTGCCACTGGCGTAAATTCAGGCGCTGCGTTTTGATCATTGAATGAAACTTTTAAGAAATTGCTTAATTATAGTGCTTGTCTTTGAACTAGGTCAATCGAAACTATGAAGCGATTTTCGGAGGAAATTTCGGATGTCCGTCCAAGATTGGTTGTTGGCTGTTTGATTTCCTTCCGGAGTTCCCCCTAATTTGCACCAGAATCCTCCCATAGGGTGGTAGATAGGTCCATTGAAACTAGCTAAAATTCCATGACCCGCATTTGGGTAATTGATATGTTCCGATGCGCTGGAACGATTCGCTATAGATTCGCAAAAGAGCCGAGATGGCCAAATTGCATCTTGGTCTCCCGAGAGAAGTAGAATCGGGCATTTGATATTTTCGACGGGAATTTGAGCTTCCGGCATTTTCTTTCGTGCAAGGAAAAGATCTGCAATGACATAGGGGTCTTCGGCTGTATTTGCATGATAGGGAATTTCCTCTCTTTCTGTGGCAATTCGCAGGTCTTCCGCCTCAGTGAGATTTGGATCTGAATTTGATAATCCGTGCAAGAAGGGAGCAATAGGGCGATTTCGAAATGTCCATGCCGGCCGGTTTGGATGCGGAAATCCGCCACAGATCATATCGCAGGGGGCGGAAGCTACGATCGTTTGAATTAGATGGCGAAATGTTGCTCCCAATAGCAGTGCTAATTCAGCCCCGCGAGATTGTCCGATTAGGCCAATTTGGGAATTGACTTGAGGCTGCGATCGAAGCCAATGGATCGCTGTTTCAAAATATTCCAAAGGGATATTTTCTAGGTTTGCAGGCAAGCCTTCAACGCCAAAATAAGCAAGAGCGAGCACTGCATATCCGTTTTCAACCAAAAATTGGATGAATGTTTCTGGTATGGCGTTTGCGCCCGGCATCCCGCCATCCGATCCAGACAAAAGTAGAATGCCAGGTTTTTTGTCCTTGTCAATCCCAGGATAAAAAGTGGCTACAAGATCGTTTTTTTTCATGATTTTAGAAGAGATTTAATTAATAGTTCTGCAAGCCATTTCTCATAGTCATCGGAAGACCACCCTCTTTCAATTACCAGCATCCGATAGATATCCCGTCCAGTAAGCGCCCAAAGAATATCCCGAGCTTTAGAGAAACTAAGAGTCAGAGATTGCATCAGCTGCTCCACATATTCGCCTTGCCTTTCATAGCGCCTCTGTTCTCTTTCTTTTTCCAGTTCCCTAAATTCCGGGCCAAGGACAGCCGCGCCGCGCAAAAGATCCATCAGCTCCTTTTCAGCATCATACATTTGGCGAGCTAGCTTTGCAGTTATTTTCAGCCTTTTTTCAGCCGACTTTTCTTTCATGGAGTGTTCCACAAGAGCCGTAAATTGCTCCTGAGGAAGCGCTGCATCGATTAAGGATTGCAAGATGCCCCGCTTGGATTTAAAGATGGCATAGATCGTTGGCATGGAGACTTCTGCCGCTTCGGCGATCTGTCCGATCGTCACCTGATCAAACCCTACGGTTCGAAAGAGCTCTTTGGCCTCTTTGAGAATTTGAGAACGGGTCTGAGCCGCCTGCGCATCCCGGCTCTCCGAAATATAAACTCTTTTCTTCATATTCGATATACCTTGCTATATTCAATAGAGTATAGTATAACGGATGTTATGCTCACAAACAAGGAGATTTTTATGGAAAATGTGATGCGAGCCGAAGGGTATTACAAACTGGTCGGTAAAAAAGACGTGGAAGGGATCAAAAAATATCTGCACCCGGATGTGGAGTTTTACGGCCCTCTAGCAACTTTGAAGGGGAAAGAAGCGGTGATTCAGGCGACTTCTGGGTTTATGAACGCCTTCGAGTCTCTTGTGATCCGGACCAAATTCGGGTCAGGGGAACAGGCGATGATTGTTTATGACACAGATATTCCCGGGATTGCAAAAAGCTTCCCTGGGGCCTCTTTATTGACTTTTCGAGATGGGCTCATCGTCAAAATAGAATTGTTTTACGATGCGAGCCGCTTCGCAGAGAAGAAAAAAGAGATTTTCTCATAGAGTGATTGACCCTCACGCCGCGTGAGGGTCTATAATTTGCGCCATGAATATTTTATCAGGGATTGCCCTAGCTGGGCTTAGTTATCAATATTTTGCAACTCGAAGAGATCAAGGATTGTATCCTCCACCTGGGGAATTAGTAGATGTAGACGGAACTAAACTACACATCCAATGCCGAGGAGAAGGAAAGCCTACGATCATTGTAGAAACAGGCATTTGGGATTTTTCCCAAAGTTGGGAGATTGTTCAGTCGGAGATTGCGAAAACGATGCAGATCGTAACCTATGATCGGGCAGGTTATGGGTGGAGCGAAAAAGGAAAACAACCTCGGACTTTTGAGCAAATGGTGAAAGAACTTAAGATTTTATTGGAGAAAAAGGGGATTCATCCGCCCTATATCTTTGTAGGCCATTCGCTTGGCGGCGCAATCGCTCGCTATTTTCAGAGTCAGTATCCTGAAGAAGTAGCTGGGATGATCTTTGTCGATGCAGTACACAAAGAAGCGCCCGCATTTTCACCGATTTTTAAGGTCGTGAGTAAAGCCTTTTCGTTTCTTGCATATTTTGGGTTATTGAAACTCCTCTTTAAATTTTCTCCTCCGATTAGTTCCAATCCTCAATGGACGCCCGAAATGCAAAAAAGATATACTGGATGCCATCAAACAAGAACAAAAACTCTCAATACTTGTATTGATGAATGGGATGGGTATAAAGAGAGTTTTAAAGCATTGAAGGCAAATGCAAGGTCTTTAAAAAACATTCCGGTCACGATCATTTCTAGAGATCCAGAAAAGCCCATAAGGCCAGGAGTTTCTAAAGAAGAGGGGCGGATTGGTTTAGAAAAATTGAATAGGCAGCATCTAGAAGACTCTCCGCATGCAAGATTTGTAATTGCTCAGGGGAGCGGGCATTTGGTACAGATTGATAGGCCCGATGTTGTGGTCGAAGAAATTCGGCATATGGTAGATCAGTATGGTTCACATTAAAGCGACGATTTATTTTGAGAAAAAGTTTTGGGTAGGGACTTTCGAGAGGACTGACAAAGATGGGTTTGCAATTGCAAAGCATATCTTTGGAGGCGAACCGACCGATCCAGAAGTCTATGAGTTTGTTTTAACGCATTATCAGGAGCTTCAATTTGGGGCGCCTAAAGAGTTTGTCCTTGAGATCAAACGGATGAATCCCAAAAGAGTTCAGAGGGAAGTGCGCCGGGAGATGCAAAGAATGGGGGAAACGACGAAACCCTCGACTTTTGCGCAAGACTACATGAGGGAAGAGCTCGAGAAGAAAAAGCTCCAAAAAAAGCAGAAGAGCAGCGCAGAAAAGCAAGCTCGCAAAGACGAACAGTTTGCTCTTAGACAAGAAAAGAAAAAAGAGAGACACAGAGGACATTGACTAGATAAATTTTTGAAAAATTTCGACCAGAGATTCAATTCCTTAGCAGCCAGCAAACTAGAAAATTGTGAATCAGCTTTTTTAACGGTCGGATGGTTCTCTTTTTACCAAATTTTTCTGTTCCAACCCTCTGATCACTTGGGAAGTTGTGTTCGGATCTAATCCTGCCATATTTCGAATGGCAAAATGTACAGTTTCTTCTTGTTCTTTTTAAAAAAAAGATGCTAATTTACCCTTTTGTTAAAATCTAGGATGGGTCATGTCTATCGGGAAATATTTGTGTGGTTCATTGCTTTGTGCGGGATTCCTTTTTAGTGAAACTGTCGGAATCATGGGGGGGGATGGGCCAACTCCCGCAGGAACTCAGGTCGTATTTGTTAATTCTGATGGAACGACGACTCCTATCGATTTATTCGGCATGTTTCCGATAGGCTCTCCTAGCATCAGCAGTGTCTCAATGAATCTTTCTGGGTATTCGTTGATAGGCGGAACGAATATAAACCCTAATCCCACACTTTATAAAGTTGATCCTACCGGAAATCTCACATATATTTTCACAGAGCCTTTGGGAATTATTCATACCGTTGCCATCACGAATTCGGGCAGCGGCGTTTGCGGCGGACATGCTAACGTTATGGCTATGCAATACACGCTTGCATATCGAATTGACGCATCGAATAATCCAACGGCTATTACCCCAGTAAACGGAATCTTAAATGGAGAAATCTGGAGTGTGGATATCAATGACTCAGACATCGGGATTCTTGGCGGCTATGACGGCGCTGGAAATTTGCTCGCATACACCTTCGATGGTTCTTCATCGCAAAACCTAACGTTGTCTCCAACAGGTATCGGACAAATTTTCTCTGTAGCGATTAATGAGTCGGGAAATGGACTGATCGGAGGAACCCTGGCGGGAAATGGGGCTGTTGTTTATAAAATCTCTGCTCCAAACTCGGCAACTCATATTTTGTCTGCTGGCTCACCCAATTCTCAGTTGAGATCTGTTGCAATCAACGAATCCGGTTATGGGATTGCTGGCGGCCAAGACGGACTTACAATGATGCCCTCTATTTTATATGTGATCTCTCCAACCAATAGTCCAACTCAAGTGAATCTACCTGCAAGGTTGGGAGTAGGAACTTCCAATTCAGTAAGCACCGTTTCCATCAATAATTCGGGCCTAGCGATCGTTGGAGAAGAAGATACCAATAATTTCACTGAACCGCGTCTCTATTTTGTAACTACGAACGGAAATTTCACCCAAATACCAATTTCTCAAACAATGGGCGGAATGACAAGCGTTGCGATCAACGATCGAGGGATCGCGTTAGCGGCAGGGGCTGATGGAGGGTTTGTCCCTTTTGCCTATTTGATCACAGCCGATGGTACAACAGTTCCTCTAAATGTTTCAGGTTTTTCTCAAATCAATGATGTGGATATGAAACCATTTTTAGCCTTACTCACTCAAATTCCAACAGATGGGCTGCACGGAAATAATTTAATCTATGCAAACTATATCAATACCTATGCCCCCGAATTAGCTTTTTATTTTCTTCCTTCCGTTTTCGATGGGACCCTGCCTGGTGCATTGGAAAGCGCAGCCCCCACCCGAAACGCATTTTCGCTTTTCATTGCTGATAACAATGCATTTTCAATCACGCAAAGCATATCCAAACATATCCAAGACTACCGTCACATGAAAAGATATGGCAGATCGCTTCAAACTGTTCTTTCAGAGAATCGCCATGATGACTCATCGCCCTTTTTCGCTTCTTTAACAGCTCAAAATGAAGCAGAAGAAAAAACTTCCCTACCTGTGCAAGTTCTTTTGGGCAAAGAGGCGAAGCCTTACTGCATATGGCTTGATGCGATTGGCTCATTAGCTCATCAAAAAGCGCAAGAAGAGTCCCCTGCATTCAGTCCATCGACGGGAGCTTTGATCGCGGCTTTCGAGGTGGGGGTGAAAGAGAGCGGACAAGTTGGAATCGGAGCCGCTTATGCGTACACCCATACACATGAAAACCAGGGGCAGGGAAAAATTCAGATCAACCAAGAATTTTTATTCTTGCATGGATTGTATTATTCGGACTCTTTTTACATGGATATGTCGGTAATCGGGGGAGCCTTTCAGAGCCAAAATATCCGAGATATCAGCATGACGGGGTTTCATTTTGAATCCAAATCAAAACCGCATGGGTGGCAGCTTGATCCTCATTTGGAATTAGGCGGAGATATCAAGACTTTTAAGGATTGGTTCATTGTGGAGCCCTTTGCGATGTGCGATTGGATCAATAACTGGCAAAACAAATACAGAGAGTCAGGAAGCGGCCCCTTCAATGTGGAGCAAAATAGCCAATATTCTTCATTTTTAAGAAGCGAAGGGGGAGTGCGGTTTTACGAAACGATTTCTTTTGAAAATTGGAGGCTCGTTCTCAAAGAAAAAGGGAGCTATGTCAATAAGCAGCCCTTTAGAATCGGCAGGGTAGACGCATTCATCGTGGGGTCGCCTGGATCCTTTACAGTCGAGACTTTAACTCAAATGCAAAATCTAGGGGTTGCTGAGATGGAATTTCTTTTTGAACCATTTGAGGAGCGGTATCCTTTTGGCTCTCTTTCCTATCAGGGGGAATTTGGAACAAAGTATCAATCCCATCAAGTAACTGCTCAACTTTCCTGGAGTTTTTAAATGCCGGGCGGTCTTTCAAGCTCACTGTTCTAAACTGCCCAATGTTCTTTGCAGATCATCTTGGATGGGATGTTGTTCTCGATTGAAGAACTCTCCCCTCAAAGGGGAGAGATTCTCCGCTCCGGCAATAGGCGGACAGTTCCTGTCCGCAACTTGTCAAATAGCTCGCTTGACCTGGCCCTGAAGGGCCAGGATTGCGCCGAGCAGCCCGTTCAAATATTGAGAACCGCATCCAACACCTTTCTGTGAAGGAAGAACCCGAAAATCGACAGAAACAAAATTCGGTGAGCGCCTCTAATTCTTTTCTGCGAGGAATTTTTGAAAAATTGCGACCAAGGAGTCCAATTCTTTGCCAGTCAGCAAACTGAAAAACTGTGAATCAGCTTTTTCAACTGCCGGCAAAGCCTTCTTTAAAATATTGGATCCGGCCGGTGTTAAGTAGACATTTTTCACTCGGCCGGACGGTTCTCTTTTCACTAGTTGTTTCTGTTCCAAACCTCTGATCACTTGAGAAGTCGTATTTGGATCTAAGCCCGCCATTTTTCCAATGGCAATTTGAGTGGCCGAATCTCCACTTCTAGATATCCACCCTGTAGTGGCCAGCACCACGAATTGGGGATGGGTCAATCCAAATTCTTTCAAAACATCTTCGATAGAGCTGCGCCAGGATGTGCTGATATGCCATAAGAGAAATCCCGGGCTTTGCTTAGGTCCTTCATAGATGCTCACTTCTTCAAAGTTCATAACCCCATGCTTTTCGCAATCAACTCAAAATCGATTTGCGGAATTTCAAAGGATCCCCTTCTAAAAGGGAATCCCCACTTCTTTTTATCTTTGATGAAAGTCAATTTTACCAAGAGAGGCCCAATAGGTGCATCATTTGCTTCAAAAAATTGGATATTTTTTCTCCATGGAATAAAATCTTCTGCCATTTTAAAAAGATAGGGATCTCCCTTTTCAACGACTCCGATCGCTGTGAAACAGCGGCAAGGATCATTTCCTCCAAAATGATACGTAGGAGAATAGTAGATCATTCCATCTCCTTCAGACATATGCTTCAAAGTTGCCATTTTACCATGGCAAACTTGGGCAAAACCGCCCGCTTTCGCTTTCTGAACATGTTCGTGAGAGGCTACTCCCATCCAATATCTTCTCATCGTCCAGCCAATTTATATGCTCTAATTCTATGTCCATCTGGGTCTAGGATTACAAAAGTTCGTCCAAAATCCATATCTGTCGGCTTTTGCGCGATCGTTGCCCGTTTTTTTCCCCACTCTTCATAGAGGGCGTCTACATTTTCAGTTGGAAAGCAGATTTCCAAAGCGCCTGCTGCCGCTTCTACTCGGGGCTCAGCTGTGTATTTCGACCAAAGGCCCAGCATCACGCCATTGTTGAGCGCGAACATCACAAAGGTAGGTGATTCTTCAACGGGTTTAATTCCAAGAATCTCTTGATAGAAGAGACTGCTTTTTTGGGGGTTTTCAACAAATAGTAGGGTAAAGCCTAAACTCGGCATAGCGTTTCTCCTGTTTAAGCCTAATTGTACGTATACGTACTATTTAAAGTCAACCCGCTACGTATTTACCGGTGTGGAAAGAGGGTGAAAATTTCTGGGCTATTTCCAAAACCGACTCAATAAATGCGGAGTTCTTAGAAACGATCTCAACCCAAACAACCTCTTCCGCTCCCCAGAAAGGAATATGAGGGATTTTGCGAGTTCCTCCCCAACGAAATCCAATTGCTTTGGTAGGAATTTTTTTCTGTTTCTCAAAGAGAGTTTTTAAAGCTTGATAGAAAGAAAAGATATTCTTTTTGGGAATGGAAAATTCTATATCTTTTTGCTTCCAGAGGTTGAAAATCAGTTTTTCATAATAACTCAACTTTTGCCAAGGTCCTAAAATGAGATGGCTTTTTGAGCAAAAAGGACGGCCGCCCGTTTTTAAAAAAGCCATCAGCCGAGTCACAAAATAATTGGAAAGGCGATGAATCCGGATCGGCGTTTCTATTTCCCGCTCAGAGGAACGAAAGAACTCGGAGATTTTATAAAGCAGCAATTTTTTTTGATTGATATACCAAGAGATTGTCAAAGAACGAAATTCATTTAAATCTTGAGTGAAATATTTTTCTAAAAGGTCGTCTGATTCCCAGGCGATTTGTTTTGATAGTTTAAATTGTGGCACGCAGCGGAATGTTACAGAATATATGACTTTTTCTTTATGACGAGCAAACTGATTCCAAAGCGGGTCGGTATTTGTAATTTTATGCGTTTTTCCTTTTTCAATATAAGATAGTTCATCAGCTAAATCTGCAATACAAGTATATTCAAAATCGCTTCCATGAACTGGAGTGGCAAGACAAGCGCCCACGCTTACTTCAAGAAATTCGGGCAAGGTGGCAAGCGCAAGGCTTTGTTCATCAAGAAGACGGGTGAGATTAAACACAGTCATCCCAGCTTCAACGGTTACTTTCTTTTGTTTAAGGTCGATAGATAAGAGACGGTTCATCTTTGAAAGATTGATAATGGGGATGGAAGAGAGCGGCATTCCTGAGAGATTAAGTCCATATCCGCACCCCATAACGATGAAAGGGCCTGTATGGCTGTGAGTCCATGCCTTCAAATCTTCTTCAGAATAGATATAATTCATTTAATTTTCTTTAATAATTCTAGAATTCGGCTGTTTTGATCGATAATAATATCGTTTTGTTTAACCAAATTCATTAAAACACCAAGTCCAACTTGATGTTTGGCTAAGTCTTCGATTAGCCATCCGCTAGCCATAGCATTGACTTGATCCGATAATATTCGTGCGTCAGAGACGGTTGTATTGATATAACCAGCAGATCCTTGAAAAAGACGATGATGATAATTTGCGAGATACTCAGGAACGATACCGATACTAAAATGAGTCAAGAACCGGATGACAAAATCGTAATCTTCGGGGATGTTGAGTTTTTCATCGTAGTGGCCCAGGGTTTTAAAAACTCTTTGTTCATAGAGAAAGCTGATGGGAGTAAACAGACACCATCGCAGCATGTCGGTGAGTCGGACTGCACCGAGAGTACGAATTGATTCATCTCCAAGATTTTCATTTTGCAAGTTGGCTTGAGCTTTCATGAATAAAAGTGATGCGTCGCGATTGAATTCCTGACTTGAATCAATTTCAATGATTTTGTCTTTTTCTATTCTTTCTTTCACAACTCTTGTATAAGAGACAACTCCAGCTACGTGATCAGCTTGTTTTTCAAATTGCAGATAGTGGATGCATTTTTCTAGAAATTGAGGATGCCAACTATCATCATCGTCGTGCACTGCGGCATATTCACCTGTAAATGCCTCAAGTCCTTGATTGATCGCTTTTCCTCGCGATTGCATTTCTTGATTGTGAATCACTTTGATTTTTTCGGAGGGAATAGAAAACTGAGAAACTATTTTATCTACAATATCTGCCTCGCCTCCATTATTCACGATCGCAAGCCGCCAATCTGTATAAGTTTGATTTACAACACTTTTTATGGCTCTCTTGAGCAAGAGAGGACGATTTCTCGAACGGATCGCTATGGTGACGATTCTTGGTTTCAATCCTTCCTCCATTCAATGAATTTAATGACGTGCTCTTTGGTTGTTGAATGCATATCTCTTTTTTCTTCAAAGGCTTTATACCAAAGAATTAAGTCGGTAAGCGTCTGTTTTAAATCCCAAGTCGAAAACCAACCTAATTCTTGACGGGCTTTGGAACTATCAAGAGCCAAATATGGTTCTTCGAAATATTCCTGTTTATCTGCGGGTTTCCATTCGTGTTTTCCTCCCCATAATTGAATCATTTGCTCGATGAGTTGAGATACTGAAAGAGTTTCATCTTTAGATGGGCCGAAATTATAGGCATCTCCATACTGAATATCCCCGTGTAGTTTCTCTGCTAAAATGAGATATCCAGACAGGACATTGAGGACGTGTTGCCAAGGACGGATGCTTGAAGGAGATCGTAAAATGATAGGACGATTGTGGGCCAATGCCTCTATTGTGTCTGGGATAAGTCGATCGGGAGAAAAATCGCCTCCCCCAATTACATTTCCTGCTCGGGCTGTGGCAAGTCCGATACCAAGGGCATTAAAAAATGAATTCCGATAACAATAGGATGCTATTTCACTGCCTGCCTTGCTTGCACTATAAGGATCTTTGCCCCCGATCGGATCCGCCTCTCGATAAAAAGCATCTTTCTTCTGTATATTTCTATACACCTTATCCGTTGTGACATTGATGACCGTGCAGGACTTTTGCTCTAATCGGATAGCTTCAAGAAGAGATACAGTTCCAATTGTATTGATTTTAAAGGTATTCAACGGGTTTTGGTATCCTGTTCTAACTAAGGGCTGTGCTGCGAGATGAAAAACGATGTCCGGTTTGAATTCCCTCAAAGATTTTTTCAGCGCCTCAAGGTCGCAAATATCGCCGGAAAAGTTGTTCTTGATCAGGGAGGATGCGCGGACAGTTGTATAAAATAGAGGACGCTCAGAAGTTACCGATTGGCTGTATCCTCCGATTTCGGCGCCAAGCTCGTGCAGCAAGAAAATGAGCCAAGTTCCTTTAAATCCTGTATGCCCTGTAATAAGAACCCTTTTGTTTTTCCAAAAGGACTTATTTAAAGTCATCTTTCCACTTTTTCCAATGTGCTTCATTTTCGTTCCAAAGTTTTTCTAAAAGTCGTTTTTCGTGAAGAGTGTCCATACACTGCCAGAACCCTTTGTGATGGTATATTGATAGTTGCCCTTCGTTGGTCAGCCGAGGGAGAGTTTCTTTTTCCATCACCGTTTCAGGGCCTGAGATATAAGAAAAAATTTTTTGATTGAATGCGTAAATTCCCGCATTTATCCAATTTTCTGGTTTTTCTTCAAATTTGATCACTTTTGTTTCTTTAAAATGAACCTTCCCGAAACGATCGGGTTTTTCGACAACCGTCATCGTTCCTATACGTCCTTCTTTTTTATGAAATTGCATCAACTCTACAAAATCTACATCGGATAACCCGTCTCCATAGCAGGCATAAAAATCTTGATCTTTGACATACTTCTGCACCATTTTCAACCGTCCTCCAGTCTGAGAATGGCTGCCGGTCTCAATCAGATCGATTTGCCAGGGTTCCCCGTAGTAAGTAATCGATTGGTTGCCTTCATTTTTCATATCGACGTGCAAATCGCTGTGTTTGTAATAATAGTTAAGGAAATACTCCTTAATTACTTCTCCTTTATAACCGAGACAGATCACAAAATGATTGATTCCGTAATAAGAAAATGATTTCATGATATGCCAAATAATAGGATTGCCTCCGATTTCAACCATTGGCTTAGGTTTAACGGCAGTTTCTTCGCTAATACGAGTTCCTAGGCCTCCAGCGAGGATGACGGCTGTCATTAATTCTCCTTCATAATATAAGAGAAAGTTAGCAGATTTGAGTTTCGCTCATTTAATTTTTTCATAATTTAAAAGTCGAAATAAATCAAACGAAATAAAAAACAGGGAGAACTTGTTAAATTTTTTGGGAATTCATCAATGGTTTTGAAGATCAACCGGTTAACAGCCAGTAAACCGAGATGCCAAAGCAGATCCAAACCTGAATATGCAGGATCACATGGAGAGTATTTGGGACGACGTTACCTCCTCTTCTTGGAAGGAACGAATGGGTGTCGCGATATTCTTCAAATCCGGCCTTATTTCCGTGGATCAAATACCCGCCGCCAAAATAGGGGATCCACCATGCAGTGATCGTTCCGAATGTAATGAATCCATAAATGACAGTAAAAAGAATCCGAGACCAAAGAGGGAGGGGGGAGTCAATGTAAGACCAGGTCACAATCAGGGGAATTAGCACAAGGACGCTATTTATCAGCGATCCGATCAAACGGAATTTAAATGAATGGGCTTTTTTCAAAGCTTTCAGATTTGTTAGGGGAGGGATGTCTACCCAATCATGCAGAGCCATGAAAAAAAATAGGATTGATTGGATGATAAGAAATAAATAATCCATACGAAATTATTTTAATAAATTAATCCGTCGAAGGTTGTAGTTATTATACTCCCTTCGAAACATTTTTATGTTGGATTTTTCATTATTGAAAAGACTTGGCAATGGTTGGAAAAATGCAATGAAATCAGGTGTAAACGAAAGGGTAAACAAGATTTCTGAGAAATTCAAATAATCGAAGTCTAAGTAGGCTTGCAGATCATCGAGAAACTCTTGCAGTCCTCTTTGAACTGTATTGTAGAATGAGAGGGTTGAGATAATTTCTGTAGGAGTCAGAGGTGTGGGAGTTGGGGGATTTGGAATGGATAATCCTTTGTAAAAGACAGTGAAGTGCGGCGCCACTGGATTTACGAAAACATTTGGATAATACACCATGTAATGTTCTTGAGGTGTGTCGATGCCGATAGGGCCTTGAACGAATGGAGCGCCGTTCAAGGTACCGCTGATCGTTACGAGTGAGGGGATTGTAGTGAAAATTTGCAGATTCCCGTTTCCTCCGTTGGCGCTGATCGATGAGAGGGTTCCAGTTGAAAAGGTGGCGGTTCCGATCGAAGGAGAAGTGGGGTTATTGTTATCAATAACAAGAGTGATGTCTTGCGTTGATGTGATAGAGGCAAAGTCATTTAGAGAAATACTATTTCCTGCTATCGCTTGAATCGAACCTGTTCCTGCGTTTACTGCGAACGATGCAGGATTGTTGGCCGTTCCATTTAAAGAAATATTTCCTCCAGTAGAAATATTGAGAAATCCTCCATTTGTGAGGATAGCTGTATTAGCTCCCATCACTCCCATAGCGTTTGTGCTTGTAAGAGAGATATTGCCATTCGGGACGCTAACAGTCACCGGATTGGCGGTTGTTCCTCCTGCAGTCCCAATCGCAACAAAAGCCATGTTGGCGCTGGCTCCATTCAAGACAATTCCTTGAGAGCCATTCGCTGCGATCGATACTGTGGTATTTCCTCCAGGAATTCCAGCAAGTTGGGGGCTTCCGATAATGACTTTATAGTTTGCTACTGCGCCTCCTGTCAAAATCACATCGCCTCCGATCTGAGCAAAATTCAGAATTGAATTATTGCCCGCGGTCGGGGTTCCAAGGATACCAGTTAGACCAAGAGCCGGAGCGCCGCCTGGCGGACCTGTTATGATCAGATTTTCTGGAATATTGATCGATAAAGTTCCATTCGCATCAAGCGCAATAATTGCGTCCCCGTTCGCGCCAGGGGTTAAAGAGAGTCTGCCAGGATTCACTCCCTGCGTATAAGTACCAGTACCAGTGATCGAAAGGCTGCCTGAGGCAAACATTTCCGAAAAACCAGTCCCATTGATCAAAAGTTCTCCTTTGAACGAGATTGTTGATGGCGTCATGGCTTGACCGGTTACCAAAAGTGCTTGCCCGCCTGCACCATTGCTGGTCATTTTTATATCTCCATCAACAGCTATATCTACCTTACCCGGCCCTCCTAAAAAGGCCTGGCCTCCTGAGCCTGCAAGAATCTGAAGGCACCCAGAAGGAGGTGCGCCGCTGCCCGTTAGTGTGATTTGCATCGGACCTTGACCCTGGAGTTCTGCAAGTGCAGAGGAGCCTGTTCCGCCTTGGATAGTGAGGCTTTCCGCATTAAACACCAAAGTAGAACCCGTTCCTACAGCGCCCATTGTGGCATAAGAACTATTCCCGTTTCCTCCTGTAATATTGACCGCGTGAGTCACATTCGCAGTAAGGGGGCCTTGTGTTTCAAGTACAGCTAGTGAAGACGGATTCATAGATCCATCGAGGCGGATCGAATCAGCCAAAATATTCGTGCTTTGAGCAATATTGATATTGACTAATCGAGCATTAACACCCATCGCGTTGTTGGTGGCATCGACATAAAGCTGCCCGCAAGGATTCATTGGTAAAAGTCCATGAACGGTGATGGGTCCGCTGATAGTGGCATTTCCTGTGATATGGATATTTCGATCAGTAGCAAGTTGAAGTCCTCCGGTATTAACAGTCAATGGGGCTAAAATACTTATGCCATTCGCGGAGGAAGTATTGCTTGTGAGGTTCAAGTGGCCTGAAGAACCCATAATATATGAAATGGGTGAATTAATCGTGATGATGCCTGTGGCAGCTCCTGTCCCAGCCGTCATATCAATCGAGGAGGTGGCTGAATTGTTGGTGATTGCAGCGTTGATATTGATATCCCCCTGAGCGCTCAAAATCAAATCGTTCGATCCAGCTAATATAGTGAGCGGACTTGAAAACGTAATGCTCCCATTCCCTCCCAACCCACACGAGCCATCGAAGGTGGTGATTGTCGTAGTTGCTGACATGAGCTGGCTTTGCAATGCTGTCACATCGAGAGTCCCCATGTTGATACTCGATGCATAGGTCGATGCTGAAAAACCGCAATTGCCCAATACAACACCCGCTGTAGCCGCTGTAATGTCGATTTGAGAAGGGTCAAGAAGCAGCATTCCAATACATCCTGCGGGAGCTGTTGTATCTACTTGTGCGAGAAAACCTAATTTACCAGGACTGGACACCTCGACAAAACCGCCATTGCCTGAAATCGGCCCCCCTTTTGCTTCGATGCGGCCCAAGTAACTGTTCACTTCAGTTCCCCATGCGATGACCTTGCCTCCATCTCCTTCGCGTAAACTGTTCGCTTTAACGGTGGATCGTCCATCCGCATAAACACTTCTCGCTTGCGGAATCGTATCAGGATTCCTTCCCCGTTCATCTCCTCCGATCAGAACCGTTCCTCCGCCGAATTCGCTTGAAACATCGATTACAGCTGTATCTTTTAGATAAATCGAATCGGCTAGCACGCGGACATCGCCCTTTTGGGCAATCAATGAACCTGCAACTTCAGCCGTTCCTTCTTCGGCGACAAGAAAGATTTTTCCTCCGCGCTTTTCAATGCCTTTTGCCTGAATTTTGCCGCTGTGCTGGATCGCGAGAGCATATGCGTTGCCTTCGTTTTTCAATTGGGTTTGCAGTTTTTCTTCCTGAGGGCGGATCCAAATCAGTTCCTCTTGGCCAGGGCGCAGGAGAACTTCTCTTCCAGCTGCAATTGCAGCAGCTCCTTTTGCATCGATTGTTCCATTGTTTTGAATACTTCTGCCAATGAGCACTACATCGCCGTTCGAACCGCGAATGGTACCCAGATTCACGATTGAGGCTTCTGAATCGCCTTTAAACCTTAATTCGCCATTTTTTAGGAAATCCTCATTAAGCAGATCGAGAGTGGAAGCGAAGAAAGCTGCAGTGTTGATGGTGCCGTTTTCTCCAATCAAAATGCCATTTGGGTTAAGGAGAAAAACCTTCCCATTCGCTTCAAGGGATCCCAAAATGTGGCTAGGCAGATCTGCTACCACTCGGTTTAATACGGAGGATTGAGAGTCTGGTTGGATGAAACGAGTTGTTTCTCCCGGCGCGATTGAAAATTCATTCCATTCGATGATTGCTTGGTTATCTGCCGCAATCTCAAGAACCTTCGGACTTAAAGTTTCAAAAGAAGCCGCTCCTGATACAGATCGTCCACCTTTCGGGTTGGCCTCACCTTCGAAAATGCAAAGAATCGATAATCCAAGAAGGGAAAATTTGCTAAATTTCATCAATAACTCAGTATCATGCCTACATGTAATTTTCCAAGCGAAGTGTCGCCAAAGGGAAGCTTATGAAGTTTAAATCCATAGTCGAGGCGAGAAGAAAAATATTCGCTGATCGTATAACGGAGCCCGCCGCCAACGCCTAAGAGATAGCGAGTAAATGGTTCGTTCTTCAAACGGCTTACGTTATTTCCTAATCCATAATCAATAAATGCCAAAAACTTCAATCGATGTTTGCCCCATTTTTGGAATTCTATCGGAGAGGCGCCGAGCTCTAGATTGGCGCAAAGAGCGTTATCAACGTTCAATTCTCTTTCATCATAACCGCGGACAGTATCATATCCTCCAAGGCCGAACTCCTCGCTTGGCAGGAGGTTTGCGTTCGCAAGCTGGAGCCGTAATAGAGTAGAAAGCGTCCATTTTTTCGGCAATGAGATCAAATCGCCGGCAGCCATTTTGCCATAGAAATAAGTGCTCTTGGCTTTATAGCGTAACTTTTGGTATGCAGAATCGCTTTGATGCGGCAAATAGTGGCCGAAAGAGGCGAAAGCTTGCATGCTAAACGATATTTTATGGACTGAAAAAGTGTTTCCATAGTCAAAGCTGGCCATGAATTGGCCTAGATTGACGTTGCTTCCTACCGCGATGAAAGGGAAGAAATCAACATATTGGAGGTTATTGTTAGTATATTTCCAATCAAATCCAAAAGTCACTTCGCGCAATGCCGATTCATAGAGGGGCTTAATCGGAATCGTGTACCTTCCGCTAGCTTGAGCTGAATGGCCCATACCTTTATAAGGCCCTGATCCAGGATGATTCGATGCATAGCCGCCATACCAAATGAATAGATGCTGCCAAGGCAAGGGAATTGTGTGATGAAGCGTATATGATTGCAATTCGCTGAAATCGCTTGAAGCTGTGTATTGGAAGCTGAAAACATCGTTGATGGTAAGACTGTTGCTCAAGTTGAAACCGCCGAAATACCGGGCTCTTCCTACGACTTCGCTCACTCCTGTGTTATCGCCGCCGATGTAAGGACGCAAAGGAAAACGGTCTTTTGTTTCAATATGCAAAGTCGTTGTCCCTTGCTTTGCTCCTGGATCGAAGAGTAAATCTGTCGTATGAAATGGATTTCTGTTGAACCAAGCTGTATTATTCAGCAGCATTTTGGTGTCTATGGCCTCTCCATCAGCCGCATCGATTGCTTTTAAAACCTGCCGGTCCGATATCCATCGATTCCCTGAGCAAATCACTCCATCAATTTTTCCTTCGACCACGACAACGCGGAGAATGCCATGGGAAACTTCTTGTTCAGGGATCTCCACTGCAACAAACGGTTTTCCTTGTTCTCTGTAATAAGAGAAAATTTGCCCCTTGAGAGCATCGATCTCATTTTTCGTGAAATTGCAATTGATAAAACTTTGGCAAAGGCGGTCCATCAAATCTTGTCCGGGAACATCAAGTCCTCTGACGACAACGCCAGAGACATCTTCTGTTTCATCAGAAGTTTCGGGACTTTGGAGCAAAATGCCCTTTATACAAATAGAATTCTCTTGCGAAAACAAGGAGAGGTAAAGAACGCTGGCAAATAAAACAGACTTCATCAAAAAAATTTTAAAACATTTCGCTTTTTGATGTCAAAATAAGAGGATGTTCCGCACTGTATTAAAGAGATTTTCTGAGCAGAAACATTTTGGAGTCTTTGTCGTACCCCTCTCTAGTGAATTCGATCGAATATCCTAGTTTTTTATAAAAGGGAAGAGCTTCCCAATCCATTGTGTTCAAAGTAGCAAATCTGGCTCCGCGCTTTTTGCCGATCTTTTCAGCTTCTAGCATGAGGCGAGTGCCCCACCCTTGGCTACGCAAAGAACTTTCAACCCAAAGGCTATCTATATAGATTGAGCCATAAAAGATGGTTCCAGATACTCCGCCAAGCACATTTTGTTTCTGATCTTTAATAAAAACGCTGAATGGGGTGATAGGAGGCAATCCTTTTGCGCGCATAGCCTCTTCGCTGATTCCTCGGTAGAGGATTTCTTCATAGGGAATCGCATCAAAATGCTCTAAGTGGTACGAGGAATTATTTTTCATAATTGTTGAGTATATTTCACATGCTTGAAGTCTGCAATCGAGAAGTCGTGTAGACTAGTGATCCAGAATATTTTTTAGGAGATTGTATGCGTCGAGAAAGCCCTATATTTTTCATTTTTATTATTTGCATGATTTCTGGTTGGACTGCTGAGAAATTTGATTGGAGTCAGATCCTTGCTATTCCGCCAGGAAATAACCAAACATTTGGCAATCAAATCTTGCATTTTAAGTCACTCAATAAACCGTTTTGGGAAAATGAAAAGGCTCAGCTATTCGTAGATCAATATTTATTGGAAGCAGCAGCATTAAGTTCAGATGCTGAGGTGCTGAAATACGGATCTGATCATGTGGAGATTAAAGGGTATTTCATAGAGCTTGGGGTGTGTACCGGCAAAACGATTAATTTTATTGCCGCTTTGAATCCTCATCAAAAAGTTTATGGATTCGATTCATTTGAAGGATTGCCCGAAGATTGGGTGCGAGGAGATAAAATCATATCTGCAGGCACTTTTGCATTTAAAAATCCTGATATTTTTCCTCCCGTCTTACATAACGTTCATTTGATCAAAGGATGGTTTGAAGATACTTTGGGCGAGTTTGTTCAAGCTTCCGATCCGTCACAACCTATTTCATTTTTACATGTGGATTGCGACATTTATTCGTCTGCAGCTACTGCATTCGAAATCCTTGAGTCTAAAATATGCGCCGGCACAATCATTGTTTTTGATGAGTTGTACAACTATCCTGGATCAGAAAACCATGAGTTCAAAGCTTTTTGTGAGTTTTTAGAGCGAACAGGTTTAAAGGCAAAATACTTAGCTTATAATATTTATCACGAACAAGTAGCTATTCAAATCGTTGAGTAAATCAACTAATTTTTATATATTGACCGACGGTCGGTCGTTTTGCTAGAATAGGGCTATTATGAAAACAAAAACAGTCCTTATCTCTGGGGCGGGCGTTGCGGGTCTGTCTGTTGCTTATTGGTTGAAACGATTTGGGTTTGTTCCGACTCTCATCGAAAAACACCCTTGTTTGCGAACAGGGGGGTATAAGATTGATCTTCGAGGTGCTGGCCTTGAAGTATTGAAACGGATGGGGGTATATCCTGCCATTTCTGAATCTCGAACAAAAAATACTCGTGGAGTATTGCTAGACGAAACAGGCCGGCAAATCATGGAAATGAGTGTCGATCTTCTTGGCACGCGGTTGGAAGGCGTTGATCTTGAAATCATGAGAAGCACGCTTTGCCATATTTTGAAAGATGCTGTGAAAGAAGAGGAATGCATCTTTGGCGATTCCATTACACGAATTTCAGATAGAAACGATTCCGTCCACGTGGAATTTGAAAAGCATCCTTCTCGAACTTTTGATTTAGTGATTGGTGCTGATGGACTTCATTCGAAAGTGAGGAAACTCGTTTTCGGGGAGGAGTCCAATTTTTCTCAGGATCTCGGTATTTATGTTTCAGTGTGGGGTTTTCCAAATTTTCTCAATCTAAACGATTGTGAAATTGAGCAGCATACGCTGCAGAAATTTGTGAATCTGTATCGCGATAGAAAAAGCACTCAAGCAACGGCTGCGATTGCTTTTAGCACGCCTAAACTTTGTCATTCACGCGATCCTAAGGATCTACAGCAGTATATTGCAGAGGTTTTCGCAGGTTCCAAATGGGAAAATTTCCCTAAAATTCTTGCAGGTCTTGCCAATAGCCCCGATTTTTATTTCGATTCAATGGCGCAAATTCATATGCCATATTGGCATAAAGGGCGAGTGGCATTGGTTGGCGATGCAGCTTATTCAGCAACTCCGCTTTCGGGGCAAGGGACGAGTATTGCGATTGCTGGGGCTTATGTGTTAGCCGGAGAGCTTTTTGAGGCTCATGGAGATTCTGCAATTGCATTTTCTCAATATGAAGCGCTGATGCGTCCTTTTATCAAGAAGAATCAGGAGTTAGCGGCTATGAGTTTGCGGATTATGAAAGGTTCCGCCTATAGTAAGTGGGTCCATCGGATCGGTGCGCTCATGCCAGCAAAATTAGTCGATTTTTTTAAGAAGCGCGCGTTAAAACAGACGACAAAAGCAGCGAATGCTCTTAGGTTGAAGGATTATGAAAAGAATCGTTAAAAATCCAGCTGACAGGAAGGCGGAAATAATTCAAGCAGCCAAAAAGCTATTTCTGCTTAAGGAGTATGAGAGTACGACGATGCAGGATGTGATGGATACCTTAGGGATTGCTAAGGGGACGATTTATCATTATTTCGATTCTAAAGAAGATCTGTTTGAGGCTGTTGTGATTGATATGGTCGATGGCCATCTTGTAGAAATCGAGGCTAAGCTGCAAAAGATCAAAGGGAATGCTTTGCAGAAGATTGAGAAGCTAATTGAACTCAGCAACATGGCTCAAGAGCATCCCAAACTTCTGGATCAGCTCCACCGGCCTGTGAATGCGGGCATGCATATTCGCATTTTGGTGGAAACTCTCATCAAATTGACTCCTGCATATGAGAAACTCATCCAGCAGGGCTGCGAAGAGGGGATTTTTCATACTGAGCACCCCAAAGAATGCGCAGAATTGATCCTTTCTGCCATTCAGTTCTTAACGGATACGGGGATTTATCCTTGGCCGAAGAAAGATTTAGAGCGAAGGATGAATGCATTTCCAAATTTGATCGAGCAGCAATTGAAAGCAGCGCCTTTTTCATTTGCATTCCTGAGAAAATTACACAGTCGGTCTTGACAAGTAAGAAAAATTGGTTTTGAATTGTTTTCAAATAATTTTTCAGGATGCCATATGATAAAACGCTCGCTCGCAATGCTTCTCGCACTCTCTGCAACAGCTCTTTTCGGAGCTCCAAATTGCAAACCTTGCCCTCAGGCTTGCGTGGAACGCGATCCATGCGATAACTCCATCTTCGAAGGAGCATATGCGACCGCCGATTTCATCTGGTGGAAGACGCATATTGGTTCTATGGATTATGCCCTATCAGGAATTAATGATGCCGGTACGAACGTTCCCAATTTTACCAATGTAGGCAAAGGAACAGTTTTTCGACCCGATTTTGAATTCAAACCTGGTTTCAAGGTAGGTTTTGGTCTTGACTTTACCCATGATGGGTGGGATCTTTTTGCGGAATACACATGGCTGAATGGCGGCGAACACAAAAACTCTTTCACAGCTAAAGAAGGCGTAGGCGCTGCATCTTCATTCAATGTCGTAGGCCCGACTGGTATTGTCGAGATCATGTCAGTGCAAAGCGGTTCTTCTAAATGGAAGCAGAATTTCAATGTGATTGATTTGATGCTAGGAAAAAGCATCCCGGTCTGCCGTTATTTGACGCTGAAACCTTCTTTTGGTTTAAAGACGGCATGGATTCATGAAAAATTCATCATTGACTATCTGCCAACTACTGTTCAATTCGCATCCAGCGGGAGACTTTCTGCTCAGCAGAAAAGGTTCCAGAATATGTGGGGGATTGGAGCTCGATTTGGGCTTGATGGCGTATGGCGTTTTACGAGGAATTGGGGAATATTTGGAAATCTAGATGCTACGGCTCTCTGGAGCGATTTCCACTTAAAAGCTAAAACAACGACTCTCACGGAGGTTATTCCAGGCGTTCCTCCAGCTATAGCAACCACGAATTTGAATAATGCTTTTTCCATCCAACAAATTATGGCTGTGATTGAAACGGGCATCGGCCTGACCTTCATGACCTGCTTTTGCGACGATCAATATCAATTCTTATTCCGAGCTGGCTGGGAAGAGCAAGTATGGTTGAATTTCAACCACTTTGTCGAGAACATTAAATCGGGCGATTTGTCGCTGCATGGTCTGACGCTCAGAACCGAGTTGGTTTTTTAATAACTCCTTCCTCAAAGGAAGGAGTTCTAAATTCTTACGGTCTAAATAGGAATTTTAGTAGTCCAAGCGAAGCATCTTTTGATGGATACATCTGATCTTGTCTGCAGTTCACATGAACTGGATTGAAAGTACGGATTTTACTTTCAAGATCTATGTATGATCGAGAATCATCAGAAGTTGGGTCTGCTTTAATGACTGGATATCCGACAGTCCAGCTAAACAAAAGATGGTTCGGCGCTTCAAAGCAAAAAGCATCTCTATTTAGAGCGCGGCAATGCTGAAAGAATGCATCAGCTTTTTCAGCTGTTGAAAACAGGTATGCCCCAGTCCATTGTATTCAACGACGAATCTGGCTTTGAGCTTTTTTCCAAATTCGTATTCTTGTTTGGATTCCTGTGTATGTGATAAACAAAATCTAACCATTTATGATCTGAGTGCAGCATGTCTTTAATGAGAAAATTTATTCAAGTTTCCCTAACGATTACAGTTCAAGCTTTTGCGGGCAATGTAGCGATTCTCGGAGGGATAGATTTAACGGGCGCGCCCCCTTACGGAGCGCTTGTCTCCTCTTCAGGCGAGATGACTCCGCTCCCTTTGGGCGATGTGATGACGATTACAGGAATGATTCAAAGTGTATCGATGAATTCATCAGGAATTGGCCTGATTGGAGGGTATCAGCATGATTCAATAACCGGATTTACTCCTGCCTATGCAGCATTCGTTTCTCCAACAGGCGTGGTTACGCCTATTTCAATTACTGGGCTTCCAGCGATGCATGGAATTATCAATAGCGTCGCAATCAACAACTCTGGAAACGGCATTATTGGAGGGCGAGACACTACTGGACCCATCTATGCAGCCCTTGTTTCCTCATCTGGAAATTCGATTACGCCCCTGACATTTCCTCCCGTCGTGGGGTTGGGTGGGATCGTTAATAGCGTTGCGATCAATGAATCTGGAAATTGCCTCATTGGAGGAAAGACTTTATCCGGGTCGCAGCCCGCCTATGCAGCAACTGTTTCTTCAACAGGCGTGATGACCCCTCTTTCCCTGCCCGGTGGTATAGCTACAGCTGGTCAAATCAATTCCGTTGCAATCAACTATTTTGGGAAAGGCTTGATTGGGGGACGGGATCAAACAGGATCTCAACCTGCTTACGTTGCGTTTGTCTTTTCGGACACTGTTGATCCTCTTACATTGACTGGAGGGATAGCTACGGCTGGTCAAATTACCTCTGTTTCAATCAACGGTTTTGGAAATGGGATTATTGGAGGACAGGATTTAACCGGATTCCAACCTGCCTATGCAGCCCTAGTCTCTTCTTCAGGGGCTCTTGCTCCCCTCACTTTGACGGGCGGTATGACTACGAATGGAATCATCAATAGTGTTGCGATCAACGAATCTGGAAATGCCATAATCGGAGGACAGGATTTAACCGGATCTCAACCTGCCTATGCAGCCTTAGTCTCTTCTTCGGGAACTGTGACTCCTCTTGAGCTCGGAAGTCATTTGGCGACAAATGGAAACATCTTTAGTGTTGCAATCAACGAAGATGGGAACGGCATTATTGGAGGACAGGATTTAACCGGATCTCAACCTGCCTACGCTGCTCTTTTCACCTCTTCTGGGACGGTGATTCCTCTCGCATTTACAGGAGGCATGGCTACGAATGGTTGGATCAATAGTGTTGCTTGGATGCAAACATCTATTTTCACGAGAATCCCTACTGCATCTTTGACAGGCAATAATTTAATTTTTGCGAATTATATCAACGAATTTGCATCTGAAAATGCGTTTTATTTCATTCCTTCGGAGTTAGATGGGACGCTGAATGCTGCGCTGCAAAGTGCAGCTCCTACACGCAATGGGATATCGATCTACACTGCAAGCAACAATTTATTTTTTCTGTCGATGGGTTTTGCAAATCACATAAGAAATCAGCAAACTGAACAGTTAAGCAACTCTATTACTGTTGCTGATAACGGGGTTCCTTATGATGAGCTATTGACTTCTCTCTGTTTGCCAAAAACTGCAAACTCGTCAGATAACCCCTTTTCCATCTGGTTCCAAGCAATCGGTGCTTGGGCGCACCAAAAATCGCAGGACCAAACAGTCGGATTCGATCCAGCAACAGGCGGCGTGGTCTTGGCTTGCGATCGGTTAATTACGCCAAAGTTGCGAATAGGCGGTGGAGCATCATATCTGTTTACACATATTCACGAAAAAGAAGGCCAGGGACATGTAGATTTGAATCAGGAAGAAGCGTTCATCTACAGCTCTTGGGATAATCAAAAATTCTATTTCGATCTGCTTGTTATGGGTGGAGCTGTGCAAATCGATCAGGTGCGGAAAACAAAAATGACCAGTTTTTCATTCCACTCGTCTTCGGATCCGAATGGATGGCAATTGCTTTCTCATTTGGAATTAGGCTTTAAAGCAAATCTATTCAATCGATGCAAAACAAGTCGATTCTATATCAATCCTTTTGCGATGCTCGATTGGGCAAATGCTTGGCAAGAGAGTTTTAAAGAAAAGGGCGATAGTCCTTTTAATGCCGCCCAAAAATCCCAATACGGATCGCTTCTTCGCACAGAGACTGGATTGCGTTTCTATCAAATCCTCTTTTTCGATTCATGGAATTTTAGCATCCAAGAAAAAATAAGTTACGTAAATACGCAATCATTCAATTCAGGCAGAATCAACGCATTCCTTGTTGGTTCGCCTGGATCATTTACAGTTGAAACGCTATCATCCGCCCAAAATTTAGGTTTGGCCCAACTCGCGATGAGTTTTGATCCGGAAAATGCTTCTTATCCCAAGACCACTTTTTTTTATCAGGGGGAGTTTGGCGAGCGGTATTATTCTAATCAATTCAATATAGAGTTAGCTTGGCAATTTTAGCATCTTAGAGCTTGATCGGACGAATTTACTGGGGACGGTTTATGATTGGGTAATGGTTCCAAGCATATGGAATGAGTCAACATGCTGATGGGGCTGATCAGCACGAAACCGTATATTAGGAATCATATATTGCAGCAAGCTTGGGGCAACCTGGATTTGTTTCTTGGCGGGCACTACGCTTCGCTTTGTGTCCCGTCCCGAAACCCGGTCTCGGTCGGTTTTTCGAAACGAAAAACATCGCCCTCGACTTCAAATCCGGACGGAATG
>JAIBBX010000008.1 GCA_019694475.1 Parachlamydiales bacterium
CGCCCGCCCCCAAAGAAAAAGGCCCGACAGAAATGTCGGGCCTTTTTTATTTGAGGCGGAAAACGCCAGTCGTATCTGGCGTTTTAGGACTCGAACTGAGTCTGCCAGCTTGCTGGCAGCGAAGCGGCGGGAAGCCCGGAGTCACGCCCGCCCCGTTCTTTGAGGAGGTGTGGAGGGCTTCCCTCCGCCTTAGCCGCGATTTCGAAGAAATCGTGCGGAAATACGGTTCTACAAAATTGTCGATACTTTCCTAAATATTAACCCGACGATGAGTCGGGTTTTTTTGTTTTACGGGAACAGGAAAAACGACTCAGAGGGGGCTAAACCGAGAGGGTTAAGGATTGAATCATAATGTATTTGGAAGCGGAGCATTGCAATTAAATTATCTATGTTTTCAGACTCTATGATATTTCGTTTATTTCTGAATTCTTTGATGTAATAGCTTTGTAATAAAAACAGTTTCTTGTGATGAGCTAGATGTTGAAATAATTGGAAAATCACTTTTTTCTTTTCAGTGGGGACTTCCTCTAATTTACCCTTAAAATACAATGTGTGAATATCTCCCCTTGGAGCCCCTCCTCTTCTCCCATCAGAAGGTGCGCATAGAGCAGGTTCATTGGGCCTAAAGACTATTTTTACGCAGTCGTTGGATTGGCAAAACTCGATTGTATCTCCATTCGAACCGCTAAGCGTATTTGGAATTCCTGAGGATGGTTTAGTTTGAGTCGGCTGACCTTGCTGGATCCACTCTTGGTAAGCGGGAAAAGCGTTTATTCTGCTGAATAGTCGATTATAGCTACCCGAAACCCAAGAAGACTCAGGTGGTATCATCCTTAAACCCTGAAAAGCGATTTGACAGCAGCGCAATGCTTCCATGACCCATGGCCTTTGATTTGGCAATCCCGTTGCAGCCCCTTCATTCAGCACTTCATGTGCTTGATCGATTGTGATTTGTATGCATTCTGCCACAAAGCGGTTGTCGCCGATTCGGTTCTCTAGAAGATGCCATGCGTCATCATAATTTCCTTTCTCGATAAGACCTTTGTATGTTTCTTGAGGACTTTGGGCTGTTTCTATGCGAACTGCCATGTGAATATCTCCATTTGGAAAATGCTTATTAATTTCGAAGTTTTACGCTGAGGATGTTGTAAGCGATGAATGCAGTGCCCCATTCGATCCATCTGATAGCATGGCGTGCTAATCCCATCTGCTTGCTTGCGAAAGCGGCCAATCCTCCAGCGAATACCGCCCCGATAGCTCCCCAGATTTTGGGATGTCTGCGCATTTCGCCCCGCAATTTCTGAGCGGTTGAGAGCATCGCATCCTTGTGGATTGGTTGTCTGCAGACAGGGCAGCTAGGGTCTCTATCGAGCCAAGGCGATAAACAGGCCGCATGAAATATGTGCCGTGTTTGCTCTCCGTGAGCGTTGGGCCTTAAGGAGGGAAAAATTCTTGAAAATTCTTGATAGATCCTTGTGCAGAGATTTTCTGAAGAAGTTTCAAAGGGAGTGCAGCTTTCTGGAATGGTTCCTGGAGAGCCAGTCGGACCATTCTCATAGCAAATTCCGCAAATTTCACCATCTCGAAACTGAGCGGAGCTAAGGCCAGACGGATGTTCGCCTACTGCTCCTAAAAAGGGGGTTGTCATAATGGAGCATTCTATCTAAAATCGGATTAAATCGTAATCCGCGTCCATCAATGAAATTTTTGTTAGCTTTTCTTTTCGGCTTATCTGCCGCATTCTGGTATCGGCTTGCCCATAAATCAGCTTTTCATGGCAGCTGGAAAGAGATCAAATCGTCACTTATAATTTTTGATTTTGATGGGACTATCTGTCCTTCTTACCCGCTTTTTATCGAGCAGGTAAATTTGTTGGTGCGAAAAGTGGGGGACAAGGAAGCGGAAGATTTCAGAAATATGTCCGCTAAAGAGATCATGCGGAATCTTAAGGTCTCTTTTCTTCGATTGCCTTTTTTGCTGAAGAAAGCTCGCAAAAATGTGCAAAATCAAATCGTGGATTTGCATCCCGTTTCCGACATAGTCGAGGTGTTGCAGGAGATGAAGCGGCGAGGCTATTCTTTGGCCGTTTTGACCTCCAATTCGCTTGAAAATGTCCTTCCCTTTTTCAGGAAGCATCAAATTGATCTATTCGATTTTGTTTACACAGCCAATAACGTTTTTGGAAAGAAAAAACACCTGAAAGCTATCCTCCGGAAAAGCGGCTTAAGCAACGGTCAGGTGTATTACATTGGAGATGAGATCAGAGATATCGAAGCGGCCAGGAATGTAGGTATTGGAAGCTGCGGCGTTGCATGGGGATACAACTGTGCCGATCTAATCCGAGATGCCAAACCTGATTTTTTCGTTGATAAGCCTTCTCTGCTACTCAGTTTTTTTTACGGCTTTCAAAAGGGATAAAATAGAATCCGTAGGAGCTTCATCTGAACCTGGTTCTGTTTTAGATCTTTTTCTATGATCTTCTTTTGCTGGCTCCGCATCGAGAGAAAATTCTTCAAATACATCCATCCTCCCCATAAGCGCCGAAATGTCTGGCGTTGCTGAAGTAAGCTTGTGTTTTTGAACTGCCTCTTTTACCTTGCCAACTGTTCTTTGATGATCTGGAGCCACTTTTCTCAAGTGGGACTCATCAGAAAACTCTGCAAACTTAGGAGAACTTGAATTGACTGGATTTGACATAAATACCTTAAATTGTGGCGCGAATGTTAGCATGGATAGATGATTTTGTCACTTTTTTAGTGATGGTCGTGAAGGAATTGTAACGAAACCAAAGATATTAGCGCCGCGGCCATGATATAGAAGGCAGGTGCGATGGCAAGCCCTGTGATTTGAATGAGATGATAGCAAATCAAAGGAGAGGTGCCGCCAAATATAGCCACGGTTAGGTTGTATCCCATTGATACGCCGCTGAGTCTTACTTTGGCTGGGAACATCTGACAAATCGCTGAAATGGACGGTGCCAAGTATAAACTGGATAAAAGAGCAAAGGCGATCAGAGAGGGGATCCTTAGGTAAGGGATTTGGATCATGAGATAAAACGGAACAGACAAAACCACATATCCCCAAGCTGAAAATTTTAGCAGTTTAATTTGACCGATTTTATCTCCTAAAATGCCTGCGAACGGCAAGGAGACTACAAGTGCGAGTAAAATGCTCCAATTTAACAGTCCCGTATCTTTGCTGCTTAGATTCAAAACATCCGAAAAATAGATGATAGAAAAAGAAATCAAAACATTAAAAGATACGGCTTGCAATATCTGGACGCCCATGAGCTTTAGAACAGGTTTTTTGTACTTCTGAAAAAGAGTCAGAATCGGATCTTTTAGAACCTCATGAGCCTCTTTCAATGATTGAAACGGGTGCGTTTCGTGCAATTTCGTTCTGAGAAAAAAAGCGCAAAGTCCTAAAAATGATCCAAAAAGATAAGTGCTTCTCCAGGCTGTTGATGAATCGGGAAAAAAACGATTGAGGAGGAAATAATCGGTCCCTCCTAAAAATACCCCGATAACAAGCCCGAAGTAGGCAAAAGAACCGTAAAAACTACGCATTGAGGGTGGAGCTGTTTCAGTGAGGAAGGTCATCGATGCTGGAAATTCTCCCCCTGTTCCTAATCCTTGCAATGTTCTAAGAATGAAAAGAAGAATGACTGATGTGAATCCGATTTGTGCATAAGTTGGCATAATTCCCATGAGGAAGGTAGGGAATGACATGAAAAGAATCGATGCGATTAGCGCTCTTTTCCGGCCGTAGCGGTCGCCGATATATCCAAAAAATATTCCTCCAATAGGACGCATGATATAGGCGATAGAAAATGCAATCATCGCATTTGATAAGGCATGCGGGGAATGGGAAAAAAATACTTTGGCGAAGGTGGGAATAAAGAAGGCGAAAGAAAGATATTCAAACCACTCGAGAGTATTTCCCAGCAATGTTGCAATAATTGCAAAACTGGGTTTAAGCGTTCGCGATGCCATGATTGTGAAATAACAGATACTAGGTTTTTGTGCGCTATTTCTGTTTTGACGTTACCAACAAATATGAGAATTCTTTAACTCCTTCAATTTGCCGTCCGCTCTCGTGGAGTTCTTTGATTTTTTCTTTGTCTACGTGTTCTTCCATTCGAGTAGCTCCTAGAAGACGGGCCTCTTCAAGCGGAATCTTGATAGATAAGCGGGTGTAACGGTAGGCCCGATAGTCTGCGATTTCTACCTTTTTGTCGGGCATTTCAGATATAATCTCTTGAGATAGGAGTTTTTTTCGTTCTTCAAGCGCCTCGATTTCGCGCATGAGTTGTTTATAGGCAATGATTTTTTCTTCTAGACTCATAGGGCCAAATTGTGTAAAATTCTAAGCCATGAGCAAAGATTCTTTCAATCTTTCTTTAGAGACTGCTAACGGAATTAGTTTCAGTCGATTTTTCGGTTCTTTTGAGCCGAATTTCGATTTTTTTTCGGGGGTCAATATACGAAATGTTGATATTAACCCCCGAAAAAGAAATCGAAATTTGGCCAAAATAATCCAAAAACTCGACGAAAATAAATCCGTTAACAGTCTCTTATCTCTCCTCCTTTTGTGCCCCGCGGCACAGTAATACTTCAATTTTTCTTCATTTTTTAAAAACTCTTCAAACTCAAAAGGAAAAAGCTATGTTCGCAAATAAATTAGTCGCTGTTATGAATGAAAAAATTGAACCGGGAGTGATCATGAATGCTCTCGCCCACATGTGCATTGGTTTCGGATCGGAAATTGGAAAAGAGCCTTTGCGCCTGACAAACTACATTGATGCAGATGGAGGAAGCCATCCGTATATCTCGGAAATGCCTTTCATGATCCTGCAAGCCAATTCGAATAAAATTCGGAACTTGAGAAAAAGCTGCCAGGAACAAGGCATCCGATTCGTCGATTTTACAAATACGATGACCATCGGAACGTTTGTTGAGCAGTTGGAAAGAACTAAGCAAACGAAAGATGAAGAGCTCATTTACTATGGCATTGTCCTCTTCGGCGATTGGACAAAAGTGAGCGAGCTCACTCGAAAATTTTCTTTGTGGAAGTGATCTTTTGTGAATAAGATGGGGGAATGGAAAAGAAATTCCTCTGCGACCACATGTGCGCGGAACTGGGACGCTGGCTCCGCGCCGCCGGCTACGATACAGAAATCGTAGAAGGAACAATGCCGGATCAAGCGGTGTTCGAAAAAGCTGTTCGAGAAAAACGGCGCCTACTGACACACGACCGCGATTTTAACAATTTCGATGCGGCAATCGTCACATATTTACAAGGCGAGTCATTGGATGATTGGGCAGGTCAGCTCAATATCGATTGGGAATTTCGCCCCTTTTCGAGATGTCTTAAATGCAATGTGATCCTAGAGAAAAAGAAAGAGGGGATTTGGGTTTGTCCCGTTTGCACCCAAACATTTTGGCTTGGCTCTCATACAGAACGGATGCTGGAACAGCTAAAGAAATGGAATCAAAAAGAATAACTCTTATTTCCAGAACCAGTTTTTCAGCATGAGGGCTGTTTCAACCGCCATCGACACAAAGGAAAGGCCGATGATCCCATGGCATAAAGGCGTATATTCCGCAATTACCCCGATCTGCTTAAGGAGAGCAACGCCCGTCCCAAGTGCAGAAAAAATCCCCAATGTACCATGTATTTTATTCATCGGATCATGATCGGTGTGTTTGAAATAATGTTCGATAGAGGCCGCCCTCCCAAACAGAGTGACTGATGAATTCCAAAAATTTGATCCTGGATGCTGAAAACCGAGGCTTGCCAGTTGCATCAGTGCAATTCGTATATGCAATTGATCGGTTGCTTCCTTGCGCAATAAATAGGTGATTGCTCGACTTTGCTCGAGCGGGACTCTCCGATCTCTTTCAATCGCTTTAACCACTCTCAGCCGATTTTCTAGATTGCGGATGGTTCTTTCTTTTGTCGGTCTTAAGTTCGACTTGTACGCAGCTTTCGATAAAATCGAAAACGTCGCGAATGTCGGCTGATATGGCTCTATATAATTAAAAAAATTCTTTACAAGGCCCCAGGTATTTTGGATTGTTTCTAGAGGAGAAGAAAACATTATTGTGCTCATTCGGAATATTATAATAAAAAATATATAATATTTCAATTCGTATTTTGTTGTTTAATTTGCTGAAAATTATCTATGCTATATTCCATGATTTCATCTGACGTCACTGACGTTGAGCGAATTCCGTTTGCTCCTTCGTTTTGTATTTCTGGCGGGGAGGGCCTGATTGATTTCGGCCAGTTATTAGCCCGGCCCTTTTTCTGGAGCTGCGAAAAACTGGCTTTGGAGGTGATCAGGCCTAAAGATGGCCGGGTTTTCTCGGTTTTCAAAAAATATATTGCCATTCTCCTTTTCGCCTTGGTGGGAATATTTGCCATGCCTGGATGGCTGGTCGGAAGTACATTGAAGATGGCTGGAGCGGCTTTGAGCGGCAGGGCTTTTATGTATAGACAAGGAGAGGGGGACGAGCGCTGGGGTGAAGAGTTTTCGGTGCTCTCATTCAATGCATGTATGTACGAGAGCGGGTTTCCAGTGATTTTAGGAGGCGTTGCGCCAGCCAGCCAAAGGATCGAGCAGGTGGCGAATCTCATCCGCGAGTCGAATGCCGAAGTAGTAGTTTTGCAGGAACTCTCATTAGGGCCGTCTGAAGCGTTGATGGAAGAGATTAAAAAAGAATACCCCCATTTTTACACGAATGTTGGGAATCCAGGCGCATGGATCCAGCACACAATGGTAGGACCGGAGTTATTTATTGCATCCAAAGCTCCGATCGTTTCTGAGCCGAGGTTTGTCTCTTATGCTGAAGGATCTCGCAAATTGGGATTTTTTTGTTTGGAAACGCCTACTTGCTGGATCGTCAATGCTCACTTTCCCGAAGAGAATCAAGAGGCGGTTTTGGTTGAGGTGTCGCAAGAAATCGAAAGATTGAAGGCAGAGACGGGTAAGCCCTGTGTTCTTGCAGGCGATCTGAATTATCGAAAGACGATTCCTGAAAACCTCTTTCACGATGCAAGAGAATTTACCCCTACATGCCCAAGGGATGGCGAAGTAGACGATTTTATTCTCGTGGACCGAGCTTCATTTGATGAGGGAATGATTAGCGTGAAGGAAATCGGCTTGATTGATTGCGAGCTTTCAGATCATGTTCCGATTTTAGCCAAAATTACCATACAAGAAGGGCGCTGAGGCCATTGTGATCGGAAAGAGCCGTCTTGGTATTGTAGTCAGGGTCGTAAGCTCGGACGAGATGGGTATTTTGGAGGCTCACATCGGGTCCATGCTCTCGATATAGTGAAATGTAGTCGATGAAATCGCCTGGATCGACAAGAGCTTCGTCCCATTGCTTAAGCATCCGGTTGGTTCGTGTGGGTTCAACGCCTTGATATCCGTTTTCGAAGTGCGGGAGGAGCATTCCCCCTTCTTGAGGCTGTTCTCTTTCCAGATTCAGATCGCCCATGAGGACTGTCGGGATTTGAGGAGCATTGCGTATGCTATCCAAAATCTCGCCTAACTGAACGATTCGGGCAGGATTGTCGTCGTGGATCAAATGAGTTCCTATGATTCTCGCACAAGGAACTTGATCTTCAGGGCGGGCCTTGATTTCCAAAGAGGCAAAGGTGCGGTTGAGAGTCCATTCATTATTGCTGAAGGAGGTGTTAGTGAACCGGTGCACTGCGCATTTCGAAAGGACCATGCATCCTCCGACGCTTCCCATCACGTTTGCGCCAAGATGGGTGAAGAAGTGGGCATACCGTTCGTTGAGTTTTTCTATCAACGTTTCAGCTAAAGCGGTATCGTAAATTTCTTGCAGGACGAGAACGTCGGGATCTTCAGCTTCTATCTTTTCTACAATTTGATCCACTCGGCTGCGCCAATCAATCACTCCGCCATGATCATAACCCATTCCGCCGCCGATTCCGCATACGTTCCAGGTCATTACCTTGGCTTGGTTTTCAAGGATTTTTTCTGGGGCTAAGCCTTGCACATGCGTGTAGTTATTTTTTTGAAGAGCGAAGCCAATCGCTCGAAGAACTTTGCTCGCAATCCCAAGCACAATAAAGGCTACTGGTACGACGATGGTCATGATCGCCAATGCGGCACCCATCAAAATAAAGGCTCGATAAGCTACCTCGACGATTTTGTTTTGGAAGTTATCGAATTTGCTGGGATCGAGAGGGGCTACTACTCGAAAACGGAGGAGGCCGAAAGCCCAGGTCAACGGTTCGGCGCACTTTGAAGATAGATCGAGCAGGGTACGGTCGAGCCCGTCAATTTCAATTGTCATAAAGGTTAAGATTATGCGATCCTTTTATCCAATTTGTCAAAAGGAAATACATGGCTAATGTTGTCCTCCAGGGGATGGCTCAATGTTTGGCGCCGCCGCCCGATCTCGTTCGATGGAATGGTGGGCGACCTGAAAAAGTGGAGCTGAACGGTTGCGAAAAGGTGCTCCACGTCGCTGCCAATATTTTTCGGCTTCTTGGATATCTTGCCATGCTCCCGTTTGCTTGCGTGTATTCCATGGGCAAATATGGCGTATCCTTAATTATGGGAAATGCTGAAAAGCCAAAAATTGAAGGTCCTGTCGATCCGAATGCTTTGCCCGACCATTTTGGTTTTGCCGATTCTCTTTTCCAAACATCTGGTTTAGGAACCCGTTATTCCGCTACGCCTCTTGAGGGGCGATGCGATTGGGATGAGTTTATCTCTCAAGAAACGATTGAAGGCGGAGAGAGGGACTATCGGCAATTTTTCGTCGATGTTCTTAGAAATCCGCAGCCATTCATTGATATTTTGAAGAATATGAATGTTTCGGCTCACCGTTTCTCGTTGGAATGGTCTGTCATTGAGCCTCAAAGAGGGCAGATCAATGAAGAGGCGGTTGGACTCTACCGCAATTTCATCCAGCAGCTCAAAGCTAATGGAATCGAGCCATATGTGACTTTGCACCATTTTGTTTGCCCAAAATGGTTCTTGGATGCGGGCGGGTTCGAGAATTTGGAAAATGTAGGAATCTTTAAAGACCACGCCCTTCGGATGATGGAATTATTCCCTGAAGTGACCCACTGGATGCCGTTCAATGAGATCAATATCGACGGGTTTCAAAAGTCGGTCCGAGGCGTTTATCCTCCCGGAAAAACCGGCGATATTGCCGGCGCTGGCAACATGATGCGAAACATGCTGCTTGCCCATTGCCAAATCTACAAAGACGCTAAGGCCCGGCGCCCCGATTTGCAGATTGGCTCTACCCACCAATGGCTCAACTTTCAGCCGCTCGAAGGCAACTGGCTAGAGCAGTCCATCTGCTACTTCCTCTCTAAAATCACCCACTATGCTTGCTACGACTTCTTCAAAACGGGCAAATTCTCAATGGACGTCCCAGGCGTTGCTAACGTCCAAATGGAGATCCCGAAAGAAGAATTCGATGCCAATAATCAATTCAGCGATTTTCTAGGAGTGCAATTCTATGGCTATCCGCAGCTCAAGGCTGGATTCAATGGATGGCACCCCTATCCTGGCTACAAAATCAATAACGTGCCATATCTTGGCCTCACCTTTGGTTCGACATCTCCGGAAGGAAGGCCTGCGCAAAGTTTCGGTCCAGGTTTCAATCCTGAATCGCTCGATGATTGCCTAACAGAGGCTGTTGCTCTCGGAAAGCCGATTGTTATTTCTGAAACAGGCTGCGATGCCCGTGTACAAGGACACGGCGATGCAGATTGGCGGGTCGACAACGAAGTCCAGAAGCAATATTTTGAAAAAATCTTCCCGATTTTAATGAAATATAAAGACCATTTAAAGGCTTTCTTTGCTTGGACTTTGATTCGTCGCCATCTCGAGTGGGATCGAGGCGATTTTCCTCTTCTTGGCACGGTAGATATCGTCAAAGATGGGAATAGAAACATCGTTGGCCACCATTTAAATCCCGCCTCAGAGCTTCTGCAAAGAGTTTTTAGGGATAGAGTGCTAGCTCCTGCTGAAATTGCAATATAATATCCTTACTTTTTAATGATATTATAGTTATAATATTTGTTAAAAAGAGATTATTAATGGCTGCAATTTCAAAATCAAGGGTCATAGTTGAACCTCCTTTATATTCAAGATTGGATTCTCCCGTTCTTTCCCGTCAAACAGATATTGAGTCGATCGTAATTGAGAGGCTGCGGCAAAGTGCGAGAGTTTTTGATCAAGTGTCTTATGAGCGTGTTGGACTAGGCGAGAAATCGAGGGGCGAATTAGCGGGTGAGATGTTAGACATTTTGTCTCATTTGAATGATGCGATTCAAGATGCCCTTATGCCTGATAAACTCGATGAATTTGTAGCTGCAGAGTTAGTGCAAATTTCAGAAACTGTAAATGAGTTTTTGAACGATCCTGGACTATCAAACGAAATCAGGGTGGCTTTTTTAAAAGAAACCATCAAAATTTCTGTGTTTTTGAATAATTACATTCAAAAACCATCTGTTTGTCATGAGCAAAAGGTTAAAATCATTGCAAGCATGCTGGCAGCGGCTGAGGCATTGAATCAATTCAACGACGATTTTTTAACCGATCTTCAAGAAAAAGTTAGCAGCCAAGCTGCTCAAGAAATGGAATCGATCCCCTCATCGTTTCTTCGGCATGAATTGCGCGCGCCGCTTCAGAATCTCATCGGGGTCTTAAGCTGCATGGAAGGCGTGGCAAGTGATGCTCAGTACAATAAAATCCTGGAAGATGGGTATAAGCATTTAGCCTCTTTATCCGACCTATTGGGTGCAGAAGGGCTCAAATTGCAAACAAATCCAAGAACTTTTCGGTTAAGTCGATTGATTGAATATGTGCATAATCAAACGAAAAACTATGATAACGGAAGGGTCAAAATCCAATTCAATATTCCTGCGGATTTGGTCGTCTATGCCGATTTTCAAAAACTTTCGATTGCGCTGATCAATCTGATTACGAATGCGATTAAATATAGTCCTGATGGCGAGATGGTCGAGGTGCTCATCGAAAATTCAGGATCTGACTTTCGATTTGCTATCACCGATCGCGGCCCAGGGATGACTGAAGATGTGATCCAAAACCAATTATTTCGAATTTTTTCGCCTGGAAGCTCTAGTCATCGGAAGATTAAATCTTCGGGACTTGGTCTTTACATCAGCCAAATGCTTGTAAAAGCTATGGGAGGAAAAATTCAGGTGAAATCCGAGTTAGGTCAAGGCAGTACATTTTTCTTTGGAATACCAATTGAGCCTGGCAAGGAAGAGGAAATAGATCGATCCCCGATTCCTTTTAGATCGGATACTCCGATGCAAAGAGCCCGTACCCCCTTGAAGGTATCTCCAACCCCAGGGCCCAGAGTTCGGTTGCGGAATGAAAATTTGCGTATCCTTTGGGCAGATGATGATCGAACATCATGGAAAGTTTATCCTATGATTCTTAAACTGGCCGGATTGAAAACTGCCTGTACGCTTGTTAAAGATGGCGCTTCTGCTGTTGACGCCTTTAAGAGCGGAAATTATGATTTGGTGATTTTAGATAAGAACATGCCAGTCATGGGCGGATGTGAAGCCGCAATCGCTATTCGAGCTCATAACTTGGCTGTTCCCATCATCCTCGCTACGGGAGATGATTCGAACCCCGAATTCAATATTGATGGAAGGAAAGCGATCCTGACTAAACCGGTGAAGAACGATACTCTCATACCTCAAATCAACGAATGGTTCTCATAGATGCTTTAAAACGTAGGGCAAAATGCCGCCCCGTTCATAGTATTCTACTTCGATGGGCGTATCGAGACACGTCGTTAATTCGACCTGTTTCGATCCGAAAGAAAGAAGAGCTTTTTGTCTTGGCGCCAATTTCTTTTCTAGATGCAGTGTAAACACATCATTTCCTGAGATCCCGGCGCTTTCCCAGCTTTCTCCCTCTTTGAAAAGCAGCGGTAGTACTCCCATGCCGATGAGATTGCTTCTGTGGATTCTTTCAAAGCTTTGCGCGACGACTGCTTTCACTCCTAAAAGGGCCGTTCCTTTTGCCGCCCAATCGCGAGAGCTTCCCATGCCATAATCTTTGCCCGCAAAAATGATGAGAGGAGTTCCTTTTTCCAAATATTTTTGACAGGCGTCGTAGATCGGCATGATTGTGCCTTCCGGCATAAGTGAGGTGAAGCCGCCTTCTTTGCCTTTGGCCATTTTGTTGAGGATGCGTACATTGGCAAAGGTGCCTCGCATCATCACTTCGTGATTGCCTCTGCGGCTGCCATAGCTGTTGAAATCTTCTTCTTTCACGCCATTTGCGAGCAGGTATTTGCCTGCAGGGGTATCAGCTTTGAAGGCGCCTGCCGGAGAAATGTGGTCAGTTGTTACCGAATCACCCAATAAAAGCAGTGGCCGCATATTTTGAAATTGAGGGGCCTTATAGGGTTCAAAAAACGGCGGTTTGCGAATGTAGGTGCTCTTTGGATCCCACGGATATTTTGCGCTTTTTTTGGTCGGAATCGTTTCCCAGACAGGATTGTCTTTCAAAATGTTCGCATAGCGCTTTTTAAACATTTCGGGCTTTAATCCTTTGGCGACCGCTTCATAGATTTCATCCGTTGAGGGCCAAATATCTTTCAAATAGACAGCTTTTCCATCCTTGCCCGTTCCAATCGGTTCTTTGGTCAAATCGATATCGACTCTTCCAGCGAGAGCGAACGCGACAACGAGGGGAGGGGACATGAGGAAATTGGCTTTGACCGAGCTGTGTATGCGCGCTTCGAAATTGCGGTTGCCGCTCAAGACGCTTGCTGCTATGAGATCGTGATCTTTGATCGGCTTTTCGATTTTAGCCTCTAGTGGCCCGCTGTTGCCGATGCACGTTGTGCAGCCATAGGCAACAAGCTGGAATCCAAGCTGGTCCAAGTATTTTTGCAGATCAGTTTTTTGCAAATAATCGGTCACCACGCGCGAGCCCGGAGCCAAACTTGTTTTAACCATTGGATTCACTTTCAGCCCTTTTTCAACTGCTTTTTTGGCGAGCAGTCCAGCGCCCACCATGACAAACGGATTGCTGGTGTTGGTGCAGCTCGTAATTGCAGCGATGACAACGGAGCCATGCTTTAATGTGCCGTCATAGGGAATCGATTCGTTATAACCGGGCGGAACAACGGGAGTTGTCAGAGGGCGGTTGGTGAGCATTTCTTGTTCGCTCCAAATCTCGTGCTTTGGATCTCCCACAATCTTAGTTCCTCCTGAATCGAGCGGGGCTTCGACAGCGAAGAACCCTTCTGAGTGGATGTAGATTGTTTTGCCCATTTCGGACGATTTTTTCTCATAGCCGCCTGCAGAAATCGGAGCGGTGAAAAGGTCCTTAAATTTAGCTTTGAGTTCATGCAAGGCAATCCGGTCTTGAGGCCGCTTCGGTCCTGCAACGCATGGTTTCAAACTGGACAGATCCAGCTCGACCACTTTGGTGTAATCGACTTCGCCTTTTTTCGGGATGCCGAAAAGCTCTTGCGCTTTGAGGTATTTTTCAACCAGCTGCACGTGCTTTTCATCCCGCCCTGTCATTCTCAGATAGTCGAGACTTTTTTCATCGACGGGGAAAAAGCCCATCGTGGCGCCATATTCGGGGGCCATATTGGCAATCGTGGCTCTATCTGCCACGGTCAAACTTGCGGTTCCTTCACCAAAGAATTCGACAAACTTGCCCACCACTTTTTCTTTGCGGAGCAGTTCTGTGACTCTCAATGTGAGATCGGTCGCAGTGACCCCTTCGGGGATTTCGCCCTCGAGATGAACGCCGATCACTTCGGGCGTTTGAATAGAGACTGGCTGGCCAAGCATGGCAGCTTCCGCCTCGATCCCGCCAACGCCCCAGCCGACAACGCCAAGGCCGTTGATCATCGTCGTATGCGAATCGGTTCCAACAAGCGTATCGGGAAAAAGCACCCCGTCTTTTTCCGTTACAACGGTTGCCAGGTGCTCCAAGTTGACTTGGTGGACGATTCCAATACCGGGTGGTACAACTTTAAATGTTTTGAAGGCCTCTTGACCCCATTTGAGGAACTCGTATCGCTCTCGGTTTCTTTCGAACTCGATTTGCAAATTAAAAAGAAACGCATCGACTGTGCCAGATCGATCCACCTGAACTGAATGGTCGATCACAAGATCGACTGGAACAAGCGGTTCTACTTGCTTTGGATCATTGACAGCTTCTCTCATTGCAGCGAGATCGACGAGGAGGGGAACGCCGGTGAAGTCTTGCAAAACAACCCTTGCAACGCAAAAGGGGACATCGGCGGGATCTGGTTTTTTCGCGTTATACCGGACGAGCCGGTCGATGTCTTCTTTGCGAACCTTTTTGCCGTCGAGATTGCGCATCAGCGACTCGAGCATGATTCGTATCGATACAGGAAGACGCGATTTATGTCCGACGAGATCGGGCAAAGAATAATAGGAATGGGGGCCAAGTGTTTTTTTCATAATTCCAGATCATTCACCATCGGCCGAAATTTTTCAAAATAAATTACGGAGTCCTAAGCGCGTCTTGGTAAGGTTTTAAGACCATTTGCCATTTGGGGATGTAGGTAGAAAGGCTTTGGAAATGGCCTGTTTGCAAAACTTCGACGATTCCTTGCCCGCCCATGTTGTGAATAAGCCCCTGATGAAACGCTCCCGATTCATAAATGTACGATTGCGTTTCCAAAATGTATGCGCCCTTGTCGACAAGATTGCTCTTTTTCAGCCCATCTAGGAATGTTTGTGCGCTTGATAGGTATTGTTCATTGTATGTTTGGACTACAATGAGCTGTCTTCCCGTTCCGACAAGCCCCACAAAATGACTCAAGTTCATCATTCTTGATGCTCCGCTGACTACGCCGCCGTGATAAGAAAAACGGGGTGTAGTTGGATCTTGGATCAGCATGTACAAATGATAGTGTTTGGATTTCCCATAATTTTGCGGCTGGTTTGCGGGCTGCACGTTGATGCTCACCATTGGAGTCACGATCACTTTTTTGGTTGTGTAGGAGCCGTTTTTTGTTTGGATGGTTGCAATTTTCTGATTGGCATCGATAGACACATTGTCTGCGCGTGTATTGTTGAGGAGGGTAATGTCAGTGGCGGAGATCAATTTAAGCAAGTTTTCAATCAGCTCGTAGCATCCGCGCGAAAAATACCAGCCATTTGGACTTTTTGTGGAATCAAAGGCCTGGTTGGGATGATCCATCGAAACAATCTTGCAGCCAGCATATTTTTCCAAAAAGGCTTTGAGAGTGGTGTCGTGGCCGATCTGATGGCAGCCCAAATCTGCGTGCATGATCCCGCAAACGTTGATCCCTTTCCACGCTCCTCCGCACTCTGCCGCTTCTTCAAGAATCATCACTCGATTGCCCGAATGATATTGGTAAAGAGCTTCAAAAAGGGAGAATGGGCTCGATCCAACCACAATGCAATCATAGTCGGTTGCAAGAAGAGTAATGTGCAGAATCAGGAGAAGTATATAACGCATGTCTATCCCTTTTTATATTTTGTGTAGAGATCGTAGGCTCTCCCGATGAAAATGCCAGTGAAGATTCCGGAAAGCAGAGAATCATAGATGTAATATTCTTCGACTTGTTTCGGGTGGGTTTCATAGCTATATACAAAAAAACTTCGAACGGCAAAAACAAGCAAGATGAGAACGAGTACTGACCATGTGCCAGGAAGCGTCACAGTCTTATTTTTTCGATCAGCTTTGATTTTCCATGAAACTACAGATTGCCACCCCAATACAGATCCTCCAACAATCCCTAAGAACCATAGAGGGAAAAGAGAAAATTGTTCGTGGACCCGCTCAAAAAGCCATGCCAGGTTCCAGATCATGAAAATCAATGGAAGAACAAGGAGCCGATAAATCGACATGGTCCTTGGCGTTGCCGCCCTCATTCCGATAATGACTAAAATCACAAAAAGGAAAAATATCCACGCAGGAATGTTAGTCAGAGAGTCCATCTCTCATCCTTATCCAATCGGCACGAGTTGCTTTTTGAGACCAGTCCCGCCATTCAATCCGGTATTGAGGTAGATCTTTCTCTGTAACCCAATGTAAATCCGAATCATCTTTGATTCGATCAGGAAAACGGATCCCATTCAAATGGTCGAGTTCATGTTGGAAAATACGAGCTACGTACCCTTCATACTCTTCTGTAAAAATATTGCCTTGTCTATCGTAGGCCCGAATGACCACTTTTTGAGAGCGGGGGACGATTCCGCATAAGTTCCCTGTAGAGTAACACCCTTCGCGCCAGTAGACTTGTTCTTCCGATTTCCAAAGAATTTCGGGGTTGATGAACTCTTTCATTTTGGGGGGAGGTGGTCCTGAATCTTTAGTGAAGACGCCTGTTGCAGCTGTGTCGACTAAAATAATCGACTTATCAATTCCAATTTGAGGCGCCGCAAGCCCCACCATGATGGCCCGGCTCCGGTCTTGCGTCTCGCCAAAAGCAATATCGTACATTTTATCGATGATTCCCTGGATTTCATCCGAGGCGATTGTGCAAGGGCAAACCTCGCATGTTTCTTCGTTAAGCAGAGGATCTGATGGTGGAAGGAACAAACTCATAGCCAAAAGTAGTGAAAACATGCAAAACATTGTATGGAAAATCGGAAAGACTGCAAGATTATTTTATGGATATTCAAAAATTGATTCACACACTGCGCCCCTTCGGAGACGTCCTCGAGATAGGATTCGGATCCGCAAGCAAGGAGATCGAAAAATATCGTCCAAGGACGCACACTATTGTTTCTACCGATCCCAAAGCGAGCGCTTGGGCAAAAGATCACGAGGGAGTTAAGGTGATTCAAGATGTTTGGCAAGGCGCTCTTCCTGAATTGGGGGTTTTCGATACGATCTTTTTTGGCATTGATCCTGTTGAGGGGGGATTTTTGATCCGCTATCAATATACAGACTCTGAATTGGATCTATTTTGCGCCTCCGTTGGAGAAAAAAAATATTTATCAAAGTTTTTGGCCGAACTGGAGCGAAACGGCCAGATCACCCATGATCAGAAAGAAAAGATGATCCATAAATACAAGCTTGCCCACGCAAATCCTCCTCCGCAGAAACGGAGCGGAGAAATGGTGCAGTTTTTAAAACATTGTTTGTCTACGCATATGAGGAAAGGGAGCCGTTTTTCTTGCACTTTGAAAAGCGAGCTCGACGACCCCATCTTTTTCAATGAGATTGCCGTCGATCCATTTTTGGATGTCCGCTTGGACGGCATGATTCTTGTGATTGAAAAACTATGAAGCTTTGCGTATCATAGTCCTTTATGATTCGTGTTTTTTTGCTTTGTCTTTTCGCCACTTTGTTTGGCGAAAGAACCGATATCCTTTTCCATTTGCACGATGCAGGGGAAACGAATGCTCTTTTGCCTGTGATCCGGCAGATCGATGTCGATTACTTAGTGGTCGCAAGCGGCGTTTCGGCGGGTCTGCTAGAACCGCTCCCGAAAGAAAGGATTCGATCTTTCAATCAATACTCTCAAATCGAGCCCAAGCTGGTCATTACCGGTGTAGCAAATGCGATGCAAGGAGAAGTCCTCGATTATTTTCATGCTCGAGGCATTCCAACGTGGGCCTATTGGGACAACTTCAATGCCGATGGAGAGAGCCCCTATTTTAAAACAGCCCATTCTGTAGAACCAAAAGCCGATCTCTTATTGCTGCCTTGCGAATCTTTGAGAGCAGCTTTTGCAAATAGACCTGTTCGGGTTGTTGGCCATCCAACGCTGGATGTAAAACTTCCGTCTAAAGTGATCCTTTGGATCGGCGGCTATGGCAAAGATTACGATGAAGCTTACGCCCTTTTTCAAGAAGGGATGAGCCAAGTGGCAGATGCGGTTGTGATCCGTCAGCATCATCCAAAAACTGGGGAAAAGAACCAATTTAAATTGAATGAGGCGATGCGTCTTGCCGACCTGGTCGTTTGCCATCAGTCAACAGCCGCATTTCAAGCATTAGCTGCAGGAAAACGGGTGTTGCATGTGATTCCGGAAGGGCAAGAGTTCGATAGCTTGCCGCTCCAAAGAGGCCTTGCTATGAAGGTGAGCCGAGCTGATGGATTTGCTAAGGCCGTTCAAGAGGCTTTAGAGATGGATGTTAGCGGTTTTTTTGATTTGATGGGGATTCCCGCGAATAGTACCGAGGTTTGCAAGTCAGCGATTTTGGAGAATCTGCCTTGAAACGAAGAGAGATCCGCGAGAAAGGGCTGGTCGGGACTCTTTTTTCGAAAGGGAATCCAAAAGCTTCGGTCATTGTCCTAGGCGGTTCAAGCGGAGGCCTTTCAGAATCTAGAGCTGAAAAGCTCGCTGAAGAGGGTTTTCATGCTCTCGCTCTAGCTTATTTCGGTTGCGAATCTTTGCCGCCTCGCCTCAATCAAATTCCTCTAGAATATTTTGAAAAAGCAATCGAGTTGCTGTCGGGTATTTCAGACCAGATCGGCCTTTGGGGCGTATCGAGAGGAGCCGAGCTTTCGCTCATTTTAGGTTCCCTTTTTCCTGATCGAATTCATGCGATTGCCGCATTAGTGCCCAGCAGCGCAGTTTATGGAGCTTTTGATGCTCCTCAGCTTCCAGCGTGGCTCTATCAAGGCAAACCGGTTGCACCGAATGCACCTTTTTCTTTTCTTTCTTCGGAAACTGGGGAATGTGAAAAATCGGCCATTTGCGCAACGCCTAGCTTCCTGCATGGCATGAATGATTTAGAAGCCTTTGAATCTTCAGCGATTGCAGTGGAAAAACTGAAATGTCCGCTGCTTCTGATTTCTGCTGAAGATGATCAGATGTGGCCCTCAGCCGTTTTTGCCGGGCAAATTGTCGACAGACTAAAAAAGCACAAGTCGCCAATCGATGTGTCGCATTTTGCATATCCTTCTGTGGGTCATGCGCCTTCAAAGGGTTATGCCGGGCTTCATCCAGTCCTAAAGCGATGGTTTGCGTATGGAGGAAGTCCAGAGGAAAATGCTGCGGCTGCGGTCGAATGGGTAGAAAAATCAATCTTTTTTTTCAAACAGCATTTCGGTCGTTAAGAGCGAAATCAGCTGCTGCTTTGGCGTGAAGGGTGGTTGTGTCGAATAGATGGATTTTCGTATCTTTCTGCTGAATCAGTAAATTGAATTCCGTACAGCCTAAAATGATCCCTTCCGCTCCTTTTTGAAAGAGCCCTTCCATCACATGCAGGAATTTTTTCCTTGATGATTCCATCACTTTGCCGAGGACAAGTTCTTCAAAGATGATTCTATGGATCTGATCGCGCTCCGCTTGATCGGGTACAATGGAATCAATTCCGAATTTCTTTTTAAGCCGCTCTTGATAAAACGGCTTTTCCATGGTGATTTTTGTGCCGAGAAGCCCGATTTTTTTCATCCCTGCATGTCGAATGGCTCCTCCTGTGGGATCCGCGATGTGGATGAGGGGGATTTGAATTGCGGCTTCTACTTCTTCAGCAATCATATGGATTGCATTCGAAGTCAAAATAAGCGCTTTAGCGCCTCCTTTTTCCACAGTTTGAGCAAGCTCTGCAATGATTTGTCCAACTTTAACCCAATCGCCCCGATCCACATGATCCATGATGCGGGCAAAATTGACGGAATAGAGAATTGCTTCGATCGAATTGAAGCCGCCTAGCTTTGCAGCTACATACTCATTCATCCATTTGTAATAGAAATGAGTGGATTCCCAACTCATTCCGCCAATCATTCCAATCGTCTTCATCAGTGGCAGCAGCAACTATCTTTGGAGCAGGTTGTTGCCATCATATCGCTTGCGATCTCAATCAAGATGCCATTGGAATCGCGAACGTAGGCAACTGTTTGGCCCCAAGGTTTTTCTTCTGGAGATGCAATCAGCTCCGCGCCTGCTTTCACGGCGTGATTTAATGAGCGGTGAACATCTCTTGCTGTAAATGAAATCTCGCAGCCGGGCAGCTCTTTCGGTGTAATTTTTCGATATCCTTGCGGAAGATTTTGGCTGGCCAGCTCGAAAGAGGCAAAACCCAATGCAGTGGATCCAGTCTCTAATTGACCGTAGCTTCCCGATGGATCGATAAATAGCCGTCTTAGACCAAATGCTTTTTCAAAAAACTCGATTGTTTTTTCAACGTTCTCTACATAAAAAATAATAGTTCCAAGATGATTCATGACCTTTCTCCTTGCATCTTAGTATCCCACTTTTCTCCCTTCCTTACAAATCCATTTTTTTGATATGGTTGGGTGTATGAAATGGTTCCTTTCTCTATTGCTTATTTTGGGTTCTTGTCAGACAGCAAGCAAGGCTCCAAAGCGTCCTCTTGCTGAAAACATCGGAGTCCACACTGCCAAATACCAAGATGAGAAAAGGGGAAGACCTGTCGTTGTCGAAGTTTGGTATCCAACCAATCAAGAAGGGCCAGTCGATCGTCCAGAAGATCCAGTTTGGGAGCATCCCAAAGAAATTCGCGATGTTTCTATTGCGGATGGCAAATATCCACTCATTATGATGTCGCACGGCCATGGCGGCGATCGGCGCGACCGCAGTTGGCTTGTCGAATATTTGGTCAAAAACGGGTTTATTGTTGCCTCTGTAGAGCACTATGGAAATTCATGGCGCAGCTACAACCCAGTTTTAACCCTCCGATTTTGGGAGAGAGCAAAAGACGTCAGCTTTGCTATTTCAGTTCTTGTGAAAGATCCAATGCTTAAAAAGCATATAGATCCCAAGAAAATCGGGTTTGTCGGCTATTCGCTAGGTGGCATGACGGGACTTGCATTAGGCGGCGCTAAAGTCCACAACATCAAACAAATCGCCGTTGAATATCTCAAGAAATACAAAGAATTCGATAAGATCAACCTGGAGCTTGTTGAGAATACTGACTTTACCGATGCGCATGGCGACTTCATAGATCACCGGATTAAAGCTTTGGCGCTGCTTTCACCTGCGGCTTTTGCCATATCTCCAGAGTCTTTGAAAAAAATGAAAGTACCTGTGGCTTTGATCGCATCTGAAGAGGATGAAATTCTGCCTCACCAAGATCATGCGCTAAAAATCGTTGAGCACCTTAAACCAACCCGTCTTAAGTTATTTAAAGACAAGGTATCGCATTACGTATTTCTAAATAGAGTATCGGATGTAGGCAAGAGCTTGCTGCGTCCAGACATTCAAACCGATAAAATCCAATCAGACCGACTCAAAATACATGAAGAAGTTGGTCGCTTCCTCTCCGATTTCTTCAAAGAACAGTTTAATAATTAGAATTTAATAGATAGAAATGACGTCGGGCATGCTGCGCTAACGCTCCCCCTCAGGCGAGCAGGGCTTGTCCATTCGGGCGTATTCGCTTCGCTCATCTGCTCCGCGAGAAAAAGGTCCATTCAAGGACCTTTTGTCTCGATTCCGCTGCCCCGCGGCCCAAGAGGCTTCATCTCACTTTGAAAAAGTGTGTGCTCGGCAAGGGGCAGCGCGTACGCGCGCGTAGCATGCCCGACGTCATGTATCTATATTTCTATTTATTTTTCTTTTTTCTATTCCAAAATCTGCTGGATTTGTTGGCGCAGTTCGGCTTTGAGGGCTTTTGTATCGAAAACACCCTTTTCATAAGCGTTGGAGACTGTGACTTTTTTGTCCGCAATGTATCCGCCAGCATTTTCAATGATGCTTTGCAAATGCACTAAACCTCTCGACCCACCCATTCTGCTTGGAGATGCACTCATGAGTGCAAACGTTTTATCTTTAAATGCATCCCTTGATGATCCGCCCTCTAAACCTCTTGATGCCCAATCGAGCGTGTTTTTCAGAACGGCAGGAATAGAAGCGTTGTGTTCAGGCGAGGCAATTATGATCGCATCGCTTTCAATCATCAGCTCACGGATTTTTTTTGCATTTTCAGGCATGCCTTGCGTGGCTTCTAGATCAGCATCATAAAGAGCTATGGGATAGTCCTTGAGATCGATCAATGTAACTTTGGCGCCCAATTCTCGAGCGACGGTTGCTGCTTGAGCGATCAATTTTTTGTTGATCGAACTGCTGCTGGTACTGCCCGCAAATGCCAAAACTTTTGTCTCTTGAGCATTCGAAGGAATCAAAAATGCAAAAATTGCTAGTAGGAAATACAACATAGACACCTATTGGTTGAATGGGCTATGAGTCTATCCCTTTCCCTATTTTTCTAGAATAGGTATGGAATGATTTTGTATGGGACCCGCTGGCAATATTCGTCCCAATATTTTCCATATTTGTCGGCGCATCGTCTGTCATGGCGGAACGCACGATCAAATAGAAGAATACTGAGAAAGATGACATAGAAGTAAGGATAGAAATTGCTGAAGAGAGCCGGAAGGCTCCAGAAAAAAGCAGCCATGAGTTCGGGTATGTAATGAAAGTGACGGGAAAGTCCCCACCAACCAGATGCAAGCAGGATCGTTTGTTTCTTTTCGCCTGATTGAGTCTCGTAAGTTGCATGGATGAGAGATGGCTTGCTGCGCCAAACAAGGCAAGCGCCATTTTTCGCCCGCACTTGCTGTCTTTGCCGGTCAGCCAAATAGTTGATGAGAATGCTTGCACACCCAGCGATAAAAATAGTGAGCGCAAGAGGCATGCCAAGATTGATTGGATGATGGACAAGATATAGGCTCGGCGATGTGTAAATACATGGAAGCCAAACAAGACAGCCCCAGCAAATCATAAAACCGGCCCTGTCATGCATGATATCCAATGATCGGAGGTATCCGGTTTCCCAAATGAAAAATTTTCCAATGTAAATGAGCTGCAAAGCAACCGATACAAGCATTGCGTCGCTAAGGCCGTAGAGCTCTTCTTGTTTTGCCGCATAGGAGAGCAGGAGCAGTGGCCAGCCCATCATGCCAAATCGGCAATTTGTGAACATTTTTACATCCCAGCCATAAATGCGAGGATAAAGCTCAGTGCCCCAATAATAGTCGAAAAGATGATACCCGCTAGCTCCCGAGTCGCTGCTAGATGGTGCCATTTTGCCCTTGAAATAAAGAAAGAGACAGAAGAGAAGACTAAAGATGTTCGCAGCTCCCAGCAAAGGTCCTAAGTTGTCGTATAGGATGGTTGGCGAAAAGAGATGGAATTTGAAGCTTAGGGCGAAAAACGTGACAAATGTGATGAGAAAGCATGGAAAACCGTTCGCTTTATAGATCGGAATGTTTCCTTTAGGCGTTATCGGGCCAGCAAAAGGTTTTCCAGGTACGATCTTCATCAGAAGAAGTTGAAAGGCTGCGTAGATAGCAAGAATTTTCCAAGCTGTTGCAGATCCGAAAAAAACGGGAAACCAAATTTTTGCAACAGTTGTGAATAGGCCTTGATTGTAGACCAAACTCCAAAAAGCTTGGAAGGAGCCGTTAAGCGCTGTCGCTACGTACCAAAATACAAAGATCGTGGGGGGGCATAAAGTAATGAAAGTGATCGGGATTATATAGCGATGGATCGAGGTTGGAACTCTTGTAGCTTCGGCCATTTTAACTCCTGAGGTTGGCACTAGCATCACACTATAAGAGTTATTTCGTTTTTTTCCACCTCATTTTTTGACTTCCCCTTTTACATAAAGCCATTTGCCGTCTACCTGTTCAAACTGACTCTTTTCATCTAAAACAGTAGGTCCTAGATCGGCGATGAAATGAACCCAATCATCGCCAAAAGATACGATGTCTAAACGAACGAACTTCATCCGTTCGCAAAATTCCAAAATGGCCATCTTCCATTTTGCACGGTTCTTTTCATAATAGGGACTTTTCGGATGCGTGGTGAGCATGATGTAGTCGGCCTTGCCTAAGGCATAGGCCGAGTATCGAGAACGCATGAGAGCTAATGCTGTGGGGGCTGGGAGACCATCGTGGTAAGGCTTGCAGCATTCGGAATACGGTTTTCCTGAGTAGCAAGGGCAATCCACGATCTAGATCCTCAGTAAAATTTTTGCAAGGAACGCGATCGCAAATGGAACGCGTACTGTTCTCCATCCCCAAAGCTTATGGAAAATGCTCAACACAGTCAGAACGATCAGCGCTGGATAGATAGCCTCTAAAATCGGTCCGAGAATCCGGGCAATCCCTGAAAACTCAAGAATCGAAATGAAAAAGGCGATCGTAAGCGTCGTGATCAGAGCGATAGAAGTATTGATCTTATCCTTCGTTACTTCCTTCTTCAAGAAATCTGCGAAGAGAGATGTAAGAACGATTGCAGTTGTTATGCAGGCAAGAACTACCGCACAGCAAACTACAGGCGCAGCAAAAGATCCTAAAGAGGCCTGAGCAACAAAGGCAAGCATTTCTTGCGGCTGTACAGAGGCGAGCTGAGGCGCATAAAGAGCTCCCAGTATGACCAAAACTACATAAATCAGCGACAGAAGCCCTGCGCCGACAAGAGATGATTTGAAAAAGACGGAAAGGGTGCTGCTTTCTTCTGCATGGTGATCTTTTAAATGTTTGATCACAAAGGCGGAGAAGAAAAAGGCGGCCAAAAGGTCCATCGTTTGATAACCCTGGAAAATGCCTGTCTTAAAGCTGTCCCAAGCAGAACCGTCCAGCATTTGAGGGAATTCCCCATTCTTGAGCCCGAAAAAGGCGATCGCTCCTAAAGATAAGAGGAGGATCGGAGTGAGGATGGAGCCCAATAATGGAACGATTCGATTTTTCCGAATCGTCAATAAAAAGATTACAGCGCATGAAATCATGCTGAAGAGCCAAAGGCTTACGTCAGGAGCGATTAGCTTAAATGCGCCGTGAGCGACTGTAATGCATCTTGCGAGGACTCCAAATGGGCCCATTAAGGATAAAGCGATGAGGGGAAACCAAAATATTGCCGGTTTACCAAGCCTTCCAAAGAAATCCCTTGAGCTTCCATTAAAAAGGAGCATCGCCAAAATTCCGAGGAATGGAACGAGAACTCCGGTTAATAGAATTCCAAAAGCAGCAAGAGTAAAATGACCATTGCTCATTTGGCCGACAACGAGCGGGAATACCAGGTTGCCTGATCCGAAGAACATCGAAAACATGGCAAGGCCGGTTGAAAGAATTAAAGATTTGTTTTTCATACCGTTAGATTATATATCGGGCTCTATTAAAGTGAAACCCAAACCTTGGGATCAAAAAATGATTTGACCGCTTCAGAGTCTACCCTATAGAATTTGTGGTTCTTTTGGAGGTTTATGAGGTCATTTTTTCTCGTTCTATTGGTGTGCGCAGCATTTGCAGTAGAGGATAAATTGTACTTGGAGATGGATCAGGTTTCGATTGAGAACAATCGGATTTTGGTGATGATTGAAAATCAGTGGACCCAAACAAATGTTCTCTATTCCGATACAGGCGGGGTCTATATTTTTGCGGCGAAATGGTACGGAGTCTGGACCTGCGCATGTTGCAGCACGATCAACCCTCCCCACCGCCTCATTTGCTGGCGCTGCGCCAAATAATCTATCCTAAAAAAAGAAAAGATTATATGTTCGTAAGAGGTGTCGCAAGTTACACCGTAAATTAGGAGATTTCTTATGAATGCAAATGTTATGCCAATCGTTTCAATCATCGCTGGGATCTTAATCCTCGTCTACCCCCGCCTCTTGAACTACGTCGTCGCAATCTATTTGATTCTTGTCGGCTTGATGGGATTCATGGGATCATAAAAAACATTTGTATTTTTCCCCATTGGTCGGTAGAATTTCTCCCCTCTAGTGAGACACTGAAACAATGGGGACTTATGCTCAAACGCTGCGCTCTTTTTCTCTACCTAATTCCAATTTTCCTCAACGGGGGTATTTTCGATTGGTTTGAAACCCTTTCCCCCAAGGCCGAACGGGCCAAAATGCTTCTCGAAGATTTTGATTTGCTTATCGAAAAAGCGCTTATCGATTTTCAAGTCCCTGGAATCGCTGTCGGGGTCGTGGTCGACGGCCATGTTGTTTATGCAAAAGGGTTCGGATATCGCGATATCGAAAACAAACTCCCTGTCACATCAGATACGCTTTTTGCCATCGGCTCATGCACAAAAGCTTTCACCACATTTGTAGTTGGAAATTTGGTCGATGAAGGGAGAATCGGATGGGATGATCCTGTGATTGACGTTCTTCCTGAATTCCGCCTTTGGGATCAGTACGCAACGACAAATGTCACTTTGCGCGATTTGCTGACACACCGGACAGGCATGCCAAGACACGAATTCGTTTGGTACAATTCCAAAATGAGCAAAGAAGAGATGCTGCGTAGAATACGATTCTTGCAGCCATCCTTCGATATCAGACAACGCTATCAATATGGCAATTTGATGTACTTCATTGCTGGTCTTGCGATGGAACGGGCTTCCGGAAAACCTTGGGAACAGCTGGTAAAAGACCGCATTTTATCGCCTCTAGAAATGGACGCTACCAATTTTTCAGTGATCGAAACCCAAATGACGAGAAATTTTGCCTATCCATACATCGAAAAAAAGGAAGTTCTCAAAAAGATGCCGTTCCGCAACCTCTCTCTCATCAGCGCGGCAGGAGCAATGAATTCAAATGTTGAAGACATGACGCATTGGCTTAAAATGCTGCTCGCCGGCGGCGTATACAAAAGTCAAGCGCTGATCAGCCCAGCTACATTGCAAGAATTGCACGCTCCGCAAGTGATTGTGCCTGGAGTCCCTGAATCAAAGGAAAGCCTTTTATATGCGTATGGAATCGGGTGGGGAGTGATTTCTTATCTTGGCCACTATTATGTGAGCCATGACGGGGTATCTGATGGATTTACCTCGGTCACAGGACTTCTTCCAGGTGAAAATATTGGAATCGTTGTTCTTTCGAATAAAAACATGACTCCATTGCCTCGGTATGTTTCATTCCAAATTATGGACCGGCTCTTAGGCCTTCCTTACCACGACTGGTTCCAAGAAGGGGTAGATAGCATTCGAAGGAATCGGCAGACCCTAAAAGAAAAAGTCATCGAAGACGATCTTTCCCGCAAAAAAGGGACAACTCCCAGCCACCCCTTACAGGAATTTGTGGGGACTTATGAACACCCTGGCTACGGAAAAGTCGAAATTAGTTTAGAAGATGGAAAGCTCCAAGCCATCTATAACGATCTGAGGTTCGTACTCGATCACTGGCATTATGATGTTTTTCGGGTAAGCGAAGAAAAACAAGACATGATTATCTCTGTAGAAGGGACCAAATTTACATTTTGCAACAATGCAGATGGAGAAATCGGAGAACTCATTGTTCCATTCGAACCCCTTGCAGATGATATTGTATTCAAAAGAAAGTCAGAGGAAAGACTCTCGGCTTTATCTTATTTGCGCCAGTTCACAGGGATCTACGAAATTTATGGCTACACCGTTGAAATCGTAATCCGGAATCACGCTCTTGTCGCTATTGTGCCTGGACAGCCGAATCAAGAATTGTTACCAACACGCGAAAATGAATTCACAGTCAAAGGGCTCACAGGTTCTACTGTCCGCTTTGTCATGGATGAAATGAATGCCGTGGAAGAAGTGCTGCTCATTCAGCCTTACGGAGCTTTCTCTGCAAAGCCCCGTAAGTAACAGATTGGATTAAAAGTCGAGTGTTGCTCGAGCTGTAAGACCGTAAAGTGTAAGGAGGCCTGTGCTCAGCCAGGTCTCTTTAGCAAACTGAGGGTCATTTTGCGTAGAGCGATATACTTCTTGAAGATTGAACCAGGAGTTCATCTCAAACCCAGTAAAGATCTCAAGACGGGTTGAACAGAAATTCTTCTGATAGGATGGACCAAACATCAGCTGAGTTGTCAAAGTAGCCCGAGCATCTTTGTAGTGAGCGCTCCGCACTGGAACGCTCGTATTATCCGCAGCTGTAGGTTGGAAAGAGGTCGATTCGTCTGCGTGATTTGAATAGGTGCCCATCAAAAGGCCGAAAAACCCTTGCGCGGTCATGTAAAGATCCCAAGTCCAGTACCAGTCAAATGTAGCGCCCGTTTTAAGCCCCGCGCCTACAAAATTCCACTTGTTGCGGATCGTTGTGACGTTTGAAAATGCATCGGTATAGCGCACTTTCCAATCCTGGCTCATCCAAGCGAATGCACCGCCGCCGCCAAATCGTAATTTTAGGTGTGGATTTGGGAAGAAAACGCGATGGACCAACCAATCAAATACGTTGTAATTGAAATGGATCCTGCTGTGTGCGCCCGTGAGGGGATTAGTGGTCATGTGTGGGAATGTGCCTGTTAGAAACTGATTGGGATTGTCAGGTTTTTCAGCGTGGTCTTTGCCCCGGTTCGTCATCCGAGTATAACTCCACTTTGTGTCCCAATGATGCGGCGCTCTAAAGTAAACTAGGCTGAGGCGGAATCCTGGGTCTGCATCGAAGGAGGCGTGTTTGAATTTGCCTTGGGCAAAAGAGGGTGTTGGACCCCAAGAATCATGCCTCATCTTAAGGGCGTAATCGAGAGCGCCTTCCGCGATCGTCCAGTATAAAAATTCAACGCTTCCCGAATAAACTTGATCGTATCTTTTGAAAAGATCTCTTTCGCCTTCCAATTCATCATAGCAGCACTCAGTTGGAGCTGGGGCGCTATTTTGGGAAAAGGCAAAAGGTTTAGCATTCATTGCAACAGGGATTGCAAAACCAAGACTCAATAATAACCATTTCATGGGGCATTTCTCCTTTTAAGAGACTGTTAACGGAATTAGTTTCAGTCGATTTTTCGGTTCTTTTGAGCCAAACTTCGATTTTTTTTCGGGGGTCAATATACGAAATGTTGATATTAACCCCCGAAAAAAAAATCGAAATTTGGCCAAAATAATCCAAAAATTCGACGAAAATAAATCCGTTGACAGTCTCATGAGTAGATTAAAAAAAAATCTAGCAATGTGCAAGAAGAAAGTCGTTCTGTTAATCTAATGGAAGAGGAGAATTCTTATGAAAAAACTGATTTTTGTATTCCTTGCATCCACCACATTTGCCGCCTTGCCGCCGCTTGCGCAAAGCATGCGGGAATTGCAGTCTCTTCTTTCCGATGAACGTTTTTACGATTCTTTGGGAAGTGCAGAAATGGTCAAAGATATCATTCGGACAGAGGATGGATTTTTGGTGATGACTCAACATTACGCGATGAAAGTCGATGTAAAATATGGCGGGGGAGATAAAAGAGTGATTGGTCCGATCCACTTTGAATTGGAATTCCAACAGCCAGTCGACTTAAGAACTGGGAACCTCAAGTCTTCTTTAGCTCTAGAGCTGCAGAATTGATGCAGTAGCGAAGACCTGTCGGTTTTGGGCCATCGGGAAAAACATGGCCTAGATGCGAATCGCAAGCTGCGCAAAGCACCTCGGTCCGAATCATGCCATGAGAGGCGTCGCTCTTTTCAGCCACGCCTTTTTTGGCGATCGGCTTCGTAAAACTTGGCCATCCAGAGCCTGAATCATATTTATCTTCCGAACTAAAAAGGGGCGCGCCGCAGGCTGCGCAATGGTATGTGCCCTTCTCATGACAGTCCCAATACTTGTTTTCGAATGGACGTTCAGTCCCTTTGCCTCTACAGACGTAGTAGCATTCAGACGACAGCTTTTTTTTCCATTCATCATCCGATAATTTCAAGGCGCACCGCCTTGGAGGATTGGGAAAAGACCCATGATTCCATTAGCCAAGGTTTGAATTGAAATCGCAGCCAAAATAAGTCCGCCTAGACGGTTGATGATGTTGATTCCCGATTTGCCGAAAAATTTTTCAAGGTCCGCAGCAAAGTATAGGAGAATCCCCATAACGAATGCGACTAAGATCGAAGAAATGCTAATGAGAACCTGGTTCAATAACCCAGGGAATTGATTTACGCTCACAACGATCGTGCTGATCGCGCCAGGGCCTGCGATGATTGGGATCGCAAGCGGGACGATGGCTCCTAAATTAGATGCTTTTTCGATCTCTTCTGGATTGTGTTTGATGGAACTTTCTTCGGCATTCAACATCGAAAGAGCCAGCATAAAGATAATAACGCCTCCAGCGACTTGGAAAGCGGAAATTTTGATTCCGAGAATGGCAAGAAGCGGGCCTCCAATCCAGGTCACGACGAGAAGAATGACCCCGACAGCAAAAGCTGCGGTTAAGCCAGTGCGGCGTTTTTCCAAAAGAGATTTATTGCGCGTAACCCGAAGCACTACAGGCAAAGCCGATAGAGGGTTTGCGATGACAAGGAGACCGATAAAGTGGTTGACGAATTGGGCAAGATCCATTTACATTTCAATATAAGCTTTAATGGAGAAAAAGCACAAGATGGAGATTTGGTTAGATACTGCCGATTTCGGACTCATTGAGACTGCCAAACAGATGGGAATCCTCCATGGAGTAACAACAAACCCATCGATCGTAGCAAAATCGAAAATGGCTATCGAAGATTTGCTGGAAAAAATTTTGAGCGTGCAAAGCGGACCTGTCACAGCCCAGGTAACAGCAACCGATAGCGCAAAAATGATCGAGCAGGGGATTGCGCTCAATCAATTTTCCAATCGCATCATTGTCAAGGTGCCGGTCACAGCAGAGGGACTCAAAGCGATCCACGCTTTAAGCCAAAAAAATATCCCGGTCATGGCAACAGCCATTTTTGATCCGAATCAGGTTCTTTTAGCCGCGCGTGCTGGAGCTCAATATATCGCACCCTATTTTTCTTCCATTTGCGAATCGGATCTTTCGGGAGTCAATGAATTCAATTCGATGCTGAAACTCTTAAGACATTATAGGTTTCCATCTAAATTGATCGCTGCTTCTCTAAAATCGCCTGAACAGGTGCGCGAATGCTTTGAGTTAGGCGCTGATGCAGTGACTCTCAACCCAGACGTTTTTTCCGCATTTATTGAAAATCACGAAGAAACCGTCGATCGCGTTCAAAAATTTACAAAAGATTGGAAAGGCGCTAAGCCTTCAAAGAAAATCCCTCTTTGAACCGCCTAGCACTTGGAAACTTTCGGGCAGGGGAGAGGTAAATTTCACCTGCTTTTGCGTGAAGGGGTGCTTGAAGCCAAGCGTACATGCATGCAGGCAAAGGCGTCTGACTGGATTTTCTACAGAACCATACCGCTCATCGCCAACGATAGGATGTCCTGCCATTTGGCAATGGACTCGAATCTGATGTTTGCGGCCCGTTTCGAGCTGCAGCTTCAAATAGGTGTACTTGGCCGATCTGCGGAGGACTTTGTAATGAGTGATGGCATCTTTGCCATCTTCTGATTCGACGACATGCAGTGAGGGGAGCTCGAGCAGTTTGCTTTCCCAGGTGCCGCTATTGTCTTTGACTCTTCCTTCAACGATGGCATAGTACTCGCGCTCAATATCATGTCTTTCAAAAAGCTTATCGAATTTTTCTTCCGAGTCTTTTCCGCGAGCAAAAAGGAGAATTCCCGATGTTTCGCGGTCGATTCGGTGAACGGCAAAGATTTGGTCTGTCCCAGAATGCTGTCTCAAAAGCCCAAGAGCATGTTTTTTATTCGTTTCTTCATCGAGAGGGACGCTTAAGAGTCCAACTGGTTTATCGATGACAATAAAATAGCGGTCTTCGTAAAGAATTTTTAGCCCAGGTACTTTGGGTGCTTTGAAAGTATCTTTGACTGCAAGCGTCTGTCCAACAGCTAGCGGATGATTTTCTCTCTCTACGATTTTTCCATCGAGTCGGAATCTCCCGTTCTTTAGCCAGGTTTGCAAAGTGCGGCGCGAGCTATCGGGAAATATTTGACGAAGAGCCTCAATGAGAGACATTTCTTTAGGGACTGTGTATTCCATGCCCTAGCATTATACTTGAAGGAAGTGTTAATCAGAAGGGGGTTTTCTCAATTGTTTCTTGGCTGACAACTTTTTTTTTGCTTGAAGGACCTTTTCTTGCGCTCTTCTAGACCGTTTTCTTTTTTGCCTGCGAAGCTTTTCTATCTTCTGCTGTTTTTCACTTTTTTCTTGAAAGAGTTTTTCTTCCAGCCTTTCGCAAAGCTCTCTACGGGCATAAAGGCGATTGAGATCGCGCGATCTGGTATGCTGGCATTTGATCTCAATCCCGCTTGGGAGATGTTTGAGATATACGCAAGAGGAGGTCTTATTGATTTTTTGACCGCCGCTGCCGGAGCCAAGAATGAATTTTTCAACCAAATCGGACTCGTGAAGCCCAAGCCGCTCCATGCGCGCCTTCAATTCTTCCCATTTATCCATAATATTTATTGAAGCAGAAAAAACTTTATTTGAGTACTAAATGGGTTCGTTTTGGTGAAATAAGGCCTTTGATTTTCATGATGGGATCTTCTTTACGGGTCAGTGCAATATCAAGTTGAGTCATCATTACTTCAACTGTTGCCGAAACCACTCCGCGGACAAGATGGCCCGAATAGGTGTGAAAATTTTTGTCGCTTAAAGTCACATGAGTATGAGGAACTATGACCCCATCGTGAGCGCTCAAATTGCCAGACAATGAAATCTCATAATTCTGATCGAAAAAACGGCGGTCGTATGCCTTGCTATCTGTGCAAAAGAAGGCGAGCTCTACTTGAGTTAAAGTGCCAATACCTTGATAAAAAGCACCTTTAATATCAACAGCTTGAGCAAATTGCCGCATTGCTTCCTGGATCTCTTCTCCAATCTCTAGACGAAGTACATAACCAGCATTGCATTTTGAAAAATACATGAATTTTTGAGCCTTTTGGTCACCAATCATAGATAATGCCTATATCTCCCTGCAAGGCATTGTTGCAAGACGCTTACCGTAAGCCGCTTGCGAGACGTTAAAAACCCTTTTGACTTGATTTGCTCAAAACAGATAAAATAGATGGTATCTAAGGTCATAGCGGGCAAGAGGCCTGGCTGGCTTTAGACTTAACACAATAACGCAAGAATCTTGTCTTGGTCTCTATTTCTCAGAAAACAATCCTGAAAAAAAATGGCCGTAGAACATTAGACTCTTTATTTATATATCTTTTTGGAGAAAAGTAATGAATCAACAAAATCAAAAACTGTATGTTGGAAACCTCAACTTTGATGCAACTGAGGATCAAGTTCGCGAACTCTTTGGAAGCTTCGGCGAAGTACAGGAAGTTAAAATCGTCATGGACCGTTTTTCAGGCAGATCTCGTGGATTTGCTTTCGTCCGCATGACTTCAACTGAAGATGCTGGCAAAGCGAAAGATTCTCTCAATGGCCAACCATTCCAAGGCAAAGCTCTTGTGATTGACTGGGCGCGCACAGAACAGCGCGACAGACCACAAGGCGAGCGTCGTGAAGGCGGCGGCGGATTCCGTCCACGCAGAGAAGGCGGACGCGAAGGCGGCTGGGGCGGCGAAAGACGCGAATCTCGCGGCGATCGTGGCGGCTACAACCGTTATTAATTCTGATTAATGACGGCAATCGTCAAACGGGCAGCTGACACCAGCTGCCCTCCCTCATTCGAAATTTTAATTTCCCAGACTTGAGTACTCTTCCCAATATGCAACGGTTTTGTCACAGCTATGACGAATCCAGCATTCACAGCTCTAATGTGATTGATATTGAGATCTAATCCGACGCAAATTTTTCCCTTTTCCACACAATAATTGGCAGCTGCGCTTGCAACTGTTTCTGCTAAAGCTGCTGTGGCACCTCCATGCACAATCCCTGCAGGTTGGCAAGTGCGCGCATCAACCGGCATCCGCGCTGTCATATGCTGATCTCCCACCTCCATGAATTCAATTCCTAAATGATCGACAAGCGTACCCCGACATCTTTGATTGATCTCTTCAGCTGTAACTGGTATTTTCCATATCATATGGCGCGCCTTTTTTTTGGAATGGAAGTATTTTGCCCTTGGCCTGAGGAATTCCCCACTGGGAGAATTCTCTTAGAGCGCAATCGCCATTTAACATTGGCATTTTTAGGCGATTCCAATATGCCCGATTTGCACTCTTTTCCAAAACCCCCCTTTTCAATCGGCCATGCTGGTTTTTTTGACAAGCCGCTTATTCTTGCCCACGTTATTGCTTGGCATATCCATTGGCTTGAAGATGGACTTCTCGACTATCAAAAACAGCTCATCGATTGGCTAAAACTCAAAGACCGATTCCTATCGCATGTGACGCTTGCTCGCAAACCTGCGGACGAAGAAGGTTGGAAAAAAGCCTTCAGTCCTTTGCCTCTGTATGTGAAAAACATCAACCTTTATGAGTCGCTTGGCAATTCCGATTATAAAATCATTTGGCAGCATCCGATTGCCGCCCCATTCGATGAGATCGAACATACGGCAGATATTGCCTTTATTGTGCGCGGAAATCTTTTTCTTCATGCGCAGCTTGCTCTTGCCTTTCATTTTCCTCCGATGATCCGCTATTTTGATTTTCGAGAAGTGACCGATTTGAATGACATTGTGACCGCTCTCAATCAAATCCTATCTCGAGTCGATAGTGAAATCGGCTGTCCTTTCAAAGCGGTCAGTTTTCATGGAACAAAAACGGCATCAGGAGAATGGGAGATGATTGTCGATGTCTAAGCTAAAAAAAATCGGTCCTGCCACTTATGAACTCCCGCAGGAAGGGGGGATGCGCGTTCCTGGTCTTGTGATCGCGACAGAAGAGCTTTTAGAGCAAATCGAAATCGATCGCCCTCTTGAACAGGTACGCAATGTAGCTTTTCTTCCCGGAATCGTTGGCCATAGCATCGCAATGCCCGACATTCATTGGGGCTATGGCTTTCCGATCGGAGGCGTAGCAGCCATGGACGTAGACACGGGAGTTATCAGTCCAGGTGGTGTTGGCTACGACATCAATTGCGGAGTCCGGATTGCCCTTTTACACCATCCCTATTCGCATTTTGACGAAAGGGCCCGCGGAGCCTTGATTAGAGCTCTATTCGATAAAATTCCTTCAGGAGTTGGCCATGAGCACAAAGGAGCAGCCCTTACGGATTCGGATTACCGCCAAATTTTCGAAAAAGGGGCCAAATGGTCTATTGAGCAAGGGTATGGCTTTGAGGAGGATTTAGAGCATATGGAAAGCCATGGCTGCATTGAAGGGGCTAATCTAGACGTCATTTCACGCGTTGCGCGTGATAGGGGAAGACGGCAGCTTGGTTCTATCGGCTCTGGCAACCATTTTGTCGAGATCGGGTCAGTGCAAAAAATATTCTCTCAGGAAACTGCTAAAGAATGGAATGTCTTTGAAGGCCAAACCTATGTCCTCATCCATTCCGGATCGCGCGGTTTTGGCCACCAGATTTGCCAAGATACGCTCGATGATTTTATGAAAAAGGGTTTTGCAGAAGGGCTTCCCGATAAACAGCTCGTCGCAGCGCCCATCAATAGTCCGGAAGGAAGAGCCTATTTCCAAGCGATGTCGGGAGCTGCCAACTACGCATTCAATAATCGGCAGCAGATCCTAGCAGGCGTACGCGATGCTTTCCATCAAGCTTGCGGGGTAGCTCCTCGCGATGTGCGCCTTCTTTACGACGTCTGCCACAATATTGCCAAATTTGAAGAGCACAATGGACGAAAGCTTTGTGTCCACCGCAAAGGTGCAACACGCGCTTATGGCAAAGGAGCAAGAGAGCTCTCAAAACTTTTCAAAAACACAGGACAGCCGGTCCTTGTACCCGGCGATATGGGAAGAGCTTCTTATCTTATGGTCGGATTAGGCAATCCTCTCACGTGGTGCAGCGCTTGCCATGGAGCGGGGCGTTTCCGAAGCCGGATTAAATCCATGGATGCATGGAAAGGCAAAGATCTATTTGCCCATATGCGCTCGCAAGGAGTGCAGGTGATGGCGTCTTCAAAGCGTACTGTTGCGGAAGAAATGCCTGATGCCTACAAAGATGTGGATATTGTATGTGCTGCGACAGAAGAAGCTGCACTTGCTGGCAGGGTGGCCCGCCTAAAACCTTCGCTCGTCATCAAGGGGTAGTTTTTTGATTAAACAGACTTAAAGTTGCTTCTACAATATCTTTGCCTTCATAATATTTTATGATCTCTTCCCTTTCCTTTCGATAAGTCGTTTTAAGAAATTTTGATTCTTCAGATTCGGGCTTACAAGCAAAATATGGATAGAACAAATCCGTTATATCCCAAGATTCAAAGGATAAATTTTTTTCATGGATATTTTGTAAGTGTTGGGCATCTTCTTCCGCCCACATTGACACCATAGGCCAATCTGGTAGATTCTTCTTCCGATATTCCTGATATAGGGCAGCATTATTTTTTCCAAAGCCCAACACAATGCCTATCAGCCTATCTTCGTGCAATTTATCTAAAAACTGACCAAGTGTCTCATTGTGATACAGTTCCTCGGGGTCAACATTGAGTTCATGAAATATCTCTCGAAAATCTTCTGTATAGAGTTTCACAATGTTTGCTAATTTAACTTTATCTATTAAAGTTAAACAGACTATGTCTTGCGCTCTTCTGTGCGTAAATATTGCAAATCGAGATTCTGGAAATAAATGCATATATTTATTCAACGTTTCCCATCCCGATTTTATCCGGAATTGCTCTGGGTTCAAAAGGTAGCAGATTTCTCGAAAATTCCGAGGGAACTCGGATAAATGAGTAAACGTATATGCAGATAATCTACGAAATTGGGCCAAAGGATTTACATATTGGTGTGTTGACATGGGTTTACTGCCCAACAAGGTGTATGCCCATCCATTTAAAAAACAGGCATTCCGAAAAAAATACTCCAATCTTTTTCTGTCTTTCAAAGGCATTCGAATGCAAATGTTTTCTTGCGGAACAACCCCCTTGATACTAACGAATATAGGACTATATTCTCTAATTCCCCAAAAAAGAACTAATAGAATAACGCCCAATAAAGAGATTCGTTTCATTTCAACTACTTTTATGGTTTAGGCCCGCAGTTCTTGAATTTAGGTTAGCGATGAGGCGCAGCCAATTTCTTTTTGATCGTCATAGAGGAATAAAGTCCTTTGACTGTTTACCGTTTTGGCGATACGGCGGTGAAGAGGATCGGCCCATTTTTTTTAGATGCATTCAGTAATGTTCTCGTCTATGATCTTCTAAGATTAGTTTTCTAGCCCGCGGATGAAGTTGGTTAATCTTATTAGGGTCATAAATGCAGACTGTAATTTGTTTTTGATAGTCTTCGGAATTAAGATGAAAATGAAGGCCACGATCAATCGGTTTGGCAAGAAATTGGTCTAAATATGCTTTTAATTGAAGGGCTTCATCATGAGTAAAAAACAATGAAATGTTCTCTGTTTTTTTGTCTGTTTCAGTATTATACATGTACATAGAAAAATTCTCCTTTTGTTACTTAATGATGAGGAACATCAAAGGGATAAATCTGACTAGATTCTTGCCAAATTTTTCTACCAATCTTTTCATCAACATGCATATGAGGACTAAGATGAGGACTGGGTCAATAAAATCAAATTAACCCCAAAAATCAAACCAAAAAATCGCAGACAGCCTCTTATTCGTCGCTTAGAATAAGTTTTTGGATTCGCGGATGAAAGTTATCGTTTTTACCCGGCTCATATAGGCATATCATTATTTCTTTTTTGTAATCATAACTCATCAAATGGGAGTGGTGTTTAGGGAAATCTTTTTTTTTGATTAAACCTTCTAAACAGCCGATTAGTTCCAAAGCTTCAGATTCAGTTAAAAGTAATGACAACATGTTAATCGATTTGTCACTTACATCATCTAACATTCTCATAAGACGCCTCTTAATTATGTGGAACATCTATGGGATATATCCGGGACTCTATCCATTTATTTTCAATTTTTAAATCTACATGCATATGAGGATTATTATGAGGGGAAGGTCTAATAAAATCAAATCTAACTCTCCTCAGCCCGTCCTGTGAGAGAAATACAAGATCGCCAAAATTATTCCTTCTCATCAACGTTCCTTCGCCAAGATAAGATTCAATCATTTTCTCAATTTCTGCAACTTTATCAGGCTTTAACGCTAAACTTTCTAACATTTTTTCTTCTGCTACCGCTTCCGTTTCAGCTGCAATTTGAGAGATCTTGATTTTCCCAAGAAACTCAGCTTCTTTGTTTAAGGCATATTTCTCAAAGTATCGCGCAGCATTTCTAGAAAAAATCTTCTTTACCCCAAGTGATCCAAGCGATCCGAGAATTATCCCCTTCTCTATCCCTCCATGGATATCGCCGTAAGTTTTACTGAATAATTCTCCCTTCCTGCTTTCTGCAGAAAAAAGCTTATTAATTGTTCTTGATTTGACATTTTCAGTAGGTAAAGTCGCAATTCTCCAGTCTTTCTTTATCCATCCCCAGCGTGTAGATTCTATAATATAATTCCACCCATATGTCAGCATGTCAGCGGCAAAAAAAACAGGGAAATAATCAATGCAAACCTCGGAAGCCGAATATGTTGTTGCAAGTGAAATAGTGAGCAAATTTTCACCAAAAGAGCTTTCGTTATTTTTGCTCTCCAACCCATACAGATCGAATTGATGCAGAGGATCATTGGAAACGTAGAGGTACAGATTGAGCCCGGAGGTAAACCCTTTCGGGTCTGGAGTAATGAAGCGGGCCGATTCTGGATCATAAAATCTGCGGCCAAAGTGGATGAGCTTTGTTTCTGGATCGATCCTTTTGGAGGCAAAACGCCAGGGAGAGGCAAGGCCAGAAAAGATCTCTTCGCCATAAGGCGTGTAGGTAGCGGCCATTGCTGTTTGTTTGGTGGAGTCGATAAGCCTGGCGATATTACCGAAAAGATCGTGCAAGGGAATGTAGCTTTGTCCGTTGAGGATGCAAAGGACTGAGGCCCCAATTTCAGCCTTTGAGGAAGGTTTTAGTATCCGCAGCTCTTGGATCTCGCTGGGTGATGAAGCAGAGCCAATTTCATTTTGATCGTCATAGAGGAATAGAGTCCTTTGACTGTTTACCGTTTTGGCGATACGGCGGTGAAGAGGATCGGCCCATTTTTTTTAGATGCATTCAGTAAAATTCTCGTCTATTCATCTTCTGAAATCAGTTTTTGAGATCGTTCGTCAAACATTTTGATATTTTTTGGGTCATATATACAGATTGTAATTTCTTTTTTATAATCCTCGCTAGATAAATGATGATGATCTAAAGATGGATTTTCTAAAAGCTGCTTTGCATATCCAATGAGTTGTTTCAGCTCGTTTCTAGTTAAGAATATTGCAATGGAGTCAAGTTTTGTGTCAGAATCTTCATCAATAATTCGCATAATATCCTATTAGTTGTGAGGTACATCAATTGGGTATATTTGTTTAGGTCCAACCCCGATCCATTCCTCTTCTTTTAAGTATTCTATATGCATGTGAGGATTCGTATGAGGTTTTGGTCTTATGAAATCAAATCTAACTCTTCTAAGTCCATCTTGAGACAAAAATATGGGATCACCAGCTTTGTTTTTTAGCATAGTCGTTCCTTCGCCAAGATAAGATTCAATCATTTTCTCAATTTCTGCAACTTTATCAGGCTTTAACGCTAAACTTTCTAACATTTTTTCTTCTGCTACCGCTTCCGTTTCAGCTGCAATTTGAGAGATCTTGATTTTCCCAAGAAACTCAGCTTCTTTGTTTAAGGCATATTTCTCAAAGTATCGCGCAGCATTTCTAGAAAAAATCTTCTTTACCCCAAGTGATCCAAGCGATCCGAGAATTATCCCCTTCTCTATCCCTCCATGGATATCGCTGTAAGTTTTACTGAATAATTCTCCTTTCCTGCTTTCTGGGGAAAAAAGCTTATTAATTGTTCTTGCTTTGACATTTTCAGTAGGTAAAGTCGCAATTCTCCAGTCTTTCTTTATCCATCCCCAACGTGTAGATTCTATAATATAATTCCACCCATATGCCAGCATGTCAGCGGCGAAGAAAACAGGAAAATAATCAATGCAAACCTCGGAAGCCGAATATGTTGTTGCAAGTGAAATGGTGAGCAAGTTTTCACCAAAAGAGGTTTCGTTATTTTTGCTCTCCAACCCATACAGATCGCATTGATGCAGAGGATCATTGGAAACGTAGAGGTACAGATTGAGCCCGGAGGTAAACCCTTTCGGGTCTGGAGTAATGAAGCGGGCTGTTTCTGGATCATAGAATCTGCGGCCAAAGTGGATGAGCTTTGTTTCTGGATCGATCCTTTTGGATGCAAAACGCCAGGGAGAGGCAAGGCCAGAAAAGATCTCTTCGCCATAAGGCGTGTAGGTAGCGGCCATTGCTGTTTGTTTGGTGGAATCGATAAGCCTGACGATATTACCGAAAAGATCGTGCAAGGGAGTGTAGCTTTGTCCGTTGAGGATGCAAAGGACTGAGGCCCCAATTTCTGCCTTAGAGGAAGGTTTTAATATCCGCAGCTCTTGGATCTCGCTGAGAGATGAGGCGCAGCCAATTTCATTTTGATCGTCATAGAGGAATAGAGTCCTTTGACTGTTTACCGTTTTGGCGATACGGCGGTGAAGAGGATCGTATTCATATTGGATGATGGAGTCCTTCTTCTCCAGCTTGACGAGCCGACCTAAAGGGTCGTAGCTTAATCGATAATCTTGATGCGTTTTGGGGTTGCCATCGAGATCATATTCCATAGGCAATTGATGCAGAGGATTCGACTCAAAAGACTGATCGTCTTTTGCTGTGCGGAATCCAAATGGATCAAACGTATATTCATGCGCTGAATCAGAGGTGAGATGGCCAAAATCGTCGTATGTAAAATTCCTGCCATCAGATAGCTTTTTTATGCGAGAAAGGAGATCAACCTCTTCGATTTTCTGAGAGAAAAAGGGTGAGGATATCGAAGTTTCTCTTCCCAATAGATCAAAAGCAGTTCTTTGAATGAACTGATCGGAAAATTTTATTTCTCGGCACTTGCCAGAGAGATCGTAATCGGCAAAGGTGATTTTCTGATCGGCAAACTTGATCGAATCTAAGAATAGATCGCCAAATGTGTATTTAACGTTTGTCCCATTTGGCAGCGTGAAAAGTTCGCGGCGCCCTTGCTTATCGTAATCGGAAGAAAAAGAAAATCCATTAGCGAGTGTTTCTGAGGTGAGATGGCCCTTTGAGTCGTAATCCCTGGTTGTCTCTTTGAGCGTAATTTCATCTTTTGCTGAGTTGAGCCGGCCCACTTTGTCGTAGTTGTATGTGTAATTCAGCGTCCCATCATTCGAAGAGAGCGTTTTAAGATGTCCAAAATCATCATACGCATAGGTTAGGACGATCCCCGATGGTTTTGTAACTGTTTCGATTTTTCCTGACGGAGTGTAGGTATAACGGGTGGTTCTGGCAGAAGGCGTCCCTGCAGCCTCTGTCAATGTTTCTAGTCTTCCGCGGCAATCGTAGGTCCATAGGGTCTCAACTGGCGGATTTGTTGAATACTGACGGACCATCCGTCCGTCTGCATCGTATTCATAATTCTCTACAAACCCAGACCTTTCCCACTTTGCCAGCCGGTTCCTAATGTCAAAAGTCTCAACCGTTTGGATCCCTTTTGGATCAGTTATGGTCTTCTGGAGGACTTTTTCTCCTTTTTCATTGATAAAAGAGTCGTTGTAAATGATGGTTGTTGTATGGCCATACGGATCTGTGACTGAAATCGGACGATTGAAAGGATCAAATTCAGTGATTTCTTCTACCTCTTGATCATCAATGAACTTTCGAATAACGCTTCGATTTCCTTGAATGTCATACTCATACTGAATTTTCGTGAATACCTTGCCTTTCAGGTTTTCGTCTCTCTCCTCAGTAACTCGATCCAATAAATCGTATTCAAAAACATGTTTGTGGCTTCCATTCTCAATCGATTTCAGCCTGCCCAGGGAGTCGTAGCCATATTTCAGACTGAACTTGCCGCAAGTCTCTGCAATCTTCCTCCCGGCGCCATCATATTCATAATAGGTTCTATTTTTCTCAAAATCAGAGTGGTAAATGATTCCGTCGAATGGATTGTGCGGGGTCGTTTCCGCTCCCAGCTCTTGCCCATTTAGCAGTCTCTTTTTTGAGAATAGATTTCCCAAGATATCATAGATGTATTGAGTCTCAATCCCATCTTCATCGATTTCTGAAACGAGCTGGCCATCAAGAGAATAGGTAAGTGTTTTCTCATATCCGTCCGGATAGGTGATTTTAGTGGGTTGCCCTCGGGCATTGTATTCAATCAGATTGGTGACAAGAGCTGTTTTCTTGGTTATTGGGTTGCCGTTCGCATCATTTGTATATTCGATTTTTGTCCCATCAGGCTGGATCTCTTCTAGAAGGTACCCCCAGGGATTCAGAATATGCTTCGTTTCATGGTCTCTTTCATCAAACGTGCTAGTCAATCGTCCTTTGTCGTCATAGAGATACTTTTTAATCCTGCCAACCCGGTTTTCTTCGATGACTTGATTGGATCTGTTATAGCGGTAGGTTGTGATGATGTCTGAAAAATCTTTGACGTACGTCCGATTACGCTGTTCGTCTTCATACTTGTACTCTGCTTTTTGTCCGATCGCATTCGTTTCGGAAATGAGCTTTCCATTTTCGTATTCGTAGGAGAGAGTATATCGATGCTTTTCTTCGGCATCGTAGATATGTTTGAATTTTACGTTCCCATCTGGAAAGTATTCGAAAAGAACCCGTTTTAGAAGACATTCTTTCTTCCCGTCCCAAAACAGGTCTTCAGATTTTTGAGGTTTTCCGGCTAAAACCCCATTCTTGTGCGGTGTGATTTTTTCGATTTTTCGGATAGTCGCCGAGGTCAAATCACTCTCTGTTCGGCCGCTTCCATTATCTTCCACTTTCCGAATGAGCAGACGATCCGCATCATAAGAAAAGAACTGTCTATGGCAGATGAATGGGACAGCTTCGGTTGAGGCTACGCCATTCTGAATTGTCGTTTGAGTCCTTAGGCTGGCTGTAAATCGAGAAGCAAGAAGATCGGTATCATCGAGATAAGAAAATAACGTAATTCTTCCATTCGGCTCATCGATCTGAACCATCCGGTTCAGATCGTCATATTTGTATTGAGTTACGCAGACTTCTGCACTCGATTCATCGAGGACTGGAACCGAAAAACCATCAAAAAATCCAAGGGGCGGAGTTAATATTGGGTTTTTTTGATCTGGGTCAAAACCAACGCATTGCCAATTCTTTTTGTCAGAAATAAACTGGATTCCATCAATCGTTCCAAAAGCTTGATCCCATTCAGGGAACCCAGGTTTGAAAAAACATTTGCCATCCCTCAGTTCAACAAGCTTGCAATGGAGATAAAAATCAAACGTATTGAGTTTAGAAATGACTTCTCCAAACACATGGAATGGTCCACTTATTTCTCTGATCGAAGCCGATTTTTTAGAGAGGCCGGTCAGATTTCCGGAAAACCGCTCTTGCAAAACATTCCCTTTAGAGTCGTAAATGAACTGTCTTGCCCAAATGGTTTTGCCATTCTCATCCGCGAACGTTTTGATTCTGATTCTTTCATCGGGAATCTCTCCCCGAATCCAATGATAAGAAGCAGTCCCTCCAGAATGGGATCTTGTCATGCTGATCGGGCGGCCGTTCGCATCATAAACAAACGTTGTCATGCCGCCAAGAGAGTCATTCACCGTTGTTTTTTGAGGCTCGTATCCGAAACTCGCGGAACCCGCCGGAGTTTCTAGACTCTCCAATTTTTCATCTTGATAGCTTGCATAAAGGGCTGGGCCTCCCAATGAAAGGCAAGATTTTAAAAACGATTTCCCTTGTTTTGTCTCATAAATAAGCTCTGTTTCCGGCTGAGAGGCTGTTGATACTTTCTTCAAAAGATATCGAGGAGGGTTATCTCCCCCTCTAGGCTTTGTCTCATCAAATTTCTCATCAAAGGTGTATTCAAAATGCCTTCCATCCGAAGTGTCGACAGAAAATTTCTTGCAATCGATCACGTAGGCGTCTTTTTCCCACCACTTTCCTCCCGCATAATCAAAGTTGATCCAAGCGTATTCCTTGGTTTCATCACCGCTTTTTGTAGAGATTCTCTTGACCCGGCCAATATTGTCATATTCATAAAAAATCCGATTGCCGTTGGGCTTGATTTCTTTTTCAAGATGGTAGATCCGCCTGTCCTTATCTTTTTCAAATTTTTTCCCGCGGAATAAATAATGCCGCGAGCCGCCATCTGCGCATTCAACAACAAACGCATCAGGCTTTTTGTGGATTTTTTGGTTGCAAAGGTTTGTTTTGGCACTCAATTTCCCTTGCAAAAGATTGGATGCTTGATCTTTTTCTAGTTGAAATAGGTCTCTATTTCTCTCGGAGCAGTAATAATTTAATGAGGCTCCATGCGGCTCAGCAAGGGTGATCCAATCTTTTTTCCCATGTTTGCCTTCATCTGTCGCTCGGAAATTGGTATGCAAAATGAGGGTTTGATGAGGTGCAATGCTCCACCCGCCATTCGGATCATGGGATCTCCCGCTGAAATATTTTGACGATAGCAAGATCGGCTCTGCTCCCTCTATAACCACATCGTACTGTGTCAGAGAAAGATCCCCGGATGTGAGCAAAACTTCTTCAACTGGGAATATTTGCGGTTCGTGTTCAAGAGCAGCAGGAACGAAGGGATCGCGAAATATAGCGGCCAGAATGAATGAGAGTGCAGCAAACATGGCGAGACTCCAAAAAAGGGAGCCAAAGGGTATAGGATAAAATTTTTTTATGCAATGTTTGTTGGATTTTTAGGAAAGATTAGAAGAATATCGAATGATCAAATAGGCAAGCAGTTGCGCGCGTAGCGGAAGCCGTTTAGGATTGAACGGCCGGCGGATGCGACTTTGTCAACGCCAGATTGGTAAAGGCTGTAAGTCGCCATTTTTGCTTTTTCTTTCGTCACATAATAGGAAATTTCAGCAAAGATGCGGAAAAGTCCCTTTGTTTCATCAAATGGCAGAGAAAAAAAGTGGGTGATTCCTTGAACAATCGCATCGTCATTCATGTTTTGGAACGTTTCTTTGCAGTGCTTTTCCAAATACGGGAAGTTAAGAGCTTTCATCCAGTTGATCGAGTTTTTGAAGTTCGGAAATTTTTGCCCGATTTGGAATAGAATAAAGCTCCCGATCATCAATTCCCGTTTTTGATAGTATTTGTTGATTTTGCTTTCCCAGCGAGCCGCTTTGATTCGAAGGGTCTGAGGCGTTTTTCTGCCGATAACGTTTTTGAATATTCCCACCAATTTTTGATCGATGAACCAACGTTCTTTAGGGGAAAATAGACCCATCCGCAAACCGTACTTTCCATCCATGATCAAATCATATTTGTAAGCAGATAAGGCTCTTTCAACTTTTCTTTCCATCCATCGAGGAAAAAGATGCTCGACCAAAGAATAAAACCAGCTCATCCATGGACTTTTTTGCTTTATCTCAAAAAATATTTTTGTGATAATATTTTGTTTAGTGATGGGCCAAGGCTCTTCATAGTCAGATTGTTTCCAGAGATTATACGCCCTCTTTACTATGAAATTGTTTGAATCAATTATAGAATTCATTTAAATTTCTTTGGTTCATGTTAATTATATCATAAAATTGTCTCTCAAACAACTGCATTTAAGTTTATTAGCATGTAAAAAATGTATTATTTAGTGAGTTGTCGGCGAATTGCGCGCTTTTCTGGCGGCTATCCATCGATACCCGATCAAAACGACGAGAATCAGAGCAACTACGCAAGTGACGTAGCCAAATATGAAAAGAGCGTCGTTAAGGCCTTGGATGGCGGCTTGGGTTTCGATATTTTTGATGATCGCCCCTTTGGCCTGGATAGGGTCTGGATATTTATCGAGAAGGTTTTGGTAGGTGTATCTGTAGCCCGGAAGCTGCGGATTGACCTGTTCGCTAAACCGGGCGGCATGGAAGATCGTGCGGCGGATGCTGAAAATAGAAAGAAGAGTGGTGCCGTAGGTACCTCCCACTTGCCGAAAGAATGTAAGGATTGTTGCTGCTGCCGATTTTTGCGATACAGGAACGCCGCCTAATGCCATAAGAGTGGTGGGTCCGAGAGAAAGGCCGATGCCGACTCCGCGGATGAATAGAATGATATTGACCTGCTTGTAGCCTGTCAGCCAGCTCAATTCGTTGTTATAAAAGAAACTAAAACTAAGAAGAAACAACCCAGTAAATGTGAGGATGGGAACTGGGATTAATTTTGTAAGTCCGTTGGCAAGCATGCTAAATACACCGATGACTAAGCCGTATAGAGCTGCGATTTTACCGATCGTATATCGTTCGTAGGCAAGTCCATCCAGCATGTATTGCACGCTCACTCCGACGCTTGCAAAAACGGACATACCGAGAAGGAAGATCGCAGCAAGACTCACGGAGAAAATGGGGTCTTTGAATAGGGGAAGGGGAAAAAGGGGATTCGGATGACGGCTTTCAATGAAAAGAAATGCGATCAGAGAACAAATTGCTACTGCAAATAGGAGAAGTATATACCAGGTCCACCATCCTTGCGGCGTTGCTCGGATCGGTCCGAGCGTAAGGGCTACAAGAAGGGTGGAGAAAAAGGTAGCGAAGGTCAAAAAACCGAAGACGTCGAAAGGCGATTTGTCGGGGACTAGATGTTTTTTTCGCGAGAGCCAGCAAGATATTGTTGATAAAATCCCAAAAGGAACGATGAGAAAAAATACGTCGCGCCAAGAATAAAATTGTGTCAGATAACCCGCAAGTAAGATTCCAATCGCAAGTCCAGCTCCGAAGGCGATCCCAATGTAAAGGTTGATGGCGATCGGCGCCCTTTCTTTGGATACGCTTTGGGCGATTAAGGCAAGGCCGATTGGAAAAATAAAACCGCCGCCCACCCCTTCCATAAAACGGGCTGTCGCAATCATGAGAAAGTTGGTCGATAGACCTGCAACCAAAGTTGCAACGGTAAAAATGACGACGCCATAGGTGTACATTCTATTGAATCCGAATCGATTGGCAAACCAGTTCGCAGTCGGAACAGTCGTATTGATACCCAAAAGATAGAGAGTTGTAAGCCAAATGGCCTCTGTTTGACTTAGAGCGAGTTCTCCTTGAATCGCCGTGTCGGCGATCATGGTCGTGACAGCGGAAATAACGGCGATGAAGGTGGTTGTGATGACGTTGAGTGTGATGTGAGCGGGATAGGCGGGGTGTTCATGGGAGAAAAAACCCGGTTTGCTCATCGCACTTTCACGTGGATTTCAGCAGACATGCCCGGATAGAGGTAAAGAGGTTCTTTCGACTGCGGGACATTGAGCCAAATTTTCACAGGAACTCTTTGAACCACTTTCGTGAAATTTCCTGTCGCATTGTCCGGAGGGATGAGAGAAAATTGAGAAGCGGCAGATGCCCTGACCACAAAGACAGAGCCTGTAAAGGTTCGATCTGGGTAAGCGTCGATAGATATATCAACCGGATCTCCCGGCTGCAAATGTCCGACCTTGCCTTCTTCCAAATTGGCAGTGACCCAAATGTTTTTGATGTCGGTTAGCCCGAAAAGAGGCTGGCCGATTTGCGCCACATCTCCAGCTACTACCCAGCGTTTGGAAATGGCCCCGTCTCTAGGTGCATAGATTTTTGTGTGGCGTAAAAGCTCTTCAATGACTCCAAGCTTGGCAATCCCATTCACAAGACTTGCTTCAGCCACTTTGAAATTGGCCATCGAAAAGAGGTAATCTTTTTCAATCTTATCGAAATCGATGTATGAAATGATCTCATTTTCATACTCTTGCTTTGCAACATTATAGATGTCGCGCAGCTTTTCCATTTCGATTTTTTGCAGTTTGACGTTCTCTTGAAGGAGGGAGACGTTTGTTAGGGCGTCTTCTTTTTGAGAATTGTAAATGCTTTCATCTAACTGGCAGAGGAGCTGTCCTTGTTGGACAATATCCCCTTCATCGACATAGAGTTCGATGATGCGCGCTTCAATATCGGCGCTGATTTGGATTTGGTAGCCGTCGAGATAAGCGTCATTGGTCCAAACATACTTGCGTGCATGCAGATACCAACTTGCAGAGACGATAATGAGAAGAAAAACCCCCAGCCCGGCTAAGAGCATCTTCCAAGAGAATGTTTTCTTGGGACTTGTGGGGGTCTCATCCATGGATTAGCCCATGAATCCAGCCCAAAGAAGATATACGCCTACGATCAACCATACCCAAGACATTACGGTATAGCCTGATCCAGCCATCATATCTTTCATCATTTTGGCAAAAGCCTCTGGCCAGAATGTTCTCAAAATCCCTTGGATCAAGAAAACCCAACCGACCAAAGTGACCACAACAGGCCAATCTTGCACCCAAATATTGTGGCTAACTACGATCAGCAGGCCCAGACCCATAGCGACAAGACCTGAGAAAGTCATTAAAGATGGGTTGCTCAATGTCTCCCCAAACGTTTTCTTAAAACGCGCATGGTGGACGACCATTGCTAAAGCAACTAAAAAGAGCCAAAGTCCTAGGACTTGGGCATAAAATACAGAAATACACATAGAGAAAGCTCCTATTTGGTTCCTCTAAACTTGGGTCTACCAGATAGGGACTTAATTTGCTTCAAAAATTTTTTTGCCAGCCATTTACCTGAATTTTTATTTTAATGAGAAATGTGTTATTATTTTTCCGAAAAAAACAATTAAAAGGCAATTAACCGTGGGTTTTTTTAAATTCTTTTTAGGTGTTATTTTCGCGTCTGCTTCAGCGGTCGCTCCTGAAGGGGATGGTTGGTTTCCTGTTGAAAAGGTGCCACAGGCCGAAGAGGTGATGACCGACATCGATCCGAGCATTTGGGTCCTATTTCTAAAGAAGCTAGGGTCTGATCAAATAAGCCTCCGTTTTCCTGTAGATCCAGTTTATCGGACTACAGAAGATGGGTTTATTGCCCGGGCGGCAAATGGCGGGGAAATCTTCGAGCTGACCGTTCAAAAGGGGCTTGGGGAAGCGGGGAGCAGTCTTTATGAGGCCGATGGAAAGTGGGTCCATGAGCATGTGGTCCAATCGGGAGACCATATATATAAGCTAAGGACCTATTCTCTCTTGCCTGAAAGCCTCAACCACGCCGAATTCGTCTCTAGCTTTTCCTTAGTGCTCCTTACCAAAAATTCTTGAGACAATTTCTAGCGTGAAAGCTGGCTGAAATCGACGACCGGCAGGCTTCGCAAGTTGATCCGTATTAATCCAATACGAATCAACTTGCGATCGTCGATTTGAGTCGCTTTGACGCCGAAATTGCTCCAAGAATTTTTGGTAAGGAGCACGAGGCTCATAATTTAAGATTGCAAGAAATTTTCAAGTTGGTGTACATTATATCTTATTTATCCTGAATCCTTACAGGTTTGGGAGGGGAATGCATCCCGCACAAGTTTTGCATTTCGCGTTTTGCCTTTTGCGTTTAAAAAAAAAGGGGACTTAGCTCAGTTGGTAGAGCATCTGATTTGCATTCAGAGGGTCAGGAGTTCGAATCTCCTAGTCTCCATTCCAGAAAAAAATCGCGGTTATAGCTCAGTTGGTTAGAGCGCGACACTGATAATGTCGAGGTCCCAAGTTCAAGTCTTGGTAACCGCATTTTGTCATTTCTTTGTTTACAACAAATCAGGACACCTTTTAATTAAAGAATTAAGGGAACTAATAAAGGAAGGTCCTTTCATGAAAAACACTAAATTCTTAGACAACCTCTCGGTCTTTTTGATCCTGCTTGGCGGTATTTGCTGGGGATTGATCGGGGCTTTCGGTTTTGATCTGATCGGTTCGATCTTCAACACCGATGCGTCAATGATGTCGCCACTCACTCGCATTATCTATGTGTTAGTCGGCTTATCTGCCGTTTACCGCAT
>JAIBBX010000009.1 GCA_019694475.1 Parachlamydiales bacterium
TTCCAGTTCATGAGATTAGAAATTAACGACCACTGCTCATCTGAGAGATGATGAAATACTGTTTTCATAAGTTCCTCCAAGAAAGGAGTGCACTATAGCAAACTCAACATTTTAGTTGGATATGTTCATGATGTCGATCGATACGGGTTGAATGCCGACCATCCGAGTAATAAATGGAAAAGGGAAGGTTGTATCGAATATCGCCACTTGATTGCCGTTTTGCAGGCATACATAGGCGTGTGAAGAATCTGGAGACATAACCAAGTCAACAGGACCTGAACCCATTCCTGTTGAGACCGTTGAGATTGCTGTGTCGGTCACAGCATTGATAACCGTTACACTATCGCCGCTAAAACAGGTAACAAAGGCTAAGGCGCCGTTTGGGGTTACTTCCACATAGTTAGGACCCAAAGCTGTTGGAATCGTTGCTACAACCATATGGGTTGCTGTCGAAATCACACTCACCGTATTCCCCCCCATTCCGCTGAATGAATTGGTTACATAAACTTTAGATCCATCTGGGTTCACAGTAATTTTAAATGGATTCAAGCCTACAGGAATTGTAAAGGTGACCATATCCGTTGCTGTATCGATCACACTGACGGTATTGCTATCGAGGTTAGGCACATAAACTTCAGATCCATCCGGAGTGATGACAAGATCTGGAGGCAAATCACCCACAGGAATTGAGGGAACAAGAACGGTATAGTTCAAAGCATCGATCACAGTGACATCGTCGCTTCCCGGATTGACAACATACGCTTTGGTCCCATCGGGAGTGATGGCAATGACCGAAGGAGCAGTTCCAACAGGAAGAGGAGGAACAACTTGAGCCCCCGTAATAGCGTCGATGACGCTGACGGTATTATCGCCTCCATTGGCAACAAAAAGAACTTGAGCAGAAAAGAGGATGTTGCTGACTGCAATCAAATAGCAGATGAACTTCGCCATAGGCACCTTTCATGTATTTGATCCACGTTACTGCATAAACAAATTTATTTGCAGCTGTTTTGAGTCGTGACTAGCCAAATAGGGATAGATTCATGTTGTAGAAGCTGCCCTTTCTTTTTTTAAGACTTTTACGGCTCTGGACATGCACGGGTAAGGCTGGATCGAAGTTCTTTTAGCGCTCGGGGCTTGTGCTCTTTTGCAAAGACGATGCTTTCCGCTTTATGTAAGTATTCCCAAGCTTTGTTGTAATTGTGTCTTTGGAAATGGATCGCTGCGAGATAGTAATTGACTGTGGGATCGTTTGGATTCATTGCGATGTATTTTTCTAAAATGGGCAGCGCCTCTTTTTCCCTTCCTAGCTGCAGCCAGGTAGTGGCCAAATGGAAGACCCCTTGCTTGAATTTAGGGTATTTCTCGATGATCGCTTCTAGTTTTTTCTGCTTTTCGAAAATGGAATCGCGCCTTTCATTGACTTCAGCGTAGATGGCTTGGATTGCATCGGGTCCGGCAAGGCCAGCCAGGTAATCTTCAGTCACACTGTCTCCTGTGATGGCGTGATCGGGAACTTTTCCTCGGATTTTTTCAAGAAGCGCTTTTCCTTCAGCCTCTCTTCCGACGAAAAGATAGTTAAAACCTAAAAACATATTGAGCAGATAATCGTCTTTGAAAAAAGGACGTGCTTTTTCGTAAAGTTTGATCGCGGTTTCGGCGTCATTGCGCTGCCAGCTGACAGCTGCTTGGTTCATGAAGGCAAGCCCAATCACTTGCTTAATGTCCCGCTTCTGCAAACTTCTTGTCTCTACACCGAGATACATTTCTGAAGGGACGTCAATCCCTCTCGCAGTTGTTTCGATATTGGTGATTTCTCCATCCGGATCCACATAACGGACATAAATGTGACCTGGCGGGGTGATCGCTTCGAGTTCAAGGCCGAGCCTTTGCGCTAAACAAAGATAGAGGATCGATACGCCCAAGCAGACCCCGCGCCGGCTATCGAGAACCGAAGGGAGGAATGTGTAGACATCGATATCTTTCGCGTGCAAAGAGTGGGGTGGAAAGCGGAAGCGCATTTCGGAAAAAATGTAATCGCTAATCCCGCGGATCTTCTCTTTAGGAGTGGCATCAGCGGGGAGCCTTGCATAAATTTGCAGAGCCATCAAATCGAGATTGGCTTCGTAGCTTAAAATTTTGGATCTTGACTCTTCGCCTCCGCCCATTTCGGCAAGAAGAAGCCCTCTTGCAAGGTCGATTTCTTCAATCGGCAGCTTATGCAATACAGTTTCATCCCAAATCCCAAATCCTTTTAGATTGCGGTTCAATAAGTGGCGGGAGAGTTTTCCGATCACGGCGAGCTGCTCGTCGCTTAAAATGGGGGCACTGTCTTGCGTAGTTCTATTTACAAAATTAATGAGAGGCTGGGGATCTAATGATGGAAGAATGAGCTCTGGGTCCCAATCGGTGCATCCGCCGCTCAAAAGTTCCCAAGCATGCTTCAGGGCCTGCTTTCCCTCCGGAGTTTTGGGATAAAGCTCATAAAAGGCAAAATGCTGGGATACCGATGTTGGGTCTAATGTCGAATAAAGCGCTGATAATGAGGCGGCTAAAAGGCAAACCAGGTGCAAAGAGACCTCTTTGTTTTCTTCAGCATAACCACAACCTGAATTTTTCGAACAGTTTCTAAGATTCGTTTTGCAAGTGCTTGTTTGTTAGTGTTTTGAAAAAGTATTTAAATATATCATAATGTATAGTAAAATATTTTCTCTATGAGTGCAATTAGTCGTGTTGATTCTGATTATTATAGTATCCCTGAAAATGTCGAAGGTGATCCTGTAAATCTAGCTTTTCTTACGGCGGCAGTTGTCTATGGTATTGCCATGGCAGTGCTAATCAATTCGATCGGTTTCCATTTTTGGTTGACGATTCCTTTGGGGCTTATTCTCCTTTCTTGGGGCGCTTACAATTTGCCCTGCCTCAGAGGTAGATGTCTATTGATTTGTAAAAAAGATGATGGGAACGAACAAATTCAACAGCTTCAGAAGAGAATCTCTGATTTAGATCAACGCCTTCAGAAGATTATTGAAGAGCAGAATGAAAAAATAAAAGCTGATACTCGAAACATTTCTCGAGATCAAAAGATTGCTGAACTGAATTTCGAGCCAAGGGAATGCGACTCTTTACGTAGAGAGATTGCTCAGTTGCACAACCAAATAAGGATACTTAAAAAACAACACGGAATTCATTTCATACGCAAAGATAAGCAAACCGAGGCCGCTTCAAGTGCCGAAAATGAACTATATAATAAGCTTCAAGACTTAAAGCAGCAGTACAAAAATCAATTGGATGCGATTCAGAATGGAACTGATGATTTTGACCCCGGAAAATTGGTTGCCTTAGAAAGTCGAATTTCTCAGCTTCGCAAACAACTCAGACAACTTAAAAAGTCAAAACCTCTCTAATTCTACGCTTCAGATCCTCATGCGCAATCATTTCCTCTACGCTTGGACGGAATTTGTAGGTCCAGTTAGTAGCCGAGAGAGTTCCCGGATAGTTGATTTGTTCTTCCCCATGATTCGCCAGTTCAGGAAAGAGGGCGAGATATTCTTGCAGCGGATTGATGTGAAAAAGACTTGTTGTTTTGTGAGAGGCTCGGAGAATGGCCATTCTCTCTTTCTCTCTTAATATGGGGTGGTAGGTAAGATGGAGAAGCGAGGCGAAAGGAGCCGCTTCTTCTGGAGTTTTTTTCCACCATACTTCTACAGGAGGCAGATCATGCGTTCCAAGCGTTGTGAGGCTGATCGGCTCATAGTGATCGAGCGGAATGTAATGGCCAGCCTCTTTTTGCCAGCGCATCACTTTGGTGCCGCAAATGCCAAGCCTTTTTAATATCGGATAGACCTCTTTAGGAATCGTTCCCAAATCTTCGGCCATGGGAAGAAGGGGCGATGCATCGATCATCATTTCTAGGATTTCCGTTCCTTGGTCCATCCAGAGTCGTTGATCGGGGGGATAAAAGGATCCTTCGATCGCTTTTTTGCCGCGGGGTATGCCCCAAATGCGGAAGAAGCCAACCACATGATCAATCCGATAGATATGATAGAGATGTTCTATGGTGCGAAGGCGCATTTTCCACCAGTCGAAATGCCGTTTTCGCATTTCAGCCCAGTCGAGGAGGGGAAATCCCCAGCTTTGCCCTTGCGCATGGAATGTGTCGGGAGGGGCTCCGGCGCCGATTTTTAAGTTGAAGAGATGCGTTTCGCTCCAAACATCAGCGCTATCTGGACTGATGAGAATCGGAACATCTCCTTTGATTTTAACGCCTTGTTTTTCGGCGTGCGCTTTGACCATTTCCATTTGCCTGAACGCGTGGAATTGGACGAAGATAAAAAATTCAACGAGTTTGGGATCGGGCTTTGCCTCTTTGGGAAAGTCTTGCCATGCAACGCCATTGAACTGCTCTTTCAATGCCCGAAATTCTGCATAGTGGAGCAGCCAAGGATGCTGCTCTATGAAGGATTCGGGCGGAGGAGAGGAGATTGAGAGAAGTTTTTCTATCTTAAGTTGGAGGACCTCGGCCCGCGTATTTGCTTTGGGACATTCTATCCCGAGTTCCCAAAGGCTTAAATAAATTGGGTTGAGGGCGCAGGAGGAGAGGGGATTATAGGGACTCGGATCGCGTCCTGTATCGTTAATCGGCAAGAGTTGAATTACATCGAAGCCGACCTCTTTACACCAATCAATGAGAGGAATCAGGTCTAAGAACTCGCCGATGCCGGAACTTTTTTTGGAATGGATTGAGAAGAGGGGAACGCAGATCCCGTGATGAGGTCTTTTGCCGATTCTTTCCCAGTGGGCATCTGTTTTCACTTCAATCCGAACGGGCTATGTTTCATCTCGATCGGCGCGCTTTGGCCATTTAAGATGGCTTCTTGCCAGGTTTCCGCCATTTCTAGAAATGCACCGATCATACCGCTGAGTCTTTCTCCATTCAGAATATGGAGCGGATATTTTTGGAATTGGGCCAGTTGATTGATGGAACTGATAAATCCAAAAAGGCCTGGTCTTGGGTCGGGCAGCGCGTTAGCCTTTAGCGCTTCTTTCAAAATATTTTCCCGAAACTTTCCCGGAGGCGCTTCTGCGACTTTGGTAAATATCCAAAGATTTTCCTGCGAAGTGTCCAGCTGTAATTGAATGATGAGGCGAGGATGAATTTGGATACTGCAGGCATGCTGCCGATCGACATGCAATTCCAATTCGAAAATACGGCCCAATTCACGGAGTAGTTCTTCGAACCTGCCGATCATTTTTCTTCCTCTTCTTCCTCTTCTTCCTCTTCCATTTGGTCTTCGAGCTTTTCAATAGTGTCAATGAGAGCTCGCAAAATTTCTTCTCTATGGCGCGGGTCGCGGAAATACTTCGGGGCTACTTGTTTGATTGCATCTCGCATTTGAGAATAGATAACCATTTGAGCGGCGGCCTCTTCAGAGATTCCAAGCAGTTTAGCTGTCTGTAAGATTTTTTCAGGGCTCATGAATCTTTCTGCAATCAGTTTCACAAAGATTCGTGCGATGATCTCAAAATCGAGCCGGCTTGGCAAAATCAAATTGTAAGAAGTGAACTCGCGCTGGATGAGGCGCATCCTCGATTGGAAAAAGCGAAAGATTCCCAAAATTCCCTGCATGGAACGGGTCTCATCCAAAAGCCGTTTTAGTTCTGCCCGCTGGATAGATGGCCCCTTAGACTTCATGTCGGCGCCGAGAGAGTGGAGCATGAAATTGATTGCTGTTTTCAATTTCGGATAGCGGAATTTTTCTGCCAGTTCGTCGAACAATTTGACCGGCTCTCTGGGATTGAGAATGATATCGCGATAAAGATCTCTAAGAGATGTCGGCGAGCCGAGTTCTTTAGAAAATTCGCGCGACTGAGCACCCATGTTTCTGCCCGCGCGGATCTCTTTACCCTTGTCTTTGTTGAATTTTTCTTTGGCCTCTTGTGTAGCGGCGAGAAGGGCTGTTTCAGAAGTTTCGATAAGGAAGTCGAGCGCTTCATCAGCTAATGATGCGTCTTTGTAGACGCTATCGACTTTCTTTAAGATCTCATCGGAATTGTCGGCTTTTGTCACTTGCGAGCGGAGAACTCGCAGTGTTTTTGGATTCATTTCGAAATTATTTCGATGGAATCTCTCCGCCACTTCATCGACTTTTTCAACATCGACGATCTTTTCAATCACTTCTTCGGTCTCTTCAGCCTCTTCGGGCTTGCCCTCTTGTTTTTGGTGCAATTCCTTGAGATTTCTGAACCTTTGGGCTTGCTGCATGGGATTGAACGTTGCGAGTTCAAAGTATTGTCCCAAATCCTCTTCGCTTTCGACCTGCATAGCTCTTTCCGCCTCGGCCTCTTTTTGAATGGCCTTGACGCCTTGCTGGCTGAGCGGAAAGATATTGGAAATGCGCGGTTCCGTCATATTTTTATTTTTTTACCAAGAGAGATAGATACCACAGAGGCGAGGGGAAGCCCCTCGCGCTCCCCGAATTGGGGGTGCGGGGGCATCCCCCGCCTCTGTGGTATTTATCTCTGTGGTTAAATTTTTCATGTTAATTGTACGCGTCCTAATGGTTGGATGCGGATTTCGGGAACAATTTCCTGATAGGAGACCACAGCGAGCTCTGGGAATTCCCCTTCAATCAGCTTGCGCACAAACCTGCGAACGTCGATGGCGGTGAGAAGAACAGGAGGCTGACCTCCGGATGGGGTCGGCTGAATCGTATTGCGCATAGCGTGGAGGATGAGCTGCACCGAATCGGGGTCGAGCGCAAGATAAGAGCCTGCGGAGGTTTGCTTGATCGCGCCGCGAACCATGTCTTCGATCTCCGGGTCGAGAAGATAGACTGAAAGTACAGATTGGCCCAGAGAGTATTTGTAACTGATGTACCGTTTAAGAGACGAGCGAACGTATTCAGTAAGAAGAACGGTGTCTTTTTCTGTCTGCGCCCATTCGCTAAGAGCTTCCAAGATCGTGCGAAGGTCTTTGATTGAAACTTGCTCTTGCACGAGACGGCGGAGGATTTCTGTGAGTTTTTGCAAAGGAACAAGACGGGTAACCTCTTTGATGAGGTCTGGGAATGATTTTTCGATGAATTCGAGGATGGCGCGAACCTCTTGGATGCCAATAAATTCTGATGCATACTGACGATAGAATTTGGAGAGGTGGAGAATGATCACTTCGAGCCCCGTCCAGAAACGGATTCCTGCTTTTTGGAGGATTTCCTGATATTTTTCATCTACCCAAAGCGCTGGCATGCCGAGCGATCCCTTCGAAGTTATAAATGGGATGTTATATCTGCGAAGAGTCTCTTCGGTTTCATTCGTGAGCAAGTGTTTTAGAATGATTTTGCCTCGGACGATAGGCACTTCATTCAGGTGGATGGCATATTCGCTCGCTTCTAATGTGGGAGAATCGGTTCTCACGTGGACGCCAGGGAACCGAACGCCCAAATCTTGATAGAGGGCGTGGCGCATTTTCGGAATCATCTGATCGATAAAGGTAAGCCCTTGCTTATCTTTGCGGATGAGAAGAGAAATCGCAGAGCCGACTTCAAGAACGATTGGCAAGGTGAGGGCGTAATCTTCAGGTCCGCCGCCTGCTACTGCGTGGCCCGGTACATCGGTGTCCATAGCGCTAATGCCGGCGGCAGCTTTGGCAGCGACCCGTTTGTTGTTGTACCAGAAGACGTAGCCGATGGCGCCGATAGCAGCAGAGAGAATGAGGAACGGAATCGCTGGGAATCCAGGGATCCAGGCCATGAGAAGGAGAAGGCCCGCTGCGATCATGAGAGCTTTAGGCTGTTTGAGCAGCTGTTCGGAGATCTCTTTACCCAAGTGGGCATCTTTTTTCTCGCTCGAAACGCGCGTGGTGACAATACCTGCTGTAATCGCAATCATCAAAGCAGGGATCTGAGAAACCAGACCGTCGCCGATGGAGAGTAGGGAGTAGGTTTTGGCCGATTGGGCGAGCGTCATGCCGTGCATGGTGACCCCGATGATCAGACCCCCGATGACGTTGATACAGGTAATGACGATACCCGCGATCGCATCCCCTTTAACGAACTTCATCGCACCGTCCATCGCTCCGTAGAGTTGGCTCTCTTTGGCAAGACCTAGGCGCAGTTCTCGCGCCTGCTGCTGGTCAATGATGCCAGCGCGTAGGTCGGCGTCGATCGACATCTGCTTACCGGGCATCGCGTCCAAGGTAAAACGGGCTGCAACTTCAGCAACCCTTTCAGCACCTTTTACAACGACAATGAACTGAACGATTGTGATGATCAAGAAGACGACGCCCCCGACCACATAGTTGCCCCCGACGACGAAGTTACCGAATGCAAAGATGATCTTACCCGCGTTTGCATGGAGCAGGATCTGACGAGTAGAAGAAATGTTTACTCCAAGACGATACAGCGTTGTAAGAAGAAGAAGAGAGGGGAACATCGAAAGTTGTACCGCTTTCTGGATGTAGATTGCAACGAAGATTAAGCAGACCGAAACTGTCAAGTTGATCGAAATCAGAACGTCGATGACATGGGGAGGGACGGGGAAGATCAACATCATGATGATGGAGATCACAACGGCAGCCAAAACGAGGTCGCTGGACCTTGAGATGGTGTTGAGGGCTCGGTCGCCCCCTAAGACGCGGGCGAGGTTTTCAAAAAACTTATTCATCTAAATAATTCCATGTTGACGTCTGGGTTTTCCTCCAAAGAATCGATCCATTTGAGAATCTGTGCAACAGCTTCATATGTGTCTTCAGGTATATAATCGGAGATTTTCCCTTTACTGTATAGTTCCCTTGCTAAATCTACATTTCTCATGATTGGGATATTGTTTTCGACACCTATTTTTATGATTGCTTCAGCGATATAACCGGCTCCCATCGTTAAAATGATCGGGGCTACCTCTTCAGGCGGGTTATATTTGAGGGCGACGGCGATGTGGGTTGGGTTGGTGATGATCGCCTTGGCCCTTCTTGCAGAACGAGGGCCTTCCTGATAGGCGATTTCGCGGAACATCTCCCGTCTTTTTCCTTTGATCATCGGGTCGCCTTCCGTATCTTTATATTCCTGCTTTACCTCGAATTTTTCCATCTTCATCTCTTTGGCAAAGTTCTTCTTTTGGAAAGCCAGATCGAAAAGGGCGACCAAGACAAAGAAGATTCCAACCCGGAGAGCGGCGGTAAAAAGAAAGTCATTAACCACTGCCGCGCATCCCAAAACAGGCATCAATACCGTTGCAATGATATTGGGAAGGCTTTGCATGACAATCAGATAGATGATGATTCCAGCGCCTGTGATTTTAGCGATCGATTTCAGTAGTTCGACAAGGGTGCGCATTTTAAACTTGTTTTTGATTCCATCGATCGGATTGAGCTTTTTGAAGTCGAACTTCATTGCCTCCAAGGAAAAGACCGGGCCGTTGACGAGGAAGCTCACCAAAATCCCCACGAAACATACGATGCCCATGATCGGCAAACTGGTATTTAGGATGACTTGCGAGGCCAAGAGAAAGTAGGAGGGGGCTTTTTCTGCTAGATTCGTTTCATTTTGCTGCGCCGCCTTGAACATGAGGAGGAGGAAATTGACGATGTTGTCGTAGATATATCTTAGAGCAGCAAGCGTTCCCATGATAGAAACGATAAAAGTCATCGCGGCGGGCATATCTTGCGCTTTCGCGATCTGCCCTTTTTTGCGCGCGTCTTTGAGTTTCTTCGGGGTCGCCTTTTCGGTCTTTTCGGCCATACCGATGAGAATAGCCGAGAATTTCCGCTGCGGTCAAGAGGAGAATTTGTTATATATAAATCATGCAAACAGCGCATCCTACTTGGATTGAAATTAATCTTGCACAATTCTGCCAAAACATCGAGATCGTCCGTTCGATGATCGGAAAGAGCCGTTTTTGCCTTCCCGTCAAAGCAAATGCGTATGGCCACGGGCTTATTGGCATCGGCAAGGCAGCTCAAGATGCGGGTGTCGATTGTCTCGGAGTCTCTTGTCTGCAGGAAGGGGCCCAGCTGAGAAATGCCGGAGTCGCCATTCCCATTCTCGTATTTGGCGCCATCCATGAAGACCAGATTGAGGATTTGGTGCGCTATGATTTGGAATTTTCAATCAGCTCGAAATTCAAAGCCGATCTCGTAGCGAAAAAGTTGTCGGGAAAATGCCGCGTCCATCTTGAAGTAGAGACTGGCATGCAGCGCACGGGAGTGCGTCCTGAAACTGCGATTCATCTAGCCCAGCATTTAAAACACTTGCCCTCTTTTGATCTTGTCGGTGTATATTCCCATATGGCCACTGCAGATCGCCCAGATGATCCTTTTGCCCAATCCCAAATCGCATCCTTTAAAAAATTGGCCAGCCACCCTGTTTTTCATGGTGTATTAGCGCATTTAGCTAATTCAGGCGGTGTGATTCATTATCCCGAATCCCATCTCGATATGGTGCGACCTGGCCTAATGGTTTATGGCTATCCGCCTGCGCCGGTCGAAGGGCTTGAGCCCTGTTTTTCTCTCAAATCGAAAATCTCTTATTTCAAAGTCGTTGAAGCCGATGCAGGAATCGGGTACGGACACCAATATAGAACCCGCAAACAAACCCGCATTGTCACCGTCCCGATTGGCTACGGAGATGGCTATAGGAGGGCCTTATCCAATCGGGGTTGCGTGCTCATCCGGGGAAAACGTTATCCAATCGCAGGAAATATCTGCATGGATCAGTTCATGGTCGATATTGGCAATGATGAAGCCTATGTAGGAGATGAAGTAGTGCTTATTGGAAAACAGGAAGATGAGGAAATCAAACTGACCGAACTCGCGGCTCTTTGCGACACCATTCCTTACGAGGTACTTTGTCTATTCAATCAGCGCATTCCGCGTATTTTTAGCTAGAAGGTGAAACTTGGTTGGAATGTGTTTTGCAGCAGCAGAATGCTTTTCTAATGATCCATTCAATAGACGCAAAGCAATTCGAAAGGTGCTTGATGCATTTTGTTTTCAGTTGAACGCAGCATCCTTTTTTCATCCCGTAGCCGTCTGTGCTGCAGCAAGTGTTAAAAAAACAACGCCGCCACTCTAAAGCATACTTTTTGATTGGATTCGTTTCTGCATTGATCTTCTGTTCCAGTTGTTCCAATAAGAGCTCTCTAGTTGGGCTCATGTGAATGGCGTTAGGGTGATCGCCGGTGGGAATAACTACAACAAATGGGGGATCTGGATTAATCATTAAAATATTATAATTTAAATGATGTTTTAATTAAACGTAAATATTCTGCGATTATCGGGATAATTAGAATCGATATGCCAGCCCGGCGCCAAATGAAAAGCCGCTTACATCGGCTTTATGAAGAGTGACTGGTTTGCGTTTTGTTTGGTGCATGGAGATCGTTTGTTGTGAATAGTTTGCAAAGATATCGATCAAGAAGTGGCAGAAGGGTTTTATATATACCCCGGTTCGAAATAAGCCGCCTGCGCCCCAATTCCCCTGATTATGAATGAGAGTAGGAGCTGAGGTGTGGGTGTGGATGTAGGTCAATTGAGGACCTGCACCCAGGTATGGCTGAATTTTTTCAAAATAGGGACTTACGAGCATCAAGCCGGCATTCAAGCGGGCCATTTGGATGTTGCCGCTGCTTCCATTTGTTGCATTTCCGGATTGATAAAAATAGTCGACGCCCATCCATGAATAGACAGCTTTTTTTACATGGATGTCGAACTCTAAGCCGTAAATTCCGCTTCCAGAAAAAACCTTCTTAAACCTGCTGCCGGTTGGAAGAAAATAGCCAGCTTTTGCCTCCAAAAAGCATTCATTAGAAAAAAGGGCAGTACAAGCGAAGAGGAGATAGAGGAATTTCATTTATCCTTTCCCGGTAGTGACGGTTGCTGTTCCGATTAAAGTGGCGGTGCCGCCGCTATCAACGGCGTAAATCGAATAGTTGTAAGTTGTTTTCGAGTTTAGATAGTGATCTTCAAAAGTCGTTGAGGAGGTTTCTCCGGCTAGGATTCCATTTCGATAAATCTTATATGTGACCGTATTGGTACCAGCGGCTGCCCAGGAAAGGGCATTATACACATCCGATTGCCAAAAAAAGCTAGTCACATGCGCTCTAGCAGTTACATTATTGGTAGGATTAGATGCGCAAGGGGTTATTGCAATTCCCAACGGAAAATTGGTTCCCGCCGGTATCGGAATATTTGGGAGCTGCTGAACTGGAATTCCGGACGAACTAGAGACATCGAAAACCGAAATGTCGTTGCTTGATACGTTTGCAATGTAAGCTGTATTCCCATCAGATGAAAGTACTTCATACAAAGGTCCTGATCCAGTGAGAGGAAAGGAAGTTGGTGAATTCGTTCCTAAATTAACGGACCATAGCAAATTGTTGGCGTTATCTGTTACGTATGCATATCCGTGAGTGATCACGAGTCCTATTAAACTACCAGCTCCTGGAATCGGGATTAAGGCCGATGTGCCTGGCGGCGCAACGCTTACATCGACTGTAGATAGATTGGGCGATCCTTGATTGGCAATGTAGGCGATATTTCCGTTGAATGCGAAGTCTGCAGGGCTCATGCTTGCAGGAGGGAGAGGATAATTTCCGACAAAAACAGGGGTCATTTCAGATGCGCCCATTCCTGTTAAAAGAAGCTGAGACAGAGTTTTGCTAGCTACTCCAACGACATAAAGTTTTCCATCATTTCCAATTGCAGAAAAAGTTGCGCTCCCCACACCAGGTAACGGGATTTCCTGGATAAATGTCTGCATTTGAAGATTAACAACGCTAATCGTTGCCATAGCTTGATTTGCAATATATCCATATACTCCGCTTGGAGAAACAGTAAGGGTTTGAGGGCTTCGGAGAGCAGGTAATGGAATCATCCCTATCATTGTAGGGGTGGTGGTTGCCAAACTATAAATGAAAACAGAGTCTCCGGTATTGTTGAGCACATAAGCTTGCTGATGATCTTTGCTTATAGTGACTCCTACAGGCGTCATGCCTGCAGGTATGGTGACTCCAGTTCCGGTAGCGATGTCTATTGAGCTCAGCGTATTAGTGGTAAAACCAGCAACAAGCAGCTGGCAGTCTACGGCGCATAAATGGGCAAAAGCAAGAAGGAAAAAATATTTAATCATAAACAAAAAATTAAAGAAGCTGGCTATTTTTTTTCTATCATTTTTGATACCATTCCAGTATGTCCCTTCTTTTTAGCTGCCAATTTGTTGCCAAGTCCTACGCGACGCGGATTTTATTCAAGGATCTTTCGATCAGCATTTTTGCCAATGATCGGATCGGTCTTATTGGACCCAATGGCGCGGGAAAAACCACGTTCTTGAAGATTTTGGCAGGTCTTGAAAAGGCTGATGAGGGGATTCTTTCTCCAAGAAAGGGACTTAAGATTGGATATGTGCCTCAGGCCTGCGAATTTCCGCCGCTGCCTTTAGAGAAAATTCTCATAGATGTAATCCAAGATGACATTCCTATCTATGAGAAAGAGCGGCTTGCCCAAATGTGGCTCAGCAAGCTTGGATTTACCGGAAATGTTTCGAATGCTGCTGAGCTTTCGGGCGGCTGGAAGAAACGGCTTGGATTTGCCGCAGCATTGATCAATAACCCAGATCTCATTTTCTATGATGAGCCGACCAACCACCTCGATGTAGAGGGGATCGTATGGCTGGAAAAATTCCTCTTGCGCGAGTCTCCCACTTACCTGCTTGTCAGCCACGACCGCTATTTCCTGCAAAATGTAACGAACCGGATCATTGAAATCGATCCAGCATATCCAAAGGGGCTTTTTGCAATTGATGGGACTTATGCGAACTTTCTTCAGAAAAAGGAAGAATTTTTATCCGGCCAATTGCAGCAGGAGCGCTCGCTTGCAACGAAAGCGAGGCGCGAAACCGAATGGCTAAGGCAAGGCGTGAAGGCGCGCACAACTAAATCTCAATCGAGAATCGATGCTGCTGAAGTTATTCTCCAAGAGCATTCTGCTGTACGGGCGCGCAACCGATCGAAAAGAGCGGAGATAGATTTCGCAGCAACCGAGCGGGAAACCAGAAAGCTCCTTAGCGGAAAAAATTTGAGCAAAACGATCGGCAGCAGAATGCTGTTCAATAAGCTCGATCTTCTCTTATCTCCCGGTACCCGGATCGGGCTTTTGGGACCCAATGGATCGGGCAAAACCACTTTGCTTAGGATTCTTGCAGGAGAGATTGAACCCGATCAGGGAACGATCAAGCGGGCTGAGGGCCTCAAAACGGTTTACTTTGATCAAATGAGAGCCCAGCTGCCGCTTGATTTATCTTTGCGCGATGCGCTGTCTCCAAAAGGGGATTATGTAACATTCCGGGGACAAGAGGTCCATGTGAACGGCTGGTGCAAACGCTTTTTGTTTTCTCCAGATCTTCTTGAATTGCCGATCCGCACTCTTTCGGGCGGCGAACGGGCGCGCATTTCCGTTGCCCACTTGATGCTGCAGCCGGCAGACGTTCTTTTGCTCGATGAACCCACGAACGATTTGGATATCCCGACTCTTGAAACATTGGAAGAGAGCCTTCTTGATTTTCCCGGCGCTGTCGTTTTGATCACCCATGATCGGTGCATGCTCGATCGTATTTGCAACGGGTATATTACGCTGGGGGAAGAAGAGAAGCCGGTAGAGAAAGAGAAAAAAGAAGAGAAAAGGGAAGAGAAGCCGAAGGGAAAGCTTTCCTACATGGAGAAAAAGGAGTTTGAGGGGATTGAGGGAAGGATTTCAAAGTTGGAAGAAGAGGTCAGAGAGCTCAACCAGCTTTTAGAAAGCGCTGAAATTGCTCAAGATCCTAAAAAACTCAATGAAATCTGCCAGGCGATCGGCCTTGCAGAAAATCAGATTGAACAGCTCTACCTCCGTTTCGAAGAGCTCGATCGAAAACTGCGTTGCGAATAATTTTGTAAATTTGTATCGTTGCATGCCAAAAATTTTTTTGTGTATGCAAGAAATTTCTTTACGCAGCGCCATGCAGCACCCAGTTGCTAAAAGCATTTTAGGCAAGGTAGTTGTTTGCGCAATTTCTGAAGCGGTGGGAGGGATGATTGGAGCCTATCTATGCGGCCCTCTCTTTGGTCTTGTTTGCAAAGGATTGGGAGAAATCGTTCCAATCGCAGCAGCAGGCGCTGGATTGTTTCGGCTGCAAAAGCGAATCGGTCTTGTTGCCCTTGCTGTTTTGGGTGTGCCAAATCCTTTCGAGTCGATCCCAGCCTCATGGGGAATCCTTTCGAGTTTTAGTTCGAGTATGGGATATGGTGCCGGATATTGGCTGGGCCAAGGGGCTGGCACGATTTTGGGAGGATACGCCGGACTTAAGATGGCTGGAAGCGATGTTCCTTTTTGGGATCATACCGTTTCTTGCGATGGCTATTCCGTAGGCATGACCAAATTCTTAATGGCCGGAGAGATCTTTGAACGGGTGGTTGCAAAATGCACAGTTCCTATTATTTCTCTGCCAGTTAATCTGGTTCGGACTGTATCTGCCATCGTTATCAAAGCAATTGCTTACAACTCCAATTCTGTGAGTGCGGCATTCAAAAGCCTTGTCCGTCAAAGAGGTCTGGGCCATGATGTACTGGTCCCTCTTTTCGTTAAATTGTTCTTGAGCAGGTATTGCCAACAGAATGCTACGCCGATTACGAATAAACTCATTTATGCGATCTCTCAGCCGTTCAATTTTGTTCCGCTTCTTTCTGCTCAGGTAAGGAAGTTTTTGTCTCTTTTCTCCGATCATTTCAAAGATGCAATTAAAACAATTGGAGGGCAAGGAGACAAGGTTACAACATTGATCATGCGCAGGTTCATTCAATACAACGATCTTGTCCGCAATTCAGAAAGCTGTAAGAATGCGCACAATCTAGAAGAACTTGAAGCCGCGTTAAAAAACGAACTCGATATTTCTGAATGGAAATTGAAGATTTTAGAGCAAATAGAGATCGAATCAAAACTAGAACCTTCCATTGCTGCAAGCTTAAAATCGATTGAAGATATCGAAAGGGAATTGATAGGCCAGTCGATCCTAAAGAATACGGCGGAGTTGAAATCTGCGATTGCGCTGCACAGCAAATACTTCCTCCTTTTTTTACTTCAAGATATCCAATTCAATCTTTTAACTCCTGAGGAAGAAAAACGGTTCTTCCTTGTGGCCGCAAACAATTACTTTTCCATCTATCCAGAAAATCGAGGGGTCCTTCTGGCTAAAAAGGTCGTCGATTTCGCGATTTCGGCATTTTTCTTATGGAAAATGAGGGTCAGCCGATTCTTCATGCAAAAGGAACAGGATGTCATTCTGCTTGCGCCTGTTATGATCCCAGAGGATGTTGGGAAACGTCCTCCTTCTCCTTCTTCTCCGAATGAAGATTATGTGTTAGTTGGTAATAGTTAATATTTTAATCGTATTTAATTAAATTATCAATGATGTTAAAATATAAACAACGTCATTGGAGTTTTATGAATACTATTAATTTATTTGAAAGTCAGGCTGTTCCTTATGCTATTGCTCTAGCATTAGTTGGCTTAACCGCCCTAGCTGGAACAGCTCGCAGATATTGTCTGGCTGATAGAAATCCTGATTTAGAGACCATCCATCGGCTCGCTGGGGAGATTGTTCAGCAGAAATTAACAATTGCTGATGCAGATGCTTATGATTTTGTAGCTACGCATAAAACTTATGTAGATGAACACGGCAGCAAGCATGCTAACCTTGCAATGATGGCAGCAGGACTTAGAGCAAATAGTCAAAAGCAGAAGTATAGCGATTCGCCTGAAGAGATCGTCCGTTTGGGGCAAGATCTTTTAAAAAAGAAAGCTGGCCAGTGCGATCATATGGCCGCATCAGTGATAGCAAAGATTGTCGAACATATCCGCAATGGAGGAGCTTGGAGCTCTGATGTCGAGTTGGTTGGAAATGGCGGCCATGCTTTTGTCATCATGAATCGACAAGGCGAATTGAACAATCCTAGGACTTGGGGAAAGAAAGCGATCATTATTGACACTTGGCTTGGAAAATTGGGAGTGAACCCTAAAAATGCCCATGAACTTTCAGCGGGCAAAGATGGGGTTGTCTCAGGAAGAAAAGAAATTTTGGCAAACGCTAGATTTTTCGGCGCAGATAGACTGAAAATTACCCGCTTGTTTACATCCGAAGAACTTCATTCGCTTGCAAAAAAGTCAGTTGTGAAAGAATAAAATTACATCGCCATCGTGAACGATGTATTCGCGCCCTTCAGAGCGGGCTTTGCCCGCTTCTCTGGCGCCGACTCTTCCTTTATAGCGCAGCATATCGTCGAATGAGACCACTTCAGCGCGGATGAACCCTTTCTCAATGTCAGAATGGATTTTCCCTGCAGCTTCTGCGGCTGGGGTCCCCTTTTTGATTGTCCAAGCGCGTGTTTCGATTTCACCTGTTGTGATATAGGTAATGAGATCCAAAAGTGAAAAGGCTTCGCGGATGAGCCGGTCAAGGCCTGATTCTTTCAGTCCGAGGCTTGCCAAGAATTCTTTGGCGTCGTTTTCATCGAGCCGAGAAATCTCTTCCTCGATCCGGGCGCAGATCGGGACGATGCGGGAGCCTTCTTTGGCTGCATATTCTCGCACCATTTGAACGAGCGGATTGTCGAGGGCGGGAACGTCTGATTCGCCTACGTTGCAAACATAAAGCACTTTCTTTTTGGTGAGGAAGTTGTATTGTTTGCAAAGCTCTTCCTCTTCAGGGGTGAGTTTGAGGCTGCGCATGGGTAGATTTTGATTGAGATGGGCTGCGCATTTCTTGAGCAGATCGACAGTTGGTTGTAATTCTTTTTTGCCTTTTGCTTGTCTCTCGAGCCGCGAGAGGGTGTTTTCCACCATTTGGAGATCGGCAAGGATCAGTTCAAGTGTGATCACTTCAATGTCATCAAGTGGATTGACTCTTCCAGAAACATGGATGACGTTTGGATCTTCAAAACACCGGACCACTTGCACAATCGCATCGGTTTCTCTGATGTGGGAAAGGAATTGATTGCCGAGGCCTTCTCCTTGAGAAGCGCCTTTCACAAGACCTGCGATATCGACGAACGATACGGTAGCCGGGATGATTTTTTTACTATGCGATTGTTCGGAGAGGGCGTTTAAGCGGGGATCTGCCAAATTCACCACGCCGACATTTGGATCGATTGTGCAGAAAGGGTAGTTCTCTGACGGAATTTGCTTGCGGGTCAGGGCGTTGAATAAAGTTGATTTTCCGACATTGGGAAGCCCCACAATGCCGCAAGAAAGATTTGTCATAGCTGTCTACCTAAAAGTTGTTCTGCAAGAGTTGTTTTTCCGTCTGCAAGGGCTTTCCGGATACGCGAAGAAGAGATCGGTTCTCCTTCAAAAACGATTTTCGGAAAATATTCTACAGTGATTCCGTTTTGAGCGCCATATTTGCGCACATTTTCTTCATTTCCTTCCCGATTTTTTCCGAACACTGAACCTTCTCCTAAAATGATGTGGGATAGGTCGAATTGATCGAGGAGCTCCTCATAGCGTGTAGCTGCAAATTCATCGGTGAATGGAAGTACGATGACTTGATCAGCAAATTCTCTCAAAAGCTCAACCCTCGTTTCATAGGGAATCAAAAGTTCTGGCGCCGGTGGCCGGATGATGCTTTGAGGATGATTTGAAAAGGTCAAAATGGTCGCATGGGGGAAAGAGCGCAGCCGTTTGAGCAGGGCTTGGTGGCCTAAATGCACTCCATCGAAAAAGCCGATTGTAAGGGCTGTTTTCATAGCTTCCTCACATAAGGGCTGATGTCAAACTCGCGGTTTTTGAGCAGCCCTTGCGAGATGCACTCTTCAAGACGAAATGTTCCTGAGCGGGTGCGAGTCAGCTCGAAGAGGTGGGCACCGCAGCCTAAAAACTGACCGATATCATGGCCGAGGCTCCGTATATATGTGCCTTTAGAGCAGACAACTTTGATTTCAAGCATCGGATAGTTATATTGGATGCATTCGATCGCAACGCGCACCTTGACAGGCTGTCTTTCGATGACTATGCCTTGACGCGCTAGATCATAGAGTTTTTTTCCGGCCACTTTTTTGGCTGAATACATCGGAGGAGTTTGAAGGATTTCTCCTTGAAAAGTTTGCAATGCCAGTTCGATTTCTGCAAGACTTGGCACTTTGTCGTTTCTTTCAACGATGGCCCCTTCCAAGTCATACGTTTCGGTCGTAATGCCAAGCTGCAATGTGGCTCTATATTCTTTTTCGCTCGATAAAAATTCGTCGCTGCGCCTTGTATAATTTTTGCCGATGAGCATTACCATAACGCCTGTGGCAAAAGGATCTAAGGTTCCTGCGTGGCCGATTTTTTCAATGCCCGTTATTTTGCGTAAAAGAGAAACAATATGAAAGGAGGTAGAGCCTGCTAGCTTATCTACCAGAAGAATGCCGTTAATTTGGGTGCTCACGGGAATTCCGTTCTTTTTCGAGCTCTCCAAGAATTTGCTGGATTTTCATGTGTTCTTCGATCGAAGTATCGATTTTAAAACTCAGCTCTGGAAAATAGCGCAGCTGTACTTTCTTTGCGGCATGGACCGCGATGAATCCAGCTGCAGAATTTAGGGCGGCAAGTACTTTCGACTTTTCTTCTTCTGAACAAATCAGGCTAACGGAAACTTTCGCGTGGTGCAGATCGGCAGAGGTGTCCACATTCGTCACAGTCACGAATGTGGTCACATTTGGATTGCGCACTTCTTTTTGGATCACTTCAAAAATGACCTCTTTAAGAAGGGAATTAACACGGGCTAGTCGGTTCTTTTTCACTATAAATCCTGCTCGAGATAGGTGATTTCGTAGGCTTGGATGATGTCTCCCTCTTTAATGTCGCTTTGACCTTCCAGAAGAATTCCGCACTCAAATCCTTTTTGAACTTCTTTCACGTCCTCTTTCATGCGTTTTAAAGAAGACATTTTGCCTTTCCAAATCACTTGACCACCCCGGATCTGTCGAACCAGGTGCTGACGTTTGATATTGCCATCGGTGACTTGGCAGCCGGCAATCAGGCCCAGCTGGGAAGACTTGAAGACCGCTTTAACAAGAGCTTCGCCAGTATCAGTCTCTTGCTCGATCTTGTCGAGCAGCTGACGCATCCGGTTTTTCACTTCATCGATGAGATGATAGATCACGTCTTGAGTATAAACAGGTACTTTTTTCTGCTTAATCAGGTCGTCAGCATGGCTTTCGATGCTAGTATGGAATCCAACTATCGTCGCTTTAGAAGCTGCTGCGAGTTCAATGTCCGACTCGGAAATCTCGCCAACGTCGGCATTGACGATCTCAAGCCGCACTTTTTCGGAGCGGATTTTTCCAAGAGAGGTTTTGAGGGCTTCCAAGGAGCCTTGTACGTCGGCGCGCAGGATGAGAGGGAGGATTTTTTTCTCGCCGCTCTCTTTCTTCGCCATCATCTTTTCTAAGCTGCCCAGTTTTGGCTTGGCGGCTGTTTCCCGTTTGAATCCTTCAGCTCTCGCTGCAGCAAGCTCGCGGGCTTCTTTTTCGTTCTTCACAACGATGAATTCGTTTCCTGCTTCCGCAAGTTCTGACAAACCGGTAATTTTTACTGGTGTCGATGGACCTGCTTCTTCGATCATCTTACCATGATCGTCTTGCATTGTCTTAATGCGCCCGGAATAGTGTCCAAATACGATCGCATCGCCCTTTCTCAACGTTCCGTTCTGAACGAGAACCGTTGCGACAGCGCCGAGTCCTTTGTGCATTTCCGATTCAAGAACAGTACCGCGGGCTCTAGATTTAGGATTTGCTCTCAGTTCTAGAATTTCGGCCTGTAGAGCAATCATTTCCAGAAGTTCAGTAATCCCTTTGCCGGTTACAGCAGAGCAGTTCACAGTAATTGTTGTTCCGCCCCAAGCTTCAGGAAGCAAATCGCGGTCGGCCAGTTCACGATAGACTTTTTGGGCATCGAAATTCGGTTTGTCCGCTTTGTTGAGAGCAACCAGAATTGGTACGCTAGCCTCTCTCGCTTGGCGGATAGCTTCTTCTGTTTGCGCCCGGATTCCCTCATCGCCTGCGACAACGAGAATCACGATATCAGTGACGTTGGCGCCTCGAGAGCGCATTTCAAAAAAGGCTTCGTGGCCAGGGGTGTCGAGAATCGCGACATCGCCTGCATTGGTCTTCACTCTAAAAGCGCCAATGTGCTGGGTAATCGCTCCAGCTTCGCCTGCGACTCTGTTCGATTTACGAATGTAGTCGATGAGCGAGGTTTTGCCGTGGTCGACGTGGCCCATAAAGGCAACCACTGGACAGCGCAATACGAGGTCATCCAAAGAAGTTGTTCCCACTTCTTGGCGGATTGTCTGGTCGGTAATACGGATTCGCTCTTGTTCAGAGGTATCAATTTTGATTTGGCAATCGAAATCATGACCGAGGAGCTGAACGACTGTTTCGTCATCCAGATAGTCATTAAGCGTAAGCGTAATGCCTTGCATGAAAAGTTTTGCAATCAGCTGAGAAGCTTTGAGCTTCATTTCTTGCGCGAGATCTTTGATCGTAATGGGGAGTCGTACAGTCAAGTTTTTCGGTCGGATGATCTCTTCTTGAACGGCTCTGCGCAATGGTTTGTGAGCGCGTCTTTTGCGCCAAGCTTCGTTATCGGTGTCGCGCAAGCCTTGGCGGTCGCGGGAGTCGAAACGAACTTCTTCTTTGCGTTTTGCAGGTCTTAATTCCTTGCGCGGCGCTACAGCAGGCATTGGATGAGCCGGTTTGTAGGCTGGCTGTTCAGCCGCCGGTGCAGAAGCAGCAGGTTTTGCTTCAGGAGCTTTCGGCGCTTCAACTTTTTCAACTGCTGGGGGAGCAGCTGGAGTAATCGCTTCTTCCTTCGGAGCTGCTTCTTCTATGGCTTCCGATGGAGCAGTGATCTCCTCTTCAACAGCTTCTGCCGCTTTTGCTGCTTCTTCCGGGCTTGCAATAATTCGAGCTTTTTTCTTCTTAGGGATCTCGCTTTCTTTTTCTTTGGCTGCGAGCGTTTTTTCCGCCTGTTTTACAGCAGACGTAATCGTTGCATCCTCTTTAAGCCGCGTCAGCTTCTTCTTCGGTTCCCCTTCGCTTTCTTCTGCTGCTGGCTTTGGCGCCTCAACATTTGCTGCAGGCTCGACCTTTTTCTTGATCTTGAATGCTTCGGCAAGCTGGGTGTTTTTAATATTTAATTTTAGATGTTTACCCAACGACTATCCCTTTTTTTTTTGAATTTGATCCAAAATCCGGCCAGCTAAATCGTAGTAATTAACGCCGGGAACTTTGGCTGAAATTTCAGCAGGTGTTGACTGCATGAATTTGCGCATGGTATCAAAACCTGCGCCAATAAGGCTTTCCAAAATGAGTCCGCTGACTCCTTCGATTTTCAACTTATCATCGAAGGCTTCATTTGCAGATTCGCTAAGTTCAGCCATTTGAATGGTGAGCAATTTTTGGTATTCGCTCATCTTTTGTACATCGATATCTTTACCGATCATCTGACCGATCAGCCGGGCATTCATGCCCTTTTTCCCAATGACAGTCGGATAATCTTCGTCCATAACGACCATCCAGATCCGGTCTTCGTGGACCTTCATTTTCCTGATTTCAGCAGGAGAAAGAAGATTTTCAAGCAATTGGACAGGGTCATCCGAATAAGGGACAACATCGATCTTCTCATTATTGAGTTCTCGGATGATGTTCTTGATTCGAGTTCCACGGACGCCAACGCAGGTTCCTACTGGATCTACTTTTGGATCATAGGAACGTACAGCCAATTTAGTTCTGTATCCTGGATCGCGGACGATTCTTTCAATCGAAACCGTTTTATCGTGCAATTCAGGTACTTCTTGCTCAAAAAGCTGCTTTACAAATTCTGGGTGGCTGCGGGTCAATATAACCTCAGCGCCGCCCATTTCAGTGTCGCGCACTTCCAAAAGGAGCGCCTGTACTTTTTCGCCTGGATTGTAGCGTTCCAGTTTCGGATAGTTCCGTTCTGGTAGGATCGCTTCCACTTTGCCGAGATCGACAACAATTGTTCTCCCTCGGATGAAGCGCTTAACAGTGCCGGAGATGATCTCTCCGGCTCTGTGTCTATATTCCTCATAGATCACATCCCGTTCAGCTCCTTTGAGCTTTTGGGTGATGATCTGCCGAGCTGCTTGGGCAGCAATTCGGCCAAAATCTTGCGGCGTGATCGAGATTTCAAGCCACTGTCCTACTTGGCACTCAGGCTCAAGAGAACGGGCTTCTTCGATCGAGATTTCATCCGCTGGATTTTCGACTTTCTCGACGATTTTTTTCTGGGTGAAGACTTCAATTTCGCCCGTTTTCGGGTGAATCTCCACGCTTACTTTTTCGCCTAAGCCTTTCACGCTTTTGCGGGCGGCAGCTCGTAAAGAGTCTGCGATCGCATTGATCACAATCTCTCGCTTGATCCCTTTTTCGCGTTCTAGGTATTCAAAAATCGCTATGAGGTCCTTATTCATCTAAATCCTCGTCGTCATCTTCTTTGGACGCTTTTTTCTTCTTTTTCTTAGATTTTTGGCCGACAACGATATCGTCGCGGTTCAGTTGGTTCTTCTCGATCAAATATTCTTTGATAGAGAGGGCAATCTTTTTGTGCTCTGGATCGAGCTTGATCACTTTTGCTGTGACTTTATCGCCTTTTTGGATCACATCTTCCACTTTCGCAAATGGCTGATCAGAAAGTTCTGTCACGTGGATCAAGGCTTCAATGCCATTATCTAGCTGAACAAAGGCGCCGAAAGCTGTGGTTTTGGTCACAACGCCGTGCACAAGTGTTCCAACAGGCAGAGTCTTTTCAATGGTTTCCCAAGGATTGACGCTGAGTTGTTTTACGCCGAGAGTGATCTTTTTGCTCTCTTTATCGACTGAAAGGATGACCGCTTCCACTTTATCGCCTTTTTTCAAGACTTCAGATGGGTGCGATACCTTTTTAATCCAGCTCAAATCGGAGATGTGGATCAGGCCATCTACGCCTGGTTCCAGTTCAACGAAAGCGCCATAGTTGGTCAGGTTGCGGATCTCAGCGATCACGCTGCTGCCGACTGGGTATTTTTTCTCAACATCTTCCCAAGGATTGCGTTCGGTTTGCTTGATGCCGAGGGAGATTTTGCCTTCTTCTTTCTGTACTGAAAGAACGATGGCTTCCACTTCGTCGCCAACATTGACCATTTCGCTTGGTTCTGTGATGTTCTTGGTCCAAGACATTTCTGAAACGTGAATCAGTCCTTCAATGCCTGGCTCGATCTCAATGAATGCACCATAAGAGACCAAGTTCACGATCTTGCCGCGGACTCTTGTTCCTGGCGGATAGCGTTTCTCGATTTCTTCCCATGGATTTTCTTCTTTTTGCTTCAGGCCGAGAGCAACTCTTCCTTTTTCGCGATCGACATGTAGAATGACCACATCGAGTTCTTGTCCCATTTGGACGAGCTCGGATGGGTGCTTGATTCTCTTCCAAGTCATATCGGTGATGTGGAGGAGGCCGTCGATACCGTCGAGGTCCAAGAATACGCCGAAGTCGGTGACGTTCTTCACAACGCCTTTGCGTACCTCGCCTTCCTTGATGTTCTCAAGGAGCTCGGCTTTCTTAGATACGCGCTCTTCTTCAAGCAGCTCTCTTCTTGAAACGACGATATTTTTTCGCTCAATATTGATCTTGAGGATTTTGAAGTCGTAAGTTTTGCCGACAAAGTCATCCAAATTCTTGATGCGCTTGTTGTCGATCTGCGATCCAGGCAAGAAGGCTTCCATGCCGATGTCGACCATGAGTCCGCCTTTAACTTTGCGGATCACTTTTCCTTTGACGATCGAACCTTCTTTGCAATGGTTGACGATGTGTTCCCACTGTCTGAACTTGCGTGCTTTATCTTTGGACAATACGATCTGTCCATCATCGCCTTCAGCGGCGTCTAGATAAACTTCAGTGTCTCCGCCCAGATTGAGTTCTTCAGGTTCTGTAAATTCAGAAATGGGTACGAGGCCTTCCGATTTGAGACCTACATCGACTACGACGTAATCTTTTGTGATTTCGACGATCCGCCCTTTCAAAATTTGTCCAACATTTAAAAGGGAAAGGGTTCCTTCTTCATCCGCTTTTTTTCCGTAAAGTAAATCGCGGAATTGACGCGCTTCGTGTTCTTGAAAATCTACATCGTCGAGAACGTTGCTGCTATTCCAATCGTGGGTGGGGTTTTTAGACATGGGTTTGAGGTTTCTCCTGTTTATAAAATAAGACAAAGCTCTTCTGCTAAAAAAATGCCAGAAGACAGCTCTGTCTGGTTAAAGGAAAAAGATTACCAGCGAGGTGGAATAAATGCAAGGAGTTAGAAATAGGCTGCCAATTATTATACCTTATAATAACCAACATGCACAGCTTTGGAGGGGAGTTTGAGTTGAAAGGACTCATATATTATTTTTTGTTTGCTCATAAATTATCGGAAGAGCTTCCACAGTTGTAAATTTTTTTCCAAAATTTGTTTTTCTTTTTTTTCTCTATGCATCTTGCTGCAGACGAATGGGTTTAGGAAAATATTTTTGTCTAAAATAAATTTGCAAAATTTGTTTAACAAAAATATTTCTTTATTTTTTTAAACATATTTCAGTAGATTGAAAATTTCTAGCGTTGGGTGAAAAAAACGTTTATCTTTTTTGATCCAAAGTTGGAGAAAAGATGTTAGTGATGAAATTTGGCGGCGCAAGTGTGAGTGCGCCAGAAAGCTTCCAAAAAATTGCAAAAATCATTATTGAAAGATCTTTGCAGGACAAAAAATTGGTTGTTGTAGTGAGCGCGATGGCAGGACAAACAGACGAACTACTCGAATTGGCAAGGAAGGTTCACCCGAATCCGCCGACGCGCGAACAAGATATGTTAGTTTCAGTCGGTGAAAGAATTAGTATTGCCCTTTTAGCCATGGCTCTCGAGCGTCAGGGAAAAGAGGCTGTAAGTTTTACGGGAAGTCAGTCGGGAATTATTACGTGCGAAAACCATTCTGATGCGCGGATTGTCGAGATTCGCCCGAAAAGATTGCATGAAGCATTGAATCAGGAGAAAGTGGCCATTGTGGCTGGTTTTCAGGGAATGAGCCGAAAAGGGGAGATCACGACGCTGGGAAGAGGCGGGTCGGACACGAGTGCGGTGGCCTTGGCCGTTGCTTTGGGGGCTGAGCGGGTGGAATTCTATAAGGATGTTCCCGGCATATTCGATGCGGACCCGAAAAAAAATGAAGGGGCAAAGTTAATGCCCAATTTAAGTTACGCCGATGCGCTGGAGCTTGCAAAGAAGGGAGCAAAAGTTCTCCATGCAAGATGCATTGAGCTAGCAGAAAAAAATGGCGTGCAGTTAGCGGTCCACTCTTTCAATGATCCAAAACTACCGGGTACGGTCGTAGGTTTTGGACAAATAAGGAATCTGAACATGAGCTATGAGGAGCCAACATGTTTGCCCAATTAGAAGAGCAATTGGAATTTGAGTTTCAGTTTGCGTGCCCATATATTGAAGCGGAGTATTACCGCGAGGGTGCGCAAGATCTGATTCGCAGGCTGGTGCCAAATGATCTCTTAGATGACGGCGGAATTGAGCTTCCCGCACAAAGAGCTCGATTTGCCGATCTCCTTCCGATGATCAGCTGGTCTGAGCTGACCAAGGCCCCATGCGCTCTTTCCGTGCTTCTCTTGTGCAAATACCGGCTCAACGCATGCAACTTCTTCTATGATATGGTGAGCAGATGGCTCTTGCCTCAAAAAAGGGTCAATGTAGAACTCTTCTTCGCCTCTGATGTCCGTCTTCCCCATCTTTCCGATGATCTTTTGTGTGTTGCTGAGATTGTTGTTCATTTAAAGAGCGCGGCTGATGTTGAAGAGGTACGCCGCAACTTGCATGCGATCGAGACTGAAATTCGGCTCGGCGTTGTTTCAAATTACCATGCGCGCAGGATTTTGGAATTCAAAGGCCTTTCTGCCGATGGAAAAACGGCAATGATCCAAGAAAAGATCGGTTCTTTGATTCAAAGCCACTCAAAAGATTTTGATCAGGGCATCTTTTCTCAAATGCAGCAATTTTTGATTTGCGTGCGCGACGATTTTAAAACTCTGCGCGATTACCACCACATCAGCCGGATCATTTCGAATCTGCATAGCTTGCGCAAATTCATTAAACAAAACGTCCAGGTTTATCCAAATAAACGGCACGTCATTTTCAAATTTTTGAAAACCAAATTGACTCCTTCCGGTAAACCCGTTTTGGGTGTATTGGCCGCGCTCAACTTTTTGCGCGAGCATGAAATTTTTGAGACGACCCACTTGATGAGCGCAATCCAGAAGAATCTGCCGAAAGTGAAATTAGTGGACGGGTCCGCTTTTGTAGATAAAGGTGAAGAAAAAACTCTCTATTTGGAAATCGAAAAAAATGATGGCACCGATTTTACAATGGAAGAAATCCAGCTGTTAAAGATTTCCCTGCCGGAACAGGTGAAAGGACACGTTGAGCAGCTCGCCCATCCGATTTTCATGCCTCGCAATGAAGAAGAGGTTCTACGCAATATTATGGCCCTTTCTAGACAAATCCGTTTTGTCGGAGATATGCCGCACATCATTATTTCATATGATGAGCAAAAAGGGGATGACCTTTGCTTTTCTGTGATATTGCTGAGAGTGATTGGAGAAAATGAGCCTGCTTTACAAGAGCTTTTCCAGACTAAAAAAGCGGGCATTAAATACATTCCAGATAGGGTCCGCAGAGTAGGCCATGTGCGCCGCAAATATGTGAAAGAAGCCACAGTCTTCCGCACCGTGCTGCCTATCAGCCAATTTTTACGAGCCGATCGATCCGTTGATCTCTATAAGGCCAGAAGTTTTATTTTGGGAGAGGTGAATAAAGTTGTCGGCGATGTTAGAGATTATAATGGCGGAATGATCTTCAAATTGAATGAATCTCTTACTTGCCTCAAAAATACGCTGGGCAAACAGGCCGATCCGATTCTCCTTGAGAAATTTTTCTATTCGATCGTGCCAATCGAGATGCGCAGCAGTTTGGAAACGGAGCCTTTGAAGCAGTTTTATCTCACGCTAATGCAGGCGGTCAAAAGCGAATCGCTGCAAGTGCGACAAGAGCCTGGCCGGATTTATACCGCAGCTCCTAAAAAGAAAAAAATGATCGATTTTTCAGCCGCGCCGCATCAACTTGTCTCTTTCAACTTGGATATCCATGATACTCCTTATACTGGGTATCTCTTTATGTCCGATGTGAAAGAAGAGCAAAGCGCTTTCTTACAGGCAATTGAGCGCGCTTTTCTTTAATCTTTCGGTTCGTTAGGATATTGGGAATATGGAAAAATTCCCAATCCAAATCTGCCCTTCAATTCTATCTGGGGATTTCGGGCGGCTTGCCGACGAAGCCAAAAAGCTTGAGCAGGCGGGCGCCGATGCGATCCATGTCGATATCATGGATGGCCATTTTGTACCTAATTTAACGCTGGGACCCAAGGCGCTTGCCGCCATTCGGAAAGCCACTCGCTGTTTTCTCGACGTCCACATCATGATCTACAACCCATTCGATTATGTTGAAGTGCTGGTTCAGTCGGGCGCCGACAGGATCACTTTCCATTTCGAGGCTACCGAAGATGTGGAAGATACGATCGCGTTCATCCGTAAATGCGGAAAAAAAGCGGGGCTTGCATTCCGGCCTGAAACTTCGTTTTCCATGATCCCAAAGTATATTGACAAATGCGATCTCATTTTGCTCATGACGGTAAGTCCTGGATTCGGCGGGCAAAAATTCATGCCTGAAGTGCTTGAAAAAGTGAAGCTGACCCGCGAGGCCTGCGACAAACGGGGCATTCGGCAAGGCGGCATCTCTAGCCAAGGGCTTACATTGCCTCCCTTCGACATCCAAGTCGATGGAGGGATCAATCACGAGACGGCCCCTCTTTGCGTGAAAGCAGGAGCGAACGTATTAGTCAGCGGCGACTATCTTTTTAAACAGCCGGATATGAAAAAAGGCATTGAAGGTTTAAGACACTGCATATGAATCGAGCCTCAGTGAAAAAAGTGGTGGTTATCGGGGGCGGAACTGGAAATTTTGTCGTATTGCGCGGCCTCAAAAAATATCCGCTTGATCTCACAGCCATCGTTTCGATGGCGGATGATGGGGGAAGCACAGGGATTTTACGCGATGAACTGGGTGTTTTGCCGCCCGGCGATGTAAGACAGTGCCTGGTTGCTTTGTCCAATTCGAGCCGGCTCATGCGTTCGCTCATGAATTACCGCTTTGAAAACGGCGGACTGGGAGGCCACTCCTTTGGAAACCTGCTCCTTTCCGCATTGGAAAAGGTTACGGGAAGTTTTGAGAAGGCGGTCGAGGAAGCGGGAAAGATTCTCTATATCAAAGGCAAAGTGATCCCCGTTACGACCCACCAAGTGCGCTTGAAAATGGTGCTCAATAACCGAAAAATCCTCGAAGGCGAAAAAGAGGTCTACTTATCTCAAGAGATCGACAAAGGGTATAAGACAATCTATCTAGAACCGTTCCCCAAGGTCAACCCCAGAGTGATTGAAGAGATTCAAAATGCCGATCTCATCGTGATTGGGCCTGGAGGTTTGCACACATCATTGATTCCGAATCTCTTGGTCGAAGGGGTTTGCGAGGCGATCTCTGAAAGCGCTGCTAAGAAAGTGTATGTTGTCAATTTGATGAACCGCAAAGGACAAACAACCGGATATAAAACATCCCACTATCTCAATGAACTTGTCCGATACCTTGGCAAAGATCTATTCGATCACATATTGATCAATGCGCAAAAGCCGGCCAAAGAGCTGATCGATGTGTATGCCGAAGAGGGCGAGCTAGTTGAAAATGATCTCGATGATGAACGGATTGTGAAGGCCGACCTTTTGGGGAGGCTCGCGGAAGAGCCGAGAAGAGATCTGCTGAAACGGAATTTAATCCGGCACGATTCGAAGAAGCTGGCAGAGGAGTTAGTGAAAATTGTTGATCATCTTTGATCTCGATGACACGCTCATCGACACTTCTGGTTCTGTAACTCCCTATAAATTGAAAGAATGCCTCAAAGGTTTTGTTGCGCTGGGGCTCAAAGTCGCCGATTTTGAAACGGCCTTAAAACGGCTCACCGATATCAATGAAAAAGCAAGCGGTTCTAAAGAGGCTCTCGCTAAATTTTTGAATGAATCGGGAGGCGATTCAGGACTCTTGCCTAACGCAATTCGGGAAATGACCCGCCCGCTGCCATCCGATTTCGTAATTTCAACCACCCCAAATGCTAAAGAAATTTTGCAAATCTTTGCCCAAAAGCACACTTTGGCTCTTGTTACCGGAGGGCATCCGCCCTTTCAGCTGGAAAAGCTCGAAAAAGCTGGTATTGATAGGGCGTTTTTTAGTAAGATAGCAATCCCGGAAGATTCTGTAAAAAAACCTTTTTATGAGGATTTAATACGAGAATTTTCAATCCATCCGCGAGAGGTTCTTGTTTGCGGAGACCGGATTGCGATGGATTTGGCCCCGGCGCATGCGCTCGGATGCCAAACTGTGCATATGCGATGGGGAAGGGGAACGAAGCTTGAAACGGAAAAGTGGATCAATCACTCCATTTCCAATTTAAGCGAATTAAAACGGATTGTGAAAATATGACAACAGCGAACCAGATCACGCCAGGAATGACACTCAATATCGACGGGAAAATTTTCCGCGTTGAATCGAGTGTGAAAGTAACGGCCCCGAAGGGGACTCCGTTTATTAAAACAAAACTCCGCAATTTGATCACAGACGAGACGATCGAGAAGAATTTCAAGCTCGATCAGACCGTTCAAGAAGTCTCTTTATTAGAACGGAATTTGGAATTTTTATACCCAGAAGGAAAAGAGTATCTTTTCCTCGATATCGGCAATCTGGAGCAGGTTTTGGTGCCAGCCGGAATTCTTTCTGACAAAGTCGATTACCTCAAAGAGGGAATCCAGGTGAAGGCAATGTTCTATGGCGAGACGATTTTTGCAGTTGAACTGCCCCAATTTTTGGAAATCATGGTCGTCAAAACAGAAGGTGCCGAGTCTGGCGAAGAGGCGACGAAAAAGGGTGTTTTGGAAACCGGTGCGAAAATCGATGTGCCTTTATTCATTGAAAGCGGCGATGTGATCAAAGTCGATACCCAGACGAATGAATACATACAGCGAGTATAAAAAAAGTGGAACTTGAACAAATCAAAGAATTAATGAGTTGTCTTGAAGAGAGCAAACTGCACAAGCTCGTCTTCAAAAAAGGCGACTTCGAACTCCATCTTGAGAAGGAGATGGTCGGAGCGCTAGCACCGCGGCCCCGAATGGTTCCTGCAGAAACTGAGTCGGCCTTCCAATCTGAAGCTCCCTTGAAGGGCGAGCGCGGCGGACATGCAGCAACTGCCCCAGGCACATTTGTAACATCTCCTATGGTGGGCACTTTCTATGCATCGCCAGGCCCTGATCAACCTTCCTTCGTAAAGGTAGGCGACAGAGTCGATGAAAACACCGTCGTTTGCATTGTGGAAGCAATGAAAGTGATGAATGAAGTGAAAGCGGGCATCAGCGGAACGGTGGCGGAAATCCTCACCGATAACGCGCAACCTGTAGAATTTGGAACCCGTCTTTTACGGATCGTCTAATGCAAAAAGTTCTCATTGCCAACAGAGGCGAAATTGCTGTCCGGATCATCCGAGCTTGCCATGACCTAGGAATTGCTACCGTTGCGGTCTATTCTGAAGCGGATTCCGAAGCGATGCATGTACATATCGCAGATGAAGCGATTTGCATCGGCGAACCGCCTTCAACCAAATCATATTTAAAAATTCCCAATTTGATTGCAGCCTGTGAAATCACTCATGCGGATGCAGTACATCCTGGATATGGCTTTTTGAGCGAGAACGCCAACTTTGCTTCCATTTGCGAAAGCTGCGGATTAAACTTTATAGGCCCGCCATCAAGCGCTATTGCAGCTCTTGGAGATAAGGCGCAGGCGAAAGCGACTGCTAAAAGCGTCAAATGCCCCGTAATCCCCGGTTCGGATGGTATTGTTTCCGATGTAGAAGGAGGACTTAAAGAGGCTCGCAAGTTTGGATTTCCGATCTTCATTAAGGCCGTTGCCGGCGGAGGCGGGAAAGGGATCCGCATCGCCTACTCTGAAGAAGATTTTGTCAAAAAATTCATGGCCGCCCGCGCAGAAGCTGAGGTGAGCTTCAATAACCCGGATGTCTATTTAGAAAAGATGATTGTGAACCCGCGCCACGTCGAAGTGCAGGTGATGGGAGATAAACACGGCAATTACGTCTATTTAGGCGAAAGAGATTGCACCATCCAAAGACGGCGGCAAAAGCTGATCGAAGAGGCTCCTAGCCCCAAAATCGATGAGTCTATGCGCAAGAAAATGGGCGAGTGTGCTGTTAATATTGTCAGAGCCGCAGGTTATTATTCTGTCGGAACTGTCGAATTCTTGCTCGATGAAGAAGGGAATTTCTATTTCATGGAAGTAAATACCCGGATTCAGGTTGAGCACACTGTCACTGAAGAGCTAACGGGCATCGATCTTCTCCAATATCAATTGAGAATCGCCCGGGGCGAAAAATTGAACCTCAAGCAAAAAGATATCGAGTTTAAGGGACACGTTTTTGAATTTCGAATCAATGCGGAAAATCCGGCGCAAAATTTTGCTCCTTCGCCTGGTTTACTCGAGCATTACATTCCACCCGGCGGCCCGCACGTCAGGATTGATAGCGCTTGTTACGGCGGCTATCGGATACCTCCCAACTATGACTCGATGATTGCAAAATTGATCGTTAAGGGGCGGACTCGCGAAGAAGCGATCCGTCATTCGAAACGGGCGCTTCGCGAATTCCATATCGCAGGCGTTCATACAACGATTCCTTTTCATCAATACATGCTCGAAGATAGGAGGTTTTTGTCCAATGATTACACGATTAGTTATATTGACAATTTGCTTGCTGAAGGCTGCAACTTTACCCGCTGAATCGATGGATCCAACAAAATTAAGATCACTGATTAGCAAAGACCAGATCGCAGACAAACTTAAAGAAGTTTCTGCACAGATCGAACAGGATTATAACGGAAAAGATCTCGTCATCGTTATGGTCTTAAAAGGATCTATTTGCCTAGTGGCAGACCTGATCCGCGAAGTTAATCTTCCTCTCGATTTACAAACAGTGCAATGCTCTAGTTATGGCGCACGCGGAACAACCCGCGGCGAATTGACCGTAATTGGCGCTGATAGGCTCCAAATCCACAATCGGGATGTACTCGTTGTAGATGACATTTTTGATTCCGGCCATACAATGGTCGCCCTTCTTAAAGCATTAGAAGAGCAAAAACCCCGTTCTCTTAAATCGTGCGTGCTGCTTTATAAACAAGACGTACCCAAAGTGACCGAATATCGTCCCGACTATGTCCTTTTTGACATTCCCAACCTCTTTGTGGTTGGCTACGGGCTTGATTTCAAAGAGCGGTATCGCGGTCTTTCCGATGTTTGCGTCTTGGAAGCGCCATGAGAGGTATCATCCTCGCTGGCGGCAGTGGAACGCGTCTGTATCCTGCAACCATTGCCTTATGCAAACAGCTCCTTCCCATTTATGACAAGCCGATGATCTATTATCCCCTGTCTGTCCTCATGCAGGCAGGGATCCGCGAAATTTTAATCATTTCGACTCCTGAAGATACCCCTCGCTTTGAAAAGCTCTTTGGCGACGGATCTCAGATGGGTTTGAGATTCGAATATGCGGTCCAGGCAAAGCCGCAAGGACTTGCGCAGGCATTCATTGTGGGTGAGAGTTTTGTTGGCAAGGAACCTGTGGCCCTCGTCTTAGGCGATAATATTTTTTATGGGCAAGACTTGCCGGCGATTTTGAAAGAAGGGATGAATCTCAAAGAAGGCGGGCTCATTTTCGGCTATCAAGTGAAAGATCCAAGCAGGTATGGCGTTGTCCATTTCGATGCGCAAATGCGTGCGCTTGGGATTGAGGAAAAACCGCAGCATCCCAAGTCATCCTACGCCGTACCGGGACTTTATTTTTATGGGCCCGATGTTGTGGATATTGCCAAGAGCCTCAAGCCAAGCCCGAGAGGGGAGCTGGAGATCACAGACGTCAATCGAGTTTATCTGGAGCAGGGAAGATTGAATGTGCGCCTTTTGGGCCGCGGCCATGCTTGGCTCGATACAGGTACCTTTGATGCTTTCCATAAAGCAGCTTCGTTTGTGCAAGCCATTCAAGAAAGGCAAGGCATCAAGATCGCCTGCATCGAAGAGATTGCTTATCAAATGGGCTATATCGATGAAAAGCAGCTCTTAGATCTTGCCGATCGATACGCTAAGAATGAATACGGCGAATATTTAAGAAGGATTTTGTGATCGCGATTCTTTCCGCATTTATAGCAATAGCTGGGGAGCCTAGCGCTGAGGTTCTTCACGACATTGAAGCCAAAATGGAAGGCAAAGGCGCTATTTTTCTTATGCGGCATGGCGAGCAGGAGAAAAGCGATGCTGTATTGCAGATGGAAAGCGCAGCAGAACAAAAAATCGCCATGATGCGCACCTATGAAAATCGATCTGCATCGATTACGAAAACATCTCGTCAAGAGCTCGTTGGGGTTTTGACCGCTTTTTCTTTTTTGCAGCATCAAACAAATCTTCCGGTGAGCATCGAATCTTCCGAAAACTTACGGGCCTATGAACCAGCCCAGACTCTTTCTGCACATCTTCAAACACCTCTTCAAACCAGAGCTATTTGGAATTGCATCAATTATCTCGATTCTTTTTCTGATGCAGAACTTCTAAATATTCTCCCTGATGGAACAGTTCCCTGGAACCGAGAAAAAATCGACCTAGTCGCAGGGCCGATGACTTACGATCGGATCACTGAATCGGTCTGCAAGGAATTGACTCCCGGATCAGAAATCCGGATCATCATCACGCATACGCAACAAATTCAGGCTGCCTGCCAAAAATTGGGGCTGCCGCAAATCCGCTTAGATCACTATGGATTTGTTTTGATTCTCGAGAACGGCACTGTCTTTTTTTACCCAAATGGCTTTTACAAAAAAGTCTAATCTGCCATTTAAAGGGAAAAAGGAGATCTCATGAAACCAGGATATAGACCAGGAAGGCCAGGTACTGCAGGAAAACAAAGCCGCGCTGCACTTGCTGGAGCAAAGACTCTCACCCCCAAGAAGAAATCAACCGCCAAAAAGATTGCCAAGAAAGAAGGGCGCGGCGGCAAGAGAAAAGAGATCGACTTCGCAGAAGCTCCTTCCAAAAGAATGAAAGGAGCTGAGTATGAAGCCTTTTCTCAAGAGGGAACCCGCCGCCTGCCGAAGCGGGGCGGAACCACACGTTAAATTAGATTCATTCTGAATTGATCTTTCGGTCGATCAAAGGTCAATGCGCTGATGAAGAGTTGGAAAGGCAGCATCATGATCCGGATTGGCAAAACGAAGGCTGCCTGGAAAGTGAGATAGGTCAGATAGAAAGGCACTTTAAAACAGAACGCAACCATTTGGAAAGGCAAGGAAACGGCATCCGCCACTAGCCTTGCAACTCGTCTTTCTTCAGGATCCAAGGCGCGCGCTATTCTTCGCTGCATAACAGCCTCAGGGATCTCCTTATCTTCTTCTTGAGGGAATTGAATCGATTCAAAAAGACTTGGCGAAAGAATGGAGAACAAGCTAGCCGATGTGATTACGCTAGCAGTGAAGCCGCCATAGATCTGCTCTCTTAAAAAGTCATTGATTTCGGGCGAGCGGTAAAGACTGAAGATGCCCGCTACGTGGCCGAGCATAAAAAAAGCGAGCCGCGCAACAATTTCGACGGTTCCTACAAGAGCCGTAGCCAAAAGCCTGACTCTTCCCGCAACATGAGTTGCGAGCAGGCTTTCTTCGTCTCGAGCAGTTTCTAAATATTGTTTTGTTTGATATCCAATAGATTGAGTAAGTGTCGGTGTCATAATGTTTAGTTCCTTTTTTCGAGCGATAGAGTTTATGATAATTAGATGTTGGGATGCAAGAGTTAAAAATTTTCTAATGACTTGGTCTTGCGATAATGTTTCTCGATGCCGTCGGCGATCTCGTCGGGGTCGTCGGTTAGGCGGATGAGGTCGAAGTCGGCTGGTTTGATATTTCCGTTGGCGAGGACGGTATTTTTGATCCAATCAATCATCCCTTTCCAGTAGTCTTTTCCGACTAGATAGACAGGGAAGTATTTGATTTTGCCTGTTTGGATGAGCGTTAACGCTTCAAAGAGCTCATCGAGCGTGCCATAGCCGCCGGGGAGAACGACAAAGGCTTGGGCATATCTTACGAACATCACTTTTCGGACGAAGAAGTAGCGGAAGTTCAGTTCGTACTTCGGATCGATGTATGGGTTAGGGCGGGGTTCTGAAGGAAGTTTGATGCAAAGGCCGCAAGAGCGTCCTTTCGCTTTTTGCGCTCCCTTATTGGCCATTTCCATGATTCCCGGACCGCCGCCTGTGATGATGCCAAATCCTTTGGCGACAATCTTTTCGGCGATTTTTTCTGCGAGTTCGTAGTATTTGGGTTCTTTGGGATTTTGATTTGTTGAACCGAATATAGCGACAGAGGGTCCGAGGAAGGTCATGGTTTCGAAACCGTCGACGAATTCAGCCATGATGCGGAAGACGCGCCACGCATCAACTGTATGAGCCTGCTTGTGAGGCGTTAAAAATCCATCGGGATAGGTGCTTTCGCCCATGTCTTTCATTTCGACTCTCTTTCCTTTGGCTCATAACAGAAACTTTATAGCAGCGCAAGAACGCCGTTTTTTTTATTGTAAAGAAAGTTTTACGGTGATTATCCTTTTCCTCCAAAAAGGAGCCTGAATGAAAAGGTTGTTTACACTGCTAACAGGAGTCGCATCCTTGATTGCAACTGAGCCGAAGTATCAATGGATTGAAGAATACATCGCTACGGTTCCCGATTTTCCAAAACCTGGCATTCAATTCAAATGCTATCCAGATCTTTTGAGAAACCCGGAAGCGTTTCATCGAGTCATTCAAGCTTTTGCAGAAAGATATCGCGATTTCAATCTCGATGCAATCGTAGGCCTGGACTCTAGAGGTTTCATTTTTGGAACTGCGCTTGCTTATGAGATGAATTTGCCATTCGTCATGGTCCGCAAAGGGGGGAAACTCCCTAGAAAAACGGAAAAAGTCGATTATCAATTGGAGTACGGAAAAGCGACTTTTGAGATCGAGATCGAGAGCATCCATCCGAAAGAGCGCGTGGTCATTATCGATGATTTGCTTGCAACTGGCGGAACAGCGAATGCTGCAGGGAGCTTAGTGGAACGCCTTGGCGGCCAAGTTGTAGAAGTGGGATGTCTGATCGAACTCGAAGGACTTCATGGCCGTGAAAATCTGAAATACCCCTTCTTTTCACTGATTTCGATTGAAGTGGATGAATAGTCATGGCCATCCAAGCCGCAGATCATAAATCGTGCGCGGTTTATCAAGAGACATTGGATCTTGGTCCGATGATCAAAGATATGTCAGATGAGCAGGTAGCTGCAATCGCTAAAAAGATGGCCGGTCTGCTCATCGACCAGGCCTCCCCGCTTCTCGATCTTGATATGACCATACAAATTGATGGTATAGAGGTGAACGCAATTGCAAAACTCTTGGATGTGGCAAGAACTCTTTTTACAACTGAGATTGGGCAAGACAGGAACTTAGGAAGTCTTTCTCTCTTGGCGAAAGGATTATTCCCGGAATACACTTTCCAAGAAGTCTTGGAAGCGTGCCCAGAGCTTCAAACAGCGATTGCTTCAAAACTTTCGCCTGATTTTGGAATGAAACTGAGCTTTGAGCAATCGGGGAGTGGGCTTATGGTAAATATCTTCATTAAACACGGCGCTCAGAGCGCGATAAAGCAGTTTGCCTTGAAGGACTTGTAATCATATGGATTGCGTTCGGTTTTGCCCATGTTTATTTCCCAAACCGCATGAGAAGGAAAGTTATCAGACATTTGAAGGGGAGGAGGAGTCAGATGCAGAAAGCCTCACCGCGCCGCCCAGTCAGCCTATACAAACTTCTTCTTCTCGCCGTGTTAGTTACGATCCTCTCTATCCTGAACGCTCCTTCGGCGGAAGGAGCCCATCTCTACACGAAGACGAAAATTTTTAACTCGTTTTTGAAGCTTGCAATAACGGCTCAAGCATTCTCAAAAGATCAGTTGGTTTAGGATTTTCTGCAGCTGTGAATTTCCTTAGCTCGGGTAAAACCCTTTTGAAAATTTTTGAAAGTTCATCTTCTTCCGGTTCTTTTTGTTCATCTTTTGGAGAGATGCAAGGATCTGCAAGCCAAGGCTGGCGCCCTACAGCTCCACCGATCGTGATTTCCAATTGTTTCTTCCGTCCGCCAGAGATCCCTATGGGTAAATCGGATCCAGTTCGATCTAATCTTTTTTGCATTTCTTTGCTTAAAATTCTCTGAGAGGAATTTTTGGCTTTTTTTAGGGGAGGAGCTGAGGCGGAGCGAACCTTTTTGATGACAGAGGGCTCGATCTTAGGAGCTTTTGCAGGAGGCAGCATAAGCGGGCCAGTTGCGTTCAAATCGGAAACGGGCCGCTTCTTTCGCGTTCCGCCATCAATGGCAACTGGTTCGTTCGATTTGCCCAAGATATTTTGAGAGGCCTTTTTTACTTTTTTCGTATGAGGCATCGAAGAGGAGCGAGACCTTGGTTCAAACTCTATTGTGGCATTGAGTTTTTTGGCCGATTTAGCAGGAGGAAGGGGGATCGGGCCTGTTTGGTTCAAATCCCGTTTTCTCCCTCGTTCAACCGTTCTATGTTTTAAGCGTCCTTGGGATTCAGATCTGTGGAATGTTGGTAAACGGCCATCGCGGCCAACACGTTTTGCGAATTCCATTTTATCCTCCAAATTTTTGAAGCGATGCATGCTATCAGATCTAAAAATTTGTTAGACATAAATATTTTTTTAAGCTTTAATTCCTGCCTCAAAAAAAGGAGCTAAATTGATGGAAACGATTCAAACGACAGCCAGAAAAAATCCGGTGGCCCCATTTACTCCAGATCAAGCTCCTTTGACTCCAAGAAAAAAAGGCTTTCTGCCATTGAAACCATACAAAGAGCCCCCTTTAGCACCTCATAAACCTCGCAGTTCGGGAACTTTGGATGGCAGAGCGGCGACAGCATTTAGAGAGGCTGTTCTGAGCCGGCAGCAGCGGAGCGCAACTTTGAAACTGGACCATTCGAAAATAACAGAAAGAGGTTATTCCTATCTGGAGGGTCCAAGTGCGCAAGAGGCGTTGACAGGTAAACCTTCAGAAGAGCCCGAAGAGGGAAATCGGAGTCCTACGCCAGAACCTCCGGATCATACAGATACATTAAAGCCCCCGCCTTCTTCAGTTCCTCCTCTCAAATTGGAAGGGGTCTTTGATGTTAGGGATATGCCGGGAGCCTATACAGACAAATTTGATGAGGCCTTTGTCGTAAACAAGGGCAAACCGGTCACTCTTGAGGATCTCAACGATATTTTTGGAGCCTATATTCCTCAGGTGAGAAGAGATTTGGATCCTGATGTCGAAGAACACTATGCTATGCATCCGTTTCATTTAGAACAGGAGCAGCTGGATGGAATTGCTAAAACAGAAAAAAGATGCAATCTTACTTTTGGGCGCTGCGGGATTACTGATCCGATGCTTGAATTTCTGGTTCGAAGAAATCCCAATTTAGTCGAAGTGGTATTGTTTGATTGCGCAAATTTGGAATATCCCTCTTTTTTGGCCGAATGCTTAGAACTCGAAGAGCTTTGTTTATCATGGTGCAGCAAGATGAAGTTCGGCTGGTTTACTGAACTTTCGAAAAATCAAAAAGCTTGGGCGAAATTGGAAAGCCTAGAGCTTGCTAATACCGATGTTACAGATTCAGATCTTATGGATCTTCGTCCTTTGCCAAGTCTCACATTCATCGATCTGTCGCATTGCAAGAAGCTTACCGATGAAGGATTTTTGGCGCTTTTTAAACAATTTAAGCTCGTTCAAATCCGTATTGATGGAACAAATATCTCTGAGGATGCGATCGCAAAGATGAAATCGGCGAGACCCGGATTAGAAATTGTTCGTTCAACAGAAGCTAGCGTTCTATACATAGAAACACCTGCTGTCGAAGAGACCGTTGTGATTACCCACCAATCGGCCGAATTCTACCCTTTTTTACGGAAATATATGTTCGAAGTTCATGGAATCGATACATGGAGCCATCTTTCAGAATTGGAAAAATACGCGGATGGAATACAGAAGTATTTCCGGCAAGAGCTAGAAAAGAGACAGATTGTCTTGTTTGCCAATCTGAGCACTCCTGAAGGTTGGTTTCTTGCAGAAAGGGCGATTCAAGAGAAGGATGGCCCGAATTTGGACAGAATCATGAAACGTTTGGTTCCAATCCTTCGATCTCAAGGGTATTTTAAGGCGCCCGTTACACCTCAAGGGAAAATGGCCGATGTCGAACTCGATTGTTATGTTGCCTTTTGGGAAATCACAGTGTATCCGAACATGCTCAATCGGATTTATGATCTGAATCTTTCGAATGCCGGCATTACTGAAATTCCTCATTGCTTTTCATTCTTTTTTCCTCGATTGAGAACGCTGAACTTGTCTGGGAATCCCTTAAAACGGCTGCCTGAGGATTATATCGACGCATTCCCCCGCAGGTGTGTGCAGAGTTTCTTCAGCAGATTTCCGGCTTTGGAAAAACTCGATTGTTCCAATTGCGATTTGACCTTAGTTCCCGAAGGCTTTTTTACCTCGCTAACATCCACAGAAGGAGAAACTGTTCCCATTTTAACCCATTTGAAGGAGGTTGATTTCAGCAGGAACCGCATTGAAAGACTTCCGGATCATTTTGGGATTTCTAAAGAGCGGGAGGCAGCGGCAATAACCATGAACTTTGTTAAAAATGACATTACTTACATCCACCAAAAAGCGCTGGATGATTTAGGAGATTCTGATCCCATAAAAGTCACTGTTGATTTAAGAGATAATGTGATTTATGCAGGTCTTATCGCTCTTCATATGGTCTCGAATACAACAATCATTAGAGGACTGAATGTCGGTCGATTTGTACGCGATGATGAGAGAAATGCCGGCCTATTCGTTCGCGATGAAGAGAAAAAAGAGTAATTAACTTTTTTCTGCTCTTTGTTTTCGATGCTTTCTTCGGAGAGCAATCTGGGCAGTTCTGCCGTAGGCGACTTCGTGGAGGTTTTCTATGGCGATGAAGGCGCTCGGGTCTTCTCTTAAGACGATTTCTTTCAGTTCAGCAAGATCAAGCCTTTCTACGATAATAAACAATATGTCTCTGTCTTCGCCGGAGTAGCCGCCTTTTCCTTTGATGAAAGTGAGGCCAAGCCCTAATTCGTGTGTAATGATTTTGCTCAGGTTGTCGGGTCTGGAGCACATGATGAGGACAGACTTCAATTCTTCAAGGCCGGCAATCACGATGTCCATGATTTTAAATGCGACGATGTAGGTCATTAAAGATCTCAAAGCGATGTGCCAGTCATTGAAAATCCAGCCGTATGCAGCAAAGATGAAGATGTTGATGACAAAGATCACCTGACCGACAGTGAATCCCTTCTTCCTGTTGATCAAAATTGCTAGAATTTCAGTGCCATCTGTGCAGCCGCCATTGCGGATGATCAGGCCGGCTCCAGCGCCAAGCATTGCGCCGCCGATGACAATGGCCTCGAGCGGATCGGCATTGAAGCTCGGGACAGCCTCCATCAACGTCAGAAATAGGGCAAATAGAACGACCGCCACAAACATTTGGATCACAAAAGTTCTGCGGATAAATTTATACGCCAGGTAAATGAACGGAATATTGAGCACCAGGAGGAAGAATGAAAGATAGGATCCGCCAAAAAGTCTGGCCAAAATCAAAGAAATACCGATCACGCCGCCGTCGATCAATTCATTCGGAATGAGGAAAACGCGGATAGCAATCGCGGCAAAGGCTGCGCCAAATGCCATGCCTACGTAATTCAGGAAATACTGATAGAATTTTTTAGAGGCGGGAACTGTAACCATAAAAAAAACCGCGAAAAAATCGCGGTCCTTTAACATTGTTAACGCGGGAGACGGGGCCCCCTCACGCGAGCGAGACGCTCGTCTGCCGGGGTGGCGATCTCGGTCGGTTTTGCACTATGCAAAACATCGACCTCAATTCTCGCCCCGACACGAGCCAAACTATTGGCTCGTTTCTCAGCGTTTATTTCATAACGCGGGAGACGGGGCTCGAACCCGCAACTTCCGCCGTGACAGGGCGGCGCTCTAACCAATTGAACTACTCCCGCGAAGGAGTTTTTCCGTTTACAGCAAATGGGCGCAACAGGACTCGAACCTATGACCACCTGTGTGTAAGACAGGCGCTCTACCAACTGAGCTATACGCCCTTTGTAAACGAACATTCATCTTACTCTGTTGCAAACATTTTCCTCAAGTAAAACTGACAAGGTATGGTATAAAAATCGAGTATGAATGACCTTGTCGAGCTGATCCATATCAGTCCGAACATCCGTTTGGATATCCGCTATGCGACCCCGAATAATTTTACGGGGAAAGTTGTTTATACCTCTTCGCGCTGTTTTCTTTTGCGCAAAACGGCAGAAAGACTGACCCGGGTTCAAAATAATCTAGAGAAGAGAGGACTGGGCTTAAAAGTTTTTGATGGATATAGGCCAATAGCTGCTCAAAGAATTTTTTGGGAGCTCGTCCCAGATCCTCGGTATGTGGCGGATCCTAAAGAAGGGTCGAGGCATAATAGAGGAGCTTCTGTCGATCTCACTCTCATCGATGCAAATGGGGTAGAGCTGCTTATGCCGACGGAATTCGATGATTTCACTGAAAAGGCCTCCCATTCTTATCAGGGGGGATCTCCCGAGGCTCTCAAAAACCGCGAATTATTGAAAAATGCGATGGTAGCTGAAGGTTTTGTTCCCTATCCGCATGAATGGTGGCATTATGATGATCCCGATTGGCAAAAGCATCCCCTTTTGGATGTTAGTGTTCCTTGCTAGCTGCGGGCCTTCGACTTTTGACGACCTTCGTTTTGAAGGGGAAGCGCAGACCCGTTTGCTTGCTAAAGAATTGCGCTCTATCGAATCCAAAGAAGATTTACAGAAAGCTATCCCTCGGTTGCGAAAACGGTTCAATAAAATCGCCGATTTGCTCATTGAAGCCAAAAAAGTTCCTTGTCAAGAAGGTGATGGTTCTCTTGCGAGCGAAGAGCTATTTGCCGAGCTTGCCCGGATTTATGAAATGCCTGGCGGGAGAGAGGCAATTGAGCTTGCAGAGAGCCAGGCGGTTCAGCGGCTTCAATCAGAATTTTAAGCGAGATCTTTCTCGGTCAAATTTTTGAACTTTTCGAAAGTTTGTTTGCAAGTCAGCTCGCCGACATGGATGGGGGCTACAGCAATGTATCCCTGTTCGAGCAAAGCAACATCGCTATCGGGTTCTTCATGGACTGAACCCCATGCGCCGCCAAGCCAATAATAGGGGGCGCCTTCTGGATGGAGTCTCCGATCTGGAGCTTCTTTCCAATAGCTTTTTCCTTGCTTTGCAATCCGAACGCCGCGAACTCCCTCTTTGCAATTCAAAGGGAAGTTGACATTCAGGAGAGTCCCTTCAGGAAGGGGATTTTTCAAAAAGTGCCGGATGATCGGAAACACGTATTTTTCTGTTACAGCTACAGGAGGATCTTCAAAGTCGGAAAAAGAAAAAGCGATCCCTGGAATTCCTTTTAAAACTCCTTCAATCACTCCGCCGATTGTTCCGCTGTATAAAACGGTCCGTCCTGAATTGGAGCCTCGATTGATTCCAGAGATGATCATGTCTGGTTTTTTTTCTAACAAGACAGCGAGAGCCATTTTGACGCAGTCGGCTGGCGTTCCATTCAAAGACCATGCGGGTGTTTCTTTTTCCCAGGGAAAGGGGCGGATGTGCAAAGGTTTGGTCCAAGTGATGGAAAGGCCGGAGCCCGATTTTTCATTATGAGGCGCGATGATCGCTACATCGGCCCATTTATGGACTGCTTGCCATAGGTGTTTAATACCGGGGGCGTTGATCCCGTCGTCATTCGTGATTAGAAGGTAAGGTTTTTTCATATTTTCTTTTATGGTTCAACTGCTAAGGCCAAGCGTTTGCGCATAATATAGGAGATCCCCTCGATCGCGAGGGTGCTGAGCACAAAGCCTAATACGAGTGAAGGTATAGGGAAACCGAATTTATTTTCAAAGTATGGCCAAATTGCTGCAGTTAAGCCGCCTACGAGGATCCCGGCAAAAGCTCCGTATTTATTCAGGCTCTTTCTGTACAAAGATAAGATGAGTAAAGGGCCGAAAGAGGCGCCGAGTCCCGACCAAGAATATTGAACGAGTTCGAAAATCGTTGAAATTTTGAAAAATGCAATCGCAAAGCCGATAGAGCATACAAAAACAACGCCCGCTCTTGAGATCCAGAGAAGTTCTTTTGAGCTGGCATGTCTGCGGAAGATGCGCTTATAAAAATCCTCGGACAAATTCGATGCAACGACCAAGACCTGCGCAGCCATTACATTCGTAGTAGCAGCCAAAATAGCGCATAATACAAGTCCTGCAAATACGGGAGGCAGCGTTGTTTTTACGATATCCAAAATGACCTGTTCATTATGTTCGAGGCCTTGAGGAAAGACATAAACGCCCAAGAGTCCCACAAGCGTTGCTGCGCTTAAAGCGATGATCTGCCAACTGATTCCGAGGTATTTGGCTTTATAGATCTCATCCACTTTGCGGATGCCCATGAATTTTGTGATAATGTGCGGCTGGCCAAAATATCCAAGCCCCCAGCCCGCGGCTGTCATCAACACTGTCCAAATGGATAAGGCGTTCATCTCTGGGAAAATCGATGAGCTCAGATTTTTTAGCTTCACTGCGTGCATGATTGGGCTCATTCCGCCGTATGATGAAATCAGATAAGTAGGAATGATTACAATCACGCCGAGGAGGAAAAATCCTTGAAATAAATCGATCCACGCAACGGTTCGATATCCCCCCATAAAGACGTAAAGCATGACAATGATCAAGCCGATCGAAATGCCGACTGTGTAATTCAATTGGAAGAGATTTTCGACCAAAATTCCCATTCCAACGAGTCCGGACGAGATATAAAATGTGAAGAACAATACAGACATTGCAGCAGAAACCAATCGGATGCTGCCCGACGTATCTGAGAAACGGCTTTCAAAATAGCCGCTCATGGTCAAATTGCCCATTTGCTCAGTAACTGTTCGAATTTTTGGCGCGATGAACTGCCAGTTTAGATACATGCCGACGGTCAAACCAATCGCAGCCCAAGCGGAAATCAATCCGCCTGTGAAAATTGAGGCAGGGTAGGCGAGAAAGAGCCAGCTGCTCATGTCGCTTGCATGTGCAGACAGTGCTGTGAGCCAGAAATTCAAAGAGCGGTTTCCAATCAGAAAATCCTTGTCCGACTTCTGCTTACGATAGGAAAGGACCGCAATCAAAATGAGAACGGAAAAATAACCGAAGAAAGTTCCAACTTCTAATAGAGTAGCGCCCAATTCCATAAGAGACAAAAATACCTCTTACTCAGAATATTTTTCAAGGCTTTGCTGCTTTATCGGATCCATAGAGGAGTCCAGCTCTTGCCAAATTGCCTCTAACATGGGGGAAGTGGGCTTCCATATCGCGGATGATTTGATCGACAACTTTTCTTTTGGAATTTTGGCCGACGGGACATTGGCAGGTGATTCTGGCAAAGCCATACTGCTTCGCAAATTCTCTTAGCGAATCTTCGGCAATATAGATGAGCGGCCTAATGATAGTGACCCCATAATCGTGCATGTGCACTTTGGGTAGATTCGCTGCAAATTCTCCTTTATGGAGCAGATTTAAAAGCAAAGTTTGCGCGCTGTCATCTCTATGATGGCCGAATGCTACGGTAGTTGCTCCAACCTCTTTTGCCGCTTCAAAAATCAGTTTGCGCCTTTCTCTTGAGCAGCGATAGCATTCTAGATCTTCTCTTTTTTGGGTTGAGGATCTTACAATAAACGGGACGTCGAGTTCTTTGCAGATGGCTCTTAAAAAGCCTGTATCGACTCCGGCCCCGCATGAAAATTCCCCATCTACATGTACCGCATATAGCTGGAATTGAGGAAAGCCTCTACCTCTGATGGCGTGCATGAGGAAAAGGAGGGCCAGGGAGTCTTTTCCTCCGCTTAAAGCCAAAGCAATCTTATCTACATTTTTATCCAGCAAAGAGAAGTCGAAAAGGGCTTTTCTCAAAGCGCTTTCAAGTTCTTTACCTAAAGCGGTCCAAGGCGGTTTTGCGAGGGGTATCATAGAGTAATTTTATACACTAAAACACATTAAAACTGAACCCGATTGTATTAAATGACATGATGAAGTATTTTTTTTACCCAAAATATGGCCACTGAATCATCAGCTCTTTTGAGACCTGGCGCGGAATCTTGCTTTTCTTGCAGCGATTTGGGAATGGCTGTGACGAGACTTTGTGGTGCAGCTGGGAGCGTCTGGATCGTGTCATTCATTCCTATTCCTCCTCCCTACAAAGATGTTTGTCTGGGTGGTTTGTCTTATGCGGTCCTTCATGAAATTACAGCAGGGTTTATGTTTGCGGCCCGTGAATGGCATGATTTTTATGAACGAATGAGTTCGCACATAAAGAGTCGAAACTGGAAGCATATTTGTGCCGGTGTAACTCTTACAGGGATAGGCTGGGGGGTGAGCACCATGGCTCCACCTGGTTCTTATTTAGAGACCTTGGGGGAGTTTGCGAGCACTATGGTTGGATTAACGGCCACTTATTTGGATGTTTTTTGCAAAAAAAATAAGCCCAATGAGACTGAGATGGCCCAACTTACGACAGCCACGGTTTAAAAATACGCCCTATCCCAATAATGATTATGATTGGACAATTTTGATTTTTTTATGTTACAATAGAAGGCATTAAAACTGAACTGAATGCGGCGCATGAAAAAGACAGGACGAAACGACCCATGTCCTTGCGGATCTGGGAAGAAGTTTAAAAAGTGTTGCGAGAGCAAGATGATCGGCGGTCGTTTTATGGCGACCAAAGTTGATGCGGAGGCTTCTCAGCACATCAAAAAGACGGTGAATATGACCTCTTTTTTCCAGAACCGGCTTTCTTTGACTCCCAAAAAACCGATGCCGCCTGTACAGCCAGCTGAAGAAAATTTAGCTGAAAAAGAGAAAATTTGCTAAAGTAGTAACCTTTGCTGGCGTAGCTCAATTGGTAGAGCGCCCGACTTGTAATCGGATGGTTGAGGGTTCAATTCCTTTCGCCAGCAACATATAAACGCAGAACGCGAAATGCAAAACGAGTCGGGGGAGACCCCCGCGCACCTAAAAGGGAAAAATTTAGTTTTGCATTCTGCATTTTGACTTTCCCACCTGGGGGTGTCGCATAGCGGCAATTGCAGGGGACTGTAAATCCCCCATCTTCGGATTTCGGCGGTTCGAGTCCGCCCGCCCCCAAAGAAAAAGGCCCGACAGAAATGTCGGGCCTTTTTTATTTGAGGCGGAAAACGCCAGTCGTATCTGGCGTTTTAGGACTCGAACTGAGTCTG
>JAIBBX010000010.1 GCA_019694475.1 Parachlamydiales bacterium
TGCAAGTCGGAACATCCTGGGGCTTGGCCTATCTGCCGATCGGCCAACTGGCGATGTAAACCGCCGGTATGTCGCCGCCCTTTCAGGCGGACGATAAAGCTTTCGCCTTTAGGCGAGAGTTGTTTACAAGATCAATTCAGCCAGGAAATAGGCAGCTGTAGCAGCAAGAGCGGCAACGGCCAGATTCCAGATGATCGAGGGAAGGATTTTGTTTTTTTCGAGCTGCGCGGTCGTGCCTGCTGATAAAGCGATCACGAGAGCGCCGCAAAGAGGAGCCCCCCAGCTAGGCAGTGCAAAAAGCCCGAAAGACATAACAAGAGCTGTTCCAACAACTCCAATGAGCGCGCCGGCGGCTTGTTTAAGCGGGTGCTCGTGCGTTTCGAGATTGAGTCCAAGCTCTTCTTCGAGCATTACCTGAAGCAGCCGATTGTCATCGGCCATGAGGACTTCAACTGCCTCGTCGAGAAGTTTGCCCGAAAATCCCTTGGCGGCATAAAGCGCCCGCAATTCCTCTTTCTCCTGTGCCCGATGGTGCTCGATTTCATATCGCTCTTCTTCAATCAATCTGTGGAGTCTTTCGAGTCTCGACCAGCCCAAAATCGCGCTACGGCCCACCTTCCAAAAAGTAAGGGCGAGGATAAATACGAGCATCAGCCAGTGCGCCCCGCTTCCCAGCAAAGTCCATAAAGCGATGAGATAGAAGGCGGTTTCTTTGGCAGCATCGGCAGCTGCGCTTACATGGCCAGGCAATTCGGTCCCATGCACCTCGGCTGACGCCTCCCTTCCTCGAAGGCGGGCCTCAATCACATGTTCCAGAGCCGCTTTTCCCTTAAAGTGATTCATGGCTCCTCAAGATGGGTTCTTCCAGAGAGGCTTTTAAAAGATGGGTCATTGCCGTTTGGTCTGAAGTCGAAATGGTTTCGCGGATCGAATGCATAGCCCAGCAGGCAACTCCAAGATCGACTGTCGGAATGCCAGGGCTTGCCCCCATCATCGCACCCACTGTACTGCCCGACGGAAGATCAGACCTAGAAGCGAAAATTTGGAGTGGGATTTTGTGTTTTTCGGCGATGTATACGATCGGCGCAGCTGTAGCGCCGCTGGTTGCATAGCGCATGCTGAATTTGAGGGCGGGGCCTTTGCCCATGAGAGGCGCGTTTTGCGGATCGTATTTGTCAGGGTAATTGGGATGATAGGCGTGCGCAACGTCGCAGGAAAGGCAAAGCGACGCGCTTTTCATCCTGTAGTAATCTTCCCGGTCCATTTTGTAATGCAGGCAAATCCTTTCAAAGAGTTCATTCACGAAAACAGAGTCTGCGCCCGCATAGGTTTTCGATCCAATCTCTTCATGATCCCAGAAAATGGCCATCTGAATTCTGTCTTTTTGAGCCTTCGATTGAACGAGAGCTTCGAGCGATGCGAAAGCCGAAGATAAATTATCAATCCGGTAGGACGAAATCAGTTCATCGTCAAATCCATTGAACCGAGCTTTTTCAATCGGCACTAAAAAGAGATCGTATGCAAGCAGTTTTTGGAAATGGTGATGTTTTTTCAGCCACGCTTCAAGGTGTTTATCCTTGTTTTGGATCGAATAGATTGCTTTCAAGTGATCTTGTTTGTGGACAATGAGCCCTTTCTCGGTCACATCTCTATGAAGATGGATCGCAAGGCCTGGAATGATGACCGGATAATCGTCTAAAAGGACGATTTTGGTTTCGCATTTGCCTTGATCGTTGAGAACAATGATCCGTCCGCCAATGGCCAAATCGCGATCGAGCCAAGTGTGGAGGAGCGGTGCGCCGTAAAGCTCTGTGCCCAGCTGGCCGATTCCATGGCTGGAAATTTCGGGCTGCGGTTTGACCTTTAGTGCGGGACTGTCTAAATGGCTTGCTAAAAGAGTGGTGCTATTCGGTTTTTGCGTCGGAAGCCGAAACGCTGCAAGGAGCGTATCTTCTCTCGTAACAAAATAGCCTTTGCCCGGTTCCAGTTTCCATTTTTCCCCTTCGCTAAGCGGCGTAAAATCGGCTTCTGCGAGAGCAAGGCCGATCTCTTTTGCCGCATGATAAACAGTAGGGGAGCGGTCCAGGAAACGGACAAATTTTTCCAGCATGCTACCTCGGTTTGATTTGAACGATCTCTTCTTCTAAATACTTGTGCAGCACTTTTGGCACAAGAACGGATCCATCTTCCTGCTGATTGTTTTCTAAAAGAGCGACCATCAAACGGGAAGTCGCAAGGCCCGAACCATTGAGCGTGTGGACAAATTGCGGCTTATCTTGCTTGTGGCGGAACCGGATATTCGACCTTCGAGATTGGAAATCGGTGCAATTAGAGACGGAAGAGACCTCGTAATATCGGTTTTGGCCAGGGAGCCAAACTTCGATATCGATTGTTTTGGCCGCAGCAAAAGACATATCTCCCGTAGTCAGGAGCATGTTCCGGTAATGGACGCCGAGTCCCTGCAGAATTTCTTCTGCGCTCAAAAGCATCTGTTCAAAAACTTTTGAGCTCTCTTCGGGCTTGGTAAGGCAGAACATCTCTACTTTATTGAATTGGTGCATCCGGATTAGGCCCCGTTCCTGAGATCCTGCAGCGCCAGCTTCTCTTCTGAAACAAGGCGTATAGGCGGTATACTTCAAGGGTAATTGTTCTTCGTCCAAAATTTCATCGTAGTGCATCCCGTTAATGGACACTTCAGATGTGGGAATCAAATACAAATGATAGTCCGGATCTTTCAGCTTGAAGAGCTGGCTTTCGAATTTGGGAAGCTGGCCAGATCCGTACATAATTTCAGGGCGGACAAGAAGAGGCGGGATCACTTGGGTAAAGCCATTTTTTCGATGGGTGTCGAGCATATAATTTAAAAGAGCCCATTCGAGTCTTGCTCCGAGGCCGACATAAAGAGGCCAGCCTGATCCTGAAGTTTTGGCGCCGCGCGCAAAATCGAAGAGTTTTAATTTTTCATTCAACTCGACATGGTTTTTGAACGGAAAGGAAAACTCCCTTTTTTCTCCCCATGACTTGATGCAGACATTGTCTTTAGGGCTCGGGGAAACGGGCACATCTTCCATGGGGAAGTTGGGCAGAACGGCAACAGCCATTTTGAGTTCGTCTTCAATTTGGGAAATCTCTTGGTCGCGGACAGCGATTTTTTCGCCGAGGGCATTGACCTGTTCCATCAAAGCGGAAACTTCTTCGCCCTTCTGTTTTTTCTTGCCGATTTCTTTGGATTCAATATTTTTTTTAGACTTGAGTTCTTCGACCTCAGTCTTCAGAGCTCTCAGCCTTTCATCTAAAGCCATTACTTGGGAAAGCGTTGCTTCAGGAACTTTATTTTGGAGTTTTGCCTCAGCGGCGCTTGGATCTTTGCGGAGTTCTTTAATATCTAACATACGTTTACCTTTCAGCGTAAAAATATAGTCCCCTCTTCCCCTTAAAGTCAAATTCATGTTATTGTAATTTGCATGAAATCGACCTACCCTCAAGCTAAAAATCCGCTTATTCTTAGATATCACCGCCTCATGGACGCCTTTGCGAAGTCGGACGATGAGAGAGATTTCTACCTCGACCGGGTAGAAGGTTTTCTTCTCTATGTAGATCTCGATAAAGGTATCGAAGAGTTGGACGCTTTGGAACAAGAGATCGTGGAAAACAATGACCGCTACATCCTTTTGCCCAAAATGACCTTCTATGAAGTGAAAAAATTTATGGAAGGATTTGTTCACGAAAAAGTCTACGACATCGATACTAAAGAAAAGCTGCTCGATCTGATCGCAGCCAAAGAAGCGCGTGAAAATTTCCTTGAGTTCATTTACGACCACCTCACAGAGCTAGAAAAGTGGCAGCAATATTATCAAGAGCGTTCCCGTATCCGGATCATTGAGTGGCTGCGCCAATTCAATATCACATTTGTCTTTGAAGAGGATTTGGAGCTCAATAAAAACGTTGTCGAAAAATTAAAGCGTTCGCTATTCGAGCCAAAAGTGCCAAAAGATGTATCTCAAGCACGCGACGCCCTTTTTGCCAAAGCCAAGACCTATTATTCGAATGAAGCGCTCAATCCTCGTCCTAAGAGGGGAAGACCGCCCAAGCAAGTAGCTAAGGTTGAATTAGAGCCTCAGATGAGCGTGGACATCTACACGCAAGTTCCTGGTGCTTGCCGCCTTTTCCTTTATATTCCCGATATTGCCTCTGCAGCATCGGTTACATTCTCTTCAAAATTCGAGACAGAAGAGCATCTCCTTGCATCGCTCCGCGGAAGCCCGCGTCTTCGTGTGGATGAGAAGCTCGAGGCTCTGTCTGCCCGTCTTGAATCCTTGCGCCATTTGTCCGATCGATTGGCTGGAGCTGAAAAAATGTTTGGTATGGACAAGGGCAAAAAACCCTTCCAGCCATTCTTTAAGCCTAAGCTGAAGGAGACCAAAGTGGTCGAAAGAATAGCCGAAGAAGAGGCTCCAAAGGTCGAATCTGCGACTTTTGGAATCCTGCCTAAAAAGCGGGGTCGTCCACGCAAAGAAGAACAGCCCGAGGAATTTGCACCGCAAAGGCGGCGCCGTTTCGCGATCAAGAAAGTGGCTCAAATTAAAACTAAGAAAGAAAAATAAGATCATTTGTCCTATACTGGGCCCATGAAACTTTGCGAAACTTCTTTATATACAGAAAAATTTTATTTACTCAAGGTCCTTGAGGTGATGCATCTCACCCGGTTCATGGACGACAAGATGGCCAAATTGGTCCGCCAGAATAAGGGGGCCACATTCCATTTGGCAGTCACAGGCCATGAAATGATCGGAGCGGTTTCCGCGCTTTCAATGAAACCGGGAACCGATTGGGCTTATCCTTACTACCGCGATCGAGCTTTTGCTCTCGGCCTCGGCTGCACGGTTGAGGACTTATTTGCGACGTTTTTAACTCGCGAAGTTCCCAATCACTCTGGCGGTCGAATGATGCCGGAGCACTTTTCGCAAAAAAATATAAGAATCCCATGCCAATCCAGCGTTGTGGGATCGCAATATCTCCAAGCTGTCGGAACTGCCAAATCGGCGCAGCTTCGCAAAACGGATGAAGTGGTCTATGTTTCGGGAGGAGATGGCTCGACATCGCAAGGCGATTTCCATGAAGCGCTCAATTTCTCCTGCATCCACAATCTCCCTGTAATTTTTGTGATTCAAGACAATGGATGGGCGATTTCTGTTCCAGTGAAAGAACAGACCGCTGGCGGGAACTGCGCAAAATTAGGCGCTGGCTACGAAGGCCTCGCTGTATTTGATATTGATGGCTGCGATTATCTCCAAACCGCCGAAGCTCTTGCATCTGCTGTTGAAAAAGCTCGTTCAGGCCAAGGCCCAAGTCTTGTTGTTGCAAAAGTGCCCCGAATTAGCCCGCACAGCAGCAGCGATGATCCAAAAAAATACAAAAGCGAAGAGCAGATTGAAGAGGCTAAAAAACGAGATCCGATCGCCCGTTTTGAAAGCTGGCTCATCTCTGAAGGGATCCTTCAGCCTCAAGAATTGGAAGCGATCCGCCGCGAACATTTTAACCAAGTTGAAAAAGCGGCTGTTGCAGCAGATCAACTTCCTTTTCCGGTAAAAGAAAGCGCTGACACAAAAGTTTTTGCGCCATTTGAAGCCCCCGCATCTACACCGAGCACGCCTGGCGAATCGATTGTGCTTATGGATGCTCTCAACCATGCGCTCGTCGAAGAGATGGAGCGGGATCCTGGAGTTGTTGTTTTTGGACAAGATGTGGCTTGGGGGAAAGGGGGAGTTTTTGGAATTACCCGCACTCTCACAGACCGCTTTGGCAAAGAGCGCTGCTTCAATACTCCGCTTGCTGAGTCAACCATCGTCGGCGTTGCCATCGGTCTTTCTCAAGATGGATTTCATAAGCCTGTAGCCGAGATCCAATTTGCTGACTATTCTTGGACCGGGATGAATCAGATTTTCAATGAACTCTCGAGCATTTATTACCGCTCGAACGGAATGTGGAATTGCCCGGTCGTTATCCGAATGCCCTACGGCGGTTATATTCAAGGCGGCCCATACCATTCGCAAAGCACAGAAGCGTTCCTTTCGCACTGCCCTGGACTGAAAGTCGTGATCCCGAGCAATGCGGCCGATGCAAAGCGTCTTCTAAAAACTGCGATCCGCGATCCGAATCCGGTGATTTTCCTCGAACATAAAGCGCTCTATCGGCAGCGCCTTTTCTGCGCCCGTCCAGAAACGGGTCCGGAAGAATTTTTGCCATTTGGCGAAGCAAACATCGTCCGCAGCGGTACCGATGCGACAGTCGTTGCTTGGGGAATGACCGTGCTCATGGCAAATGAAGCGGCTGAAGCGCTCTCTAAAGAAGGAATTTCGATTGAAGTGATCGATCTTCGAACTCTTGTTCCCCTCGACATGGACACGATTCTTGCTTCTGTTATGAGAACAGGAAAACTGCTCATTGCGCATGAAGCGGCTCGGAACTGTGGTTTTGGGGCTGAAATTGCGGCCCGCGTTTCCGAAAAAGCATTTATGTATCTCGATGCGCCGATCCAGCGCGTTGCAGGGAAAGATTGTCCTGTGCCTTATTGCAAAGATCTTGAAGATGCAGTTTTGCCACAGAAGAAAGATCTTGAAGAAGCGCTCCGGAATCTAGCTAATTTTTAGGGAAAGTTTTGCTGATTTCGGCTTCCGCATCGGCAACTTGCCACCAACTATAATAATCGCACACCTTGCAAATGAAGTTGTCTGGGTCCCATCCATTTTCGGCATTTTTGATGGCGAGTAAGAAAGGATAGAGGGCGTCTTTGTAGACACTTTGAATGTCTTTCTTCAGCATTTCAATTCTCTTCAAAAAAGAAAGAAAATCGCCTTGCGCAACCGTTTTATGAAGCCCATCGATTCGACTTACTTCATCAGCGATTTTATCGGCAGCTAACAAGTTTTTTTGAATGGCTCGCAATTTTTCTACGACGGTTCTTAATTTCTCTCGAGCATCTTGCACGGAAAATTTCGCAAATGCTTTGAGCCGCTCTGAATGAGCCTCTTTTTCAACGTCTTTGATTTGCAAATAGAGCTGATTGAATGTGCCCTTTTCCCAATAGCTGGCCATCTGAGGAATCGACATGGGCGAAAAGTATGCAAATTTTTCCGATTATTGGAAACTCAAAAAACGCTTCGATCTGCGTTTAGAGAGAATCGGCAATTTGCTTTGCACTCGGGCCAGATTCTGATGATACGAGTCTTTTAATTTTTCAAATCGGATCAGTTTTTCTTGGATTTTGAAACTTGCAGACCGTTTGTCTTGCAATTTCAAGCTTGTCCGTTTTTGGACTAAAAACTCATCCATGTGAATCAAATGCTGCAAAAGACTTTCCTGCGTCTTTTGAAACGCATCGATTTCTGTCTCGCTGAGTTCTTTCAAATCGACGTTCTCGATCACTTCGGCGTTGCGGATCAGTTGATCCAGCGTTCCGTCGATTTCTATCAAGATATCTTCGCCAACCATTCGTTCACCTCTAAATTCTTTCCATAAAACAATTCAATTATTTTTAAAAGCACAATTTTTCTTGGCATTAATCTCCTTTCCATAATAGTTAAAGAATATGGGTAAGAATTTTTTCCTTCTCAACACGATCCAGTTCATCGACGCATTGATCGAAAACATGTTCAAATACATCGTCATTTACTTTCTGATTTACTATAAAGGTCATGAAATTACTTCCAGCATCATGGCGACAACAGGCGCTGTGTTTATTTTGCCTTTCATCCTTTTTTCATCAGTCGGCGGGTGGTTTGCTGATCGATGGAGCAAATCGAAAATTATTCAGATTACACGAATCATTTCGATTATTTTCTTTATCATTGCTCTTACGTTTGTGATCTTTCAAGAAGGAAACTTAATATATCTGATCCTCTTCATGGTCGCTTCCGTTGCTTCTATTTTCGGTCCTTCTAAATATGGAATCGTTCCAGAAATAGTTTCGAAAGAAAACTTGTTAAAGGCCAACGGTTATCTCGCAGCCTTCACCTTTTTTGGAATCATAGCAGGAACTGGCATGGCCTCATGGCTCGATTCGGCAACCGATGAGGATTTTGCTTGGATGACTGGCGTCTGTTTGATTCTAGCTTTTATCGGCGCATGTTTGAGCCTGCTTATGACTCGAACCGAGTCAGCAGCGCCAGAAAAAAAATGGCCTCTTTTCGTTTACAAAGAGATTTTTGATGCGCTAAGAGAAATGGCGCCCACTCCAAGAATGTGGACAGCTGTTTTTGCCTACGGCTATTTTGTTTTCATTGGAGCTTATGTGCAGATGAACGTCATTCCTTATAGCGTGCAAACGCTGCACATGAAGCCCATCGTTGGCGGTTATCTTCTGCTTATTTCTTCCATCGGTATCGGGATTGGATCTCTTCTTGCCCCAAAACTTACCGGCAAGCTGCACACACTTCCTTGGACCGGCGTCGGCATGTCGGTCGGCTGCTTTCTCTTCACTCTATTTCCTCACCCATATTGGCTCAATCTCATATGGCTGATCGGTCTTGGGATCGTGGGCGGCCTTTTTTTCGTGCCAGCTCAAGCCTTCATCATGGATCAGAGCCTGCCTGAAAGCAAGGGGCGGAATTTCGGGACAGCCAATTTCTTCAGCTACATCTTCGCTCTTCTCGCTGCGCTCGTGCTTTATCTCTTTAATACGGTCATAGGCGTCTCTCCCGCCATCAGTTTCACTTGGATCGGCATCGTGAATCTAGCGGTATCTGGCGCTCTCTATTATTTCACTAAAAGGTGAAGAGACAAAAAAAGAGGCGTGCACTACAATTTCGTAACATGTTTGGCTTTTTGCCTCTTGCATCTGGATCTAAGGGAAACTGTCTTTTTGTGGGCAGCAAGTCGACCCGTGTCCTCATCGATGCAGGGATTTCCTGTACCACCATTTTGCAAAGACTCCAAGAAGCATCCATCGATCCGAAAACCATCCAAGCCATTCTCGTCACGCATGAACATTCCGATCACATCAATGGCCTGCCACTTTTAGCACATAAACTCAACATACCCGTTCTTGCCAATGCTGAAACAGCGAAAGGGATTTACGCCGCTTTCGGCGAGAGGCCCAAATTCAAGATCTTTACGACCGGCGAGACATTTCAATTTGGCGATCTCCACGTCCATCCATTCAGCGTGCCCCACGATACCCTCGATCCTGTAGCTTTCACTATTCAAACTGAGGGGATCAAGCTGGGCATTTGCGCCGATTTAGGCCACGCTACATCGCTCATAAGAAAGCAGCTTGAAAATTGCGATTATCTTTATTTAGAAGCCAATCATGAACCCTCGATGGTTCATGCATCGAGCCGCCCAGCTATGCTGAAGCAGCGGATTTTGGGAAAAACGGGGCATTTATCGAATGCTCAGTGCGCCGAACTGCTTATATCGATTTTCCATTCGGGATTGAAACATGTGCATTTAGCTCACCTTTCCTCTGAATGCAATACGCAGGAAACGGCCATAAAAGTGGTAACTGAAGCTTTGAGGGTAAATCAATTGAATGTGGAATTGACAATTGCCTTTCAGGACAAATCCTCAAAGGCAATTCATTTTAACTAGAACGGGCAGCTAACGCTCTTTGCAGGTAGTGGCAATCCAAGCATTTTCCAGTTTCATGCCGATCCATGTGAGATTGAGCATCTTTTGCTAATGTATCGCCATTTTCTTTGCCATTTTGGGTCATTATTTTAAAAAGCTTCAGGTAAGACGGTTCGAGATTTTTTGCTTTTTTTCTCAATGAATCCATTTTATAAATGGATAGAAAATCATGATGGGTTAATTTGTTTGGATTGATATAGTTTATTGCTCTTTCTGCAAATTCATGTACCCGTTGAATATTCTCTTCTGAATCGGCTTTTAAAGCAGTGTCCAGCGCTGCAGCAAAATCAATCGAATTCTTTTCGGCAATAGAAAATGGCATTGTAGTGAATGACATATATGACATAATATTCCTTTATTTATAGGAAATTATATCATTTATTTGCTTAATTTTTAATTGGAATTCATTTAGTTGGATAGTTTGTTGAGAAAGGGACCCATTGATTGGGTCCCGAAAGACTTTATCCCTGAATATGTCCCATCAAGGCTGAGATAGAACCGCCAATAGACCCGTTTGAGAGGCTGTTTTCAGCATCTTGTTTGATCTGATCCGCTTGATTTTGTGCGGCAGCTTGCTGTGCTTGTTCGAGTTCTTGTTCTAAAATATATGCGTTAATAGCTGAGTTAATTTGCGATACCATTATTATCTCCTAATTATTATTCCTATACTAATATTATAGCAAATTCTTTAAAAATATTCAAATAAGAGCTGTAAGTTGCTTGCTGTAAGTTACTTAAGCGGGATGACGTGCCCGTCGCCGATCCATTCAACGGGACAGGGGAGGGGGCTGGCCTTCGCAATTTTTTCCAAGGCTCTTAGATCTGCGTCTGTATGGGAGGGGTCGTGGTGAGTCACGATCCACTTGCCTGGGCGAACCTTTTTTATCAGATCGAGAGCTTTTTCGAGAGATGAATGGCCCCAGCCTTGTTTGACTGCGTACTCTTTCGGTGTATATTGCGCTTCATGGATGAAGAGATCGACTCCTTTGTGGAATTCGATCAATTTTTCTTGATCGCCATCGATTTCATTATCTGTTACATACCCGATGGTTTCTTCAGGGGTCTTAATTTTAAAGCAGAGGGTATGTCCTGGGTGATGCGTTGAACAAAAGTCGAGTGTAAGCGGCCCCATGCTAACTGGTACATTTGATTCGATAATTTTGAATTCGAGTTTAGCCTGTATTTGATTCAAGTGGACAGGGAAGAATTCTTTGGCAAGCAGTTGACCGAAGAGATCTCGGCCAGTTCTTCCGTTGCCTTTCGGCGCCCAAATAGTGATTTCGGTCCCATTCCGATAGATCGGTTCAAAAAAGGGAAAACCTAAAATATGATCCCAATGAAAATGGCTCAAGAATAAATCGATTTTTCGTACGCTGCACATGATCTCATTGCATAGAGAATGGCCTAAGGGGCGGATACCGGTTCCGGCATCGAAAATCAGAAATTGGTCGTCATATTGCAATTCTAGACAAGGGGTATTGCCGCCAAAATGGATATATTCTGGTCCGCTGACGGGGCAAGATCCTCTTGTGCCCCAAAATTTAAGGTGTTTCGTCATCGATTTCTTCCTCAAATAGTGCAGGCTGCGGCACGCCGCCGCCGATCACTCGGCGCGGTTTAGCCCCTTCCTGCGGACCGATAATGCCATTTTGCTCCAATTCATCCATTAAGCTGGCAGCGCGGGCATAGCCGATCTTTAATTTGCGCTGTAAAAAAGTTGTGGATGCGCTTTTCGACGCAGTCACAATGTTCAGCGCTTGTTCATAGAGAGCATCTTTTCCCTTAGGTTCGTCATCGCCTACAGTTTCAAGAGAGCGGAAAGAGTCAAAAGAAGGGATGAGGTAGTTCGTTGGATTTTGAGCGGTGATTTCTTGGATGACCCGATTGATTTCTTCATCGCTGATGTAGGCCCCTTGGGCTCTTAAAAGCTGGGATGAGCCTGGCGGCAGGAAGAGCAAATCGCCATTGCCAAGCAAACTTTCAGCTCCAGTATCATCGAGAATGATTTGCGAGTTGACTCTGCTTGCTACTTTGAAAGAAATTCTGGTTGGAATATTGGCTTTAATAATTCCTGTAACAACTTCTTTAGAAGGTCTTTGCGTTGCCAAAATCAAGTGGATGCCGACGGCTCTAGCCATTTGGGCGATCCTAGCGATTGGTGTTTCGATATCTGCGCTTGAAACCATCATCAAATCGGCAAATTCGTCTATGATCGCGACAATGAAGGGCATCTGTTCAGGGATCGGGATGCTCAGGGACGACTCCAATTCTTTATTCAATTTCCTGTTATTGAATGCGCTGATATTTCTCAACCCCAATTGTTTCAAAATTTCATAGCGCACCTGCATCTCTTTGACCAGCCACTGCAAAGCGGCATAAGCGCCATGCGGTTCCGTAATGACAGGCGCAATCATATGAGGCAGTTTTGAATATTGGGTCAGTTCCACTTTTTTCGGATCGACCATGAGCAATTTGACTTCATCGGGTCTTGCATTCATCAAGATCGACATCACAATTGTGTTGATGCAGACCGATTTTCCAGAACCTGTCGCTCCTGCGATCAAACAGTGGGGCATTTTGGCAAGATCTGAAAAGACCCAATCGCCGTTGATGGCTTTGCCCAGCAAAATGGGAATGCCCATTCTCTTTTTGCTCTGATAGTAGAGGAGCATTTCCTTAAAATTGACTTCTTGAGGATGCAAAGCCGGTACTTCGACGCCAACGGCAGCTTTACCGGGAATCGGCGCAACAATCCTAATTGATTTTGCTTGCATATTGAGCGCGATGTCATTTTCCAGCGCTTTAATCTTCTGCACTTTGACGCCAACAGACGGATGCACCTCGAAAGAGGTGATTGTGGGGCCGCTATTGATATCACCCACCTTGGCCTCAATCCCAAAACTTCTCAGCGTATCTTCCAATACAGCTGCCTGATGCATCAGCTCTTTTTTCAAAGCGGGCTGATCCACCTTTTTACTTGGATCTGCAAGCAGATCAGCATTTGGCAGCAAATACGAACTGTCGGATCGGACCATTAGATTTTTAGTGGGCACCGCGATCGGTTCTTTTTTCTGAACAGGAGCTTCTTTTTTCACTATAGCCGGTTCAACAACCTTTGGTTTTTTTTCCGGCTTGATCATCTCGACCAATTTTTTCTTCGGCTCCGGTGGCAGATTATTGATTTTCAAACCTGTATACGCCTTAACAGGCTCTTTTACAGCTGCTGGTTTTTTCTGAACCAGTTTTCCCATCCATCCGGCGAATGTTTTCATAGCCATCCAGAAAGATTGAGCATTTGCAACGATGCGGATGCGCGACAAAAGTAAGAAGGAGACCAATCCGAAGCTGAAGAAAATCAGAGTCGTTCCAACGGGGCTTAGCGTATTTTGGAAATTGATTCCTGGCAAATCGGTAAATACATAATACGAGGGGAATCCTCCCAAATAGAAACGGATCAGAGTATGTGGAAACGGGCTGCTGACAGCGAGAGTTTCTGACAACACTTTGCCGTCCCATAAATTGGCTTTATCGGGGTAGCTTTCTGCGAAAACGGTGAAGAGCATGCAGGCGGAGGAGAGCAAAATGGAGAAATAGACGTGGTCGGCGTGCAAGATCTTGTTGCCTTTAAGCAGCCTTACTCCGAGCCACATGAAGTAGCCTGGAACGAGATAGGCTCCTAAGCCAAACAATGACTCTAAACCCAAAGCAGCGATATAGCCTACATATCCGAGCCAATTTGTTTCAGGATGCAGGAAGGAAAAGCTCCACAAAGCCAGAAGAGCTAAAAAGCCGACGGATAAAAAGAAAAGTCCTTGTGCTTCTGGGTTAATCGGAGCTTTTTTCTTTTTAGCTATTTTAGCCATTAAAGACTGTCCATGCAAAGAGGCCGAGCCCGATGCAATACCAGGCGAAAGGCCTTAATTTTTCTTTTTCGTAGACCCAGAAGATGAATCGGACGCCGATCGAGCCGAGTCCGAATGAAGCGATAAATCCTCCTAAATAGCAGCCCCAGTCCACTTGAGATGCTGCTTCTCCTTTCACCATTTCTAGCAATTCACCGCCTAAAATGGTGGGGATGGCGAGCAAGAAGGAGAATTTTGCAGCTTCGCGCCAGTTCCATCCGCAGAATCTGGCAGCGGCGATAGTCGAGCCGCTTCTAGAGATTCCGGGGATGAGCGCCACCGTCTGCATCATTCCGATACATAGCACATGTTGCCATTTTTTCTTCTCAATTACATCCTTTTTTTTAGTGGCGGCGAAAAGCAAGGCTCCTGTTGCCATCAGAGCGAAGCCCAAAAAACCTGGTTCAGAGAGCATAACTCTCACTGGTTTAAGGAGGAAGTAGCCTGGTACAAGCGGCCCTAGCGCCAACATAAAAAGCGCCATTTTCCTAACGCTCTTCAATACTTCCCAGACATCCCGTCTCAAAAACCAGACCAAAGCCAGCAATGTGCCTGAGTGGCAAACCAAATCAAAAACGACATCATCAGGTACTCCCAGCAGCCATCTTGTCAACCTCAAATGGGCGGACGAACTGACGGGGAAAAACTCTGTGATACCTTGAACGATGCCTAAAAGAATTGCTTGGAGGGGGGTCATTGGGGGTAACCCTTTGGGGTCCGGGGGCGTAAGCCCCGAGGTATTTTGCGTTCTGCGTTTTGCGTTTTGCGTTTAAAAAAATGGGCGATCGACTTAGGTTCCCCTCCGGGCAGCTTCGCTGTCCACTCGGGCCGATTTGCCCCCTGCATGGGGCTTCATTTCTCACCCCGACGAGAACCAATCAATTGGTTCTCTTCGATCGTCATTTTCAAAGGCCCATTTTGAAAAAAATAGGCCTTTGAAAATGGGCGATCGACGGGGTTCGAACCCGCGACATTTGGATCCACAATCCAACGCTCTAACCAACTGAGCTACGATCGCCATCAGATTGAGTTAAAATATTAGCGGAAGTGGGGGTATTCGTCAATCAGACTGTGGGATCTCTTAATTGGTTTTGGATGTGCGACACTTTTTCAAACCAGTAGGGAATGTAAATTTTACTGTAATTCAGGTTGCGGTTTTGGAATTCTTCTCTCTTCTTCTCTAACAAAGCTTCTGTCACTTCTTCCCACGAATCGACAATCACTACGGGGAGATCCTCATAAAGCGGGTTGAGCGTGGAACTCAGAACAATCGGGTAGCATCCCATGAGAAGCGCTTCCCATGTCCGATGGCAGTCAAGGCCGCTGCCGGGAGGGCTGACAACAAATAGAGATCTCGAAAGATCGTCGAGATATTCATGGAACGTTTTTGGCTCGGACCTTTGCGCCCACGGCCATTTAGAAAAATATTCAAGACAGGGCCTTCTTTCTTTTGGATTGGTGTCCAGATTGAAGTTCAAATAGGCTAAAATGTCGCGCTCTCTTGTCTTTGCCTCGAATTGCCCGCTTTTCCAAAAGTCATTGGCCAAACCAATCGGGATCGGAATCAGCTTATCCGTTGCTTCACAATCGATATTTTGCAAAAACCATGCCGCTAGATTTCTTTTCTTAAGCAATTTTATAAAGGGGCCCGGCAGGGGATTGTCCGAATAGTTTTCAACATTCGGAGTAATCAATATGTATGGCTGCTTAATTCGAGACGCCAGTTTTTGAAACTTGTCTAGTAATTGGTATTCGACAAAAATCGAATCGCCTCTTTTGACTTCTTTCGGATCGAACGACTCGTTTTCCGTGAGAAGCTTGTCGCAGAAAAAACGCCACGTATCGCCTGTAATATATGGATAGCTCGAACGTCTTTCGACGCTGAAGTTGGAAAGGCAGAGGAAAAAAAATGGGGCCATTTCTTTGTGGCGATTCGGGATGCAAATCCAATGCATAGCCTCGTCATAATTAACAAAGATATTATTTGCAAGTTTGAACCCATTTCTGTTAGTTAAAAGCCATGAGCATCTTTTTAGGCGAATTGATCGGAACCCTGCTTCTCATTCTTCTGGGCAACGGCGTTGTTGCAAATGTTTTGCTGCATGCTTCCAAAGGAGAAAAAAGCGGATGGATCGTGATCACTGCTGGCTGGGGATTTGCCGTAGCCATTGCCGTATATGCGGTGGGGTGGATCAGCGGCGGACATTTGAATCCAGCAGTCACATTCGGCCTTTGCATTGCAGGTAAAACAGACTGGAGTTTACTGCCTGCTTATGTCCTTGGACAAATGATCGGGGCTATGATCGGCGCTTGGCTCGTCTGGATTTCCTATTATCCTCATTGGAAAGCAACTGCGGATGCCGACCTGAAACTGCTCTGTTTTTGCACAAAACCTGCCATCCGAAACCGGTGGAGCAATTTCATCGTCGAGGTCATTGCAACAGCAGTCCTTCTCATTGGAGTTTTGGGGATTTTTAACGTGCACAATGGAATCGGATCAGGGGTCGGCCCTTATGCAGTGGGCATATTGATCTTTTCCATCGGTCTTTCTCTCGGTGGGCCAACTGGTTTTGCTATTAATCCGGCCCGCGATTTAGGCCCGAGAATCATGCATGCCTGGATTCCAATTGCTGGAAAACGTGATGCCGATTGGGGGTATGCGTGGATTCCAGTTTTGGCCCCCCTAATAGGTGGAATAATCGGCGCTCTTTTCTATCAGTTCTTTGTTGCCCCTCTTACAGCTCTCTTATAATTGATTTCTCAGAACTATCCTGATAAAATTTCTCCGAAAAAATGAGGTTTTATGGCTAATTCAATTACATTTTCTTCTTTTGAGAAATCTTTCCGAGGTGTTGTGGACACACTTCAGCCAGTCGAAAGAGCTTATGGATATCAAAATCTGATTCAAAGTCTTTTCCGTTTAGACGGAAAAAGCCAAGAGACGGTTGACAAAGCGCAGAAGTTATTTGACGAAGCTGTTTCAAATAATGTTTGGAGTCCTAAATCAGACCAAAAGGAACGTTGCCAGAGATTTATGGAATGGGCGCAAAGAGAGATCGATCAGGCAAAAGATGCCATTCAAGAAGTAGCTTCTATGTCCATTGATGAATGATTTCTAAGAGCTAAAGCGAAAAGGGCAGCTAAGTAGAGCGGGATGAACCAGGCGGGAACTATGCTAACCCGAATCGAATAATCGAGAAACAGCGGCGGGTAGGCGCTCAAATCGAGCAATTCGGCTGTTAAAAAATCGGTCAGAAAGAAGAGGGAGAGGGGAGGAAAAAGAAAGTAGAGGAGAAGCGAGAGGAGCAAGAGAAAGAGGACGATTGAGACGAGGAAGGGGAAAAAGAGGTTGTAGAGAAGCCCGAGCAGCGGGAAACTGTGGAAGTGATACAAGATCAGCGGCAGTAATGCGATATTGACCGATAAAGTGAGGGCAATCGCTTCTCGAAGAAAAGAAGTGATCAGATAGCCGTGTTGAGAGATGAGGTTCAGATTGCGGTGTTTCGGGAAGATGGTTGTAGTAATCGGGAGCATGAGCGGACGAAAGAGAAGAATCCCAACGCAGCTTAAAAAACTGAGCTGAAATCCAATGCTCTTTGCGACCAAAGGATCGATGAGAACTTCGATGAGAAGAGCGGCGCCGAGCAGATTGAGTCCGCTTGATGGTCGATTAAGCCATTTGCCCAATATAAAGAAAAGTGCCGTGAGATAACTGCGCTGTACCGCGGGGACAGAACCGACGAAAAGAAAATAGAGGTTGATGGCGGCGAGAAGCAAAAGATATTTCTGTTTGTGTCTGAGAAAAAGGCCGAGAAAAAATGAGCAGAATGCGATGAGAATCGCAAAATGAAAGCCTGAAATGGCCAAGATGTGCTGTAAACCCAGTTTCCCAAATTCATATCGCAAAGAACGATCCTCCACATCGCCCGTCACCAAAGAACCTAAAAAAGCTGCTACTCGAGGTTTATGAAGATGCTGCTCCAGAAATTTTCTAAAACGCTCTTTCCATTCAAATCTAAGCTCAGCCAAACTCCAGGTTTTCGGAACAGGAGTCCATTCCTTTGCCTGAAAAACATAGTCATAGGGACCCCGCTTTCTTAGATGGCCCTTTAGAATATAGTCGCAATTCGCTTTTGGCCGCCCTTCCACAAATGGATGAGAGACGGAGCAGGGAATGCGCTCTCCTTGGGCTGTAAGAGTGCCTTGATAAATGAGTCCCTTGGCAAAAGGGGAAGTGTGCGGCTTCAAGGTGGAGGGGGAAAAATATCCAATATCAGCTGATGTTACATCGGTTGTTAGGAATTGAGAATAGAGGATTCCTGCGAAAAGAAGGGAAAGCGGTACCCATTTTTTCAGGCAGATTAGATAGATGATAAGACAAATGGGCCAAACAAACTTCCATGGATTCTGCCAAAGAAGAAAACTGGTTGAGCCGATAAGAAGAGCAATTCCATAGAGAAGAGCTGGGTTCTTCTCCCAAAATCGGACGTGTACGCTCACTTATGTACTTTTGGCATCTCTTCGTCGATCGAGCTGTTGATGAGGCGCGCGCCGCGCTGGCTCGAGAAGTAGGAAAAGAGCCATTGCGTTAAGACCACAACCCGATTGCGGAATCCGATGAGATAGAGGATGTGGATGAAGCACCATGCAAGCCAGGCCATGAGGCCGCTGAATTGCATTTTGCCCATCATTCCAATCGCTTTCGTTTTGCCGACGGTAGCCATGCTTCCCTTATCAAAGTAGACAAACGGAGGCCGGCTATTTTTGGGAATGCGTCGGCGTAAAATTTGAGCGACATACCGGCCTTGCTGCACGGCTACTGGCGCTAGGGCTGGAAGCGGTTTTCCCTTTTTATCGAGAGCGCAAGCTGCATCGCCTAACACGAAAATTTCTGGGTGTTCAGGGATTGTGAGATCGGCATCTACGCTGACTCTGCCTTGGCGATCTAAAGGAACGCCAAGAGTTTTTAATACGGGAGATGCTTGGTTGCCGGCTGCCCATACGACGTTTTCAGCAGGAATAAAAAGTCCTTCGACAGTGACGCCTTCATGCGAAACGCCAATGACCCGTTTTCCCGTAATAACATTGACCCCGAATTGTTCCAGATATTTTTGCGCTTTTAATGACAATTTTTCTGGATAAACCGGAAGGATGGTGGGAGAGCCTTCGATGAGGTGGATTTTAGCTTTAGTCGTATCGATTCTGCGGAAATCTTGCAGCATCGTTTGGTAGGCGATCTCAGAAATAGCTCCTGCCATTTCAACGCCGGTCGGACCGCCGCCAATGATGACGAAATTGAGATATTTGCGCGCTTCCGATATGCTGTCGCACCGCTCCGCTTTTTCAAAAGAGATCAAAATCCTTTCGCGGATTTTAAGGGCATCGACAAGCGTTTTCAAACCTGGAGCGAAAGGCTCCCACTGGTCGTTGCCAAAATAGGAATGGCGGGCGCCTAAAGCTACAATTAAATACTCGTAGCCGATTTGATCCCCATTTTTCAAAACGACATGATTTTTATCTTTATCAATCCGGACCACTTCACCCATCAATACAGTAATATTGGGGTAGGGTTTCAGAATTTCACGGATCGGGATGGCGATATCGCCCGGTGAAAGAGCTGCGCTTGCAACCTGATATAAAAGAGGTTGGAATAAATGGTGATTCGTTTTATCGATGATCCAAACATCGAAATTCGAATTGCCCAACGCTTTTGCGGCATTGATGCCGGCAAAACCGCCGCCGAGGATCACAACTTTAGTACTTGCCATATACTAAAGTATAGATGAGAAAAAATTTCTAAGGAAAGAAATTTTTAATTATGTCACAGTGACATTATGAATTCTCTCTCTCGCCAGTTTTTTACCGCGAATAAGGAAAGTGGATTTAGCCATGTTCGTATTTTGACCGATGAACCCAATTGCTCATGGGAAGAAGTGAGCGAGCTTGCTTTTGATATTCCAAGGGGCTGGTACGAATTAAGTAGAATTTCTCCGGAGGATAGAGTAGAATTTACCCGCGATTTTTGGCTGGATCGACTTCCATATCATCCGAGCGCACATCCGGCATTTTTTGAATTCTTTGAGAGACTCGATGATGTGGCTGTTGTTTTAGTTCGAAAAATGGATGATGAAGAGCCTATGGATGCAGAGCTTGTCTACAGTCTTGCCGATAACAGTTCGTTTTTCCGCGGAAGGCCGCCTTTAGTCGAAATGGAAAACGAACTCGAAGTCAATTTGCCAAGAGACTACCTTTCCTTCCTTAAAATTCATAATGGATTTGGTAAATTATCGGAAATGGGACTTATAGAGTTCCAAGATGTTCCCGATGCAAGAAGAAGGTTGATCGATCTGATCCTCAAAACGGAAAAACGGATTAAGTCAGGGGAAGCGGAAGTGGATCCTGGGGCTTTGATTCCTTTTTATGAGGCTTTGGGACTCTCTTCATTTCAATGTTTTTATTCCGATTGGTATCCTGGAAGTGAAATGGGGAATGTATATTTTTCTGGAATAGATTATACAATATCAGATGTGAGCCAGAAAAGAGCGTGGGTTGAAAATTTGGCTTTTCCAACATTTTCGGAATGGCTGAGCTATTATCTACAAGGGATGACGCTGTGTACTTAGTCCAGCATTTTTTTGAGCAGCACGGGAAATACTTAGGCCTCGAACTTCTGGCAGGCGCTCGAGGACTGTCTCGAAAAATCAATAAAGCCGAAGTGCATCGCCCAGGGTTGAGCCTGACCGGATATTTGAAGGGTTTTGTTTCTTCGCGCATTCTTGTGATTGGAAAGCAAGAAATCGAGTTTTTGCGCGAATTGGAGCCGAAGGTGCGCAGTGAAAGGCTCAAGGCGATTTTGACTTCCTCAACGCCAGCTGTAATCGTGGCCAGAGGATTCGTCGCACCGAAAGAAATCGTCTCAATTTGCGAAAAAGTGGGAGTTCCTCTTTTCCGCGCTACTTCAACGGCGACGAATCTACTCAGCCGGATTACTTTTTTACTTCTCGAAGAATTTTGCCCAAGCGTGACTCTTCATGGAACGCTAGTAGAGGTTTTTGGCGTAGGAGTATTGATTCAAGGCGAATCTTCGGTTGGAAAGAGCGAAGCGGCTCTTGGCCTTATTGAACGGGGCCACCGGCTCATTTCAGATGATGTTGTCCGTGTGAAGAAAAAAGAGGGCTCTTATCTTGTTGGATCTGGCCCCGAGCTGACCCGCCACTTGATGGAGATTCGGGGGATCGGGATCATCAATGTGGCTCATCTCTACGGAGCTGTTTGCGTCAGGCCTGACAAGGGAATTGATATTGTCGTGAAGCTGGAAGAGTGGGACGATCAGCATTTTTATGATCGCGTGGGACTGGATGAAAAATTCATCGATATTCTTGGAGTCAGCGTTCCCTATCATCTCCTTCCCGTCAAACCTGGCCGCGACGTCGTTCTTCTACTTGAGACAATTGCTCTGAACCATCGTCTGAAAGACATGGGTTATAATTCAGCAAAAGAATTCAATTCAAAACTTCTAGAGACCATTGCTAGAAGACAAAAAAAGAGGCTGACGCATGAGACGCAGTAAAAATCGATGAAAATATCGCGGAAGGTCAAGGTGAAAAATTCTCTTGGGCTTCATACTCGCCCTGCTGCTGCAATTGTGAAACTTTTGCAGCCGCGGAAATCGTCTGTGTTTTTTATACACAAAAATGAGACGATCAATGCGAGGAGCATTATGAGCATCTTGATGTTGGCTGCGAAAAAGAATGCAGTGATCGAAATCGTTGTGGAAGGAGATGATGCAGAGTTGACGATGCAGCATCTCGTTGCTGCATTTGACATGGAGTTCGGAGAAAAATAATGCCGATCGGCAAAGAAGAAGAGATCATCTTGCGGGGCATTCCGATCAGTAAAGGGATCGGAATTGGACTGCCTATTTTCTTTGCCAGTCTCGAAGATGACGTCCCAGAAGTTGCCATCCAGAAGAAAGAGGTCGAATCGGAGATCGACCGGTACCGCCGCGCGCTCGAATTGAGCCGCCAGGATGTCGAAGCGCTTCGAAAACTTTCCCAAAGCGAAGGACCTCCTGAAATCGTCTCTATTTTGGGCACCCATCTTGAAATGATGAAAGATCCTCTCTTGACAAGCGTCATCGAAGAGCGGATCCGCGACATGCAGCGCAACACCGAATCGATTTTCCATTGCCTGATCGAAGAGTATAAAACCCGATTTAGCACCTTAAAAGACCACTACTTCCAAGAAAGGGTGCGCGATATCATCGATGTGTCGAGGCGGATCTTGGGCCACTTGCGCCCGATGCCGCTGATCAAAATTGGAGAAGTGCCGCACAATTCGATCATTTTAACTCATGAACTTGTCCCATCAGAAACAGTCGAAGCGAAAGCGTCGCTTGTCAGCGCCTTTGTGACTGCGGTGGGCGGCATCACTTCCCATGCAGCGATCATCGCACGCGCCAAGGGGATTCCTTATGTTGCGAATGTCGACATCAAAAAACTGAAAAAAACAGAAGTCCATTCAATCGTTGTCGACGGTTCGCAAGGTCTTGTGATCCTCAACCCATCCCGCCAGACCCTGAAAAAATACCAAGAATTGCAAAAGAGCCACCAGCTCAATTACAAAATGCTCAAGAGCGCATCGCACCTCAAAGGCGAGACGATCGATGGCTATGAAGTGCGTATCTTTGCCAATTTAGAAAACCCCAAAGAAATCGATCAGATCATCAAGGCAGGCGCATCGGGCATCGGCCTCTTCCGCTCCGAATATCTCTTTTTTACCCAAAAGGCCTTGCCGACAGAAGAGGAGCAGTTTGTCACTTATAAGAAAATGGTGAAGGCGCTTAAAGGCCGCCCGCTTGTGATTAGAGTCTTTGATATCGGCGGAGATAAAAAAATCGATCTGCCTCCGAATCATCCTGACGCGAAATATTTCCATCTCCTCGGCAATGAGCCGAATCCTGCTCTTGGCTGCCGTGCGATCCGCTTCCTTCTTCGCTATCCGGAAATCCTCGAAGCGCAGCTGCGGGCAATCATTCGAGCAAGCTTTTTTGGCGAAATCCACATTTTGATTCCAATGGTCTCAGACATCAGCGAAGTGCGCCTTGTGCGCGAAAAAGTGGAAGAGATCCAATTGGACTTAAGGAGCAAAGGGATTAAATTTGCAAAAGACATCCCCATCGGCTGCATGGTTGAAGTTCCTTCCACCGCCATCATGTCCGATGCGATCGCCGAAGAGGTCGATTTTGTCTCAATCGGTACGAATGACCTTGTTCAATTCGTGCTGGCGGCCGACCGAAGCAATGCGCATACAGCTGATCTCTATTTTTCAACCCATCCAAGCGTGTTGCGCTTCATTCGGATGGTTGTTGCATCGGCCAATCAGGCGCGCAAGCCGGTCATTCTATGCGGCGAATGCGCAGCCGATCCTGCGATGATTCCGCTGCTCATAGGTTTGGGTCTGCGCGAATTTTCGGTGGCGGCGCGCCACATTCCTCTAGTCAAACACACCATCCGCAAATGGCGCATTCTCGAAGCCTGCCGGCTTGCCGAAGGCGCCCTCGAACACCACTCAGCCAGCGAGCTGAAAAAGTTCCTCGCCGCCGAAACAGTCAGATAGTTTGATATAAATTAAAAATTATATTTTATAAATCGCTATTGATCTATATGTTTTTTTGTTTAAATTTAATGTTATAATTGTGTATAATTGATTGATTTAATGTTGGTTTCGCGTATGAATGCTTTTGCACAGATTAGTAATATACAAAATCCCACATGTCCCATTTGCCATGATGGGTTTAATGACGGACAAGAGCAATGGACCCACGAAGGTGGGGAAAACCATGATCCATTTCATAAGCAATGCTTAAAATCATGGGTCGATATCAATCCCAGTTGCCCCCTCGATCGAATGAAAATAAATCGAATTTCCTTTCTCCCTAGAACTGCTAGAGTTCTGGGGCTTGCCCAGAAGGCTTTGAGGAATACAGTCTTAACAGCAACGTTGGGAGCGGGAATGATTGGATTTGGAACACTGGGAGTAGGAGTTGGAGTTTCATTATTAGAAAAATTTGGACCAGTAGTAGCAATAGGTGGAGGTGCAGCTACGGAAGCATTTATTGCGCTCGGAGCATTTGTAGTAATGAGAGATTTAAGACGATTTCTATCTCAATTGGATGCGAAAGACAAGGTCTCGATTGCGATTGGAAGTAGTTTGGCGCTGATCGGAATGTTGGCGGAAAGTATCAATGATCAGTTTTCCCTATTTCGGGCACCTGAAAAAGTAAATTCAGTTATTGGAAAATGGGTATATGGTGGGGCGATTATTTCTGGAATTACGACAATCGCATCTCGGATTAAAGAAACCTTTCGCTGAGAAAAGATCTCAAGAAAAGAGGTTAAACCCTGCGGGCATCCCTGGCAATGAGGGTGCTTCATCTTCTATTTTGGAAGCTGCATTTTCAAAGGCGCCGATGATGAGATCTTGAAGTCCGTCTGCGTCTGTGAGAGCTTCTGGCTTAATTACAATTTTCTTTAGGTCTTTGGAGCCATTCAAGGTCACAGTAACAAGCCCATTGCCAGCTGAACCTTCAACGAGAGTGGTTTCCATCTTGTTTTTCGCCTGGCTGAGCTGCTCTTGCATCATCCTAGCCTGTTTCTTCATCTTAGAAAATCCACTTCCCATACCAACCTAATTTTTTACTGTTCCTTCAAATTCTACGGCCGCAAACCGAATGATCGTATCATAATGGCTTTGGGGTTTTTGAGTCACCTGAGAAGGTTTAGGGGGTTCCTTAACTTCCTCTTGCCTAACTGAATACGGATTAAACGGAACTGTTTTTAAAACGGGAGGAGCCTCTACAACCGGTTTAGGTGCTTCGACAGCGGGGGGAGGGGCTGGTTTAGGTGCCTCAACGATTATGGGAGCTTCAACAGGTTTTACTGGTTTTGGAGCTTCAACAACAATCGGGGGAGGCAGGGCCGGCTTAGGAGCCTCAACGACAATAGGTGCTTCAATGGGTTTTGTGGGTTCTGCTGGAGGCAAATTGATTTTGTCGGCATTTTCCGTCAGATGGCGGACTAGGACTTCGATAGGGATTCGGTTTTTGCTCCGGATGATTTGAAGTAGGATGGATTCCAGGGCGATGCGCTGATAGGCGCTTTTTTGAAAGCCGCTTTCTGCTGCGATGAGAAGATCGAGAATATGGAGAGCTTGCGCCTGAGTGTAGGTCTTGCTCTTATGGAGGACTACGTTGCGGTAGTATTCAATGAGCTGCTCAAGGAAATGGGCAAGGTCTTTTCCCGTTTGAAGCAGCTGTTCAACAAGTTCGAATGCATAGGGGAGATGGCAAGAGGAGAATGCTTGATCGAGTGAGTTGAAAAGTTCTCTAGGGGCAAGGCCAAGGGTTTGCCGAACGATGGCGGCGGTGATTGTCTCTTCGGAAAAGCAGAGAATTTGATCGAAAAGCGATTCAGCGTCGCGCAGACTTCCTTCTGAAAAGGCAGCGATGAGTTCGAGGGCCTCTTTTTCAACTGTTCGGTTGAGATCGATGGCAATTTCTCCGAGTTTGGCGGCGATGAGCGAGGCGGGAATGCGTGCGAGGTCAAAACGCTGGCAGCGACTGATGATCGTGGGGAGTACTTTATGAGCCTCAGTAGTGGCAAAGAAGAATTTTGCCTGCTCAGGCGGCTCTTCGAGGGTTTTTAAGAGGGCATTGAAGGCCTCTTTGGTGAGCATGTGCACTTCGTCGATGATGTAGATCTTATAGCGTCCTTTGCTCGGCGCGTAGCCGACGGTTTCGTTGATTTGCCGGATATCGTCGATGCCGCGGTTCGAGGCGCCGTCGATTTCGATCACATCAAGCGACTGGCCAGAGGAGATCTCTTGGCAGGAAGGACACTGATTGCAAGGCTCGAATTCGGCCGTAAGGGACTGGCAGTTGAGCGCCTTGGCAAAAAGGCGGGCAAGCGTTGTCTTCCCTACCCCGCGGGATCCGCAAAAAAGGTAGGCATGCGCGATCTTATCAAAGCGGATCGCGTTCTTCAAAGTCGTGACCGCCGCATCTTGGGCAACCACGTCGCGGAAAGTTTTGGGGCGGTACTTGCGGGCAAGGACCTGGTATCTTTTTGACATGAGTGGTATATTATGAGTATGAACAAAAATTGGCAAGAGTGGCTCTCTACCAACAGCCGCGGCTGGCGGCTCCTGGTAGGGCTGATCTGCGTCACTTTCTTAGCGCTCTTTCTCCATTTTCGCGAGGTGCGGCTCGAAGTTTTAGAGGTCAATACCACCGCAAAAAGATTCGTCGTTGCCCAAATCGATTTTGAATTCCCCGATTATGAAACCACCATCGTTTTGAAAAATCAGGCTAGCCAAGATATTGGGCATCTTTATCAAATCGATGAGCGGGAAGTGCGCGATGCCCGATTAAAAATGGAGCAAGATCTCTTCCGCAGCGGCGCTTGGCGCACCTCTGTTCCAACGGCCACTTTTGAAGAGATGTATAAGGCCTCCGATGAGCTTGAAACGATTCTTTTGGAAGCTAGGTTCACTGATCCGAGAACGATTCAAAAAATTCGGGAACTCAATTTGCCCGATACATCGTATTATGATTATATCCCCCCACCAGGAGGGGAGCCGGCCCAGTTGCCAGAAGAGGTTTGGCAAGAAATAGCCGCTCAAATTCAGCAAAGCGACGCCTTTCACAAAGAGACGATCGATTATGTCATCGGGACGTTTCAAACCCATACCTGGTCTTTCTTGCGCGATGGGGTGCTGGAGAAAAATCTCCAAGCCCAATCGATGAGCCTCGTTCCCGAAAAAATGACCAAAATGCAAGCGGGATCTAGGATTATCAATCCCGGCGATCTCGTCACGCCCCGCCATGTGACAATGATGAAAGCGATGAAGCAGGCGATTTCAGAAAGCCGAAAGATTTGGGATCCATACACGATTTTTGCAAGTTTTCTACTTGCTGTGATTTTTGTCACGATCAGCGGTCTTTATTTCCGCATTAGCCAACCCCAATTCATCCGTTCGCTCCGAGAGATTTCACTCTTTGTCTGTATTGTTGTTCTTACGCTTCTCTTCGCCAAGACGATTGAATTCATCCTGCTCAAGAGTACATCCGATTTGATCGAACAAGTACGCTACCCAATCGTTGCTCCGTTTGCAACCATTTTGATTTGTATTCTGCTCTCTCCCCGCACAGCTCTTTTTGCTGCAACATTTCTTTCGATCCTGCTCGCAGTGAGCTTGGCCTTCGACCACAGCCATTTTCTCATTTTAAACCTCGTCACATCGATTGTAGTGATCATTTGCTCCAAAGGAGTTCGCAAGCGCAAAGAGGTCTTTACCGTTTGCATGAAATCGTGGCTGAGCGCTATTCCTGTTCTTTATGCATTTACCCTTTCTGAAAATCAGCTGGCCAACTATTCGCTTTTCATCAACATCGCAGCCAGCTTTATCTGTCTTTTAATCACCGCCGTCTTAGTTGTCGGCATTCTCCCTGCCTTGGAAACGCTTTTCGGAGTCCTCACCGACATGACTCTCATGGAATTTACCGATCCAGGCAGCGATCTATTGCGAAGATTTGCCGTCGAAGTGCCAGGCACCTATCAACATAGCCTTGTTTTGGGCAATCTGGCTGAAATTTGCGCTCAATCGATCGGAGCAAACGGCCTCTTTTGCAGGGCCGCGACACTCTATCACGACATCGGAAAAATGAATAATCCCCAATTCTACACGGAAAATCAGCAAGGCGCGGTCAATATCCATCAGCTTCTCACTCCGCTAGAATCGGCTCAGGTAATTATTTCCCACGTCACCGATGGCGAAGCGATCGCCCGAAAAGCTCATTTGCCTCAGCCTTTCATCGATATCATTCGCGAACACCACGGCACAACACTCGTCTATTACTTCTATCGAAAACAGCTTGAGCTCAAAGGCAATCGCCCTGAAGAAGTAGATGAATCCAAATTCCGTTATCCCGGTCCAAAGCCCCGCACGAAAGAATCTGCGATCATCATGATCTGCGACAGCGTCGAGGCAGCTACCCGGTCTCTGGAAGAAATCAATGAACATACGCTCACAGAACTTGTGAACCGCCTTGTCTCTGAAAAAGCAGAAGACGGGCAGCTAGACGATTGCCAGCTCACATTTGAAGAACTTACCCGAGTGAAAAAAACACTCGTAAAAACACTTCTGCTCTCTCATCACGTCCGTATCAAATACCCCAAAAAGGAAAAACACTCTCATGGCCCATACTGAAAAAGCGACTTTTGCAGCGGGTTGTTTTTGGGGCGTGGAAGCGGAATTTCGCAAATTGAAGGGAGTGATCGACACGCAGGTCGGCTACACGGGCGGATACACTCAAAATCCGACCTATAAAGAGGTTTGCACCGATCGGACGGGGCATGCCGAAGCGGTCGAAATCACTTTCGATCCGAAACTCATTCGTTTTGAGGATCTCCTGGGTCACTTTTGGAACATGCACAATCCTTGCACACTCAATCGACAAGGTCCTGATGTGGGCTCTCAATATCGTTCGGCCATTTTTTATCACAATGCCAAGCAAAAAGAGATCGCCGAAAAGGAAAAAGCGGCGCTTATTAAAGCAGGCAAAAAAGTGGTAACAGAAATCGTTCCTGCAGGAGTTTTCTACCGCGCTGAAGAATACCATCAGCGCTATCACGATAAGCATGGCGGATCTTGTTCTTTATCCTGAGTTTCAGTAAAATCTTTAAGTACCTATATGACATCCACTTCAGCAACAAACCTCGTATTTGGCCACAGAGTTTTAATTACTTTAGCAGATGCTGAGTATTCCCAGATTAAAGATTGGGATGGAAAGCAATTGTTTTGGCTGAATAGAAAACTCATTTGTCCTTTTCAATCAACCTGTCAAACATGCACAGTTCTCTTTCCATATGATTCAGTCAGAGGCAAAGAGTCTGTGACTTTAGAAATGGAGGAATCGGCAGGCACTTCAACAGCCAGACGCGTTCAATATGTTTGCGTTCCTTTGTTTAAAAAGCTTGAAGAAAGTAAGTAAGTTCTAATCATTAAATCTCTCTCTTAAGTTTTTAGCGATCAGTTTTGTAGCTAAAGAAGGGAAGAGGTTTGCGAAAAGGACTCCTAATCTCACTTTCCAATCGAGCACTTCATAAGGGATTTTTCTCTCTATCTGCCTCATGATCTGCATGGCAACCCAATCTTTATTCATGCCGCCCATCTGTCGATATTTTCCGTGCGATGCCCTGAATGCAAAATCAGTATCGATTTGACCTGGCAAGCTGACTAAGATTCGGATGCCAGAAGATTGCATCTCGGCATCAAAACTTTGAGAAAAAGAAGTGAGGGCTGCTTTTGCTGCGCTATAAAGAGCCAGATAAGGCATGGGAATTAAACTTGCGGCGGAGGAAACATTGAGGATGATTCCCTTTTTTTGCGCTTTCAGCATTGCTTTGGCAGCTGCTAGAGTAATCTGAATTGCGGCATTTGCATTGACTTCAAGTAGATCCATGCTGTGGTCGATGGCGGGGCCATAGGTGCCGAAACCTGCGCAATTGATCACTAGATCGGGCGCTTCTTTTTCAATGAGCCCTATAATTTTTTCTCTTTCGTGAAGAAGATCGGCTTTTACAACAAGATCGGCTTCTGGAAGGTTTTTGCGGGCTGTCGCGATGAGGCGCACTCCTTTTTTTCGAAGGAGTTTGCAAAGTTCAAGGCCAAGCCCGCTGCTAGCCCCTGTAACCAATGCGGTCTTTGAAGGAGTCGACCAAGTTTTTGAGCCTTGCATTAACCTTTTCCTCTGTTTCTCCTTTGATTCCCACGACTTCGGCATAGATTTTGACTTTTGGTTCGGTGCCAGAAGGGCGCATGACGAGCTTGCTGCCGTCTTTGAACCAAAAACGGAGCACATCCGATGGAGGTAAATTGTTCAGCCCAGATAGAAAATCTTCCGTAAGCGTCACTTCTTGGCCTCCAATTTCTTGAGGAGGGTTATTTCGTAAGGTTTGCATGAGATGATTCATTTGGTCCATTCCGGCCTGACTGTCGGAAAAAGCAAGATTGGTAAGCGATTGAAGATGAATTCCAAAGTGGTTGTAGATTTCATGCAGGATATCGATGAGTGTTTTGCCCGCTTTTTTTGCAGAGGCTGCCATTTCGGCAATTAGGCAAGCGGTAGAAATCGCATCCTTATCACGAACAAAGGTGCCAAAAAGATAGCCGTACGACTCTTCTGCGCCGAAAAGATATTGGTAGCTGTCGAATGCTTTTTCCCAAATGCCGATCTGTTCGCCGATGTATTTAAATCCTGTGAGGACATCGATGCATTTGCCTTTAAAATGCTCGGCAATCTTTCGAAAGAGTTCGGTCGTTACAATCGACTTGATGAAAGCGGCATTTTCGGGGAATTCTCCCTTCTCTTGAAGGGTTTTGCAGATGTGATGGAGGCAAAGACATGCGATCTGATTGCCATTGAAGCGCATATTTGGAACTACTAGGCCGATTCGGTCGGCATCAGGATCTGTTGCAATGAGAAGATCGGCCTTTTCCCGAATCAGCTGATCAGTGCCCAATTGGAGCGCCTTTTCTTCTTCAGGGTTAGGGGAGGGGGCGTTTGGGAAATTGCCATCGAGTGATTTTTGTTTTTCCACAAAATGCAAATGGGTATATCCCCAAGCTTTCAGCGCTTTTGGCATCAGCCTGATTCCTGTTCCATGCAAATTGGTATAGATGATGTTTAACGGAACGTTTGCCATTTCAGGCAGCATCTGCAGTTTTTTCAATTGGATCAAATAAATGTCGTCGATCTCGGAGCCCACCTCTTCATAAGTATCTCTCAAAACGACTTGCGAAGGGGATTTGATTTTTTTTACCTCTTCCATGATTTCTGCATCATGCGGGGGAACTACTTGGCATCCATCGGACCAATAAACTTTATAACCATTATATTGCGGGGGATTATGGGAAGCGGTGATCATGATCGCTGCAGTGCAGCTAAAATGTCTGCATGCAAATGAGACAAGCGGCGTCGGGCAAATGTCTTTGGATAGGAGCACTTCGATCCCGTTTCCAGAGAGAACTTTTGCGGCCTCTTCGGCAAATTCTCTAGAATGATGCCTCACATCATAGCCAATGAAGACGCGATGGCCTTCGCCTGCTTGGTTTTTGATTGTATTGGCAAGTCCTTGCGTCGCCATCCGGATGGTATAGATGTTCATCCGGTTTGTGCCGATGCCCATGACGCCTCGCATTCCGCCAGTTCCAAAAGAGAGATCTTTGAAAAACGCGTCTTGCAAACTTTTTGGGTCGACTTCGAGAAGGCGGCGAAGTTCCGCCTTCATTTCCGGATCAAACGGGCCATTCAGCCAGCTTTGGATTCGCTCATCAATGTTCTTGGGCATGCAAGAATTATTTCATAGAGCAGAAATCAATTCAACTACCACCAACCAAACCAGCCTTTTTTGTCTTCAGGTGGTTTTTTCAGGAATTTGCCTATGACGATTGAATGAACTTTGTTTGCGTTTTCGTTCACAAATCCAAAGCTTTCTGCTTTCTTGGCCAAGAATTCAGGTGTGCCTTTCAATTCAAGCACTGTATCGGGAAGAGGGATTTTTCCAAGTGAAAATCGATTTTCAGCAAGCACAGGAAAAAGCTGTTCTACAGTCCAAGACCAAATGGCGGTTCCCAATTGCTGGCGGCGCAAACCTTTTTCTACATGGATGTGCATGCGCACTTTCCCTTTATCTAGATCGGGATTGAAAATCAAAAGCCCTGAAATATGACTTTTTTGCGACCGAATCACATAAACGGAGAAGGGGTTGTTAGCTACCGCGCTGCCGAATAAATCCTTCATTTTATCTTTCACTTCGATTTTTTGCTCCTCGCAAAATTCTGTCACTTCCCTGATGTCTGAAGGAAGAATCGGCTGAATGGTGTAGGAGCCCGATTTGCAATTCAATTGTCCAACGACAAAATAGGGAAGGTGTTTGACTGTGTTATGTCTTACCATTTCAAAATCTGATGCGGATGATGTAGATGCCATATGCACTCCTTGTTTTTAAAGGCGAACAACTTAGCAAGGAGTAAACTTTTTTTTAAAGCCAAAAATTTTGCTGGATCAGATTGTCCAGATAGGTAAGGCATTCTTGTTGGATGTGGAGCGAAGAAACTAAAGGCGCATCGGGATGATTGATCCCTTCGCAACGCTTGCCGGCTTCTTCCCAATCTTTCTCATCTCTAAGATTTTGGATCCACCAAGGAAATGTGCGGCATTGAACAGGTCTTGCTTCGTAGACGGAGCATTTGTTATTCTCGAGGAAAATGCAATCGCCCGAACCTGGTTTGTCCAAAAGTGCATAGTGTTCATCGACATAGCGCACTTTTTGGCGCATGAATTCTTCTTCTTTCATCGAAAAGTGAGCCGCTAATCGTTCGATATCGGGGCGCGATAAAAAAACATAGCCTGGAGAACCTGTGCAGCATTTGCCGCAGCCAGTGCATTTAAAACGAAGCCCATCATCGAACCACGGTGCTGCAACTACCTCTTCCATTGAAATGCCTCCACGCGTGTTTTCGTCCATCGATGATCCCAGCGATAGGTGGTGACCGTACATCCGCCGTCGTGAATATCGATCAAATTCCACGCCCCTTTTCTGCCCTGTGCGCAGCTGCCGCTATCAAGGACAATCGGCAAATTGCTGATTTGCAAATCGGCCACCGTATGCCGATGGGTATGTCCGTGCAAATAGAGACGGATCCTGGGGTTTTTCTCTAAAATTCTCTGAAGCGCTTCTCCTCGAATTAAATTGTGGCGCGCTACGTCGTTTTGAAAAAACGGAAAGTGATTCATAAGAATGATCGATTCGTTTTTGGGAATCAAATGGAGCATTTCTTCAAGATATCCTTCGAGTTTTTCCGAGAAATACCCTTGAGATGAATAGGGATTTGTCGCAATCGCGGTGTCCAAAGCAATCGTCCACCACCCTTTGCCGATCTTATGGGCCTCAATCCTGTGGTCTTTCAGTGTGAAGAATTCGATCGGATCCTGGATTTCCTTGCGCTGATGGGAAAAATATCGGTAGAAGTGGAGCCCTTTGCAGCTTCTTCGCGTATAGCGGTCGTGATTGCCGGGAACAGCGATCCAAGGCTGTTTGATCTGATCGACAAATTCTTTAGCTCTTTCAAATTCTTCGGTTAATGCTGTTGTTGAAAAATCGCCTCCCATGAGGACGTAGTCGACGCCAAGCTCCTCGAAAAGTTTTGGGAGAGGCTCTACCTGCTCTTCAAAAAAATGCTTCTTCCGAAGCAAGAGCCAATTGAAATGACCTAAAAATCTTTTCGACATAAGACGAAAAGGATTCCACGTCAATCGCGTATAATGAAAGTCTGATACTTGGGCGATGCGCATGCCCAACCATCATACCACAAAAATCTAAATACGTGGGGTTTTTTTCTTAGAAGGCCGGGCATGTTTCGGCGCCGCTTTTTCCCGGTCAAAGACAGGGACCCTTCCTTTCCTTCCGCCCTTCATTTCTCGATTACGCTCCTCCGGAGTCTTTCCGCTCGGAACGCGGGCTTCTCTCTCAGCTTTCATTTCCCGTTTTTGTTTTTTCCGCTTCTCGATCTTGCTGTCAGCCCAAACAGGTACATCAGGGAGTTCTTCTTCGATCGATTCGCGCCGAGCCGATCGGATGATCTTCCGGTTTAACTTCTTGATGTGATGAGGGAGATCTTTCATATGGGTCACCTTATTCTTTATTTTATAACATTCTCCATTTAAAACAATTTATTTCCTAATATGATGTCTTTAAAAGAATTAATGACGTCTCTTGAAGAAATAAACTTACTCCAGTATTTTTCTCTCAATCTAAACCCCTTCCAGTTCGGGATCCATTTGGGAGGGGTGATGACAGCGCCGTGGCCCCAGCCGGGTCTCCAGTGGCGCATGTGCCTTTCTTCTCTTCCGATGATGAGGTGGGGGATTTTGAGGCATGAAGCGATGTGGCCGGGTCCTGAGTCGTTTCCTAAAAAGTAGCCCGATTCGTAGATAAATGAGGTGAGAGCTTCTAAAGTTGGGAATTGGGGGAGGAACATGGGTTCAAAGCCTTGATCTCTAGCCCATTTGGCAAAAGCTTCGAACTTTTCCTTAGGCCAATTGCGGAAAGGGCTTCCGCTCGTTGTGTGGATGGCGATCCGTTCTGAAAAGCGTCGGTGGACGAGGCCTTGGGGCGGGCAAAATCCATTTTCGTTTGAGGCCTCGATGCCGAAAAGGGTCTTGAGGCTTTTCACAACATTATCGACCATGGTCCGGTTAAGGTCGGCGACGAAATCGAATCCGGGCTTTAGAGGTCCATGTTTAGATATATGATGGCTGCCGAAGAAAGTGTAGACGTTATTGTTTTGCCGTAAGGCTGCTGAATCGGGATCGTTGCCATATTGCAAAAAGATGGCGTCAGGATTTCCTATCTCGCCAAACTGATAGCCTTGGAGCCATTTTCCAAAGCGGTGGGGCGACACGGTGACAACCTCGTGTCCTGCTTTCTTCAAATGGTGCGAGGCGATGTGCAAAATGGCCAGATCGCCGACGCCTGGGGAGCACACAACTGAGAATTTCATCAATCAAAATATTTTGGCTGGAAGAGAATTACTTTTCCAGACAAAGGTGGAAGGACGAGTTGAAAGACAGAGGAGTCGAGCGGTTTTTTTTCGGCAAGGCCGGTCATGAGATCAATCGCGCTTGTTTGCCTAATTCCAGGCAGATCGAGGATCTCTTTGGCCTCGCTTGAACCAAAATTGATCGCGGTCAATTGCGTCATGAGACTCCCTTTCATTCGGTGGATCAAAATAAGGAGCCCTTTTTGGTTGGTGCTTGGAACTGCGGTCAATTCTGCCGATTCAATGCCGGAGTTAATCCGGGCCATGATGATTTGTTTTAAACGGCTGGCAAATGAACAGCTGTTTTTCATCTGAGAGGTCAAAGAGCCGTAAAGAGAGCCCTCATTGGGGCATAAGAGGTTTGCTTTTTCATTCGAGGTTAGGCCCAATAGATCGGATACGGAAAATGAAAAAGCGCCGGGCTGCATGGCATAAAAGAGAGCCAAAAGCAAATGGGCGTTGAACACGTGATCTCGGTTGGCTGTTCTCGTCATGCAAATGGTGGGCCAAGTAACGGGATCTTTCCCTCGAAGTTTTGCTGCATCTTCTTTAAGCAGCCTATTTTTGAGCGCATCGCCCGTCAAAATTTCTTCGTAATATTGGAACTGTTTTTTAGAGCTAATAGCGCTGTAATCGCAGGCAAAATGATCAAATGGCTGCAGCTCATGGACGAGCCGTTTTGATTCTATGCCGCTTTCTAAAATGATGCGGTAGATCAATTTCAGCGCTTCGGCATCTTCGGCGATCATCGCATGCAAAAGAGCGGGTCTCGTGAATGAATCCACGAGCATGTCTGCAGAACTCTCCATCCAATCGCAAATGCCGCCATCTGTCTCTAAAACAGAATAGCCGCCCAGTTTCCTTGTCCATAGAAGGAGCGTTTCTTGAGCAGCGTCACCATCAAAAACCGAAATTTTTTGACCTAAATTGTAGATCGAATCGAGTAGATCGCCTGCGGCAATCCGGTATCCGGCAAAAGAGGGTCCGAGCCAATTGATGACCGGATCTTCTTTGTTTTCTTTGAGATAGATCCATCTACGCTCTTTTCCATCCACGCATTTGATCGGACCCGTTGCATTCCAGCTGCTCTCCTTCACATAAGGAGCAAATTGTTCCGGGACATATCCTTTTTTATGCAGCGTTTGCAGGGTGAGCCAAGGAACATTGGCGAAAAGTTTTCCTGTATTGGGAAGTTTTGGCCAATCTCTCGGTTCGATTTCAACGAGATGGTAAAGCCCCCGGTAACCTTCTGTATTTTTCAAGGCCATGGCGAAATCGGGAGTGATTCCTGTGGCTTTCCCAAGGCTATCGCCGATGAGGGTCATTCCTTTTTTCTGTAGATTTTGCGAAAGAAGGTCCCATCCATCGCCCCATTTGGGATCGATCGCGATTCCGGTTCGGTATTCTCCGCCCTGTTTTAGTCCCTTTAGATAGACTCCTTGAACGCCGATTTCTCTCAAAATGTCCCAAAGTTTGGCTTGGGCCAAATGTTCGAAAGCGGGGGCTTCCACCATTGAAAGATCGATTGTGAACCAAACGGAAGCGGCACCAAGACAGCCAAGCGGCTCTGGGGAAGGAGAGGGGGGAAGGGCTTTGGCGGTTTCCAAACTATACTTTTGGGCAATCGCATCAGCTTCCGCCAGCATGGAAGATGGACCGCAAAAAGCAGCGAAGGGAATGAAGAGGAGCCATTTCAGCATTCCTCTTCACATACCTGAAAAATCAGCCTGAGTCAACCAGCCGTAAACGTTCCCGTTTTTATTTTTCTTCTTCTTTCGCATTTGCGATGAGCGCTTCGGAAAGGAGAACGATGCCGGCCATTGAGACTGCATGAGAGAGGCTGTTTTTGACCACTTTTGCAGGGTCGATCACGCCGCACTTAAGCAAGTCTTCCACTTTTTCACTTACCGCATTGAAGCCAAAGCTTTTTCCTTTTTGAAGCACTTCATCCAGCACAATTGAACTGTCATATCCAGTATTGAACACGATTTGTTTGAAAGGAGCCTCGCACGCTTTGAGAAGAACTTGAGCGCCGACAGCTTCTTCTTTAGGAAGATCGATTTTCAGATTTTTGCTAGCTCTCAGGAGCGCGACGCCGCCTCCTGGCACGATGCCATCTTCGAGCGCTGAGCGGGTAGAGTTGAGGCTATCCTCATACATCTGTTTTTTCTTTTTCATTTCCGATTCGGTCGGAGCGCCCACTTTGATCAGAGCGACGCCCCCTTGCAGTTTGGCTTTGCGCTCTTCGAGTTTTTCCCGATCGTAATTTGAAGCGGCATTCGCAATTTCTGCATCGATCTGCGCAACCCGAGCCTTGATCTCTTTTGCATTTCCCTTGCCTTCGACAATCGTGGTTGAATCTTTTGTAACTGTGATCTGTTCGGCGCTTCCAAGAACTTCGGGTCCCACTTCTCTTAAGACGAGTCCTTTTTCTTCACTCACAACAGTTGCGCCAGTCAAAACTGCGATATCTTCGAGCATGGCTTTGCGGCGGTCGCCGAAGCCGGGGGCTTTGATGGCGGCGACTTTTAGCGTGCCTCTCAACTTATTAACGACCAAAGTAGAAAGCGCATCACCCTCAATCTCCTCGGAAATGATGAGCAGCTCACCGCCAGTGGAAGCTACGTGCTGGAGAATTGGTAAAATTTCCTGTGCTGAAGAAATTTTCTTGTCGGTGATGAGGACATTTGCCCCTGCCATCTCGACAATCATTTTTTCTGCATTTGTTGCGAAATAGGCGCTTTGATAGCCCCGATCGAGCTGCATTCCATCTACGATTTCAACGGCAGTTTCAGTGCCTTTGCCCTCTTCGATTGCTACGATGCCGGTCCTTCCCACTTTTTCAAAGCACTCTGCGATTTTTTGGCCCACTTCAGCATTTCCGGAGGCGCTCACAGTTGCGATATTTTGGGTATCTCGATTGTCTTTAACTTCAAGAGACATCGCGTCGATTTCTTTGAGCAGCTCTTCGAGCATTTTGTCCATGCCCCGTTTGATGGCGATAGGATTTGCGCCAGAAGCGATATTCTTAATTCCTCCCTGAACCAAAGCTCTCAGCAATATAATACCAGTTGTTGTTCCGTCGCCCGATTTTTCTTTGATTTTAGCGGCGACTTCTTTGGCCATGGAGGCGCCCATGTTCTTAAAAGTGTCTTTGAATTCAATGTCTTTTGCAATGCTGTTGCCGTCGCTTGTAATTGTAGGGGATCCCCAAGATGCGTCGAGGCCGACGTTGCGTCCTTTGGGTCCGAGTGTGATTGCGACAACATTTGCGAGTTCGTCGATACCATCGCGCAGTGCGATGCGTGCGTCTTCTTCAAAAAGGATTTCTTTTGGTTTCATGTCAACCTCTTTAGTTTTGTCACTATTTATAACTGAATGAGGCCATTCGCTCCAGAAGAAATTTTATCCGAGGGACGCGAGAAAACTTGGTCCTTCAGGGCCGAGATGAATCGCGCCTAAATAGCAGGAGAGTCTTGTTGTTCGATATATTGCCGAATGATTTCCAGAGGAGCCCCTCCGCATGCCCCAGCAAAGTAACTAGGCGACCAAAGGCTATCTCCCCATAACGCTTGTTGAACGGTTGGGTAGTTGTTTTTCCGAACCAATCGCGAAGATACCCCCTTCAGGCTGTTGACAAGCTTGGATACAGGCACCTTTGGCGGATAATTCACAAGCAGGTGTACATGGTCTTTTTCCCCTTCGAATTCCACTAATTCTGCGCCAAAGTCTTTGCATACGCTGTGAAAGATGTTGTTTAAGTGCTCAAGGATGGTTTTTGTAAACACATTACGTCGGTATTTAGCAACAAAGACCAAATGCACGTGCATGAGAAAAACACAATTTCTTCCTCTTCTTAAATCGGTTGACACATTCATAGACCAAACGATAACATGGACGCATGTTTGTTCGAAAGGCATTTCAATTCCGACTTCGTCCGACAAAAGCGCAAGCCAAGTTGTTGCAGGCACAATTGGATGAATGCCGATGGCTATACAATGAGTTGCTTTCGCAGAGGAAAATTGCGTACGAAGAACTAGACATGTCCCTATCGAAATACCAGCAGCTGATGTTCTTGCCGATCCTCAAAGAAGAAAGACCCTCCTTGAAAATGGTACATTCTCAAGTATTGCAAAACATTGTCGACCGCTTGGATAAGTCATTTCAGGCATTTTTTCGGAGATGCAAAGCTGAAGAAAAGGCTGGATTCCCTAGATTTCGAGGCATACATCGGTACGACAGTTTTTGCTATCCACAAAGTGGATTCCTTTTGATTGGCAAAGAAATTTCCCTTTCTAAGGTCGGCTCGATTCGAATTAAGATGCATCGTCCGATTGAGGGAGAAATTAAAACCTGCACTATTAAAAAGACTGCCTCTGGGGCATGGGACGTCACCTTTTCCTGCGAAGCAAGAACCGTTGCGTTAGAGTCGAAAACAGAGGCAATAGCAATAGATGTGGGAATCGAATCCTTTGCTACCTTGTCGAGTGGAAAAAAGATTACAAACCCCCGATTTTTCAAAAAAGGGGAGAAAGCTCTTGCAAAAGCGCAAAGAAAATTAAGTAAGCTGCAAAAGGGCTCTAAAGAGCGTCGCAAGACAGGGAAAGCTGTGGCTAAAATCCATGAACGGATCAAAAATCAGAGAAAGGACTTTTGCCATAAGCAATCGAGAAAAATTGTCGATGAGTATCAATATATTTGCATAGAAGATCTGAATGTCAAAAAACTGATTGAAGGATCTCATTTTGCAAAAAGCATAGCGGATGTAAGTTGGAATCAGTTTCGTCAGTTCCTCACCTACAAAGCGGCAGAAGCTGGTAGGAAATTGGGATTGGTGAACCCTGCATACACAAGCCAAGTCTGCTCACAATGTGGACATTTGGAGCGAAAGAAATTAGCGGAAAGAGAACACAAATGTTCCCGATGTGGGTATACGGCGGATAGGGATTTGAACGCAGCGCGAAATATTTTGGCCCTCGGATTGGATGGCCTGGGAGAAATCCCTAGAAGCCTTCGCCTTTAGGCGAGGGAGCAGTCACGAATGATGATCGTTTTCTTGGTGCATTTTTTTGTAGACTTCTCTTTTTCCGATGCCTTTCATTTTGGCTGCCTGTTTGATGGCCTCTTTCATTCCCATGCCGAGATATTCCATGAGCAAGGAGACCAATTCTTCCGAACTGATGTCATCGGGCATTTTTCCTTCACGGATCAGCAGTACGATTTCACCTTTCGGAGGATGCTGCCTATAATAGGCGAGGACATCTTTTGCCTTGCCTCTCTTACATTCTTCGAAGGTTTTGGTCATTTCTCTAACCACGGCGATCTCTCTTTCTCCGTCAATCATTGCCAAAGTATCGCACAACCTTTCAGGGCTTTCAAAAGCGGCCGATGTTCCAGGGAAACCCGACAGTTCTCGGATCATTTTTTCAGGATTTTTCGGCAAAAAACCGACGAATTGGAATCTGCTTGTATCGAAACCGGACATTACGAGGGCCTGAACCACGCTGCAAGGGCCGGGGATGGCGCTCACCGCAATTCCTTTTTCGAGACATGCATTGACAAGGATTTGGCCGGGGTCGTTGATGCAGGGGGTGCCGGCATCTGAAATGAGCGCTAAATTCTTCCCTTCAGACAGCAGTCCTAAAATTTCATCCAACGCTTCTTTTTCTTTGAATTTGTGATAGGAGATCAGTTTTTTTCGAATGCCGTAATGATCCAAGAGCCTAAGACTATGGCGGGTATCTTCGCATAGGATGGCGTCAACGGATCTGAGAGTCTCGAGTGCGCGCTCGGAGATGTCGGACAGATTGCCGATGGGGGTAGAGACGATGAAAAGCAAATTGTTTACTTATTTGAGTGATTTAGGTGGCACTCGGATTTGAACCGAGGAATGGAGGCTTTGCAGGCCTCTGCCTTACCACTTGGCTATGCCACCAAAATCCGATCCATTATGCGGCAAAGGGTGAAATGCGGTCAAGTCCCGATCTTTTTCCGACCTTACGTTTCAGTTGAAGTTGGAAGAGCTGTGTCAGTTGAAGTTGGAAGAGCTGTGTCAGTTGAAGTTGGACGGGCTGACATGTCAGATCCGGTGCTCGTAGTGGGAGCTGGAGTACGAGCGGGTGGTGGGGGCAAAGGTGCTTGTTTCGGTTTAATGATTCGAACTGTCAAGCTTCTCGAACCTTTCTGAAAAAAATAGTTGCTGATGATCGCTTTCATCGTATCAGCATCCCCAATCAACGGAATTGCGATATCAGTAGCGCCTTCTTCAATACACGCATCAAGAAGATCTTCCACGTGTTCTTTAGGGTGTGTGCCATCTCGGAGAGCCACGCTCACGATTGTTCTTTTATCGACTACAGATTTTAAGTGGTCGGCTGAACCTAAATATTCTCCTCGAGGAGTATATGATTTTTTGCCGAATTTTTTTATTCCAAATCGCTTGTTTGCGGCGATTTGGGTTTTGATATCACGTTGAAGTAGATCTGTTCCGGATTGCATTACAACATCTTTCACTTGAGGATGTGTTTTCAGCAAATTTTCATTTGATGGATGTGCGATTACGCAATCGGTTTCAAGGCCGCTCATGCTTCCAGTGCCAACTTTGATTGTATTGTCTCCAGGTAATTGATCATCGGCTTTCGCGGGCTCATATTGTATTTCTTCAACTTTAGGCTTCGCTTTGCCTTTGTCGCCGGAGCCAGCTTTGGTCGCCTTCGCGGTGAGCCCTTTTCTGTGTAATGTGTAGAAGCATGCAGTTTCAGCTGCTTCCAAGAATTTATCGGGAGAAATCGGTTGGGGAGTTGATCTGAGATCATTCAATAAATAGTATTGCGTTCCCTTCTCGGTTTCTTTTTTGACATATGTTACATAGTGAGCAGATCCACCTTTATCCAAAGTGTGTGCGGTAAAGCCCGCAACTTCATATTCTTTCCCTCCCACTTTGACTGTGCCATCACCCATTTTTATAGGTGTCTTGTTTATTACTTGCCCTTGTATCCGTCTATCGTCAATTGGCTTTCTTTCGCTAGGCTTTAACAGGGGCAGTGCTATAGAAAGGAGATCGGGATTATCAAGAATTAGAGCTGCTTTTGTTTTGTTTGTTGCTGCGTCATCATAACTGTCAGGAAATTGAATGTGTCTTATGGAATTTAATAAGTAATACCTGTCCAGGAGATTTTTTAATTTTGTGTCAGACGGTATTTTTTTTCGGAGGTTACAATAAATTTTATGTTCGAGCTTTGCTCCATTATTTGAGAACTCATGGTCTTTTTTTCCTAAAGCGCTTTCTAAAGAGCTGAGTTCATCTTCAGATAATTGCTGAATAGCACTTAGGGCCTTCAAAAATGCCGTATTTTCTTCCGGGGATGTTTTTTCAGATAATTTCTCTGATGAAGACGCCAACGTAAGTCTGTCACGTACCGCAAGATGTACCACATCGGTGAGTTCTAAGAGTTCATTTTCATTGAATGGCGAATCACGCAAAGCAGCTGCAGCAAAAGTAGATATGTCTATATCTTCGCTGCCAATGGCAGCAGACCAAGGCTTTTTGAATAAACCCCGCAGGTGGGACTCAGCTGGAATAGCATCAAAATCAAAACAAGCCTCAAATTTTTTCCAACCATCCGTTTGGGCGTCCATTGGCTTGCCAGTATTGTCAAAATGCTTATGCTGCCGGAGAATGGAAGCTAAATCGACTGGTTTGCCGGCCAATTGCGCTTCGCGGTATTTTTGGACTGCTTGATAAAGTACGTTTTTTTCACCGTCTACGAAATATTCTGGATGATTGAGATCTTCAGCAACTGTTGGATCGTTCAATAATTGTTGCAAGGGAGCATCAAGAAAGCAACTATTTCTATCCCAAATCAAATTGACGGGCGCGGCAGCGGCTCCTTTTTCTGCAGCTTCTTTTCGTGCTGTTTCGCGAAGAGGTTTTAGTGCTTCAGATTGTAAAGCTTCGTGCATTTCTTTTGCTTTTCCAGCACAGGCAGCTTGAGCAAGAGTTTTGGATGCAGCATTATTTACCGCAAAGGCTTTTTTACCTTTATAGCTATCAGGATGTTCTGGATCTACTTGTACTTTGTCATCAGCAATAACATATCCATTTTTGTCAAAAACAACATTGCAACTATCGCCTGGCTCGATTCTAGTGCCTGCTTCGCCTTTGCTGTATTGTTCTTCCAGCTGCTTTTGTAAATCAAGAACCATCATATCAGCCAATTCATCTGCATTGGCTTTAAATCGTTGTAATTCCGTATCTGAATCTAAATCCTTATCAGGAGTAGGAAGGGGAACGTAGAGCTTTAATTTGTATTTTTCGCCTTTCCAGGTAAAAGTTCTTTCGAGTTTAAGTTCGTTTGCATCTTTAGGCTTCAAGGTTGCTCTGCTGGAAGCTGTTACTGTGCTCGGAACGCCTTGAACTACCATAGTGTCGCCATCTGGGGGATGAGAGCCGGTCTGCGAGCCGGCATGTTGAGGTAACTGTTGAGGTCCTGGGACTGGTGGTGGCGACTTACGTCTCCAAGTCCATTTTCCTTTTCCTCGACCGGACTTGTCGGGGTGGCGGGGCGTACCGTGGTGATGTCCTCTACTACGACTAACTGTTGACATGAGTGTTTTCTCTTTTTCTTTTATATAATTATAAATAATTTTGCAGTTAATATCAATAATTTTATTGGTATATAAAATATTGTTTAAACAGTTTAAGTCGTTGGTTTGTAGTTATTTACATTGTTGTGTTGCCCGGATTTCCTAAAAAGGGATATATATTTTGGGCAGGAGGCCCTAATGCGACATGTCCCAATAAAAAAAATCAGCCAGCTCTTAGGCGTGTTTTGTGAGAATGAAACGCAGGTGTCTGGTTATCAAATTGATAGCAGAAGGATAGAGCCTGGAGAGCTGTTTTTTGCCCTGAAAGGGGAGAAGACGGATGGACATAAGTTCCTGGAAGATGTGAGTTTAAAGGGAGCGGTAGGGGCTGTTGTAAGCAAAGGGTATGAGGGGCCCGATTACGGGTTGGTTCTTTTGCCCGTGGAAGATGTGGTCGGAAGTTTGCAGATGCTGGCCCACGAGATGATGAAAGATTGCAAATCGCAGATTATTGGGATTACCGGCTCGGTTGGCAAGACCACAACGAAGGAGTTCATTGCCACATTGCTTGAAGGGAAGTTCAAAGTGGGTAAAACCCATCTCAATTACAACACCAAGCTCACCTATCCGATCACATTGTTGAACCGGACGGGAGATGAGGATGTGCTGGTCGTTGAATTGGGGATGACAGAACCCGGAGATATTGGCAGGCTTGTTCAGATCGCAGCTCCAGATATTGCTGTGCTTACTAAGGTAGCCTATGCGCATGGAGTCAATTTCGAAAGAGGCGTGGTCGATATTGCGAAGTACAAAGCGGAAATTTTTTCACATCCCAGAACCAAGAAGTGTATTTTTGATCATGCTCTTTATGAATATGTAGAAGCGATTCAGCAGATCCATGGAGAAAAATTGAGCTTTTCATTGAGCGATCGGACAGCCGATTATTTTCTTTCTCCAGAATATTTTGTTGATGAAAGGGGAGTGAGAGCTTATCAATTCGATCCGCCTTATAAACAAACTCATTTGCTTCACAATTTCCTTGCAGCAGTGAGCGTAGCTCGACAAATGAAAATGGAATGGGATCAGATCAAAAATCAGGTTCCTCTTTTAAAATTACCCAAAATGCGTTTTGAGCAGATCGAAAAAGATGGCGTTCTTTTCATCAATGATGCGTACAATGCAAATCCCGAATCGATGAAGGCGGCCCTTTCCCACATTCCTGAACCGAAAGAGGGTGGGAAGAAGATTGCAGTCCTTGGCATGATGGTCGATATGGGCACCGAACACGATCAAGTTCATCGAGAGGTGGGCCGTTTTGCTCAAAAATTTGTCGATCATTTGCTCGTCTTGGGAAAAGAGGCCTCGCCCGTTTATGAGGCATTTCAAGAAGTGCAAAAACCTGCTGAACAATATTACGATTTCAATTCCCTTTCGGATCGGTTGAAAAGCTTGGTCCGTCCGGGAGATGTCGTTTTGGTGAAAGCGTCGCGCGTTGTGCAAATGGAAAACTTGTTCAATTTGATCTAAACCTATGCTGATCCTCATTTTCGAATGGCTTCAATCTCTAGGTGTTAAAGTTCCTACAGCGTTTACCTATTTTTCAACGCGGATGATTTTGGCTGCAGCTTCGGCCCTTTTGCTCACCATTTTTTTAGGGCCCAGATTCATCAAAAAGCTCTATGAATTGAAGATCGGCCAGCCGATCCGGAGCATGGAAGAAGTGCCGCTCCTTGCCGAATTGCATGGAAAAAAGAAGGACACGCCCACAATGGGAGGGATTTTAATCCTATTTTCCATGGGTATATCGCTCCTTTTGTGGATGGATTTGCAAAGCGCATTCACTTGGATCTTGGCGTTGACCACCATCGTATTGGGATTTTTGGGCGGGATCGATGACTATTTGAAATTGCGATACAAAAATAGCAAGGGCCTTAGAGGGAAAAAAAAGATGGCAATCCAAGTGGGGTTTTCTGCTTTGATTGCTCTCTATCTTCTGGTTCCTGGCTTCACGCAAGCCCTCTCTGGAAAGAAATTTTTCCGTCCGCCCGTTGCAAAAGAGCAGGTAGTCGAGGGTAAAAAAATCCAAACGACCTCCCTCTCAACGCAAAGCTATGCAAGACAGTTCTATTTTCCTTTCGTCAAAGATCCGATTTTTGATTTTCCTACAATCATCGCATTCTTCTTCTTTATTTTTGTCATTACTGGATCATCAAATGCAGTGAACCTCACAGATGGGTTGGACGGCCTTGCTGCTGGCTGTCTCGTCATGGTCTCTTTAGTACTAGCCCTTTTTGCTTTCTTATCCAATCACATCGATTTAGCTAGATATCTCAACATTTTATACATCGAGGGAAGCGGAGAAATCGGGGTTTATCTGTTTGCCATGGCAGGCGCTGCTTTGGGATTTTTGTGGTACAACGGATATCCAGCGCAGGTCTTCATGGGAGACACAGGTTCTCTTTCTTTGGGGGGCATTCTTGGAGTGTCCGCCGTTTGTTTGAGAAGGGAAGTGATTTTGGCGATCGCGGGGGGAATTTTTGTCGCCGAGGCCCTTTCCGTCATTTTGCAGGTGTTGAGCTATAAATATAGAAATAAGAAGAGGATTTTCCTCTGCGCGCCTCTCCATCATCACTTTGAATACAAAGGGTGGCCCGAAACAAAGGTCGTAATCCGTTTTTGGATCATTGGCCTACTTCTCGCCATCATCGCAGTTGCTTCCCTGAAATTGCAGTAGAAGAAAACCACAGAGAAAAAAAGTTGGTCTTAATGGCTTGTAAAAGGGAAGTGAGAAATTTTACCACAGAGATAGATACCACAGAGAAGAAATAAGAAGAATCTGAAGTGAGAAATTTTACCACAGAGATAGATACCACAGAGAAGAAATAAGAGGAATCTGAAGTGAGAAATTTTACCACAGAGATAGATACCACAGAGAAGAAATAAGAGGAATCTGAAGTGA
>JAIBBX010000003.1 GCA_019694475.1 Parachlamydiales bacterium
CTCCTGTATTAACTGTGGTAGCTTACAGCACAGCGACTTGAATGCAAGTCGGAACATCCTGGGGCTTGGCCTATCTGCCGATCGGCCAACTGGCGATGTAAACCGCCGGTATGTCGCCGCCCTTTCAAGCGGACGATAAAGCTTTCGCCTTTAGGCGAGAGTTGTTTACCGATTCACCCAAGCTTTTGGAATGGCCACAAATTTGGCTCGAAGATTGCTGTTTTTAGGGATTAAATAAAAATAGGTATATTCAGAAAAAACTGCGTCCAAAGAATCTTTGATGTAGTCGTAATCAAAGTCGTATTTTCCGTATTTATCGAACGGGATTTCTGGCCTATCTGGAACTTTAAAATCATCGATCATAACGATGCAATTGTCGCGATGGGTCTGGCCGATTACTTTTAGTTCATCAAGAAGGGGGCAATAAGATCCCCAATGGGCATCTAAATAAAAGAGCAGCCGCTTATCTTTCATTTCAGGGAGAATTTCCGCTAAAACTTGCTCAGAACTGCCTAAATGGCATCGAACATTTGGATGATTAAAAAAATAGATGCTTGCGATAAGGAATAAATTTTCTTCGATCTCGATAGTGTCCACTTGATCAAAATATTCTGAAAAGTAGAACGCAGTCCCGCCTTGATACGTGCCCGTTTCAACCGCGCCTTCAAGATGATAGAGATCGCGTAAGTGAGATACATAGGTCCCTATTTCTGGCGCACCGTTGAAGCAAGGACTGATTCCGGATTGTATATATTCATGAGTCCATGCGTATTCGAGATCGGCGAGATCGACGATCTCTGATGATGCAAATAGAGATGTTAGGGCGAATATAAATTTCATCTTTCAATTCGTTTTAAGGATTTAAATAGGGCTTTTTTATCTATGGTTGCGACCCAAATTTCATAATCATCTTTCCCATAACAAACGTAAATGTGATCGCCAGCAGCAAAAAAGCCTCCTGGGAATATTACACGTTTTTCGCGAGCGGATTGAGTATAAAAATCTTCGGTGATGATCGGGATCGAGGAGATACGAGTTAGGGCGAAGGGGGGCTTAGCAGAGAAGGTGTAGGCGCCCATGAAATAATGCCAGATATCCCAACCCCATGAAGCATAAGAGGAGGTGACGATCCCTGAATGGAAAAAGGCTAGATATTCCCCATCTACAAGAAGAGGCGGGGTGCTGCCGCGCAGGGTTCCGAATTCCCAATCGATGGGTGCTGAGCTTTCATAGCAGTGATAGCAAGTTCCATGAATGAGGTTCACATAGATGATCTCATGCGGGTTGACGGTATAGCCCATGAGAAGCTTGCCTTCATATTCGAAGGGCACCCAGTTTTTTTGCCATAGAACATGCCGTTTATTCTCATAAAGGAGTTTGATCGGGGGGCCAAGGTTGAATTGTCCATTCGCCGTTTTGAGTTCGGCAATAAAAATATCTCTCCGGTCTGAATAGGTCGTGTAATTGATTTCGGTATTGTCATTGTAAGTGAGAAAAATGCGGCCGCGATATGTGAAGAGGCGGGCATCTTCAGATTGTGATTGAGTTTTACTGTTCTTGGCGCGGGTGGCTAAAATTTGAGGAGAGCCAATCGGATCAAATTGTTCGTTTAGACGGACGATTCCGATATAGCTGAGCCAGCCGTTTGAGTAGCGGTCGGGGCTAAAGCGGAAAGACATGATATAGCCGTTATCGATTTTAACCATCGAGGGATTGAAAGCATCGGGAAATTCTTCAAAAAAGATCTGCTTTTTGGCGATGATTATTTTTTCGGGTTCATCGACCAAATCTTCAAAATTTTCAATAAGCGAAGCAAAGAGGACGAAGGGAAAAATTACAAGTTTGGCTGCAAGGGACATAAAAGGGATCTCACTAAATTAAGGTCTGTAAAACAGAAATAGGCGCTTGAATCTTCAATTCCCAGTGCTAAAATGAGTGTTTTTCCCGAATGATCGGTTGTCATGCTGCAGCAAAATTCAACTCCTTGATGGATAAATGTGAAAGGTTTTGAGACTAACTTCACCATAAATCGTTTGTCAGTATAAACAAAACGATGGACATAACAGCGGGTTCCATCATTAAAAATCACAGGTTCATGGACAAGAAGAAGGAAACCGTCGTCGAACGGCATGGGGCCAGCTGAGCCGCGAAATAGAGAAAAATCATAGTTGGGCCGGTATTCCAGAACCGTTTCGCAATTGCCCGTAAAAAGATTGGGCTTATAAACGATAAATGGGTCGTACCAATAAATGAAATTCAGATCTCCTTCTTGGACGAAAGGGAGCCAATTTTTTTCACAGCGAGTAGGATCCGGTCCATTCAGTGGAATGAGTCTTTCGACTTCGGAGCCGTTGAGTTTACAAAGAGAAATCTGCGGAATGCCTTGGGGATTGGTATCTCGCGCTGAAGTAGTAAACCAAAGCTCTTTGTTCCATTCAAAAATGCGGCAGTCCTCAAACCCTAAAACGATCGAGGAAGGATAACGTTCACGAGGTAGGTCTTCGACGATTTCTTTTGAAGATAGAAGTTTGAATTCTTTGTCGTAATGGAGGAGGAAATTCCGCGTTCGAATGTATCCATCAGGATCATTCGTATGAAATTCTTTGGCCCCTTTTTGCTTATAGTTCACAGATCTGCAAATTACTGCGTAACCATCTTCTGTCCGGGTTAGGGATGGATTCAGGGGAAGATATCGCTCCTCAGAGCCTTCAAAGATATTGGGAAGATCGATCTCAATTTTTTGAAAACGGGTGTTTTTGAGGTTTTGTGCGTAATACAAGAGATTTTGATAAGCATTTGATTTGATATGCCATGGAACATCTTTTCTCATGAGAAGATCGCTGATCGCGCGGTATCCATCTTCCCGATAACGTGTATAGAAGGCGACAATGGAGAGTTCTTCATCAAACCGGTAGTCTGTAGAAGGGGTGAAGCGGGACCCGTGCTTTGCGAAAATGTAGGCCAGGTCGTTTTCTCCCCTTAAACGATAGTAGGTCGCGATGTTGAGAAGCGGTTCGAGAAGAATCGGGTTATTTTGGAATGCCTCCAAATACCAATACAGAGCTTCGGGCCAGTTGTTGAGTCTTTGATAGCAATCGCCGAGCCCCATTTTCGAGGCCCAGACTTGGTCAACGTTCTCTTTTGATTCAAGACGCTTTTTGTACCAAACAATTGCTTCCTCGAATTGGCCTGTGCTTTTCAGCGATTCCGCCTGCTGAAAAAGATGAGATAGATCTTCGCCGAAAAAAAGAATAGGCCAAAGAATCAAAAGGAGCTTATTTCGCATACTCTTTTAGCACTTCGATGAGTTTTAAGAGAGTCTCTTTTTTCTGGATCCAAACAATCGTTCCTTTGCCATAAGAGAAGAAAATTTCCTCGTAGTCTTCAGGAACTTTGAAGTTGCAAAGTCCATAGGGATCGTAGCCATTGCGAGAACTTGCTGCATCGCAGGTGATGATAATGGGAACTTTGCCAAAAAGGATTTCTGCAATTTCTCCTCTAAGAACGCTTCCTGGATCGACAAGAGCAATATCGAATTTGTTGTATTTGCTCAAGTTGCCGATGAATGTAGAAAGCTCGTTGAAATAGGCTGGATCGACTTTTCGATAACTTTGCCCCGTAACGGCAAAATGGTTTCCAGCTTTAAAAAAACCATCGGTCCCGAAAAATTTATACTGCGCCCAGGAATAGTCTCCTTTATAACCGCTGAAATAAGCCACAGGGACCCAGTTGGAGTATTCCTTATAAAGGTCCAAGCAGTACTTGATCCAATTTGGCATCCATCCGGGAGAGATGAATTCCACGGAAATTACCTTTTTGCAGTGATCAAGAAAATATTTCGTCGAATATCCCACCCCAAATTCGAGCATCGTTTTTACTTCAATCGTCTCAAAAATTTTCTTAAAAACATAGACGTGGTCGCAATAACCGGTCTTTTCGCCTGTTTCGATCAGGAATTCATAAGTAATATCATCGACGTCTTTGATGGCCGAGTATGTCGTGGAAGTAAGGGCGATAAGAAGGAGTAGAAGTCTTTTCATGATTTTTCTCTGTTTAAATAATTCGGCGCTCCATTATCGGAAGCAGCTTTGGGTTGGTTTGAAATAATATCTTCCGCGACAGTATAAAGTTTAATGCCTCGGGGAAGGATAATTTCCATATCATAGGGTAGGAAAATTTGGTGGGCTTTGAAGAACTGAAGAAGCTTTTTCATCCCCGATCGACGAATGACCATGGAGTGTGTTCCGCTTCTGGCGCCAATCTGAAAGAAATCTTCGCTGATTCTTTTCTTCATTGCAAAATCATTATTGCTCATGTAGTCAGGTCTTCTCCCCGCCCAATAGGTGGTTGTGTAATTTCCCGCCATATCGCGCATATCGCGGTCAGTAAAAAGGATATCCCAATTCCCTTTGCCCACTTGGTCATCCAACCGCTTGATGATATTCGGCAAGATTCTTGGATCTTGGATGACCTCAATATCGTCTTCCATTACCCAGATCGTTTCGTAGCCGGAATCCCAAGCGTCTTGCAGCACAGAAAGATGGCTGAGTGTGCATCCCATGGGACCCTTAGCAAAACAGTGTGAGAAATAGGTTTGGCCAAAATTTTGGATCACTTCATGGCTCGGTTCAAATGTGTGATAAGAGGTCCCCATAAAACCTCCCTCCATTTCGGGTGAGTAAATCACGCCAATGTCATTGATCTCTTCCAATGTAAGCTTCCACCCGTTCACTGCAGAAAAACGGTAGGGGTAGATCTGGAATGGCGAGAGCTGATCAAGCGATGTGCGGAGCTTCTCCGGTCTTTCATCTAGATTGATCAGATAGATAAAATCAATTCCCTGCATAGAATAAGCGGCCGACTTATTCGGAGCTGGCTTGAAATGATCCGCCAGCTCGGCAAAGACGATTGAATGAATAAATAATAGAAAAAGGATCCGCATGTTTATCTCAACACATCTGAAGAACTGATATAAGCTCTTGCTTTTGGATCTTGCCTGTAACCACCGTTAGGGCCATTTCCGTAAGCCGCGAACCGATAGATTTTTTCCACATCATTCATGTTTTTGAAATGGAGTTTTTTTTCTTCCAAAATGTCGTCTCGAATGAAGAAGAGGGTCATTCCAATACTTTCCGCATACACGAGGGAATACCCCTTTGATCTGCCCAAACGATACATCGCTAAAATACTGGCCCCGAAATAGTTGGTTCCATCTCCAATGAAGAAGGGACGGTATTTTGCGACTAAATCTTGATCGGGGCCGTGCGTTGCGTTGTATTTGATCGCAACAACAGCTGGACGGTATTTTTCATCCAGGGAATGCCAAATATAGAACTCATTGTAATGGTCGATCGACATAAAATCGATTCCGGTTGGCACATTGTACTTTTTTAGAATCTCATTTAAGTTTTCAGCAGTAATGAACTCTTTATAGAGCTTGAATGGGATTTTCTCATGCGTCCGATCAAAGAGGGAACAGTTCCATCCTTGAAGCCGAAGAAGATAGGTGTTGCTCGATGTGATTCCATCCCCGGCGCCGATATCTAAACAGAATTTGTGCTTGGGTTCTATGAATTGGAAGATCCGCGAAATGATTCCATCTTCCCCATGCTTGCTGTAGAGTAGTTTTTCATAGCCTGACAGGTCGATCTCATCGGTAAAGATGGGGCCCATCAGCGTCAACAGTAAAAGGAGAAATTTTTTCATGGGCCCCTCTTTTGAAATAGAATGCAGTTTCCGTCTTCGATCACTTTTATAATTTCGCACTCTTCCATAAGTTGATCAATGGCGTCTTGACGGTCTTTCCAAAGCGCATCATTATACCAGATGTAGCCCCCTGGACGTACTTTCGGTAAATAGAGTTCGACATCGAGGCAAGAGACTTGTTCGCTGTGGTTCCCATCGATGTAAAGAATGTCGATTTCATCAATATGCTGGGCCGCGTCTTCCGAAGTCGATCGAATCGTCGTCACATAGTCTTCGAGGTCGTATTTTTTGAGCATGTTGAGGTAGGCATAGTAGATGTAGTTGATATTGAGATTTCCCCACCATTTCAAATGCTCGGCATCTTCGATCGGATCGAAGTACTTGATGCACTCAATTTTATCCCAAGGATCGATCGCAATGAGAAGTCCGTGATCTAAGAATTTAAGAGTCGATGCGACAGGAAAAGCTGACGAACCGCCAAAAACTCCGATTTCAACGCATGTATTCGGTTTGACCTCAAGAATCAGATCGACGAATGCCATCGCTTTTTCTTTAGAGCACCATCCTTCCAAAGTAGGAAGAATCCGGGTCACGGTCTGTTTCAGTTCCTCAGTTTTAAGATCGGCAAAAAGGCTCGAAAAAATAGTCAGTAATAAGAATGCTTTTTTCATGGTTTGTACCAAATTCCCCAAAGGCAGATATCATTGATCTCTGCTAGTTTATGACAGTGTTCGTTCAAATATTGGACAGCCTTGCTAGTGGTTACATGGCCGCTTTCGGTCCAGTTCATATCGTCGAAAATGATCCAGCCTCCTCTTCGAACTTGAGGGACCCACTTGCAGACATCAAAATATGACGTGATTTCTGAATGGTTTCCATCGATGTGCAGTACGTCGATATTTTCAATAATGGGCGCATCTTCCGAGGTTGCCCGGATCAGTTCTACCTGATTTTGCAGCTCAAAGCTTTTGATGTAGTCAACAAGCTTGAGCATTACAATTTCATGATTCACAGTGGCCCAAAAATAACGGCTCCCTTCGTGCATAACGCCTTCTACTGAAGCGTCGTTGCTCCAAGGATCGATTCCATAAATTTTGCCGCCAAAGACTTTGAGAGCATGGGCCATTGGAATGAGCGATTTGCCTCCCCAAACCCCAATTTCTACAATTGTTTTCGGTTTGGAGGCGAGGATGATATCAATGAGAATGGATGCCTTTTGCTTTGTGCACCATCCGTCATAGATTTGATTCATGTAATAAAGAGCTTGCGATTTGACCCCAATCACTGATGGGCGATCGTCCGCAATGTAATCATAGTTCAGTTCTATCATGGCTTGTACCAAATTCCCCAAAGACACAAATCGTCGATTTCTGCGAGTTTGTGGCAATGTTCATTTAAATATTGGACGGCTCTTCGATTTGTCCTCATTCCGTTTTCTTGCCAATTGATGTCGTCGAAAATGATCCATCCGCCTTTTCTAACCAGCGGGACCCACTTTGTTACATCAATGTAAGAAGTTTCGTCTGAATGATTTCCGTCGATGTGTAAAATGTCGATTTCTTGAATCGGAGGTGCATCGAAAGAAGTGCTCCGAATCAATTCGACATGATTTTCTAGCCCGAATTCCTCAATATGGAACCGGAGCCGTTCCAATACAGCGTCGTGATCGGCGAGACGCCAAAATTCCTTGGTCCCTTCGTGCATTAATCCTTGAGTGGAAGCGTTGGGACTCCAAGGATCAATCCCGTAGATTTTTCCCTTTCCAATCTCTTTGAGTACGAAAGCCATTGGAACTAGAGATTTCCCAGCCCAAACGCCGATTTCTACAACCGTTTTTGGCTTTGTTGCCAAAATGATGTCGATCAAAACGGAAGCTTTTTGATAGGAACACCATCCATGGAAGACCTGATCCATGTAATAATAGGCTGTTTGTTTGGTGCCGATAGTGGCGTACCTTTCATCGAGGGTGTATTCAATGTGATGCTGCATCATTTTATGTAATTCGGCGCTCCATTATCTGAAATTGCTTTTGGCTGCGTTGAAACAACGTCATATGTCAACGTCACTAATCGAATCCCTGGTGGCAGGACGAAGTCGATATCGTAGGGGAGGAAGATCTTATATTCTTTAATAAAATTCAATACCTTTTCCATGCCCGAACGCTTTATGATCATTGAATAGGCGCCAAATCTTGAGCCGACTCTTCTGAAATCTGGACTGATATCGATTCTTTGCGCATATTTATCTGGATCGGGAGGAAAATAATTGGGTCTCCAGGCAAAACCGAAGCTTGGAACATATTGCCCCATTTGATTTTTAGTGTCTGGATCGGTGAAAAGCACGTCCCATCCATTTACGCCTACAAGATCGTTCAGGCGATCGATCAGATCCGGGATCATGTGGGGGTCTTTGAGAATTTCAACGTCATCTTCCATGACCCAGATAGTTTCGTAGCCGGAATCCCATGCATCTTGAAGAATTGATAGATGGCTGAGCACAATCCCAATCGCTCCTCTGGACATGCAATGGCAAAAATATGTTCTGCCCCAAGCGCTCACTGGTTCATGCCGCGGTTCAAAATCGCCTTCGTAGTAAGTTCCCCATTTCGCCATTGACATCCAAGGTTGAAAAGGGGCTCCGACATCGTTGATTGCTTCTAGGGAAAGTTCCCAACCATTTACTGCGGAAAAGCGGTATGGTTCGATTCCATAAAACGAAAATTCAGCAAAGCATTTGGCAAATTTTTCGGGTCTTTGATCCAGATTGATCATGTATATGAAATCGATCCCCCGCAACTGCGAACCATTTTTTTTATTGGGAGCATCTTTGAAGTACTCTTCCAAATTCGCGTAAGCTGTTGCAGCGAGGAAAAGTAATAAGAGGATTCGCAGCATAGGACTTTTGGCTTTTTTTAAGTTTAGACATGGTAGGAAAAAGGGAAAAAAAACGGTAGCAAAATTTTTTACATGTTGATAAAACATTTGCATGCGAATTTTAACCCTCCTTTTTACTCTGAGCCTTTTTGCGGGAATTGAAGATCAATACCGAAAATTGGATCTAAAATTCGGCTTCTCAGGACCTGAGAACATCGATTACATTTATGTCATCAATCTCGACAAGAGGCCCGAACGATGGCAAAAAACTTTGAAAGAACTTGCGCCTTATGGAATAATTCCCGAACGATTTCCCGGGATTTATGGTTGGGCTTTATTGCCAGAGCAGCTCGATCAGGTCGGATTGAGATATCAACCCGGAATGTGGCCTGGCAAAGAATTCGTGATGTATTTTCCTCCAAACAAGAATGGAGAATGGGATTTCATTTACTTAAATGAATTCGATTGGGGAAAAGCGGTCTTTTCCGGCTGGACTGTAAAAGGAACTATCGGATGCAGCTTAAGCCATTTTTCTGTTTTAAAAGACGGATATGATTCGGGGTATCAGACTATTTGGGTTATGGAAGATGATGTTCGCGTATTACGCGATCCAAAAGTGCTTTCTTCTCTTATTGAAGAACTTTATCAGGTCGATCCTGAATGGGATCTTTTGTATACCGATCGCGATTATCTGGATGTTGACCCAAATCATCCAATCGCAGAACAAATTCCTTGGATGTGGCGGCCAGATATGCCGTTTTATGATTTAAAAAACCTCAGTTTTCATGAAGACGCGGGGGATTCATTCATCCGTATCGGCAGCCGTATGCGGGCCCATTCAATCCTTTATAGCCGTTCCGGTATGAAAAAAATCCTAGCCTTCTATCGAGAAAATGGGAATTTTCTTCCCTATGACAACGAGGTGGCGCTCATTCCAGAAATTCGAATGTATGTGGTCAAAGATTCTGTCGTAACAGTTTTCGAAGAAGCTTCTGACACTAGGTATCGGAATTTCCAGTAACACAGTATCGTTGATATTGATACATAAATTTAGACCGCGAAGGAATGAGTACCTAGGTGTTGTATGGTAAATCGATGGAAAGAAAGACAGGATCTGCTTCGCGGGAGGATCGCCTTTGGCGACGTTATATTCCGGATAGAAAACAAATTCATCATTAACTTGTCCTTTCTCTACGAACAAAGGTTGTAAAGACAATCTTCATGCAATCATCCTGGGCTGAGAACTTAAATTTTGTTTGTTTATTTCTCAGGCAGTAGCTAGCATTAGCGATTCTTTTATAAAGAGGGTATATGCGTTTCTTACTTGCCTATTTGGTGCTATTTAATTTCTGTCAGGGGTGGGAAGTTTTTACTTATCCACAAGAGGCCATTACATATGCTGGAATGACAATTAAATGTGATAAAGGCTGTGGGACATATGATGACACAAATTTGCAACACATTTGGTCGATTCTTGATCATGCTACTGAAGAGATATTTCACAGTGTCATGGCAATTAATGCAATAAGAGATGCTGAATTCCTGCGTTCTCCTGTCCGCTGTCATGGTAGCGGGGATTTTGTGAGATGGGATTGGCAGGCCGCGAATGGTGTATGGCCATCTGACAAAAACCTCATTCGTTATCAAGAAATATGGATGACGGATTATCCCACCTTTCTCGAAATAGCCACTGTGATGCGCGAGGACATTGATTTTTATTATTTTACTGTTCCTAAAGAGATCCGAGAGTTTGAAACAAGCCTTATTACTAAGTTGGAAAATGGCCTTAAGCAAGGAAATAACACATATAGGGTTCTTCCCGGTGGAGACATCGAGTTTGGATATAAACAAGGGAACCCTCTTTATATTTCATTAGGCGCAGGTTGGAACTGGATCAAGTTTCAGTTGGATTACCTTGACTATTATGGCTTCAGACATAAGAAAAGTGTTTCTATTCAGGATCAAAAATATAAGCAAGCAGAAGATCTAATAGAACAAGCGATAATAGAAATGGATGCGCTCTTTCGAAATATTTTTGTTTGCTGTCTGAAACGTCACCAACCCGAAGGAATCGCTTTCTCTACAGCTATTGAGGCTCTGTTAGCAGGAAATTTGACAGAAGGGATCGAACGTATTCGAGCTCTCATCAAGATAGCAGAATTTCAACAGTTTCATCCTGATCTAATTGGGAAAATGCAATTGCTCAAAGGACAGTTGGAAATAGAGAGTAGTTTGTATGGTGATGCCATCTTATCCCTTACAGAGGCGATTGCCAAAAATCAATCGCTTAAAGAGGCTTATTTAGAAAGAGCAACAGCTTATTTTAAATTGGGTGAATATGATCGTTCGATGGAAGATTATCTTGCATATAATGTCCAGACCCAAGGAGAGGATGCATTTTCCATTTTAAGTTTTACCTGGGCTTTTGCCAAAAATCTTCCTCCAGGAGCTTACGAATCTGGAAAAGGGATTGCTTTGTTCTTATCGGATCTCGTTAAACATCCCGTTCATACAGCTAAACAAGTGTGGGAATCTCTTACTCTTCTCAGCAAGCTTGCCGTCACTATGGAATGGAAGGAGCTATCGCAGGCTCTAGCTCCAGAAATCCATTACCTCGTCGTTGAATGGGGTAATCTCACCTCTGAGAAACAAGGAGAGCTTGCCGGGTATGCTTTTGGTAAATATGGAGCAGATATCCTCATACCGGGAGCTTTAGTCAAAGCGGTTGGTAAAGGGGTGAGATGCGGCACTGAGGTAAGCGCAGTCTACAAAGGCTTGAGAGCCGCAGACCAAACTCTCTTCCTTGAGTCAATGGCAGACTTTGAAAGTGTTGCAGAGTTCACAAAGGCAATTAAACCTGCACAACAAACTGTTTTTTTAGGAGAAGAGTTAGGTTTCACTGCGAAAGAAATGGGACAGTTAAAGCAGGCAGGGAAATTGGAAAGTGCCATTAATAGTGGTTTAGAAAAGTTAGTCTCCCAATCAGAAAGCGAAGTGCTCAAGGATGCAATCAATCAAAATAAGCACGTAAAAATGGTGAGAGACTACCTGAATAAACCAACCAAAGAGATTCAAAAAGGTATTAATAGCTATGAAAAACAAATTGCTCTTCACAAAGATAAAATCATGAACCCAGTAAAACATTGTCCGGATTGGGAAAAATTAGACCCAAGGCAGCGCGAAGCCTTAGTTAATAAAAAATGGCCATCAGAAATCCAGGTGTACGAACAACAAAAGAATATTCTTCAGGCCATTCTAAATGAAAGAGTTTCTTATGAGTAACGAAAGATTCAAAAAATACGCCATTGGTACGATAGTTTTGCTAAAAGATTTAGTTAGAAAAGCAAAATTGGAAGCGGATAATCAAAAAGAAGGGTCTAATGGCTACATCGAAGGATTAATAATGGGATATTATTCAATTATCACCCTATTAAAGCATGAAGCATTTGCCTTTTGTATTGATCAAAAAGAATTGGGTTTGGCGGATATAAAACCCGACTTGGATTTACTCGGTTTAGGTAGAAATCCTGATATAGATCTTCGAGAAGATAATTGGGCGATCGATGTTATGAGCGAGGAAAAAGTCAAAGGATATCTTAGTGATTCAATAACGTTGCTGAAAGAACAGGCAAGGGAAGCAAAAGTAGAAGCGGAACATCCGAAAGACGGTTTTGAAGACTATAATAAAGGGGAATTGATGGCATATCGCTCGCTATTTTCTCTTTTAAGACGTCAAGCTTTTGTTTTTAATATCGATGAAAAAGAACTCGGAATATTCGATGTAGATCCATTAAACTAATTACAATTGTCCGTTTCGTTTAGGAAAGTGTATGGCAGAAATCAATTTACCAATAAAGGAGAGAGCTGCGCTTCCTCCTGTCACTGAAGGGCTAGGTTCCCGTGCAGTCAAACGAATGAAAATATTACTCTTTTTTTGTTGTCTTTCCCTCTACGCAAACATAGACTCCCATTTGAAAAAAGCACCGAATAAAGAAGATAATGCGATTCGGAACATCGACTTCATCTACATGATCAATCTCGACCGAAGGCCCGAGAAATTTGCCCTTTCCTGCACGCAGCTTGGACTCTACGGCATCACTCCCTATCGGTTTTCTGCAGTGAATGGATGGGAGCTTACTTACAATGACATACAAGATGTCGGTTTGCGCTTCACGCCCGACATGCAAGGCGGATTTTGGGCAACAACCTTCCGAAAAAAAAGAGAAGGGGAATCATCCACCCCTGAAATGCGCGAAGGCCACTGCGGCAATTCCTATCCTTTTTACGGCGACTTCATTTGGGAACAGCAAATTCTAGGCCAGTACGGAATCGTTTATTTTTGCCATTGCATGGAGCGCGGGACAATCGGCATCGCTCTCAGCCACATTTCCGTGCTTCAAGATGGCTGGGATTCCGGCTTTAAAACCCTTTGGGTCATGGAAGATGATATTGAGGTCGTGCGCGACCCTAACATTCTATCCGAATTGATCGACGAATTGGATCGGATCGACCCCGATTGGGATATCTTATTCACCGACAGGGACATCAGGGATCAAAATGGGAACTATATCCCTGCGACTGCTGCTGCAAAAAGACCCGATTTCGTCAGCCCAAATGATTTTACCCAAAATACCCAGGTCAGCCAGAACTTGCGGCGCATAGGCGCCAGATATGGCGCCCATTCCATGATCGTTCATAGACGCGGCATGCAAAAACTTCTCCAGTTCTTCGAAAAGCATCAGATCTTTCTTCCATATGACATGGAATTCACTCTGCCGGAAGGGATTAGGCTTTATACCGTGACTGATGATGTTGTCACCAATTTGAAGCGGGGCCTCTCCGATAATGGCCACCCTCGTTATCTAGAAGCAAAATAGTTCTGGTTAGAAGTGCCCGTCTTCTGTAAATAGGGGAAAAGGGGCCTTTTGAGTAATCAAACCAGGAGAATTGGATCCTTTCTGAAGTTCTCTCTTTTCGCAGCAGGCGGGATTACTGTCTCTCTACTTTTCATTAAGTGTCTTAGTATTAGTCTTGATGAGGAATCTCGGGAAACAACAGAAACAGCCGTTCTAAGTGTTAGGGATCTGCCAAATCCATACGAGAAGGTTAGAAAAGAGGCTGAACCTATTCCGCGAAAAGAGCAAGTCGTCTCTTTGCAGAAAATAAAACCAAAAGTGCCTATTCGCACTCCAAAACCCGAAGTAGCTGTAGTTCAGAAAAGCCTTAAGCCAAAGAAGAAATCTGAACCGTTTATCATGCACGGACCTGTTAATTTCAAAGAGGATAGGAAACGTCAAGAAAGACCGAGCAAGCATGATGGAGAATGTTGTTTTGTGATGGTAGGCCCTGCGCCAGATCCAATGCGAGAAAAATTTGTCCGCGATGAGGTGGGCTGTTCCGTATTGCTCTCGCCAAAGAAAGCAAACCAACAAGTTGATATTGCTTCGAATAAAAAAACAGTTCAACCGGAACCCAAAAGACCAAAGACAAAGGTTGAGTTTGTGAGCGTTCCGAAACAAAGTCAACAAACGGAAAGGCAGCTTGTCAATAGTGCGTCTTCCTCACGAAAACCGCGCAATTCCGAAAAGAAGGAACCTCTTGAGATTGAAATCATAGATCCTGTCGGGAATTTCGATGAGATGAAATCGAAAAGGCTAATGAATGTATTTGCCAAACAGCCTGTGCTGGCTGTCGCGGCTGAGGAAGAAAAACCGAAAGAAATTGCTGCTGAGCCGATCGAAACGCCTGAAACAGAAGTCAAGCCTGCAGAAGAAGTTTCTTCGCCAATAGCGGTAAGTGAAGAGCCAGAAATTGAAATTTTAGATCCCCATGATCATTTCAATCAGTCAAAATCGAAAAGGCTAGTGAAAGAATTTGCTAGTCAGCCATTGAAGGCTGTTGCAAAAGAGGAAGAAAAGCCGAAGGAAACAGAAATAGCAGCTGAGCCTATCGAAAAGCCTGAAACAGAGATCGAACCTGAAGAAGAAGTTCCCTCGCCAATAGCGGAGAGAGAAGAGCCAGAAATTGAAATCGTCGATCCTCATGGCAACTTCAATCAGTCAAAATCGAAAATGCTCCTCAATGAATTAGCGCAGCAGCCTTTGCCGATTGTTGAGGCAGAAGAAGTGCGGACAGAAGTGGCTGCCGAGGTCGTTGTTGAAGCTGAAGAACAAGCATCAATAGCAGAGAATGAAAAACCTGAAGAAGAAGCTTCTGCGCCAATTGCAGAGAGGGAAGAGCCTGAAATCCAGATATTGGATCCTCGCGGCAACTTCAATGAAACGAAAACAAAGAAGATGATTAGGCAATTCGCAGCTTCGCAATTGGATAGCAGCGATGTGATGAGCCTTGCTGAACTCAATAACTTCATTTTGCAAGCCGCAGCGGCAGCAATCGATCCGAAACCGGAAGAACCTGTAATCGCAGCTCCCGAACAAACAGAAGAAGTGCTAGCTACAGCCGAGACGCCTAAGGAAAGCGTTCCGGAAGAATCTCTTGCTGATGCGGCTCAGATTTTAGACAAAATTAAAGAATATTTCTCGAAGAAACAAGAGCCTCCGCCAGAAAAACAAACTGCTTACGATCCGTATCCTTGGCCAAAACGGATTGCAGTTCGCCATGTTTGGGGCGAGCAAGAGAAAACGTGCATTCCTTTTGCCACTAATTTCACGTCTGTTGAGATCTTTGCGGCTCCTGATTACCGTCCTGGACATATGTATCCATTCTTAGATCTCCGAGGACATCGATTTGATAACAATACTTACGCAGCTAATATTGGAGTGGGCGGAAGATATGTGCCAAGCCAAAATTCTGGTTTTTGCGAGATGCTTGGATTCAATTTGAACTATGATTACCGCCAAGGCTGCATAGGGTATTACCAACAGGTGGGAATCGGTATAGAAGTTCTGGGCCGGAGATGGGATTTCCGCGGGAATGCCTACGCTCCTTTTGGCAAAAGACGTCATATTCACTCTTGTTTATTCAATAATTACGTCGGCAATTATTTTGCGATTCGGCGCGATATCGAATCGGTCTCCTATAGTTTCAGCGGGGAAGTTGGATATCTAATCGTCAATGGCAGTTACTTTTCTCTTTATGCGGCAGCAGGGCCTTACTTCTTGGCAAGGGGCAGGTGTTGTCAAAGCACTGCTGGAATCGAAGGGAGAATTCGGCCGCAATATCGCGACTATGTTGCGCTTGATTTGAGCGCCCGTTATGATGACTTATTTGGAACGATTTGGCAGATGGAATTCGTCTTTACTTTACCCCTTTACCAAATATCTAAACAAAACAAACGCCCATGCGGCTTGAGAGATTGGCAAATTTACCAGCCTGTTCAAAGATTTGAGGTAATGCCGCTCCAAAAAAGACAATGCTGGGAAACAAATTGGTAGTAAGATTTATGAGATGCATTTTTTTCTTTCTGATTTCTGCAGCTTTTGCTTGCACAGACTTTGTCGTGCAGGCAAAAGATGGCACCTTTGTAAATGGAAGATCGCTTGAATTCGGACTCGATTTGAAATCGACTATACGAGCTTTCCCACGAGGGCAGAAAGTGGCGAGCCAAGCGCCAGGCAAGATGCCGGGCTTAAGTTGGATTTCCAAATACGGATATCTCGGCGTCAATGCTCTTGGTTTGAATTTCTCATTCGACGGGATGAATGAAGCGGGCCTTTCTTTTGGCTACCTATGGCTGCCTGGCATCACAGAATATCCAACTGCGCAAGATCCAAAAAAAGCGCTCGATTTTACCGATTTTTGCGCTTGGGTGCTCGGCAATTTTGCAACAGTTGCAGAAGTCAAAGAGGCGCTCAAAAATGTGAGCATTTGGGGCCATTCTGTTCCGCCTCTTGGCATGGCGCCTGTACATGCTGCTATTCACGATGCCAAAGGCAACAATCTTGTGGTGGAGTTTGTTGGGGGCGAGATGCAGGTCTATGACAATCCAATCAGCATCTTAACCAATTCGCCCTCTTTCGATTGGCAAAGCGCGAATTTGCAAAATTATCTGGGGTTGAGTCCCTATAACCCCAATCCTGTTACCTTCAAAGGAGTCACATTGTCTCCTGGTGGCCAAGGCGGAGGGTTTTTGGGTATCCCTGGCGACTTCAGCCCTCCATCTCGATTTGTCAAAATGTTCACCTTCCTTCGGTTTGTCTCTCAACCTGCTGTGAATAGCGATGCTGTCAATCTAGCCGAACATATGCTCAATTCAGTCGATATTCCGATGGGAACGATACGAGATCCCGATAAAGAAACCGGCGACTATACACAGTGGATTGTGATCAAGGATTTGACCAATAAATCGTTCTATTTCCGATCTTATGGCGATCTTGTTTTGAAAAAAATCGATTTGAAGAAATTGAATTTTAAGCGTGAAAATAAAAATAGCCTTTCCATGGACTTCAGGAAAGGCTATGTAGATTTAAGCGACTCATTTGCAGGCAAAGAGTCGCTGACTGTTAGCCTTGAGTAACTGCAAATTCTTGAGCTTGAGCTTTAGGCAATCTCATTCGTGTTGCTGGGAATTTGAGTTCGCTTGCAAGCATTGAAAGATCTTGGAGTTTTGATAAAACTTCATTTAAAAAGCCGTTTTTCTTCCAAATTTTATACCATCTGTGCGATGCAGACTTCGATGCAAATTCATCTGATTTTGGGAGAGCTTCCCATTTCGATTTTGTGCACAGAACGTAAAGAATCGAATTCAATACTTTTTTCCAAGGAGTGTGCGGTTTTCCTCGGCCTCTTTTCACCGGTTTCGGGAAAAGCGGTTCTAATACTTGCCATTGCAAATCTGTTAATGCTTGATAATTCATATTAACTCACTTTTATGTTTGGTTTTAGTAGATGCTTTTTCCCTTTCTCTCTACTATTTATATTTAATGATTTTTGGATTTCGGCTACGATTGCCTGCTCTTCTTCTGAAGGTTCAAAACCGATTTTCGGCATAAACTCATTCGACTTGGATTCGAGAAAATCCCGAACCTCCAATGCCAAAGCAAGAGCTTGCTCTTTTTCTTTCGGATCGTCTGATTCCAAAGAGGCCTTCAACGAGGCCAAATATTTGTTGGTTTCGGAAACCATCTTCCCGAGCTGATTCATATCAATCGAATCGGGGTTCTCGAAGACCTCTTTTAATAACTCAATGAATTGATTATTCATAATAAACATTATTTATCTTATATACTTATTATATCCCAATTTGAATTAAATGTAAATAAATATTTTATTGCAATATTGTGACGTAAGTCATTGATCGTAAGTGATTTGTTACAGTCTTTTTATGGCTAGTAGGATCCCGGCTAGGTTTCGTGGATAGACGAGGTCTAGGGCCTTTTCGGATAGGGGCTGGGGGGCTAAAAGGAGGTCTTGGCGGAATGAGAGGATAGGGGGGATGTCCAGAGTGGAGAAAATGAAGGTGCTTTCCCGGTTCCAGGGCTCTTCTAAAATGTTCAAAGGTTCGAGGTCGGGCCCAAGGGGGCTATTTTGAGGTGTAAATACCCGTTTGGGGGTCTCCGGACTTGGGTACTCCCAAAAACTGCCATAATTGCATGAGATGTAGTTAACTGTTCCTTTTTCGTCGTCTAGCAGGATAAAAGCAGCATTGAATAGATGGGAGATTTTCTCTTTAAAAAGAATCTGCTTTGTTCGGAGAAGTATTTCTCTTGGATCTTGAGTTTGAAAAATCATGCTTCGAATGATTCCTTTTAGCATGGAAGCGCTGGCGAGAGAATGAATGCCGATGTCTTGCGGCTCTGCTGCAAATATTCCAAGTTTATTTTGAGAAAAAGAAAAAAAGTCCAAATAAGGTGTGTGATAAGAAAGTCCTTCTCTAGCAGCAAGTCCGATTTCAACAAAAGGCATTGAGGGTTTGTGTGAAATTAAGAAAGATCGGCTTTCTCTGAGCATTTCATAAAGAACATCGGAGGTTTTTGCTTCTTTTTCATCGATTCTTTTTAAAAAATCATTAATCTCGGCGATAAACTGTTCGATTTCTTTATACCGTTTATTCGGATCAAACTGGATTGATTTTTCAATGATCTTAGCAAGCCGAGGCGGTAATAAGGAGAGATGAACCAACCCTTGCGATGTTGTTCCTAGAAAAAGCTCATAGGTAATCAATCCTAGCGAATATACATCAGCTGAAAAAGAGATTTTTTCCGGATTTTCTTTCTGTTCCGGACTCATGTAAAATGGCGTTCCTAGCCTCGCTGCGTAAGTTGTAAGCATTTCGCCTTGCGCAGCTCGATCAAGAAAGAGAGCGATTCCAAAATCGATTAATTTGATGTTGCCCGATTCTGTAATGAGAACGTTTTCGGGCTTTAGGTCTCGGTGGATGATGCCGTGTGCATGAAGGTGGGACAATCCATAGGCGATTTGTAAAACGATCTCAATCGCCTTTCGGGCCGTAAGCGCTCTTTCGCGGATGAATTGGCGCAAGGATATTCCTTCCACATATTCCATAGCGACATAAATGCCCTCTTCCCACTGTCCGACATCGTAGAGTTTCACGATATTTGGATGATTGGTGATGCTGAGCACGCGCGCTTCGCGGATTAGCCGAGAAAGCATCTCCCGGTCTTTTAAATATTTTTGCTGAACGACTTTGATGACGACTTTTTCCCCCGTTTTGGGGTGAGTCCCTAAATAAAGAACCCCCATTCCTCCTTCACTGAAGAAGCTGTCGACCTTATATTCGCCGATTTTCTCAGGAATCACTCGAGGCGGCGGCGGGGAAAACTCTTTTTTTGTGTCCATTCCTCCCATATACCTCTATGGGAGAAATCAATGCACTCTATTTTTGATATGTTTCGAGGAGATGCTTGAACTCTTTGAGTTCGTCGATAGCTTGCTTTTGCAAATCCGGATCATCGGATTCCAGCTTCACCCTCAATACTTTTAAGAAAAAGTCGGTATTTTCCATCATGCCGATCATTTTTTCTTCGGTCATTTCAGGGCTTTCTAAGTCGGATTTAAAAGTCTTAATAAAATAATTGCTCATCGTTAAAATCCTTGTAATAGGACGGTTTTTGTTGTATCCGGGAAGCCAAGATTTAAAGCATCAAAGTTTGCGGCAGCATCGAAACCTCCGCTTTGTCTATATGTAACTGCTTGCGTGATAAACTCAACGAGAGATGGAGCCCTCTCTTCTCGGCCCTCTTCGTTTAGGCGGCGGATGTAATCGAGTTTTGCGGGAAGAACCATGTCTCCAGCATCCCCAGCATACGTTTTGATGAATGGCCCCACTCCCAAAATTGCTTCGGCTTTTTTATCATTAATGCCCAATTTTTTCGTGATCCACCAGCGATCGTCTTCGCCTGCTTTGAGCTTTCTTCGAAGGGTTGATTCAATTCCGTCTGAAATGAGGGCGGCTTTTTCTTGCCTTTCTTTAGGTGTAACAGTATTTGGATCCGCATCACCCCAGACTCCAGCGGCAAAATAGATCGCAAGCCGATCGATTTCTTTGAGCTCTTTAAGAAATATTTCCAATTTTCCATGTGCTTTTCGGATTTCTTGCTGTTCAGCAGTAGGACGAGTATTGAAAGCCGGATCGCTAAGCTGCGCTTTCAGTCGATCTCTTTCTCTTTCGGCGTTCTCTTTCAATCGCTGGATCCGATCTTCAGCAGCTTGAATATCTGTTTGAACTTGGGATCTGCTTCTTCCAGATACAGCAACCAGCTGGTCCAGGTGGCCGTCTTCCTCAAATTGTTTGATCGATGTAGGCATTGCTTTTTTCCAATCGTCAGTTGGAATCTGGAGCGGTTTCAAGGCCCCTTTTGCTCTTGTAGCTGGATCATTGAAATTATGCCCCAATCGCAGATCGATCCAAACTCGTTGCGAAACCTTTCTTACTTTATGGGCTAATTCGATGAGTTTTGGATCAAAAGGTTTTGCTTTATCTTCAGTCGATAAATCGATCCATTGCGTTTTTCCGCTTGCATCGACATATCGGATTGTTAAATTGCCAAGATCGATCCGGATTTTTGTAGCTCCAGGGCCTAAATGGTCTTTGACTTGAGTCCAGAGGTCGTCCAGTAATTTAGTCTCAAATTCCTTATATTTTTCTAAATCGACATCTTGTGTTGTTTTGTGGTACTGCGTACGCAAAGCCCAAGCTCTCTTTGTCTTGTCCTTCATGTGCTCTAAGTATGCGCGTGGATCAGATATCGGTGTCAGGGTCCCTTGAGCCATACGCTGAGCCTGCTCAGCGGAAATGGCGAGTTCGCCTGCTGAGCTGCTTGCTGAGCTTTGTCTAGCTTGTACAGTTACTGATGACATAATTAAATTATCCCGTTGAGTCTATTATACATTAATTAAATTATTTATTAAATAATAAAATTAAGATATTAATCATAAGTCGCTGAAATTAAGGGTTATAGTGTAGCCAGAAACTTGAGTTTCTTTCTGTAAGTTGTTCATGTTTAGTTGCTAAAAGGTTAATATCTGGGGTGGCTTCTGGATTATCCAATTAATGTTGCCCAATTATTAAAATTTTATTGATTATTTATTTATAATAATATAATATTTAATTAACGGGTGATTATGGAATTAGAAAGATTAAAAGAGTTTATCGAGAATGCAGAGGCTTTTAAAACAAACCCTGCATGCCAAGAACTAGCTAAGCAGTTTTATCTGTTATCCGACCTCATTAAGGTTGAGAAAGAGGGTGGAACCCTTGATTCGGCCTATTTTGAGCGTTTCGGTGTTGTATTCAAGCAGTTTTGGCATTCCTTTGATGAAGCTGTCATGAGTTTCGGGATGTCCCCGGACGTTTTCAAGGCCAACCTAGATAATCCAGCCTATTTTCCTCCTGAGGTGTGGCAAAGGATGCAGGCTTTGAAGCGAGAGATTTATGGGGAAGAAAAGGCTTCTATCCCTAAGAAGTTGAGAAAAGAGAAGAAGAAGAAGGTAAGGATTTAATTATGTCTACATATACAGATACTTGGGATGCAGACTACAAAAAGTTATTCGGCGATGATGGTACTGGCCAAACAAGCGGCGACATCTATATTGCAATGCAAGAACAGCAAGGTATTGCGGATTCGGCGCAAGCTTATCATGATGAAATGAACCGGATCGCCCATACAGGCGATGCGATGATCGCTTTCACACTTCTTGCGTTGTTATTCGCCAATCAGGGTATGAATCAGCTGAACTATCAATCTGCATCCGATGCGGGCGCTTTGAAGGTTCAGGGAGATATCGCGACTTTGAACAATGACCTTGAAGACTTAACCAACCAGACAAGCGACGCGACCCAGAACCCTGATGGTACATATACCTATCAGCATAATTATCTGGATCTCGTGGCGCAAAGAGCTGAGCTCATGCACCAGAAATTGGATGAAAATGGACCAGGTTGGAACCAAGATCTGACCAACATTCTCGGCGACGATGCTTCGAACAGCTTGTCGAGCAACTTCTTGACGATTCGAGGCCAGATTTATGACACGAATGTTGCGGATAATGCCCCAACTGGCGAGACCATTTATTTCACTGCGATGGTACAAAATGCAAATCCATCTGGCGACCCGTATGTAGAGAGTTATTGCGAATTCCAGGTCGACCTTGAAACTCGTGGAGACCCAAAGGGTGTGAACGAGGCGATGAAGGCGAAAACGGATGCTTTCAACTTGAACACTTCGACTACGCAGTCTACGAACGCAGCTTCGCAAGAGGTGATTTCGAATGACCAGAAGAAAACGCAGTCTGTCCAGGCATTCCTCGTGGCCATGTTCCACGCGATGATGGACGTGATTTCTGCAACTGTGAAAGCAGTAGGAAAAGGATCGTAAATATGAACGGAACTGAAGCGATAGGCGAAGCAGTTTCATCCTTGTCCGATACGACGCTTGACTCAGAGATGACGAAAGCGGGTGGAATTGTGACGATGATTCAGGGCATTTCGCTTTTGAGCGTTGCGATTACCGGTTGGTGGAACTATCTGTCGCAGCAATATGCGATTGCGATGTTTAGCTCGGTCTCCGACCCCAGTTATTCGGCCAAAGCGGCTGCAGCCTATTCGGCCTATACCCAAGCTCAGCAGGAAGGGCAGTTTGAGTTGGACCAGCAGGATAACGTACTGTCCTTGGATAAAGGTGTATTGAAGCAGCTTGGAAACGCTATGGATCAGGTCTATTCTTTGATGCAAGCGCCAATGCAGCTAGCAAAAGCTACAACTAAAGCCATATTAATTATGGGAAATTAAGGAAAATTATGAGTAATACATATTCAAATGTTGACCCAGCAGTCCAGGCGATGGTGGGAGATCTTTATGACTATCTGACTGTCGATGTTGGTTCTGTTTTTATCTTGAATAACATTGGAACGATGCATGTTCACAACGACTCAAACGATGTAATTACCAGCACGAACGAAGATTTGTCGAAAAGCTGGACATCTGGCGGCGCAACCGGTCAGCTTCAGGCTGATTGGGTGGCAACTGCAAATTCCAATTGGGAAAATAGCGCAAACGCACAAGAAATTCAGGACTTTTTGGATGGTACTGCCAAATTTACCCAGAAGGCGACAGGGTATCCGATTTGGAACTATTCTCAATCAGTAGTAACGCAGATTTTGAATTTGATTGCGACCAACTATAACAACAAGCCAATCAATGACAACCAAGCGGGCGATAACACGACCGCCAACGCCTTGAACAGTATTGTGGGTTCGGAGGCGAACCTTGAAGAACAGCCAGGCCAAAACCTTGCTAAAACAGAGGGCGGAGTATTGCAGGGAGACTCGAATACACAGCAAACAGCAACAAGCTGTATTGACTCGATGCTGCAAACGGAAGGCAATATTCCAAGCTTGATCCAACAGATTTATAGTTAAAAAAGGATAAAAATATGAGCACCAACACAGAAAAATATGGGTTCATGTTCATGTCTCAGAATGCTGAGAGCTACAAGAATACTTCGATTCAAGCGAAGTATTTCATGGAGCTGATGAGACAGAAGAACTTACTCGCGCAAGAACAGGCAAAAGAATGGGCGCCGGATCCTGAGCACGGGATTGTCAAAGAGATGCTCGATACTCTTTTTGATGCAGCGGACAAAGCTGGCGATGCATTCCATCAAGACGCAATCAATGCATTGATCGACTGCGGAACAGCGGGTCTTTCTATTGTAGGCGTTGGAGTGGCTCACTTTTCGACAAGCACGAAAGACATCCAAATGAAAATCGACGATGCTGAGCAGCTTAAAGGGGATCTGAATGGACCGAATCGGGTCAATCCGATCTTGGAAGAATTGGATGAAGATCAGCCTGGCGCCCAGTTGAAACCAGCGGACAAGCTGAGCAAAGAAGATAATGAATATATCAGACAGAAAGTCAATGATTGGTCGACCAAGGGCGGAAAAACATTCGAGAACTATCAGAAGAAAATGGTAGGTCTTGAAGGAGAGCTTCCCGATGATGTGTCGAAGCAGAATGAATTGAATCGCGAAGCAGTTGAGCAAGCGAAAGCCTCGCCTAGCCGCAAGGATATTTTGGAAAATCTCAACGACTATATCGACGATCTGAAGAGCGAACGAGGACGCATCGAGCACCAATTCAACAACTGGGCGCAAGGTATTATGAACCTGTTGCCTCCAGCGTCGAAAGGTTTGGAAGTGCCTCAGCTCAACAAAAAAGCAGACGATACAACAGCATCGCAGCAAGGCCAGTCAGTGGGTCAAGTGTTGCAAGATGCGGAGAAAAAGCAAGCGCAATTCTTCGAACAAACGGCGCAACAAGCAGAGCAAGATTCTCAAGCGGCAGATGCAGCTGCATCATCGCTTGGCCAAATTGTTCAGAACAGGTCTGGCGCATAACAAATTCCCTTTCCTTTCTCTCAACAGGACCGCGGTTTCTAAAACCGCGGTTTTTTTTTATCCGATGGACGCGAAAAAAATAAATCGGGCTAAGCCGAATCCCATTATTCCCGGACAGGGATCTGCTTTGTTGCGATAGCGCCTCTTTGCTCCACTCAACGCTGATGAAAAACACGCTGATCCTTCAAGAGTATCTTTACATAGATTTAATCAAATCGCGATCTGAAATCTATATTTCTGAGTTGAAATATTTAGGTTTTGTTTGTTTTGTTTGCGTTATGTTTGTTTGACATTAATTATAAAATAGATAGTGATATTTTATTTTTTATTTGATAATCTGTAGTTAGAGGTATTATGGAATTAGAGAAATTGAAAGAATTTATCGAGAATGCAGAGGCGTTTAAAACAAACCCTGCATGTCAGGAATTAGCCAAGCAGTTTGATCTTTTAACAGACCTTATGAAGGTTGAAAAAGAGGGCGGCAAGCTTGATTCGGTCTATTTTGAACGTTTCAACGCAGTGTTCAGCCAATTTTGGAATTCCTTTGATGAGGCGGTGACAAGTTTTGGTATTCCGCCAGATGTTCTCAAAGCGAATTTAGAAAATCCTGCCTTTTTTCCTCCTGAAGTTTGGCAGAGAATGCAGGTTTTGAAGCAGGAAATTTTTGGGGAAAAAGAAGCTCCCTTGCCTAAGAAGGCAAAAAGAAAGAAAAGCGTGAGGATTTAATTATGTCTACATACACAGATACCTGGAGTAAGGACTACGCAAAACTATTCGGCGATGACGGCACAGGCAACACAAACGGCGATATTTGGGTTTCTACTCAGGAGCAAACAGGACTTTCCGATGCTGTCTCAAATTACCATTCTGAGATGGATCGAATCGGCCATACATCGGATGCAATGATTGCTTTCGTGCTGCTCGCATTGCTGCTCGCAAACCAAGGTATGCAGCAGATGAACTATCAGTCGGCCCTCGATGCAGGAGCTTTGAAAATTCAAGGCGACATCACGACCTTGAACAATGACCTTGAGGATTTAACAAACCAGACGGACGACGCAACTGCGACGCAGAATACCGATGGTTCTTATTCATATACATATCAGCACAATTATCTTGATCTCGTAGCGCAGCGAGCTGAACTTATGCACCAAAAATTGGATGAGGGCGGCACGGGATGCAATGCAGATTTAACGAAAATCCTCGGAGACAATGCCTCAAATAGCTTGTCGGAAAACTTTTTAACGATCCGCGGACAGATCTATGACACCAATGTCTCAGATAACTCGCCAAAAGGGGAGACCGTTTACTTCACTGCCATGACTCAAAATACAAATCCGGCCGGCGACCCGTATGTGGAGAGTTATTGCGAGTTTCAGATCGACCTTGAGACCCGAGGAGACCCTAAAGGTGTAAATGAAGGAATGAAGGCAAAAACAGATGCTTTCAACTTGAACACTTCAACCACTCAATCGACCAACGCAGCTTCGCAAGAGGTCATCTCGAATGACCAGAAGAAAACGCAGTCTGTACAAGCGTTTATTGTAGCGATGTTCCATGCGATGATGGATGTGATTTCTGCATCTGTAAAAGCAGTAGGCAAAGGCGGCTAACATGAATGGAACTGAAGCATTAGGGGAAGCCGTTTCATCTTTGTCCGATGTAACGATGAGCTCAGAAATGACTAAAGCGGGCGGAATTGTGACCATGATTCAAGGCGTCTCTTTATTGAGCGTCGCAATTACCAGTTGGTGGAACTATCTATCGCAGCAGTATGCGATTGCAATGTTCAGCTCGGTCACCGATCCCAGTTATTCGGCTAAAGCAGCGGCTGCTTATTCGGCCTATAGCCAGGCTCAGCAAGAAGGACAATTTGAGATGAGCCAGCAGGACAATGTTCTGTCTTTGGATAAAGGCGTATTGAAACAGCTCGGAAACGCTATGGATCAAACCTATTCTTTGATGCAAGCGCCGATGCAGTTAGCAAAAGCCACAAGCAAAGCTATTTTGATTTTAGGAAGTTGAGGAAAATATGAGTAACAATGTAGACCCAGCAGTGCAGGCAATGGTGAGCGATCTTTATGATTACATCACTGTCCAAGTTGGTGCTGTTTTTATCTTGAATAACATCGGAACAATGCAAGTTCACAATGATTCCAACGATGTGATCACAAATACAAACGAAGCTTTGACTAAAAATTGGACCTCTGGCAATCCGACCGGTCAGCTTGAGGCTGATTGGGTGGCAACTGCAAATTCCAATTGGGAAAATAGCGCAAACGCACAAGAAATTCAGGACTTTTTGGATGGTACTGCCAAATTTACCCAGAAGGCGACAGGGTATCCGATTTGGAACTATTCTCAATCAGTAGTAACGCAGATTTTGAATTTGATTGCGACCAACTATAACAACGAGCCAATTAAAGATAACCAAGCGGGCGATAACACGACTGCAAACGCTTTGAACAGTATTGTTGGTTCAGAAGCGAACCTTGAAGAACAGCCAGGCCAAAACCTTGCTAAAACAGAGGGCGGCGTATTGCAAGGAGACTCGAATACACAGCAGACTGCCACAAGCTGTATTGACTCAATGCTGCAAACAGAAGGGAACCTCGCCAGCTTAATACAACAAATTTATAGTTAAAAAAGGAAAATAATATGAGCACCAATACAGAAAAATATGGATTCATGTTCATGTCTCAGGCTGCCGAAAGCTACAAGAATACTTCGATCCAATCGAAATATTTTATGGAGCTGATGGAACAGCAAAACAAACTGGCCCAGGAACAAGCAAAAGCATGGGCTCCTGATCCCGAACACGGGATTGTTAAGGAGATGCTTGATACGCTTTTCGATGCAGCTGACAAGGCTGGCGATGCGATCCATCAAGATGCGATCAATGCATTGATTGATTGCGGAACAGCGGTAGCCTCTGTAGGTCTTGTAACAGCCGCGCATTTCGCGACAAGCACGAAGGGCATTCAAGCCAAAATCGATGATGCTGAACAGATGAAGACAGACCTCAATGGTCCAAATCGGGTCAATCCGATTTTGGAAGAGGCGGAAGAAGATCAGCCCGGCGCTGCTCTGCAAGAAGCGCAAGCGAAAAATCAAGCTATTAAAGAAAAAATCAATGACTGGTCAACTAAGGGCGGTAAATCCTTTGAAAACTATCAGAAGAAAATGGTAGGACTTGAAGGGGAACTTCCTGATGATGTTTCAAAACAAAACGAATTGAATCGCGAAGCGGTAGAACAAGCGAAATCTTCTCCTGATCGAGAAAAGATTTTGAAGAACCTCAATGAATATATCGATGATCTGAAGAGCGAAAGAGGGCGCATTGAACACCAATTCAACAACTGGGCGCAAGGAATCATGAACCTCATGCCTCCAGCATCGAAAGGTTTGGAAGTGCCTCAGCTCAACAAAAAAGCAGAAGAAACAACAGCATCGCAGCAAGGCCAATCGGTTGGTCAAGTATTGCAAGATGCAGAGAAAAAACAGGCGCAGTTCTTCGAGCAAACAGCTCAAAGAGCAGATCAATACGGTCAAGCCGCAGATTCGGCTGCTTCATCTCTCGGTCAAATTATGCAAAACAGATCTGGAGCATAATACTCTTTCTCATTCCTTTCTCTCGGGGCCGCGGTCTAAAAAACCGCGGCTTTTTTTTGTATATTTTAATTTTAATTTAATTTGTTCGTTATAAGCGATAAATAACAATCTTTTATTATTGTAATAGATAATATAAAAATGGTGGTTTATGAGTACACGAAATGCGGCAGAGCAAGCAATCGCTCAGATTGAACAACAATTTCAGCAAGCTTTATCGGCTTTGCAAGCGATCGAGGATGACGTAAAACAGGAATCTACGGATTTGAAGAACGCAGCTTATGACAAATCCCATTTTCATTCGTATGAGCATAGGTGGTCTGGAGGAAGCGCGGGGCAAGGCGGCGGAGAGGTCACCGTAACCATCACAAATCATTGGGCCACAAATGGTTACAACGAGGCTATGGCTGACTACACAGCGAAGAGCCAAGATATCAAGAATCAGAGAGCCATTTTGAAGGGGTTGGGTTCGCAATTCGATTCTCTTTGCGATGCAATTACGAATTTAATGGCCATGATGGCGAATCTTGTGAAGAACTCGAATGTCGGAGGCGATCTAGTCTCTTCCGATTTAAGCAATATCTCTAAAGCAATGCAGGAGCTTTTTGCATCGCTGAAAGCAAAAATTGAAGCTACAAAATATCAAAATGAAATGGGCGCAGCTATTTCAAATGGAATGTCAGGAGCAGATGTTGGTCAGTATATCAGTGAAATGGTCTCCTATCAAAATGAGGAAGATACAGATTTGACTGCTGCAGGCAAAGATCTTAAAGCGTTATTACCGATTTACCGTCAGCAGTATTTGCAGGCGGAAGAAGATAAAGATAAGTATACAATATGGGATAAGCTTGCCTCTCCATTTAATGGATGCGCAGGAAAAATCAATCATGATGAAGCTGTCATGGACAATGCCAATGCAATGATGAACGGGATAGAGACCGTATTAGGAAATATTGCTGCAGAAAGTTCGACGGTGATGGCTGGATTTACTGCTGTCGTTGATGAAATTCTTGTGATTGTTCACGAAGTGAAGGCATTTATAGCCGAACTCAGTAGCGCTAGCCCCGAACAAAAAGAGGCTGATTTCAAGAAAATTTTGGCCGACGTAATGTATGTGCTTTCGCAAGTGGAAATTTTGAAGCAAAAAATTGAAAATGAAAAAGCAAAGAACAACCAAAACATGTCGCAAGGAACCATTGCAGCGAGCAAAGACAATGTAGAAGAAGTGCGCGCTCAGCAAATCATCAAAGCTGAATTGGAACATGCTGCGGCAGTTGCCAAAATAACGATGATCGTTGTGACTGCAGTGATGGGTGCAGCAATGATGATTGCATCTGGCGGTATAGGATCTGCCTTCTTGATTGGAGCGTGCACAGCTTATGAAGAATTGAACACAGCAGGAACGATCCATACCAATGAGCAGCTAGGCGATGCGATGCATAGCCAGATTGGAGCAGATATTGTTCTTGGAGTTACTGAAGGACTTGTCACATTTGGCGCAGGTAGTGCCCTGGATAATCTGGCGGCAAAAGTCTTGGAATCGAGCGCTAAAGCAGCAGCTGTTGCATTGACGGATAGCGCCGAGGAAACGCTGGCCAAGGAAGCAGATCAGATTGCAGAAAGACAGGCAGACTTGGCTATGTCCAAGGTGGAAGCGCCGGCTGCGAATGATGTTGAAGGCCAGGCTGCTTATCAGCAAATGCGCCAACAGTTTTACGAAGAGGCTTATACGAAAGCCTACGATTCGCTCAAAACCACTCTTCTAAAAGCTGTAGAAAAAGCGACGGTCCGCACAAGTCAAATGTTCTTGAAGCAAGAATTTGGGACGATGATCGATCTCGCTGCAAAAAGAGAATTTACGCAGACTCTTGAAAGGCTGATGGAACAATCAGGAGAAGAAGCGATCGAAGATACTCTTGAAGAGGCTCGAACTCTTGCCAAATTGGCTGCTAGAGGCGTGGAGTCCAGCGACGGAATCGTTGAGGGAATTGCAGATCGCAACGCCAATAATGCGGTTTCTAAAATTTCAGGCAAAACAGCCGAAGATGTAGAGAGAGTTTCATCGAATATGGGATGGGGCTATAAACAGCTGATGGCCTTGATCCTAGCAGGAATGTTGAACAACAATATGTTATCCGATACAGCCAAGAAAATGGGCGCAAATGATGATGCATGGTATGTGCAGCTGATAGCTGTTCTTCAGCAGCTCATGCAATTGCTTTGTTTAGCCTATGGCTCCGGTCAATTTCAGGCGAGCACTATGGATGGAGTCATGTCCAAATTGCCAAGGTTTGCAAACTTGCTCTCTACAGCGCCTCAAGGCGTTCAGGCTATAAACGACGTTGGTCTTTTCCAAACTTATAATGCCCAAGCAGGCGCTACTACTAAGCTTGCCCGATTGGAAGGAGAATCTACTCTTCTGAACGATTTCCTCCAAATGCTGCAAAAAGACTCGCAAAGCTGGGACAACATGGTCAAAGAAATTGAGCAAGATAGAGCCTCGACTAGCGAGCTAGCGGGCCATATGAGCGATGGCGAACAGGCCGAAATCAGCGTCTTGATCTCTGGTATTGGGTAGGATATCGGGATAGGATCCAGGGGATAATTTTATATATTTCAATTATAGGGTTAATATTCATCAAATAATTATTTGATAATATAGAATAAAGGTTAATTAGGTGTTATTATGTCAACGAATCCTCAGACAGCTCTTCAACAAGCTTTAGCAACGATTGAAGCTCAGTTTCAAGAGGCTGAAAAAGCAATTCAGAAAATGGCCAAAGATCAATCGCAAATTCAGCACGATGAATCGAAAATGGCTTATGATAAAGCGCATTGGACATATACAACTAGTTCGGCCGGGCCTCATCCTGTGTATCACCACCACAACAATACAACAAATCAGAGAGACTACCACAATTGTACCGATGATATTAATGCGATGAATGCCGATATCGATGCACAGAAAACAATCATTGGAAATGCTGGTCCTGCATTTGCTGCCTTGAATCAGAGTCTTGATGCATTGATTGCCACTGCAAATGCGCTAATTGCGAGCGGATTTTCGCATGATGGGTCAATCGCGGATGATTTAGATCAAATCAATCAAAAGATCAATCAGATATTTGAAGCGATGAAAGATGCTGTGCATGCGCATCTTTATGAAGCTGCAATGCATGGCAAGATGAGCGGCGATTTTTCAATTTCCGACCTTGCTCAGCTAGCTCAAGGGGAATTGGAAAATTCATCGGAAGCCTTAACGATGGTTGATAAAGTCATAGATGGCATCAAAAAGCTTGGAGATAAAATTGCAGGCGATGAAAGGGAGCTCGTGCACAAATTGAGCCATATGAGCGCATTAGAATCATTTTTTGGAGATACAGAAACCCTGACGAAGCTTATGAATCTCGAAAATGAGATCGAAAAAGATCTGGTTAAAGTATTGGATAAATTGAGTGTGGCCAAAGCAGATCTGCAGCCAGAATTTATGTCCGTTATCAATACCATCGAACAGATCGTGAAACAGGCCAAAAAAATCATCAGCGATGCTCATTTGAGTCCGAAAGCAAAGATTTCTCAACTTCTTGCATTGGTTATGTATTTGCTCTCCTTCTCGCAAACGCTTAAGCAGAAAGTGGAAAACGAGAAAATGGAACAAAATCAAACAATGACGAAGTCAACGATCCATACGACAAAAGAGAACCTTGCGGAGATCCAGAGCCAAAGAGATGCTGAAGAGGGTCTTGAGCAAATGAAAAAAACCAACAAAATGATTGCTGCGATTATCGAAGCGATCATGGGGGCAATCTTAATTATCTCTAGCGGCGGCGTAGGCGCGGCAGTTGTTGCAGGCCTTTGCACGACTTATGAGGAATTGAATACCTGCGGAGTGATCAACACAAATGAAGATCTTGGAAATGCAATGCATAGCCAGATTGGAGCGGATGTGGTGATTGGGGTTACCGAAGGTTTGGCCACTTTTGGTGCTGGTGCGGCGATTGATGTAGGATTAGAGAAGGCGATGGCTAAATCGAGCACAGCAGCAGCAAAAACTGTGATGGATGATGTTGAAAAGACAGTTGCGGCAGAAGCCGACAAAATCGCACAAAAAGAAGCAGATCGAGCTGCAAGCCAAGTTGTTTTAGTGGATATGGAACCGGGCAGCGAAGCGGCTCAGCAGATCGTTCAAGCGGCGCGTAAAGCGGCTTATGATCAAGCTTATACGGCAGCGTATAATACTCTTGAGAGAATTGCAGAGAACGCAGCGAAAAAAGCTGCTGAACGAGCAGGGCAGCAGTTTTTAAAACAGCAGTTTGGCTCGCTGATGGAACTTGTAGGCACAGGCCAGTTTAAGCAGGAATTGTCAAGATTGATGGAAGCTGCGGCTAAAGATGCAGCTACAGATGCAATTCAGGAAGCGGAGTCCCTTGCAAAACTTGCAGCTAGAGGGGTAGCATCTACGGATGAGATTGAAGAAGGGATTGCCGTAAGAAACGCAAATAATTCCGTGAGCAAGGTGTCGAGATCAACTCCTGAGAAAGTAGAGGATGGAGCTGACAATATGGGATGGGGTAAATGGCGTCTCGTATCTCTGATTGTTGCTGGAATGTTGAGCAATAACACTTTCGTGGAAGGAGTAAAGAAAATGGGTGCAAGCGATGATGCTTGGTATACCCAGCTTCTTTCGGTGATCCAAATGCTGATGCAAATGATCGCTATGATGGTGGGAACGGGTACATTTGCATCCGTTACTATGGAAGGGGTCATGACGAAATTGCCTCGCTATGCCAATCTCTTATCCCTAATTCCGCAAGGGGTTCAGGCAGGTAATGATATCGATCTTTCCGAGACTTTGGATGCTCAAGGAAAGGCTGTGACCGCTATCCAAAAACTAGATGGCGAATCGAGTCTTTTGAGCGATTTCCTGCAAATGCTCCAAAAAGACTCTCATAGCTGGGATAACATGGTCAAAGAGGTCGAACAGGATAGAGAAAGCACGAGTGCAATGGCTGGCCATATGCAAGATGGCGAGACAGCTGAGATCAATGTCATGCTGGCTTCAATAGGATAAAAGGGCATAAAAAGGCGCATCTAGCGCCTTTTTTTTACAAAAATATCGGGATAGCAAAGACTTCCCATTTCTGTCTCACTTCTGTAGCCAGGTCTTATTAATTACGTAACCTCTTGATAGTAAATTTGATATACCTTTATTTGCTCTATTTTATATTATCCCATTTTTTCTTTAACTAATACTAATATATCTTTAATGAAAATTAATGTTATATAAATTTTAGTTTAAAATTCGTGTGTTAAGATTGGTTTAGAAAAATAATAAAATTGGGTTATTTATGTCTACAACACCTTCACAACAAGCTGAACAAGCATTACAACAAATTGAACAACAATTCCAGGCGGCTCTAGCAGCCATCGCTCAAATCCAGGCTGATACTTCGCAGCAATCGCAGGACTTGAGAAATGCTGCATATGATAAGGCTCATGAACATTCGCATAGAGCTTCCTATGTAGGTGGAACGGTTATTACTTATACCGTTACTAATCAATGGGCGGTAGACGGATACAATGCGGCGATGGCCGACTATAGTGCGAAAGCGCAAGATATCAATAATCAAAATAAGCTCATTAATGGTCTTGGTTCGCAATTCCAAACGCTGACTGATGCTATCAACAACTTAATGTCAATGATGGCTTCGCTTGTGAAGAACAACAACGTGGGCGGCGATCTGATTGGAGAAGACTTAGATTCAATGAATAAAGTTCTCCAAAGTTTGTTTAAGGGGTTAAGAAGCGAATTGATGGCTTGGAAAGATCAAGCGGATATGACTGTGGGAATTGATGACGGTCTTTCAGCGGCATTCGTCGGACAGTGCATCAGCGATATGGCATCGAACCAGACTGCTGAATACAACGACCTGATTTCTGCAAATAATGTGCTTAAAGGTCTGCTCAATACTTATATGACTCAATACAACAATGCTCTGGAAGATGAGTCGAGCTATTCTATTTGGGATATGTTGAATCCATTTGGAGATGCTGGTTCCGAAATGTCAAAAGACCAGAAAATCATGGACAACGCCCAAGCAATGATGAAGGGCATTTTGAGTGTGATGGATACGATTGCGCAAGTCACATCGAATCTCATGCCTGAATTCACAACGATCGTGAATGAAATCGAAGAAATCATCCGGGATGTGAAGAAGTTTCTGGCTGAATTTAAGACAGCGACTCCGGCTCAAAAAGCTGCGGACATCAAGCAAATCCTTGCTGAAATCATGTATGTTCTAACGCAGGTTCAAACGCTCAAACAAGAAATTGAGAACAACAAAGCGAAAAACAATCAGGACATGTCTCAAGGGACGATCCAGGCGAGCAAGAACAATGTCGACGAGACGATTGCTCAGCAGAAGATCGAAGAAGAACAAAAGAAAGCAGCGGCTGCAGCGAAAATATTCCAGATCGTAATGACCTGCGTAATGGGAGCCGTCATGATGGTAGCTTCCGGCGGTGCTGGTGCTGCATTATTAACCGGATTAGTGACCCTTTATGAAGCATTGAATGATGCTGGCGTCCTCAATACAAATCAAGATCTCGCCGGAGCAATGCATAGCCAAATCGGTGCGGATATTGTGATTGGAGTCACAGAAGCATTGGTTACATTCGGTGCTGGAATGGGCGTCGATATGGCACTTGCTAGCGTAAAAGCTGGAGAAAAAGCTGTGATGAGCGCAGTGTCTGTTGCTATGGAAAGCTCCGAAGAGGAGATTGAAGAGCAGGCCGATAAGATCGCAACGAAAGAAGCCAATAATGCGATGTCGAAAGTCGAATTGCCTCAAATCGGAGATGAGGAAGCTCAAGCAGCATATAAAGCGGCAGAAAAAGAAGCTTATGACAATGCTTATTCTAAAGCTTACGATGAACTTTATGCAATTGCTGAAAGTGCAGCGAAAAAAGCAGCTGAGCGAATGGGACAGCAATTCTTGAAGCAGCAATTCGGAACTCTCGTAGAATTGGCTGTAAGCGGCGAATTTAAGCAAACTCTTGAAAAATTGATGGAACAAGCGGCTAAAGACGCGATTGGAGATGCTGTTGAAGAATCTTCAACAATTGCTAAATTGGCTGCAAGAGGTGTTGAATCGAATGATCAGATCATTGGAGATATCACCGATCGAAATGCCAACCAGTCAGTATCTAAGATTACAGGAAAGTCGCCAGACTCAATTCAGAGTGATTCAAGTCTTATGGGTTGGGGAACAAAACGATTCTTAGCGCTTCTTGTCGCAGGTCTTTTGGGCAATAACATCATGACCGACTCGGCGAAGAAAATGGGTGCAGACGATGATGCTTGGTACACACAGTTGATTTCAGTGCTCCAATCGCTCATGCAAATGATTGCAATGATGGGTGGAACGGGAACATTCTCATCTGTTTCCATAGATGGAATCATGTCGAAATTGCCGCGCTATGCAACTCTTTTATCAACCATTCCGCAAGGCGCTCAAGCTATCAACGATGTTTCACTTTATGAAACCGATGAGGCTCAAGGCAAGGCTTTGACTGCAATCCAAAAACTCGAAGGCGAATCAGGCCTTCTCAACGACTTCCTACAAATGCTCCAAAAAGATGCAACAAGCTGGGGCAATATGATCAAGGAAGTTGAGCAAGATCAAGCTGACACCAACCAATTGGCCGGTCATATGAATGATGGCCAGCAGGCTGAGATCAATGTATTGATCGCATCAATAGGATGATAATAGTAGCGGGGTATTATGGGTTCATCAACAAGTCAGGCGCTTCAGGCTGCGCTGCAAGAAATTGAACAGCAGTATGAAGCTGCAGAACAATTCGTGCAGAAGATGCAGCAGGATAAAAGCCAAATCTCGAAATACGAGAAAAGTGCTGCTTATTGGAAATCGCGGGAAACCTATACAACGGTAACATGCGGCCCTCACGGGATTGTCAATTTCCACCATCACACGGACTGGCATGCTGTGAGCGAGTACAATAAATGCGAAGCGGCGATTGCGGCGGCAAATAACGATATGCAAGCGCAGGCCGATGAGCTAAAAGCAAAATTTGGACCCATTTTTTCCTCCATTGACACGACGATTGCAAGTCTCATGACTTGCCTTCAGCAAATCATCAGCAGCGGCGGATCTGACGATCTCGTTCAGGGCGATTTAGGCGATATCAACAGTTTGATTGATAAGCTATTCAGCGCAATGAAAATGGAAATCAGAGCTGCTTTATTTGAGCAGGAGATGCAAGGAAAGGCTGGCGAACAGCTTTCTGTCTCGGAATTAGCGCAGCTTTCTCAAGGAGAGGTTCAGGCGCAAACTGCTGCCTTGAGTATCTTTAATTCCATGGTAAGCCAGATCAAAACTTTGATGAACAATTTCCATACCGATAAGAACAACGCGGAGATTGATAAGGCAAAATATAATCCGATCTTGGTCAACCTGTTCGGTATAAACGGCGATAAAGTCGTTAGAGACGAAGAGATCATCAAGAACGCAGATCTCATGGAAAATCTGCTTGGCAGCGTTTTGAATACTTTGGCTCCGATCACTGCTAGCTTGCAGCCTGATTTTGTTGCTGTTGTGAATACGATCGAGCGGATTGTCAAAGAAATCAAAAAAATTCTCAATGACGCCTCTTTAAACCCAAAAGCGAAACAAACCGAAGTTCTTGGTTTGGTGATGTATATTTTGACCTTCTTCCAGACGATCAAACAGGAAGTAGAGAACCAGAAGACGGCCAATAATCAAGACATGTCTAAAGGAACAATTGCAGCGAGCAAAACGAATGTCGATGATGCTATTGCACAGCAGAAAATCAAAGCTGAGTTGGAAGCCAATGCGAAAGTGATGAAGATCGTAATGATCGTCACAGAAGTCGTTTTTGGAGCGATTTTGATGGCAACTAGCGGCGGTATAGGGGCTGCTGCGATGGCAGGTCTTGTTACTGCTTTTGAAACGATGCAGACGGCTGGTGTGTTTAATGCAACAGGTGCTTTGGGCGACACCAAACTTGGACAAGTTGGGGCTGATATTGTTGTCGGTGTTACAGAGGCTCTACTTACTTTCGGCGCTGGCGCATTGACAGATAGATTAGCGGCAAATGCTATGAAAACAGCCGTAAAAGAATCTGTTGAAACAGCAGTGAAATCTGCAGGCCAAGAAATCGAAGAAGCAGCCATTAAAGCGGCTCAAACGGCAGGCAAAGCTGCGAATGCTGAACAGCTCGAACAATCTATAGCATTAGCGACTCCGGTTCTTCAGCAAACGGCTCAGAAATCTGCCGAAAAAGCGGCTGAGAAAGTCATGGTTCAATTTTTGCAGCAGCCATTCTCAGTAATTGTAGAGAACCTTGCAAAGGGAAGCTTTACGAAAACAATGCAAGAAGCCATGGAAAAAGCGGCCCAAACCGCCATCAAAGAAGGAATCGAAGATGCAGCAACGATTGCAAAACTGGCTGCAAGAGGCGTAGTTTCTTCTGAAACAGTGGTTGAAGACATCGCGGTTAGAGCAGGAAATATCGGAGCTGCAGAATCTTTAGGTCAGCCGGTTGAAAAAATTGCGGATGCAACTGCAGGATGGACAACAAATCGGCTGCTCATGATGGTTGTTTACGGTTTGATGAGCAACAATCTCCTGACAGATGGAATGAAAAAACTAAATGCTTCGGATGTATTGACTGAGATCTTCCAAATCATTCAGATGCTGCTCCAGATGATTACTTTAATGGTGGGGTCAGGTTCATTGACGGGCACTACGATTGATCAGCTCATGTCGAAATTTCCAAGATACGCGAACCTCTTATCGCTTCTTCCTCAAGGGGTTCAGGCAGTAGGTTCAGCCGGCACCGCGCAAACATACGATGCGGAAGCCAAGGCTGTGACAGCAATTGGAAAGCTGGATGGCGAATCGAGCCTTCTGAACGATTTTCTTCAAATGCTCCAAAAAGATGCAACAAGCTGGGGCAACATGGTGAAGAAAACCGAACAGGACCAAGCAGACACCGATCAATTGGCTGGCCATATGAATGATGGCGAGCAGGCTGAGATTAATGTGCTCATTTCTTCGATTGGGTAATTGACTTATACTTCGCCTTTTGGCAATAGAATGTCAGGAGGCGAGTATGAGCGATATCACTGGTCCAATAGGGCCCCGAGAGAAGAAAATGTACGAGCAGGAATATAAGCACAGTGCAGATCTCTTCAAACGGGCGCTAGATCAATACAATAAGTCTGAAAATCCTTATCAAAAAGCTGAGTTTAAAGATGTGATGGATAAGGCGATGACTGTTTTGAATGAAACAGCTCACGGCCTCATGCGCAAAGAGCTGGAAGATCAGAACAAGAAGATTGCCAATGACTATGCGAATTTCCAAAAGTACCCTGGCGATCCCGATACTCTTGATAAACTCAATAGCGATCTAGATAAAGCAAAAAAATCAGTCTAGATTCACCTCAGAGAAGATCTCTTCTATAATCTCTGTGGTTTCTATCTCTGTGGTAAAAAAATTAAGGTTCAGCTGCACAATTCGGAAATTCACCACAGAGATAGATACCACAGAGAAAAAAGAAGACTAACAAGCTATTTATTGCTTATCTCTCTTGGTGCAAATCGACGCGCTATTCTGAAAAAAAAACCTTGAGCTTTTCCAAGAATGTCTTTTTGCGCGGGTGATTTTGCGGAGATTCGAGCTGTTCGAAACTGCGGAGCAGCTCCTTTTGTTTCTCTGTCAGCCTGACCGGCGTCTCTACCGTGATCCGCACAAGCAGATCGCCATGTCCTTGTCCATGGACATTAGGGAAACCTTTGCCGCTTACTCTGAGAAGCTTATCGGTCTGAGTCCCTTCTGGGATTTGGATGCGGGCCTGTTCTCCAAATGGAGTGGGCACGTCTTTTTTGGTGCCAAGGGCAGCTTCTGTAAATGTAATCGGCAAGTCGAGATAGACGTCGTCCCCTTCGCGGGTAAAAGCTTCGTGCGGCTCCACTTCAATGTAGACGAAAAGATCGCCTGGAGGGCCCCCAGCTTCACCTGCATCTCCGTAGCCTGTCATTTTAAGGCGCATTCCATTGTCGACGCCAGCTGGAATTTTGATCTTGATCCTCTGCTTATCTTTGACTCTGCCTGCGCCGCCGCAAGATTTGCAAGGATCGGTGATAACTTGTCCTGCTCCGCCGCAATGCGGGCAGGTGGAAGACATGCTGAAAAAGCCGCGGCTTTGATAAACTTGCCCTTTTCCTTGGCAAGTTGCGCAAGTTTTAATGCCGGTGCGCGATTTCGCGCCAAGACCGCCGCAAGCATCGCATGCAATGTAATTCACGATCGCGAGCTCTTTTTCAGTCCCTTTTGCAGCTTCCTGGAAGCTGACTTTCACAGTCGCTTTTTTGCTTGTCCCTTTGCGGGCGCCAGGCTCTTCTTCAAAGCCACCTCCGCCGAAGAATGAATCGAAAATCGACTCTCCTCCCCCTCGGCCGCCGCCAAATGCGCCCATGAATGTGCGAAGAGCTTCTTCCATTGAGGAGAATCCGCCGCCGCCTGGGAATCCGCCTGGGCCTCCGCCCATTCCTGCGCCGCGTAAGCCATCTTCGCCATATTGGTCGTAGATGCGCCGCCGGTTTTCATCGCTCAAGACTTCATAAGCTTCGGAGACAGCTTTGAATTGTTCTTCTGCTTTCGGGTTGCCTTGATTGCGGTCAGGATGGCATTCGAGGGCCTTTTTTCGATAGGCCTTTTTGATCTCTTCAGGGGTTGCGGTGCGCGCCACACCGAGTGTGGCGTAAAAATCTTTTGCCACTAGTAGCCTCGGCGAAGGGCAGTTTTCGTACGCTTCGTTGCCGCTTTGGACTTAAGCCTGCTTTTTACAGAGGGTTTGTCATAGAATCTATGCGCTTTTGCAGCCTTCATGATTCCTTCTTTGTCTAGTTTTTTCTTCAGGGCGCGAAGCGCTTTATCTATCGGCTCACCGATGCGTACCTTTACACTGGGCATTTTCCAATAACCTCATTGGTTTTTGTTTTGAAAGAATCCATTTTAGAGAAAAATCTGGTTTTGTTCAAGGGCCTCGAAGTTCTGCGTTTTGCATTCTGCGTTTTGCGATTTTTTATTGGATTCCATAATCCAATAAAAAAGGGGGCGCTCCCTCCTCTGAGAATTGGTCCCAGACCACCTTTGCGAGAAGAGTTGGGTCTGGGGGGTGGGTGCAAAGAGGCATCCCTTGCACGCGGGCATCTGTGCGGGGCAGAAGAAATGCTTTGTCCCCAAACCAGGCATAAACCCCGCCGCTCTTAGCATCCATGAGGATAGGGGCGGGCCCAAAGGCTTTGAGGGAACAGAAGCCCAAACAAGGGATCTGCCAGCCGTAGGAGAGGGCTTTAGCAAGGGCGGCGCCCACGCGGATTCCGGTGTAGGACCCGGGACCGATGCCAACGGCAACCAAGGCCGGAACCTGGTTGGAAAGGAGATTTTTGACTTCTTGGGCGATCGTCCTTGAAAGCTGCGGCCCTCCTTCCAGTTGGATGGAAGCGAGGACTTTTTCGTTTTCAGATAAGACGAGGCACCCTTTTTCTGCGCTCGATTCAATGGTTAGGATCAACATGGTCCCTATTTTACTCGACAAAAAAGGGTGATTTCAAGGAAATCATGAGAAAAAGGAGCAAGTCTTATGGAAAGAGCTTCAAGAGAACCTGCTAAAGATGCATATATCCTGCTGAGGGTTGTATTTATCTTCGCGCCGATCATCGCCGGGTTCGATAAATTTTTTAATTTGCTCGTCGATTGGGAACAATATTTAGGGGTCCATTTCGGGGCGTATGGAAAAACATTTATGATGATCGCAGGCGTCGTTGAGATCATCGCCGGTTTAGGCGTGATTTTCCGCCCTAAACTGTTTGCGAATATCATTGGACTTTGGCTTGCCTTGATCATTATCAATCTATTGATTCTGGAAGATTTCTTCGATATCGCTTTGCGCGATTTTGGACTTTGCTTGTCTGCCTTTGCTTTGGGACGGCTTGCAAAAGTCTATGGTAGATAGATTTTGTTGAACTTGTTAGACTAAGTTCCTTTTTATGAGGTGAATTTGAACGACGAAGATCCGCCAAAGAAAGACGAGCCAGTAGTTCCAGTTGAACCTGTGATTGATGAAGAGGAAGAGCAGGAAGCCGCGAAAAAAGAATCGGGGTTAATTCCCAGCCTCCCATATCCGGATCAGCTCTACATCATGCCGCTGAACCGCCGCCCCTTTTTCCCGGGGATGGCAGCTCCTATTGTGATCGAGCCAGGCGCCTATTACGAGGTGCTAAAAATCGTCTCGAAAACAGATCACAAATGCGTCGGTCTTTTCTTAACCCATCAAGAAGACGTCAATATCTACAAAATCGGATTCAATGATCTTCACAAGGTGGGCGTTGTCGCCAGGATCTTGCGCATCATTCCGATGGAGCAGGGCGGCGTTCAAGTCGTTTTGAACATGGAAAAACGGGTCGTCATTGAAAAACCTGTAAAATCGAAGCATTTGCTCGCGCAGGTTTCCTACCACGACGACACTCCGCTGGCTCATTTGTCACGCCAGTTAAAAGCTTATTCGATCAGCATCATCACGACGATCAAAGAACTTTTAAAGCTCAATCCGCTTTTCAAAGAAGAATTGCAGATCTTTTTAGGCCACTCCGACTTCACCGAGCCGGGAAGACTCGCAGACTTTGCCGTCGCGCTCACAACAGCTACGCGCGAAGAATTGCAGGATGTGCTTGAGACGTTCGATATCGAGAAACGGATCGATAAAGCGCTCATGCTTTTGAAAAAAGAACTCGACATCAGCAAACTCCAAAGCACGATCAATCAAAGGATCGAAGCGACAATCTCGAAAACGCAGCGCGAATTTTTCCTGCGCGAGCAGCTCAAAGCGATCAAGAAAGAGCTTGGCATGGAAAAAGACGACAAGACGATCGAAGCCGAGAAATTTGAAGAGAGGATCAAGCAGCGAAAGATTCCGGAAGAGGCGCTCAAAGTCATCCGCGAAGAGCTGGATAAGCTTGGTTCTCTTGAAATGCAATCAGCCGAGTACGGTGTAGTGAGAAACTATGTCGATTGGCTCACCATTACTCCCTGGGGCATCTACAGCAAAGAGCTCCACGACATCAAAAAAGCTGAAAAAGTGCTTGAAGAAGACCACTACGGGCTTAAGGACATCAAAGAACGAATTCTTGAATTCATCGGCGTTGGCAAATTAACCGGCGGCGTGAAGGGGAGCATCATCTGTTTGGTGGGGCCTCCAGGCGTTGGTAAAACTTCCATCGGCAAGAGCATTGCCCGTGCGCTCAACCGGAAATTTTACCGTTTTTCTGTCGGCGGCATGCGCGATGAAGCTGAAATCAAAGGCCACAGACGAACTTATATTGGCGCGATGCCGGGCAAAATGATTCAAGCGCTAAAGTATTGCCAGACGATGAACCCTGTGATCATGCTCGATGAAGTGGACAAAATGGGGGCCAGCTATCACGGCGATCCCGCATCTGCCCTTCTCGAAGTGCTCGATCCGGAGCAAAATAAGGACTTTTTGGACCATTATCTCGATGTGCGCGTCGATTTATCAAACGTTCTATTCATTGTGACGGCGAACGTGATGGATACCATCCCAGAGCCTCTCAAAGACAGGATGGAGATCTTGCGCCTTTCCGGATACATTCAGGCGGAAAAGGTCGCAATCGCTCAAAAATATCTCATTCCGCGCAATCGGAAGGCGATGGGACTCAAACCAAAAGACATCACTTTCACGAAAGGGGCAATAGCCCATATGATCAACGGCTACGCCCGGGAATCTGGGGTGCGTACTCTTGAGAACAATCTTAAAAAGATCATGCGGAAAGTGGCGCTCAAATTTGCGAGAGGCAAAGCGCCAAAGGCTGTGATTTCGGAAAAAACGCTCAAAGATTATCTGGGAAAACCGATCTTTACGAGCGACAGGTATTATGAAGTCAATCCAGTTGGAGTGACTACAGGCCTTGCTTGGACGGCTCTTGGCGGTGCAACGCTGTATGTCGAGGCAGTGAGCTACCCGTCAGAAAAGACCGAAATGAAACTCACTGGCCAAGCGGGCGATGTGATGAAAGAATCGGCCCAGATTGCTTGGACTTATGCGCAGGCAAATGTGCGAAGATATGCGCATAATATCCCCTTCTTTGAAAAATCGCAGATCCATCTCCATATTCCTGAAGGAGCGACTCCGAAAGACGGGCCTTCAGCAGGCGTTACAATGACTACATCGCTTCTTTCTTTGCTTTTGAAGACGCCTGTCCGGAATAATTTGGGCATGACGGGAGAGTTGACTCTCACCGGCCATGTTCTTCCGATCGGGGGATTGAAAGAAAAGCTGATTGCTGCGCGCAGATCTAAAATCAATGTGCTCATTTTCCCGAAGGAAAACCAGCGCGATTTCGATGAACTGCCCGAATTTTTGAAAAAGGGACTTGAAGTGCATTTTGTCGATCATTACGACGATGTGTTTAAAATCGCATTCCCAAAATTGAAGGTATATCATGAAGAGCGCGTGGCTCCAAAAAAAGCTCGTAGAGCCAGAGCATCTTGAAGAGAAGGTAGCAAGCATTCGGGCGCGGCAGCTTACGATTGCCACGCTCAACGGCTCTTTCGATCTGATGCATGCAGGCCATCTTTACATCATTCATGAGGCATCGAAACAGGCGGATCGTCTCATCGTGGCTCTCAACTCCGATGCTTCGATCCAAAAATACAAAAGCCCTGACCGGCCGATCATTCCGCTCGATTACCGCCTTGAGATGATGGCTGCGCTTGAATTTGTCGACTTTGTCACCTGGTTTGATGAAACCGATCCTCGGGCCGTTTTGGAAAAAATCAAACCGGATGTGCATGTGAACGGAGCCGAATATGGAGCCGATTGCATTGAAGCTGAAACAGTGAAAACCCACGGCGGGAAACTGCATCTAGTCGATCGGATCCCAAGTCTTGCCACTTCCGCCATTATTGAGAAGATCAAACAATGCGCCAAGTAGGGACTTTGACTCATGAGAATCACGCGCGGCGACTCACCAATTTTCTGACAAGCCAGGGGATTGGGAACCGATGCGAAGTAACTTTTGAGCCGCAAAATGGCCACATGGCCTATCAGATTTGGATCCAAGACGAGGATCGCCTGGATGAAGCTGCCGCCATTTTTGCTGAATTTGAACGGAATCCGACAGACAGAAAATTCGATGCTCCCGAACCGGAACCTCAAGAGCCCGTCGAACAGCAAGAAGAAGAAGCTGCTCTAGAAGAAGAAAAGCCCACGCATCGTTTTAAAGCAACGGTGACCCACCTATTTATTGCTCTTTGCGTTTTGGTATTTTTTATTACAGGCCTGCAAAGAGTGCAGCAAGTTGATCAGGGGTCCACAGCAGATATTGCGCCTATGCAAGCAGCGATGCTTTACGATTTGCCGACAGGCAAAACTTTTTGGCAGGGAATTTATGGCTATGTCGTTGCCAAAGTCAAAGGAGAAAATCCAACTTCGGTCGAGGGCCCTTTATTCGTTAAGATCCGCGAAGGGGAGATTTGGCGCCTTTTTTCTCCATGTATTCTACACAAAGATCTTCTGCACATTCTTTTCAATATGCTTTGGCTCTGGTATCTAGGCCGTCCGATTGAACAGCGAATCGGCCCATTTAGGACGCTCCTATTTACTCTGATTGTCGGCATATCGACGAATACCCTGCAGTATCTCATGAGCGGACCTTATTTTATTGGATATTCGGGCATTGTGACGGGGCTTGCCGGTTTTATTTGGATGCGAGAGCGGATAGCTCCTTGGGAAGGGTATCCTCTAAACCGGAGCACGATCCTATTTTTGCTCATTTTCATCTTTGCAATTCTCGGCTTGCAGATTTTTTCTTTCTTTGTTGAGACATTTACAACCTACTCCTTTGCGCCGAATATTGCCAACACAGCGCATATTGCTGGGGCGATCATCGGGGCGATATTAGGCCGCTTCCACTATTTTGCGCAGAGAGTCAAACCATGAGCGTACGCGACATCATCATTCTCGGCTGTTCGAGTCAGCAGCCGACCCGATTCCGCAATCATGGCGCCTATCTTGTCCGTTGGAATAATGAAGGACTTCTCTTTGATCCGGGCGAGGGGACGCAAAGACAATTCATTTTTGCCGATGTAGCACCTCCCACCGTGACGCGCATCTTCATCAGCCATTTCCACGGCGATCACTGCCTTGGACTCGGTTCTATGCTCATGCGGCTCAATCTGGATAAAGTGACCCATCCGATCCATTGCTATTATCCGGCGAGTGGACAGCGCTATTTCGAGCGCTTGCGCTACTGCTGCATCTATAAAGAGAATATCCATGTCGTGGAGCATCCTGTGAAAAAAGCTGGGCTCGTCGAAGATGATGGAAAATTCCGCATTGAAGCGGCTTTTCTTGATCATGGAGTGGAAAACATCGGCTGGCGCATCACAGAGCCCGATACGGTTAAATTCCACAAAGAAGAGCTGAAAAAATTAGGGATCGATGGCCCCATCATTCGCAAACTGGAAGAAGAGGGAAAAATCTGCTGGAATGATCGATGGGTTCATATCGATGAGGTGAGCCATGTGCGCCCGGGCGATGCATTCGCCTATGTTGTCGATACAAGGCCTTGCAAAGAAGCAATCGAGCTTGCCCTCGGAGCCAAAGTGCTCCTTTGCGAGAGCACCTACCTCGATGAGGACCGCGCTATGGCCGATGAGTACCGGCATATGACTGCAAAACAAGCAGCCCTCATTGCCAAGGAAGCAGGTGTGAAAACACTCATTTTGACCCATTTTTCAGCACGTTACCGAGATCCAGAAGTGCTCGGTGAAGAAGCGAGAACTGTTTTCCCAAATACCCTCGTTGCAGAGGATCTAAGAAGATTCCCATTTCCGAAGTGATTCGACTTGATTAAAATTTTTCCTTGCATGCATTCTATGTTCTTATGAAATCAAAAATTAGCTTGTGGTTCTTCGTACAACTTGTATTTGCGGCGCATCTTTTTGCGGCTGAATATGTGTTCATTGTCGACAATACGGGAATGGATGCAATCGTCCGAGTATTCGATCAAGAGACTCTGACTGAAACGCCCAATTCTCCTTTCATTACGATTGCTGGAGCCATGGGACCGGGCAATCACCAAGTAAATATTGCGATCGCACCAGCTACTGCGACGGAGCCGCCAAGGGCTTTCATTCCTGGATTCAATGCAGGCAATGTGGTTTCAGTGATGGATATCGATCCAACTACAGGCGATATGACCCATATTCCTGGCTCTCCATTCAGTATGGCTATCGGAGCTCCCGCCGCTTTTGATCAGCCTTTCGGAGTGGCAATCGACAGTAATGCGAATGTTTATCTCACCAATTTTGGAGCAACCACTCGCGTCTTCAAAGTAGACCGAAATATGAATTATATTACCTCCGTTGTGCCCACGGGCATGCCTGCGCCATCGAATTTGGCATCCGTTGCGACCGATCCGAGCGGCAGCAATATCTATGTAGTATCGGCTGCGGATTCAGTGATCTTGCACTTTGACGGCAGCCTGACTCAGTTAAATAATATAGCAACTGGCGGCATGACTCCATATGGCGTATCTATCCATCCTAGTCTGACATATGTATATGCGGCTAATAGAGCTTCAAATAACATCACCCAATTCGATTATCCAAACTTATCCAATCCTCAATTATTTTCTCCGGCAGGTGTATCTGGGCCGGTTGGCATGTCGTTTGATCTGGATGGCATCAGAATGTATGTTTCAAACTCGCTGGGAGGAAGCGTGTCGGTTTTGGACACAACGATGATGCTTTCTCCTATTACTTCATTTACAAGCCAAGGAATGATACCTTTTCTGAATGCGCTCGATCCGGCTGGCAAAAGGATATATATCACAAATAGCGGCACCGGAACTCTTTCTGTACGCGATATCGTTCACGACACTTATCCGCTCGTAACAGCTATGCCGATTGCAGCATTCACAGCTCCATACGGTATTGCTTTCATCCCCACCGCAGTAGCAGTAGGCGCGGTCAGAAATCTCTCGGGAAGCCAGAAGAAAAATGATTTTGGCCTTGTCTATGAGAGGATGAACGTCCTCACATGGCAAGCGCCAACTACTGGGGCATCTGGATACAAAATCTATAGAGATGGAGTGCTGATTGCTACAGTTGGTGGAAATACCACTCAATATGAAGATCACAATCGTCCGAAAGGTGTTGCTTTCATCTATTCGGTATCGGCTTTTAGTTCGAATGGAACTGAAAGCAGTCCTGTTGAAGTGATTGTTCAATAGGAGTCCTGATTGCAGGTAATGCGGAAGTCCCGTTATATTTTTCGCATGCGCAAAAAACTCGCTTTGTTTTTCGTTTTTCTCCTCCTATCTTTTCCAATTCTCTACAAAGCGGCGCCTGTCGTGCGGGATAAAGAGTGTTATCGTTCGTTTTTCCCAAAAGAGGCCTTTTTAGCCAAATTGGCAAAGCCGCCTCCTTCTTGGATGCTATCCCAAATATCGGCCGATCTATCTCCATTTCCCCAAATCACCCAAGAATCTCTCGACCAAACCTATGAGCATGTATCGGAAACATTCGACCGATACCGGATCTTCAATAACCGGCTTTATAAGTTCGTTCCTCCCAACAAACGCCTTTCCTCTCGGGATAATGTGTTTGAGAGAGCCCTTAAAACCCTCCTTCTCTACGCAAAACTTCCCAACGTTGATTTTATCTATTGCCCGATGGATGGCTTGCCAGAGCCCTACATGGCCCAAAATTTTTATCATTCCGAACCTCAAGCTCCGATTTTTGCCAAAGCAAGGCTTGCCTTGGCTCCTCACATTATCCTGATTCCCGATCAGTTTTCCTTGTCTGAGAATTGGTTTGAAGTCTCTAGGGAGATTTTAGCCCTTAATGAAGTCATTTCCTGGGACGATAAAAAGCCGCTCGCCATGTGGCGAGGGGGCCTTACAGACATTGGCATCCCAAACGGCTCTTTTGCGCCCAACTATCGGGATTGCCCGCGTTACAAGATCTCGAAACTGCCCTCGGAATGGGTTGATGCGGGCCTACAGTGGTCTGATTGCGCCCAGCTTGACAAACTGCTCGAACAAGAGGGGGCGACGAAAAATGGGGCCTCTAAACAAGAGCACCTGCAATTCAAATACCTTCCGGTTCTGGATGGCCATATGTGCACTTATCCCGGCTATCAGTGGCGGCTTCTCTCCAATTCGGTATCTTTCAAGCAGGAGTCGGACCAGGAGCAATGGTTTTATTCGGCTCTCAAGCCCTATACCCACTATATCCCCATCAAAAACGATATGAGCGATCTCATCGAGAAAGTCGAATGGGCCCGTTCGCATGACACAGAAGTCCAACAAATCATTCAAAATGCTCAAGACTTCGCGAAGAATAACCTTCTTCCTGAAGATGATTATCTCTATCTTTATCTAGCCCTGAAAGAATGCGCCTTGCGACAAGAGAACAATTGGAAAAAAATGGATGATTCTTGGGTGTGTATTCAATATAGAAAACGGCTTGATTTGCAAAAATCTTGGAATCGTTTATTGAAAAATTCTTTGAAATAGTTTTTGAGCGCCTTTGACTCCCCAGGTTTCAAGAATAACAGGATCTGGGTTGGTCGCGGGTAATTCAGAAAAGTGAAACTCTGTTGGATTTCCAGCATCTGTCCAAATATTCACTGATTCAAATAGTTTGAAGGTGCACTTTGTTATATCTGCAGAAACTTCTTTCACGCAGCAAAAGAGGTCTTTTATATTTCCAGAGGAGTGCAAGCAAACGGTGTGGAATTCTTCTTGCTTGAGGTGGTTTATAGCTATAGCTGCGACGGCGACTAAGGCAGAGAGGCCAAAGATGATCTTTGTGCGATGCCGTTGCCAAAAACTTTTTTGTTTAGGCGCTTCTTCAGGGGCAAATTCATCGATCAAAATAGCTATTTCTTTCTCATCGAAGTCTGGATTTGGCTCGCCTCTCAGCCAATATCCATCTCTATACATTTTGGTCTGTTTGAAACAATTTTCGTGAAAGATTACACCCAGATCTCTTGAAGAATAGGCTGGATCGCCGAGAGATATTGTTCTTGTGGGATCGCCGCATGAGGAAAAAGCACAAATGCCTTTTGCGGCAATTGTTGGCTCATATCCGCTAAAGTCCCAATACGACATGTGTATTACCTATAAAAACCCCCAAAAGCTAGTAGCTTTTGGGGTTAATGAATTATCCGAAAATCTTACGGAATATTTGCTGACCGACGGTTACTGTCCAACTGTTGTGGATGAACGGTTCTTCGCCGTGCTTTGGAAGTTCTGTTAAAGCCAATCTCTCAGGATCGCCAGCAGGTGTCCAGAAGTTTGCAGATTCAAATCTTTGGTAGAGGCAAGAAGCGGCATCAGCGCTTACTTGTTTTGCGCAGCACCAAAGGTCGTTCGCATTTTCCATAGACTGCAAGCAGAATTGGTGCCATTCTTCAGCTGAAGACGAGAGTACTTTTGTAGCAACAAGAGCAACACCTGCTACAAGAGCCGTGCCTAAGATGATTTTGCCTTTGTGGCGCGCCCAAAAACTGGATGGCTGCCCTTCGTCAGAATAGTCAGTTCTAGCGGGTGATTGTGATCGTCGTCTGGACTGAAATCGTGGGGATGGTTCTCCTGCGTATGTGGAATAGACTTCGGGATCGGACATGGGTCGGACGCTGTCTAAAAGACGCGTTTCTGCTGCGGCCTTCGTCTTTCGAATGCATCTTTTATGAGCATGGAGGCCTAATTCACTGCTTTCATAGTGTTGTATGCCCCCAGAAATATTACCGTCGCCATAAGCGCAAGATACTGTTTCACTTGATGTTGTTGGTCTCCAACTGCCAAAACTATATACTGACATCTTTATCTCCTAAATTTTACTTAAAAATTACAATAAATTATACTCATAATAAAATTATAAATCAATATATATGGAAATTAAAATAATAACTTACATAAAATAATCACTTTAATTATTTAAATAGGAATAAAATTTTATTTTACTTGTGGGCCGAAGAACTTGGCTGGAGAGCAATCGATGGGGTTTTCTTCTCTGAGCATAGATGCGGCTTTTGCGGGGTCTTTTTGACGGATTTTGACGTATCTCTCGTCGTCTTTGTGTCTTGATCCCCATGCGTTTTTCAAGCAGAAGCACTGAGCTCTTCTGGCCTCCTGTTTTTGGAGGGCCGAGGGTTCGCCGCTCCAGTAGGAGTACTCGGGAACAGGGTTCTCCTGGATACATTTTTGTTTTTGAGCTTCTGATGTATCGTCGATTCCTTTTTGGAATTGTGGCTCAATATCGGGATTAGCGGGGGGAGTTTGGACGATTGCTGGTGCGGGTTGTGGAGGCGCTTTTGGCATAGTTTCGTAAGGGATATACGGTTCGTCCTGATCTACCGATTTTCCGCTAATTTGTCCGCCAGTCAGCGCCTTAGGATTATAGCATTGCGGCTCTGGTGTCGAATGTGTTCTTAGCTCGCAGGTGTCTTCAACGGGATGGGAAGCATTTTGGAATACTGGACCTTTTTTCGGCATTGCTATAGCGAACGGGGATGCGCCTATGCGAGAAGATTGCCATACGTTTCCGTTTGGATCTGTTAGCGCACATGTTCCATTATCTTTTGGTTGAGAGAAGCTTTCGCATGGCTCGCAGTAATCAAAAGGATCCCTTAATTCCTCTGGCGGCCTCAAGAGATATTGCGGTGTATAAGTACTGTTTGTTCTGTCAGCTACACACGAGCGATCTGGCAATCGTTGCTGCAATTTTGGTCGTGGTGCGATCGGAGTATATGTTCCATTTAGTGGTTTCTGCGGAGCTGGGCAGTAACCATCGAGTGTTGGAGTTTCAGTAATATTTCTATGAACCGGTGGTAATAATTCTTCCGGCGGTCTCAAGAGATATTGCGGAGTGTGAGTACTATTTGTTCTGTCAGCTACACACGAACCATCTGGTAATGGTTGCTGGATCTTTGGTCGAGGTACGATCGGAGTATATGTTCCATTGAGTGGTTTCTGCGGAGCTGGGCAGTAACCATCAAGTGTAGGAGTTTCTGTAACGTTTCTATGAACCGGTGGCAAGAATGTTGGCAATTCTTCCGGAGGTCTCAAGAGATATTGCGGAGTGTGAGTACTATTTGTTCTGTCAGCTACACACGAACCATCTGGCAATCGTTGCTGCAATTTTGGTCGTGGTGCGATCGGAGTATATGTTCCATTGAGTGGCTTTTGCGGAGCTGGGCAGTAACCATCGAGTGTTGGAGTTTCAGTAATATTTCTATGAACCGGTGGTAATAATTCTTCCGGCGGTCTCAAGAGATATTGCGGTGTGTAAGTACTATTTGTTCTATCAGCTACACACGAACCATCTGGCAATCGTTGCTGGATCTTTGGTCGTGGTACGATCGGAGTATATGTTCCATTGAGTGGCTTTTGCGGAGCTGGGCAGTAACCATCGAGAGATGGGGTTTCTGTAACGTTTCGGTGTACTGGCGGCAAGAATGTTGGCAATTCTTCCGGAGGTCTCAAGAGATATTGCGGAGTGTGAGTACTATTTGTTCTGTCAGCTACACACGAACCATCTGGTAATGGTTGCTGGATCTTTGGTCGTGATGCAATCGGAGTATATGTTCCATTGAGCGGTTTTTGCGGAGCTGGGCAGTAACCATCGAGTGTTGGAGTTTCTGTAATATTTCTATGAACCGGTGGTAATAATTCTTCCGGCGGTCTCAAGAGATATTGCGGTGTGTAAGTACTATTTGTTCTATCAGCTACACACGAACCATCTGGCAATCGTTGCTGGATCTTTGGTTGTGGTGCGATCGGAGTATATGTTCCATTGAGTGGTTTTTGCGGAGCTGGGCAGTAACCATCGAGTGTTGGAGTTTCTGTAATATTTCTATGAACCGGTGGTAATAATTCTTCAGGAGGTCTCAAGAGATATTGCGGAGTGTGAGTACTATTTGTTCTGTCAGCTACACACGAACCATCTGGCAATCGTTGCTGGATCTTTGGTCGTGATGGGATTGGAGTATATGTTCCATTGAGTGGTTTCTGCGGAGCTGGGCAGTAACCATCGAGTGTTGGCGTTTCAGTAATATTTCTATGAACCGGTGGTAATAATTCTTCCGGCGGTCTCAAGAGATATTGCGGTGTGTAAGTACTATTTGTTCTATCAGCTACACACGAACCATCTGGCAATCGTTGCTGCAATTTTGGTCGTGGTGCGATCGGAGTATATGTTCCATTGAGCGGTTTTTGCGGAGCTGGGCAGTAACCATCGAGTGTTGGAGTTTCTGTAACGTTTCTATGAACTGGTGGCAACAATGTTGGCAATTCTTCCGGAGGTCTCAAGAGGTATTTCGGTGTGTAGGTAGTGTTTGTTCTATCCGCTGCACACGAGCCATCTGGTAATGGTTGTTGCAATTTTGGTTGTGGTGGGATTGGAGTATATGTTCCATTGAGTGGTTTCTGCGGAGCTGGGCAGAAGCCATCAAGTGTAGGAGTTTCTGTAACGTTTCTGTGAACCGGTGGTAATAATTCTTCTGGGGGTCTCAAGAGATATTGCGGAGTGTAAGTACTATTTGTTCTGTCAGCTACACACGAACCATCTGGTAATGGTTGCTGGATCTTTGGTCGTGGTGGGATCGGAGTATATGTTCCATTGAGTGGTTTCTGCGGAGCTGGGCAGTAACCATCGAGTGTTGGAGTTTCTGTAATATTTCTATGGGCCGGTGGTAATAATTCTTCAGGAGGTCTCAAGAGATATTGCGGAGTGTAAGTACTATTTGTTCTGTCAGCTGCACACGAGCCATCTGGTAATGGTTGTTGCAATTTTGGTTGTGGTGGGATTGGAGTATATGTTCCATTGAGTGGTTTCTGCGGAGCTGGGCAGAAGCCATCAAGTGTAGGAGTTTCTGTAACGTTTCTGTGAACTGGCGGCAAAAATGTTGGCAGTTCCTCCGGAGGTCTCAAGAGGTATTTCGGTGTGTAGGTAGTGTTTGTTCTATCCGCTGCACACGAACCATCTGGCAATCGTTGCTGGATCTTTGGTCGTGGTACGATCGGAGTATATGTTCCATTAAGTGGCTTTTGCGGAGTTGGACAGAAGCCATCAAGTGTTGGAGTTTCTGTAACGTTTCTGTGAACTGGCGGCAAGAATGTTGGTAATTCTTCTGGCGGTCTCAAGAGATATTGCGGAGTGTAAGTACTGTTTGTTCTATCCGCTGCACACGAACCATCTGGCAACGGTTGTTGCAATTTTGGTTGTGGAGCAATTGGAGTATATGTTCCATTGAGCGGTTTTTGCGGAGCTGGGCAGTAACCATCGAGTGTTGGAGTTTCTGTAACGTTTCTGTGAACTGGCGGCAAGAATGTTGGCAATTCTTCCGGAGGTCTCAAGAGATATTGCGGAGTGTAAGTACTGTTTGTTCTATCCGCTACACACGAACCATCTGGTAATGGTTGCTGGATCTTTGGTCGTGGTACGATCGGAGTATATGTTCCATTGAGTGGTTTTTGCGGAGTTGGACAGAAGCCATCAAGTGTAGGAGTTTCTGTAACGTTTCGGTGTACTTGCGGCAAGAATGTTGGTAATTCTTCTGGCGGTCTCAAGAGATATTGCGGAGTGTAAGTACTGTTTGTTCTATCCGCTACACACGAACCATCTGGTAATGGTTGCTGGATCTTTGGTCGTGGTACGATCGGAGTATATGTTCCATTAAGTGGCTTTTGCGGAGTTGGACAGAAGCCATCAAGTGTTGGCGTTTCAGTAATGTTTCTGTGAACTGGCGGCAAGAATGTTGGCAATTCTTCCGGAGGTCTCAAGAGATATTGCGGAGTGTAAGTACTATTTGTTCTATCCGCTGCACACGAGCCATCTGGTAATGGTTGTTGCAATTTTGGTTGTGGTGGGATTGGAGTATATGTTCCATTGAGTGGTTTCTGCGGAGCTGGGCAGAAGCCATCAAGTGTAGGAGTTTCTGTAACGTTTCTGTGAACTGGCGGCAAGAATGTTGGCAATTCTTCCGGAGGTCTCAAGAGGTATTTCGGTGTGTAGGTAGTGTTTGTTCTATCCGCTGCACACGAACCATCTGGCAACGGTTGTTGCAATTTTGGTTGTGGAGCAATTGGAGTATATGTTCCATTGAGCGGTTTTTGCGGAGCTGGGCAGTAACCATCGAGTGTTGGAGTTTCTGTAACGTTTCTGTGAACTGGCGGCAAGAATGTTGGCAATTCTTCCGGAGGTCTCAAGAGATATTTCGGTGTATAAGTGCTGTTTGTTCTATCCGCTGCACACGAGCCATCTGGTAATGGTTGTTGCAATTTTGGTCGTGGTGGGATCGGAGTATATGTTCCATTGAGTGGTTTTTGCGGAGCTGGGCAGTAACCATCGAGTGTTGGCGTTTCAGTAATGTTTCTGTGAACTGGCGGCAAGAATGTTGGCAATTCTTCCGGAGGTCTCAAGAGGTATTTCGGTGTATAAGTGCTGTTTGTTCTATCCGCTGCACATGAGCCATCTGGTAATGGTTGTTGCAATTTTGGTCTTGGTGGGATCGGAGTATATGTTCCATTGAGCGGTTTTTGCGGAGTTGGACAGAAGCCATCAAGTGTAGGAGTTTCTGTAACGTTTCTATGAACTGGTGGCAAGAATGTTGGCAGTTCCTCCGGAGGTCTCAAGAGGTATTTCGGTGTGTAGGTAGTGTTTGTTCTATCCGCTGCACACGAACCATCTGGCAACGGTTGTTGCAATTTTGGTTGTGGAGCAATTGGAGTATATGTTCCATTGAGCGGTTTTTGCGGAGCTGGGCAGTAACCATCGAGTGTTGGAGTTTCTGTAACGTTTCTGTGAACTGGCGGCAAGAATGTTGGCAATTCTTCCGGAGGTCTCAAGAGATATTGCGGTGTGTAGGTAGTGTTTGTTCTATCCGCTGCACACGAACCATCTGGTAATGGTTGCTGGATCTTTGGTCGTGGTACGATCGGAGTATATGTTCCATTAAGTGGCTTTTGCGGAGCTGGGCAGTAACCATCGAGTGTTGGAGTTTCTGTAACGTTTCTGTGAACTGGCGGCAAGAATGTTGGCAATTCTTCCGGCGGTCTCAAGAGGTATTTCGGTGTGTAGGTAGTGTTTGTTCTATCCGCTGCACACGAACCATCTGGCAACGGTTGTTGCAATTTTGGTTGTAAAGCAATTGGAGTATATGTTCCATTAAGTGGCTTTTGCGGAGTTGGACAGAAGCCATCAAGTGTTGGAGTTTCTGTAACGTTTCTGTGAACTGGCGGCAAGAATGTTGGCAGTTCCTCCGGAGGTCTCAAGAGGTATTTCGGTGTGTAGGTAGTGTTTGTTCTATCCGCTGCACACGAGCCATCTGGTAATGGTTGTTGCAATTTTGGTTGTGGTGGGATTGGAGTATATGTTCCATTGAGTGGTTTTTGCGGAGTTGGACAGAAGCCATCAAGTGTAGGAGTTTCTGTAACGTTTCTATGAACTGGTGGCAAGAATGTTGGCAGTTCCTCCGGAGGTCTCAAGAGGTATTTCGGTGTGTAGGTAGTGTTTGTTCTATCCGCTGCACACGAGCCATCTGGTAATGGTTGTTGCAATTTTGGTTGTGGTGGGATTGGAGTATATGTTCCATTGAGTGGTTTTTGCGGAGTTGGACAGAAGCCATCAAGTGTAGGAGTTTCTGTAACGTTTCGGTGTACTTGCGGCAAGAATGTTGGCAATTCTTCCGGCGGTCTCAAGAGGTATTTCGGTGTGTAGGTAGTGTTTGTTCTATCCGCTGCACACGAACCATCTGGCAACGGTTGTTGCAATTTTGGTCGTGGTGGGATTGGAGTATATGTTCCATTGAGAGGTTTTTGCGGAGCTGGGCAGTAACCATCAAGCGAAGGAGTTTCTGTAATGTTTCTGTGAACCGGTGGTAATAATTCTTCCGGAGGTCTCAAGAGATATTGCGGTGTATAAGTGCTGTTTGTTCTATCCGCTACACACGAACCATCTGGTAATGGTTGTTGCAATTTTGGTTGTGGTGGGATCGGAGTATATGTTCCATTAAGTGGCTTTTGCGGAGTTGGACAGAAGCCATCAAGTGTTGGAGTTTCAGTAATGTTTCTGTGAACTGGCGGCAAGAATGTTGGCAATTCTGGCAGAGGCAGCGAAGTTTGGGTTTGTCTTGGAGCTGTCTGCGTTGAAGGATTGTGTTGAGAAAATGGTCTTAAAATAAACGATTTTGTTGGATCTGCGGGACATACTTCTAGAACCCCATTATCCATTCTCATCTGGGTAAGTTTTGATGTCGCGCTTTTCGGAGCAACAAAACATTGTTCCATGGAAATAAAAGGATTTAGGCCGCGAGGTCTTCGATTGATCGGAAGCCTAGGAACTGGTTGTAGCGCTGGCTGAGTGGTTGGAGCGGGCGTTGTTTGAGGACCAGGTTGTGGTGGTGTGGGCTGAGCGGTCGGAGCAGGCGTTGTTTGAGGACCAGGTTGTGGTGGTGTGGGCTGAGCGGTCGGAGCAGGCGTTGTTTGAGGTCCAGGTTGAGGCGGTGTGGGCTGAGCGGTCGGAGCAGGCGTTGTTTGAGGACCAGGTTGTGGTGGTGTGGGCTGAGCGGTCGGAGCAGGCGTTGTTTGAGGTCCAGGTTGAGGCGGTGTGGGCTGAGCGGTTGGAGGAGGCGTTGTTTGAGGTCCAGGTTGAGGCGGTGTGGGCTGAGCGGTCGGAGCAGGCGTTGTTTGAGGACCAGGTTGTGGCGGTGTGGGCTGAGTGGATGGAACAGGCGTTGTTTGAGGACCGGGTTGTGGCGGTGTGGGCTGAGTCTCTGGCTTTGGCTGCTCGGAAGTTTGTTCCGGCGTTGTTTGTTCTTGTGCGGGTTCTGCTTGAGGCCCATCTTTTTTTAGCTTAACGAGACCGGCGCTTTCTGCAGCAAAAGCATATCCAGATGCCAAATTGAATAGTTGTACAGCTCCAACTTTCGTAGCATCAGACGGATTGTTGCCAAATTCTTCATAGGCTTCTGAAAGCTTTTCTGCTGCGTGCGTTGTTAATGTATAGAGTGAATGCGCTTGAGAAAGATAGGAAATCCCTTTCAGGACTGGATGCAATTCGAGGATCTGCTGAGTTAGTTTTTGCCCAATGACTGGCAGGGCCATCGCTTTGCGAACGATAGATGCATCTTTCGGCAGCATGCAGTAATTTGCAATTCCAGAACAAATGCTCGCAGCTGTTGCAATAGAAGCTGTAATTGGAGATGATCCGAAAAATAATGTTGCTCCAATTATTCCCCACTGTACCGCGTTGCTCACAGCAAGAACTTTGTCTGATGTTGAAAGTTCTAAACTTTTTGGCTCAAGGGTAGGTGCTGCTGTAAGATTTTGATCTAAAACTGATTTTGGAATGAGCCTCGGAGAGGGTGTAAATCCATGCGTGTCTTCATTCGGAATATATCGCTCAACGTGATGCTTCAGTTTTTTCAGAAGATAACGGTTGTCTTTGTCTTCAGGAATAGCTTTTAAAACTTCAAGCGCGCCTTCAGCTACAGCTGGTGTATTTTGATGATACTTGCGGCTGAATTCACGCAGATGCCTTTTCAAGGCCCGCTCATTGAGCGCACTAGCATCTTCCAAAATTGTGTGAACCGCTTTTTCCATCTCAGGCGTTGTTTTCGGATCGAATGGCTCGTGAGAGAAATGATTGCGGTAAACACCTTCTACATGATGCGCAGGCGGCAGGGGAGAATCGATCTGCTGCTCGACGGGAGGCATCTCTATGAGAGGCTGGACGTCATTGTCGATCTGCCCAGGATTGCTTGAGGCTTGCCAATGACAGAAAGCTACGTACCCCAGCGCGGCAAGGCCTAATGCCAAAACGGCAGCTGCAACAGGCCAAAGAACCGATGAAATCGCCACTGTAACGGCTAAGGCTGTAGCCCCAGCTACGGTCGCAGAGGCGCCAAGTAAAATTATTACTTTCCGATTGCTCCACGCGCTTTTTGACTCAAGAGCCTGTTCTGGAAGGGCTTGTTCAACATCCTTTTTTGGAAGGACTTCTGGAGCGGCAATTATAGTCATTTTGAAATGTAATTTTTCGCAATATTATATCACTGTTTTGTTTAAAAATAAATTGATATAATTTATATACTATTTGTTTAGTAAATAGTTTATTTGATATTTAGGGTGAATGGTAAAATATATTTTAATTGGAGAAGCGCATTTTTGCAGCTGCGATCGCAAATGCACAGGCAATATTGATCGAGTTTTTCATGCCGAAAAGGGGGATTTCTATGATGGCATCGACTTCTTTGAGGGATTCGTTGGAAATGCCGTATTCTTCGTTGCCGAGGATGAGAGTAAAGGATTTTGGAAAGGTGAATTCTGCAACCGGAATAGCTGCATCAGAAGTGTCTAGGGCGATGATGGGGCGGGGAAGGTCTTTGAGGGGGATGTTTTGAAAGCAGGGGACGATGCTTGCGGCTCCCATGGCTGTGCGTTGGACTTTTTCATTGTCGGTGAAGGGCGTTTTTTCAGAAAAATAGACGCTGCCGATACGGAGAGCTTCGACCGTGCGCAAAATGCTGCCCACGTTATAAGCGGAACGGACATGGTCCAGATAGATTGCAACATTCGGAAAATCGAGTTTTGCTTCTCGATCGCCTGTGCGTAGAGCGGGAAGGAGATTGTGTTCTTTGAGAGAAAGGCCGGCCATTTGCAGGTGCCAATGGTAGCGATCTGCTAGCTTTTTCTTGTCGGCATGTTCATACGGATTGCATTTAATCCAGCTGAGCAAAGTGTTGTATTCGCTAAAATCTGCGAGATCCTCTTCGTAATGGCGTCGAAGAAGCTCTGCGCACTTTTTATGGCGCTGCTTGAGATCGAGTTTGAGGAATTTTCGCTTAGTAAATGTCACTTCTTGAGGGCCGCTTTCCGTTTTTCTAAATATTCTTCAAGTGGGCCTGCATGAATGTGAATGCCATCTTCTTCTAAAGCGATGATTTTCGTCGCAAATCCATTGATCAGCTCTCGGTCGTGCGTCGCTACGATGGCGGTTCCTTTGAAATCTTCAAGTCCCCACGCAAGAGCAGATACCGCTTCGAGATCGAGGTGGTTATTTGGCTCGTCAAGAATGAGCGTGTTAGGACCGGTGAGAATTAGGCCGCCGAGTATGAGACGGGCCGCTTCTCCGCCTGAAAGAGCAGAGAGAGGCTTGAATGCATCGTCTCCGCCAAAAAGCATTTTGCCAAGGACGCCGCGCACATCTTGATCAAAAATGATGTCTTTTTTCGATTTCAGCCAATCAAAGGCGGTCTCTTTGGTGTGCTTGTTGAGCACTTCGCCGTGATTTTGCGGGAAATAACCGATGTCGAGGCCGTGGCCGGGAGCGAGTTTGCCTTTTTCCAGTTGCAATTTGCCGGCAAGCAGCTTTAAGAGAGTTGTTTTACCTCGGCCGTTGTTTCCGATGACCGCAATTTTGTCTCCGCGATGGATTTCGCAGGAGAATTTTTTGATCACCGGCTCTCCGCCATAGCCAAAATAAAGATCCTCGGCTTTCAATACGACCTGGCCCGATTGCTTTTCCGGAACGGGGAATCGGACGTATGGGCGCTGGATGTTCGATTTTTTGAGTTCAAGCGGCTGCAGGCGGTTGATCTCGCGGATGCGCGATTGCACTTGGCTCGCACGCGTTCCTGCGCCGAATTTCGCTACGAACTCTTTGAGTTGAGAGATTTTTTTCTCTTTTGCTTTGTTCTCATCTTCCGCACGCGAACGGACGGACGTTTTGGTCACAAGCATTGCATCGTAATTGCCTGGGTAGGTGATGATGGTCTCATAGTCAATGTCGGCAATGTGCGTACAGATCGAATTAAGGAAGTGTCTATCGTGGCTCACAACGACAAGCGTACCCTTGTAATTATGGAGGAACTGTTCCAGCCAGGAGATCGAATCAAGGTCTAAGTGGTTGGTCGGTTCGTCAAGGAGGAGCGCTTGCGGATTGCCGAAGAGGGCTTGGCATAAGAGGACGCGGAATTGTCTATCGGTCGGGATCTCATGCATTTTTTTGCGGTAGTACTCTTCAGGAAGTCCCATACCGGCTAAAAGCACTTCAGCCTCCGATTCGGCAGAGTAGCCATCCTCATCCGCGATGATTTCTTCGAGTTCGCCCAGGCGCATGCCGATTGCATCGGTCATTTCTTCTTCGTACAGTTTGTCCCGCTCGGCCATTGCATTCCAAAGGCGGTTGTTCCCCATAATGACCGTATCGATCACAGTGAAGTCGCGGAAATCTTCGATCCTCTGCTTTAAGAAGCCCACTTTCTTCGGCAGGGTGACAATCCCCGATGTGGCAGGTTCCACGCCCATAATGATTTTTAAAAGGGTCGATTTGCCCGAACCATTGGGGCCGGTAAGGCCATATCTTCCTTCGTCAAAAGTGAAGGAAACGTCTTCGAAGAGGGTGCGAGCGCCAACTCGCTTTGAAATTTTTTCTAATGTAATCATGTTGGAGCATGATAGCATAAACTTATGGACCTAATCAAGGCGATCGAGCAGTTTTTGAGTCATTTGAATCTCTCGAAAGGAGTCTCCGAGCATACGCTCAGAGGCTATCGGATCGATTTGACCCAATTTTCCTCTTTTGCAGAAGGGGAAGAAGTTTCGAAAAGAACGGTCCGCAGATTCCTGGCCCACCTCCATGAACAAAAAGTCTCTACCCGCACCATTCTGCGAAGGCTTTCCGCTCTTAGAAGCTTTTATAAATATGCTTTAAGGGAAAAATGGATTGAAGAAAGCCCAGTTGAAGAAATCGATAGCCCCAAAAAGGAAAAAAAACTTCCCGTTTCCATTACTTACACCCAGGTGGAGCTCCTCTTTAGCCAGCCAGATTTGAGCTGCTACTTAGGACTAAGAGACCGGGTAATTATGGAACTTTTCTATAGCTCGGGGCTTCGTTTGAGCGAACTGGCAGGACTCAATAGGCGCGATTTTGATGCGAGAAACCTCGTTCTCAATATCTTCGGAAAAGGAAAAAAACAAAGACAAGCCCCGATTACGCAAACGGCGGCCGAATGGATTTTCCGCTATCTCAACCACCCGGAACGGGATGAAAAGGATCCTCAAGCCATTTTCCTCAATAAGCATGGGACTAGATTAACCCCTCGCTCTATCGACAGGAATTTTGCAGCCTACTTAAAGAGAAGCGGTCTTTCTGAACGAGTAACTCCCCATACTATCCGTCATACAATTGCGACGCATTGGCTTGAAAATGGAATGGATCTCAAAACAATCCAAATGCTTTTGGGTCATACATCTCTAGCAACCACAACCATTTACACTCATGTTTCTCCCAAACTGAAACGTGAGGTCTATGACAAAACGCACCCTCGCGCATAAAAATTTATTTTACAATAATCGCGAATATGCATTACTGGAGAAGTAGGAAAGCCCTATTTATTGAGGTAGAGTATGTTCAGAAAATTAATGCCGATTCTTGTAGTCGGTCTATGGGCAGTCTCAGGATATGCAGATGATCAATTGGTTGATTCTGTAGGATCTGTAGCTGATTGCCAACCTTGTCAAAAACCGGCGCCAGCACCGTGCCCTGCGCCATGCCCAAAACCAGAGCCTGCGCCATGCCCAGCTCCCTGCCCAAAAGCAGAGCCAGCACCATGCCCAGCTCCAGCACCATGCCCAAAGCCTGAGTGCCCAAAACCATGTCCTCCAAAGCCAGCATGCCCAAAACCATGCCCGCCAAAGCCAGCATGTCCAAAACCATGCCCGCCGAAGCCATGCCCTCCAAAACCATGTCCTCCAAAACCATGCTGCAATCCGCCGCCTCCATGCTGCTGGAATTTCAATCCATGCAATCCAAAAGGCTGCACAGATATGAATTGCGGTGGTTTCTTCGTCACTGCAGATTTCCTCTACTGGAGAGCAGAGAACCACGGCTTTAGCTATGCATATGAGTTAGAGACGACCGATCCAGTTGGGCAAAACTCTGGACACGTAGTTCGCGTCAATCCAGATTGGGATCCAGCTTTCCGAGTAGGAGCAGGTTGGAACACCAATTATGACTTCTGGGATGTCTATTTCAACTATACTTGGTATCGCAACAATTCAAGCGAAACAAGAACCAACACAACCAATGGATTCATTCCACTTTGGCCAGTTGATTCTGGAAGCACAGGGGTTTTTGATACAGTTCATGCCAAGACCCGATTCATGTTGAATATCGGCGATATGGAACTTGGAAGAATGATTTATTTGACCAAATCTGTAGCAATTCGCCCTCACTGGGGTGTCAGAGGCGGTACAATCCATCAGAAATTCAACTCAACATTTAGTTCAGCATTCGTTGGCGGACTATTTTCTGAGCAGAGCTTCAGCGGTAAGAACAATTATTGGGGCGTAGGCCCGCGCGCTGGTGTGAATGGAGAGATGCATCTGAACCAAGGATTTAGCATTCTTGGAAAAGCAGCAGCAGCTCTTCTTTACGGTAAAAACGATGTTCGAGCTTTCACAGATCACGTTGATCTTGTTGGAGTTTCTACCCTTGAGCGTCATTACAAAGATGATTTCTACCAACTCGTTCCAAACTTGCAACTCCTTCTTGGCGTACAGTGGCAAACTTGCTTCTGGTGCGAGAAGATGTTCTTCAAGATGAGCGCAGCTTGGGAAACCAACTTCTGGTGGGATCAGTTCAACCTCCCATATTCTATGTCTTCAGTAGTGGCTCCATTCCCAACAGTTGGGAACCAGCCTCTCACAATGGAAGGTTTGACTGTAAACTTTGAATGGGACTTCTAAACGCAAACTAGCGTAAAGTTCCTCAATAATTAGGCAGAGGCCCGCTTCGAAAGAGGCGGGCCTCTTTTTTTTAACGCAAAACGCAGAATGCAAAACGCAAAACTTGGGGGAGCCGGGGCTTCCCCCGACTCTAATTCTGCGTTTTGCGTTCTGCGTTCTGCTTTTAAAAAAGCGGGGTGACGTTAAGCCGGATTCTGTCGAGAGCCATCATTCTTCTAGGAAACCTGTTGCCAGATTTCTCAAGCGGTCTGCTTTGGAATCAATCGCGCGAGGATGCGCTCCTCCAGTTTCGACCTTGCTTCGGATAGGGTTTACAACGTCTCCGGTTGCCCGGAGTCCGATCGAGTGCAATAACTCGAACTTTTCAACCTTAAAGGTATAGTCTCTGTTGCACTTTCCGTCATCTTACGATGCCCAGCCGTTAACTGGTATCCTTCCCCTGCGAAGTCCAGACTTTCCTCACTAGTTGTACTAGTGCGATGGCCTGTCACCCCAAAAATAGATCAGACGCCTGCAGTGCGGCGGCGGCGCCGTTTCGTTGCAACCGCTGTTCCTTCGAGGTCTTCGCTCTCTTGCCAGAAGTGGATGCGGGAGCAATGCTCGCAGAAAGTGAGCCTTTCGCCTTTGCGAACCACGTTTTCGTGCTGCGCAGTCAGGGCAATATGGCATCCAGAACAAGTGCGGTTTTCGATGGGAACTACTACGCGGTCTTTTTTGTTGTTCAAAAGGCGCTGATAGATGCGTAAAATCTCAGGATCTGCCGTTTTGGCCATTTCATCTCGAGAAGCTTTGATGTCCGTTCCCTCTTGGTTGATGAGACGGATGCTCTCTCGGATTTCATTTTCCAAATTCCGGCTGCTCTCTTCCGACTGGATGAGAGATTCTTTGATTTTTCCAAGGATCTCTTCTTCGAGATTGCGCTTGTCGATGAGATCGCTCGCGATCTGCTCCGTAGCAATGCGCTCTCTTTCAGATGTAGTCATCTCTTGGGTTAAAGCGTTGAACTCATCCACTTTTTTAACAGTGTTTTGTTTCGCTTCCAGTTTTTTGATCCGTTCTTTGATCTCGTTAATTTTTTCTTCTTGGCTCGCGACGTTTCGGCTGAGTTCAGCAATTTCAGCTTCTTTTTCTTTTTGCTGATGATGCAGCTCTTGACGGAGTGAGTCAATATGCTCGAGCTCCTTCAAACGCTCTTTTTTCAAGCGCATCAGACGAATCATCTTCATGTCGAGTTCTTGTATGTCTAAAATAACCTTTAGGCTTTGCAGCATGGAACCTCTGGAAAAATAATCAGATTGTTGGGAATACTATAATATTTATGAGCCAAATGAATCAAGCACTTCCTCTTCAGCCCTCTATTAGGAGTCCAAAAATGGCATTTTTAAAGAATTATTTTGCCAAAGTCCCTGAAAAATCCCGCACCTCTGCTGCTATCGCTTATATGGCCTCTTTGGATGCGGTCGGGGCCTCATCGCCTGAAATTGCTCACTCCATTATTCAGGAACTCAAGGATCAAAGAAGCCATTTGAAGCTGATCGCTTCTGAAAATTTTTGTTCACTTCCCGTCCAACTTGCCATGGGCAATCTGCTGACCGACAAATACAGCGAAGGATATGTGGGCCATCGGTTTTACGCGGGGTGCGAGAATGTGGATGCTGTGGAAGGCGAGGCCGTCGAATGGGCTAAAAAAATTTTTGGCGCAGAGCATGCTTATGTGCAGCCTCATTCCGGCGCCGATGCAAATTTAGTCGCTTTTTGGGCAATATTGGTTCACAAGATTCAATCCAAAGAGGTAGAAGCTCTAGGTAAAAAAACAATCGATGAGCTCAGTCCAGAAGAATACGAGCGGGTCCGCAAGCTGCTTGTCAGCCAAAAAGTGATGGGAATGGACCTCGGCAGCGGGGGACACCTTACGCATGGATACCGCCACAACATTTCAGCAAAAATTTTCCAATCATGCAGCTATGGCGTCAGTGAAAAAACGGGCCTTGTCGATTATAAAGAGCTGGAAATACAGGTAAAAAGAGAACGGCCGCTGATCCTGATTGCTGGGTATTCGGCTTATCCGCGCCTTCTTGATTTTGCTAAAATGCGCGAGATAGCCGACTCTGTAGGCGCCGTCTTGATGGTCGATATGGCTCACTTTGCCGGCCTTGTCGCAGGAAAAGTCATGAAGGGCAATTACAATCCTGTCCCATTTGCCCATATCCTCACCTCAACAACGCATAAAACGCTCCGGGGCCCTCGCGGAGGACTCGTCCTTTGCTGCGAAGAGTACCGCGATGTGGTGAATAAGGGATGTCCGATTGTATTGGGAGGTCCTCTTCCTCATGTAATGGCGGCGAAGGCGATCGCATTTAAAGAAGCGGCCAGCCCGGAATACAGCAAATATGCCCACCACATTGTTGAAAATGCGCAAGCTTTGGCTGCGGGATTGATGAGCCATGGCATCGAAGTGGTGACTCGCGGGACAGACAATCATCTTCTGGTCATGAATGTGACAAAATCTTTTGGATTAACTGGACGGCAAGCTGAAACTGCGCTGCGCGAAGCTAGGCTCACCGTGAACCGGAATATGATCCCAAGAGATGAGAATGGTCCTTGGTATACTTCAGGAATCCGAATGGGAACGCCTGCTTTGACGACTCTTGGCATGAAGCCTGCACAGATGAAAGAGATCGCATCGATCATATATGATTTATTGAAAGAAACTAAACCTGCGGTAGATCCAAAAACAGGGGGGCCTTCCAGGGCCAAAACGCATGTGCCGCCGCATGTGGTTGCCCGTGCGCAATCTAGAGTGGCGGATGTCTTGCGTGAATTTCCCCTTTACCCAGAGCTGGTCATCGATTAAAATAAGCTAAAAGGGAGTGAAATATGGCCGAAGGCGAACGCGAAGACAAACCTAAGTACGTGAATGACAAGCTCGATCAAGCTTTGCTGGAAAAACGGAGAATTTTTCTGTCGGACGGCGTTGATTCCGATTCTGCGAAAGATATTATCCGCAAACTCTGGTACCTAGACCACCAGGCGCCAGGCAAGCCGATTCTTTTTGTCATCAATTCACCTGGCGGATCGGTTGATTCTGGTTTTGCCATTTGGGACCAAATCAAATTGCTCCAATCGCCTGTCATCACATTAGTGACCGGTCTTGCTGCGTCGATGGGTTCATTGCTAAGCCTCGTTTCAGGCAAAGGCAAACGGCTGGCTACCGCAAATTCCCGCATTATGATCCACCAGCCGCTCATCGGCGGCGTGATCCGCGGACAAGCAACCGATCTCGAAATCCAAGCGAAAGAGATGTTGAAAACGCGCGCCCAAATCGTCGATATCTATGTCGATGCAACAGGGAAAGATCGCAAAGTCATCGAAAAAGCGATTGATCGCGACAACTGGATGACTGCAGAAGAGGCAAAACAATTCGGCCTCCTCGACAAAATTGTCACTTCGATGAAAGATGTCGAAGCTCTCCTTCGTTAAATTCCAAGGCGCGGGCAACGATTTTATCGTCATCGATGACCGCGCCCTTTTTTTTGATCCAAAAATTGTTCCCAAACTTTGCCATCGCAAATTCGGCATCGGCGCCGATGGCGTCCTTTTATTGCAAAATGATCTAAAAGCCGATTTCCGCATGCGGATTTACAATGCAGACGGGAATGAGGCTGAGGGATGCGGCAATGGACTCAGATGTTTGATGAAATTTCTCCTTGAACTCGGGTTGCCGAAAAAAGCGTACCGTATTGGTGTGGGTCCGCGTATTGTTGAAGCCGATTTCGTTGGGGAAAAAGTTTCTCTTAATTTAGGTGCGCCTCTAAACTTTCGCCGTTTTGCCATATTGGGCTATGAAGTCCATTCGCTGGATACAGGCGTGCCCCATGCTGTCGTATTTAGCGATGAAAAATTGGAAGTTCTCGGTCCTCTTCTGCAATCCCATCCTAAATTCATGCCAGCTAAAACAAATGTGAATGTAGCTCAAGCGCGTCAAGATCGGATCGATGTTCGAACCTTTGAGCGCGGCGTCGGAGAAACGCTAGCTTGCGGCACAGGCGCTGCGGCTGTGGGCTATGTTGCTGCCAAAGAATTGGGATGGAAAAATCCAATCCGTATCTGCATGCCCGGAGGCGTTCTTGAAGTCGTTTGCAATGGAGAGCAAATCACATTGATTGGCGATTCGGTCTTAGTCTTTAAAGGTGAGTATTAAAAAAGCATCAAAGAGTGCTTGAAAGCCTAGGCGTCGTCAGGTAAAGTAAATATTTTTCATGAGAGTGGATATGAAAAGTTTTGCATTTGCTTCCCTTTTTTGCATGGCTGTCGGGGGAATGGCCGATTCATCATGTTATTGCGAACCCAGTTTTTCCGTGGTTCCTTTTGAGCCTCAAAACGGGTACGGAGTTGGAATCGAAGGCGATTTTCTCTATTGGCTTCCAAATATTGACAATGTCGAAGCATCGGTAAAATATTCAGGTGAAAATAATCGCTTTGCCCACGTCGAAGAACTCCATTTTAAATACCAGCCAGGATTTCGAATTTCAGCAGACGTACACTCTGATTGCAGAGGGTTTTTGCTGCAAGCTTCTTGGACTTCTTTTTATCCGAATGCAGAGAGAAATGCGGCAATTGCGTTTGGAGAGGGGCTCATCTCGTTGTATGGCCATACAGCCACTTTAGTTACAGGTTTCTCTGCCACCTCTTCGCACCAGCGCTGGGAAATGAAATATGACATGGTTGATCTTTTTCTAGAGCCGCCCTTCTTTTCATACAAATCTTTCTCGTTTACTCCATTCATTGGCGTGCGAGGCGGCAGGATCGATCAGCCCGTTCACGTCAATTTCGAAGGGAATTTCCTCGCATTGAACAGCCCGGCTAGTTCAATCATCGATATTGATCAGAAGTTTTGGTGCGTAGGTGCGACATCGGGCATGAATGCAGCTTGGGATATTGGCGCAGGATTCAGTTTCTTCGGCAATTTCCTAGCTTCTCTCGTATATGGCCATTTCAAAATCAGTGAAGAATACCTCATTGAAGCGCCAGCTGCTGCAACCACATTGATCGGTTTTTATGAGGATCACTCAACCCGTTTCCGTCCCAATTTTCAGGCCGCTTTTGGTTTCAATTGGGATTATTCGTGGTGCGAATATGCCTTTTCTCTCAGCGCTGCTTATGAAATGGTCCTTTGGCTAAATCAGAATCAATTCATCGCAAGCACGACCGAAGACGGAGGTCCATCGGGGTTTGTAGCTGCTCCCACAAGATTTAAGGGAGATCTGGGAATGGGTGGATTATCGGTTAGCGCAGGACTTGAATTTTAAGGAGAGGTTATGAAAATCGGGGTTCCAAAGGAAGTTAAAAAAGATGAATTTCGAGTTGGGGCGACTCCCGATACGGTCAGAGCCTTTGTTGAAGCGGGCCACAGTGTTGAAGTCCAAAAAGATGCTGGAACCAAAATTGGTTTTCCCGATGAGATGTATGTAGCGTCTGGCGCTAAAATTGTAGCAACAGCTAAGGAAATCTATAAAAACGAACTCATCATCAAAGTCAAAGAACCGCAAGAATCTGAATTTCCTCTCATGCATGAGGGGCAAGTTCTTTTTTGCTATTTGCATTTGGCTCCCGATCCAGAACAAACCAAACATTTGCTCGAGCGCAAAGTCGTTGGCATCGCCTATGAAACGGTAACAGATGATCAAGGTAGACTCCCTCTTTTGGTGCCAATGAGCGAAATTGCTGGACGATTTGCGATTCAGGCTGGCGCAAATGCTTTACAAATGATCAATGGCGGAAGAGGCGTTCTCTTGGGCGGAATTCCTGGGGTAAAGCCGGGCAAAGTGGTCGTTTTGGGAGCAGGTGTAGTTGGAACCGAAGCCATGAGGATGGCTGTTGGACTTGGCGCCGATGTGACGATTTTCGATCGGAGTTTGAATCGGCTGCGGGAACTAGATAAGCTTTTTGCTCCTGCTTTAAAAACTCTATTTTCAACGCCTGCTGCAATCGAAAAAGAAGTCATGCGCGCAGATCTAGTCATTGGAGCTGTGCTGATCCCTGGCAAAAAGGCGCCTCGCCTTGTGACCCGCGATATGGTCAAGAAAATGCAGCCAGGTTCGGTCATCGTTGATGTCGCTATTGATCAAGGCGGATGCATCGAGACGATTAAACCTACGACCCACTCGAACCCCACATATGTCGTAGACGGAGTGGTCCATTACGGGGTCACCAATATGCCTGCAGCTTGCGCAAGAACTTCGACGCAAGGGCTTACCAATGCAACGCTTCCGTACGCGCTGAAATTGGCCAATATGGGTTATAAAAAAGCGATGTTGGAAGACAAGGGGTTAATGGAAGGGCTGAATGTTTTCCATGGGAAAGTGACCAACCCGTTTGTTGCTGAAGATTTAGGATACGAATATCATTCTCCGATGAGCCTGCTTCATTAGATTTGAAAAACGGCTCTTCCAGAATATTTGCCGTTTAAAAAAGCTGAGATTTTAGAAAATGGCAATTGGAGCCATAATCCAGCCTTCTCAAATCCCAATTTTCTATAGAAGGGAAGGGCTTCGTCATTTGCTTGCAGTCTGAATGCGCCTAAAAGTTCAGGTGTTAGTTTTAAGCTTGTAAATATCGTTTGTTCGATCAAAGCTGAACCGACTCCTTTCACTTTTAATCGGGGGTATTGGCCTATAAAATCAGTGCAATTCCAAAACCCTTTCAAAATGAAATTCAGCTCGCTTCTCTCTTTGGAGAAAAGAGCGACCCCTTGAAGATTTCCCATTTCATCCCAAGCCGTAATGAGCTCTTTTCCTTCAGGCAATTTATCTACATCTATTTCCTTCATAAGCAAATCAAGCATATATGCATTTTGACCGATTTGAGTGCCCATATCGATCTCTTCATCCTCGCGAATGGGGTGATCAGTCGACCACTTATCTAATTCCTTTTTGACCTTAAGAAAGTATTTTTCATTTTTGGTTGATATGATCAATAGAGGGGTTGCCTCAGGGCCTCTCAGGGGAAAGTCCTTTTTCTGGAGGTTCCAAAGTTTTTTCCCAAGACTCACTATCCTGAGAACTTGTAAATGAATCGCCGGGTCTTTATCCATCATAGAGATGCCTCTCCTCACGCCCCACTCGATCAGTTTTTTAGAGTGTTCTATGTGTAGAGAAGAAGGAAAAGCCTTCAATTTGGTGTAGATCAGCCGCAAGAGGCAGTTAGTTGTTTTGCTTTTGGAATAGAGGGGGTTAGTGCTTTCCTCGCTCTCTTTTTCGTCGGATTCTGGCAGGTTAAATGTTGGTTTATTTGTTATAGATAATGTCATTTGCCATTAATTATATTATATTTTAAATATAATTAATATTGATTAAATTAATGGGATATTCTATCTGCAAAACAAAACCAAACAGCAAAAGCAGCAAAGCCAGGTAAGATCCGGATCCAGGCTCGGATCGGCTGCATCTCGATTGCCACCTATTTGCTCAATGAGGTCATAAGGAATCGCGAATCCTTTGTCACGCCAAACACGAATCGTATTCATTGCTAAGGCGCGATGTTGCGGAGTCGAACGTGGATCGCGGAGTATATCGGATAAATCTCTAAGCTGGGTAGCTGTCGGCGCTACGTCTGGGTTATACAACTCTCTCCAAGCATCATACATGAGCCTTCTTTGAAGAGCAGGATCAGGACGGCCACCTCTTCGATCGCGTAGTTCTGGACGAGCAGCACGAACAGGGAGTACTCTTTCTTGAAGAGGGGCGGCGCGCTGATCTCCTCTGCAAAGCGGACATTTATGTTCTGGTATTTTCAGCCAGGTTTTGATGCATTGTTCATGAAATTGCGGATAATGATCGCATGAAAGGAGAGAGATTCTTTGGGGTTGTTTTGATCCCTGGATTGGATCAAGACAAATCGTACAAATATTATTCCTTACCTCTGAAGCCATAAATTCTCCTGTAATTCAGTAAATTATACTATTAATTAATACTATTACTCAAATTAATGTTTAGTTAATTTGTTTAACGGTTGATTGATGTTTTGTTAATAATTGGTTTTTAACAGTCTCTTATCCCGGGATCTCAGATAGACAGGAAAATTGACAGGGAGGTAGAATGAGAAGAAGGCTCATATGAGATGGGCATGGCTTTTTTCTTATGGAAAAAAAAACGCCAGATTATGTCCTTGAATATCTGAAGATTGCTGAAGCGCTTTGTGCTGCTGGAGCAATCGGCGAACCGATATTTTCTCGAGGAACCTATCAATTTGAAGTGTCGGAAAAAGGGAAGAAGAAGGCGTTTCCATTCATTCAGATGAGTGATGAGGGAAACGTAACCGACTCGTTTTGTTCTTGCAAGGTGTCTGAAACGGGGAGGGGCTGCCCTCATTTGGCTGCCGCCTATTTACAAATTTTCAATGGGACTGAAGAACCTCTGCATGTCCGTTTCCGCAAGTCGCTTTGGAGCCGCATTTTTCAAATGTCGAGTAAGCGGCATGGCTATGACATCGACTGTCTGAAGAAAGAAAAAGAAGGGTTTTATTCATGCGAGTCCAAAACCAAAAAACCGCTCTTTTCAATCGAGGCGACGAATGCCAAAACAAAGAAGAAGCTTGAGGCCATTGTTTCCGAACGCCCGGTAGAGACCGAAGAGACCTCGATCAAGTTCTCAAATTTGCCAGCGGAAGAAATCGCGGCCTATAGGGCCGGAAATGCGAGCCATTCATTGCGTTTTGAGCTTTCATTTTGGTCGGATCTGGCCAAATGGCTCATGTATTTGGATGAAGTAAAAGAACCGTATGAGCTCTCTTTCGATGGTGCGCCTCTTCCCCAAGAGATGAAGCTCCACTTTCCCGGCCTTGGGATTTGGTTCTACATTTCTGAAGTGAATTGGCCTTGGATTATTCCGGCCCTGTCGACGGTGAATGCCCCTCTCAAGGTATTCGATGCAGAAGATACATCGATTGAGAGAGTCGAATACGATGAAATCAATCGACAGATCAAAATCCATCATAAGGGAGCTATAAAAAAAGAGAGCGATTTTACCGGAGTGCCAATCGGAGAGTGGCTTTACGTCGAGGGAAAAGGATTTTATCGGCGCAGATACGACCCGATCCTTGCAGATGATTTGATTCCAACCGAACGCGTTTCTTATGTGCTGACCCATTCTGAAAAGTCGCTGGATCCATTTTTGAAAATCCATTCGGAAAAACGGACTTGCAAATACCAGCTCCATTTCGATAAGGAAGGGAATTTGCATGTAGAACTCTATGTTCAAGAGCCAGGCGATATGAAATCGGACCGTTCGGCCTGTTTTGTCCCATGGGCCTATGTTCCTGATGAGGGATTTTTTCTTCTCGATGAATGGCTTTTTGAGGGCAAAGAAAAGATTGTTCCTCGCAAAGAGGTGGCTGAATTTGTGAACCGCCACCGCCTTTGGCTCCACAATTTTCCAGGCTTCCAGACTCATTTGGGCAGCCTTGAATCGCATTTGACTTATCGTTTGAATGGAGATGGTCTATCCTTTGATGCAGAGCTCAATTTCCCCGAAAATTATGAGGAAACGCACCACTTTGATGAATGGGTCTATATCAAAGGGCAAGGGTTTTACATGAAGAAGGAGGCCCGAGGCAGGCTTCCGCTCCATCCAGGATTGAAAATGCCGGCGGCGGAAATCTCAGCCTTCATATCGGCTCACAAAGAAGAACTTGAGCAAGTGCAAGGATTTTACAATCCCAACCTTCCCATTCAGAAAAACGGATTGTATTTGACGATCAATGAACAGGGCCTCATTGCCATTTCGCCCAAGATGGAATACACTCCTGGCGTTGATCCTGCGTCGCTCATCCGGTTTGGCGATTACATTTTCCAAGAGGGAAAAGGGTTTTCAGAAATTCCTCCTGCAGCGAGGCTGCCTGAGCGGTATCAGCATCCCATGGTGATTCAAGAACCGCAGGAAGCGGCCTTTTTAGCTTATGAATTGGAACCGCTCAAACCCTATATTCTTGAAATCGACCCGCGCCTGGTTATTCCGCATGATTTGAAGCTGAAAATCCGGAAAATCACTCCGAGCCGCAAAAGAAAAGGGCAAGAGTGGTTGATTGATCTGGTCTATGTTTCAGAAAAAGGGGCGATTGATGTTTTTTCTCTTTGGGATGCGTTCCAGTCGAAGAAACGGCATCTTTTTTCTTCTGCTGGATTGATCTATCTCAAAGAGCCCCGTTTCAATTGGATCCGGCAGCTTCCCGCCAAAAGGCTCGATCGGAAAAAGGGGCTTATCAGGCTCAACACTCTAGAATGGATCCGCCTCACTGTATTCGAGCCGATCGAAGAACCTGAAGAAGAAGAGACGAGAAATTTTCTCGACGAATTGAACCGCCTTGAAACAAGCCGGCTTCTTGATATTTCGCGTTTGAAAGCCACTTTAAGGCCCTATCAAGAGCAGGGACTCAATTGGCTCTGGTTCCTTTATTGCCACGGCTTATCGGGGCTTCTTTGCGATGACATGGGGCTTGGAAAAACGCACCAAGCGATGGCGCTTCTCGCAGCCGTAGTCAATGAGGATGAAGAAAAGGGCAATAAATATCTGGTGATTTGTCCTACGTCGGTGATTTATCACTGGCAAGAACTTCTCAAGCGCTTTTTACCTGAGATCCGGGTCTGCACTTACTATGGACTTGAGCGCACTTTGGAAGATTTTGAGGAGAATTATGATCTTCTTCTCACATCTTACGGCATTATGCGCACTGGACGAGAGAATCTAAAAGCCTATCGGTTTGAAGTGGCGATTTTCGACGAGATCCAGATCGCTAAGAACTACGCATCACAAACGCATAAAGCGCTCCGTTCAATCCGAGCGCAAATGAGACTTGGACTTTCTGGTACGCCGATTGAAAACCGCCTCAGAGAGCTCAAATCGCTGATCGATATCGCACTTCCTGGCTATATGCCTCCCGATCCCGTTTTCCGCGAAATTTTCATCACTCCAATTGAAAAAAACCAAGATCCTGAGAAAAAAGCGCTCCTTTCTAAGTTGGTCAAACCATTCATTCTTCGCAGGAAGAAAAGCGAAGTGCTTACCGATCTGCCTGAGAAAATTGAGGAGATCGCCTATTGCGATCTTTCCGAAGAGCAAAAAGGATTGTATCGGGAAATCGCATTCAAAATGCGCGATACTGTCTATCAAGACCTCAAAGATACGACGAAACCGGTTTCGTTCATGCATGTCTTTTCGGCTCTTTCCAGCCTCAAACAAATTTGCGACCACCCCTCTCTCGTCCTTGAAGAGCCGAAGCCGTATCATGATCATCAGTCTGGAAAATGGGATCTTTTTGTCGAATTGCTAAATGAGGCGCGCGAAAGCGGTCAGAAAGTGGTTGTCTTTTCGCAATACCTCGAAATGCTTGCGATTATCGAGTCGCATCTCAAGAAAAAGGGGATCGGTTTTGCCACGATCAAAGGTTCGACCCGAGATAGGCCTGAGCAGCTGCGAAGATTTAGGGAAGACCCAGGTTGCGAAGTTTTTGTCGCCTCGCTTCTTGCAGCTGGCGTCGGGATCGATTTAACCGTTGCCTCCATTGTCATCCACTACGATCGATGGTGGAACCCTGCTAAAGAGAACCAAGCGACCGACCGGGTCCACCGGATTGGCCAAAACCGGGGCGTTCAAGTCTTTAAGCTCGTTACCAAGCACACCATTGAAGAGTATATTCATGAAATGATCGAACGAAAAAAGGGGCTTATCGAAGATATTGTAGGCGGCGAAGATCAGATCAACTATCTTACTCGGGAAGAGCTGCTCCAGGTCTTCGAAACTATGTATAGCGAAATCAATAACTGAGCATGAAGCCTAGGTGGACTTTGTTTTTAATGCCGGTATAGGGTGCGGTTTTTAGCTGAAAGCCCCAATCAAATCGGAGCGAGATATAATCCTTCAGATGATAGCGCAAACCGGGGCCTACGCTGTAAATCTGGAGCCAGTTTTTTACGCCTGGGACTTTTTGAGTATAGTTTCCTCCGCCATAGTCAAAAAAGACGAGAAGCATGGTCTGATCTTTTTGTCCTGGTTTGTGGTAAAAGATCGGGAATTGGGGAGAGCGGATTTCAAAATTGAAAATCACACCGTTTGCTGCATTGATCGCCCTTTCTTCGTAGCCGCGCACTGTGTCATATCCGCCAATTCCAAGTTCTTCGCTTGGGAGAAGGTTTGCAGATGACCCTTGGCCGCGCAGAAACCAGTAAAAGCTGAAGTCGCGGTAGTATTGGAGGTAGCTTAGAGAGCCTTTCCCGTACAAATAGGCGTTTTTGGAGCCAAAGCTCAGTGCATTATAACGGGAGTTTTGCTGGTCAGGAAGCCACTGACCGGGAGAGCCGTAGCTTTCAATCATAAATGTCAGCTGGTTTTTGCCCCATTGCATGCCAAAGGTATATTGAGCCACGAGCTGGAAGAGATTTACCTGGTTGACGATGACCTCGATAGCAGGCTGTGGTACAAAATTGATGTTGTTATTTGTTCGTTTGAAATCAAAGCCTGCAGTGAGCTCTTGATAAAAAGTGGTATAAAGAGGCTTGAAAGGGATTTGATAGCGCAAGGAGCCTTGATAGCTATTTCCTGTACCGCCAAAATCGTCAAATTTCGGCCTCACTCCAGAAAAGCCTCCATACAATACAAGAGCATTTTTCCAAGGGAAAAGCATTGTATAATTGAACGTGTGAGCCCAAAAACTTTTGCAGTCGATGGAAGTGGTATATTGATAGGAGAGAACCTGGTTTAGGAAAAATGCATATCCCCAGTTGCAGCCTGCCCAAATGCGCGTGTTTTGCGTCGAATCATTTCCTGTATTATCTGCGCCGGTATAAATCCGCACTGGAAAACGATCGTTTGGCATGATCGTGACATCAGTTGTTTCAGGAGTTTCTCCTGGAGAGAAGATGGCTGTTGCGTTTTGGAAGGGATTTCGATTGAGCCAAGCAATGTCATTGAGAAGATCTTTTGTGTTCAAAGGATCGTTTTTGGAAAGAGAGAATTTGTTGCTGTAGTATGAATTGAAAAACCACTTATTTCCGCTTACTTGGCATTGGTCTACTCTGCTCACAATAACAACCAATTGCACAACTCCGTTTTTGAGATTTTGCTCGGGAATTTCGACAATGACGACCGGATAGCCTTGATCTCTATAGTAGCGAATGACTCCCATCTTTAGATCGCGAAGCGACTCTTCAGTCAGCGGTTTCCCAAGAAAATCGCATCCGAGCTCTTTTTCGATCGCTGCACTTCCGCCAGGAATCGAGAGCCCTTGCGAACAAAAACCCTCCATTGTTTCAACTTCATGCACATCTGCTTGTGATGGAACAAGCAATACCCCCTTCAATTGATCAATCAAAGGTTCAGCAAAAAGAGCGGAGGCAAAGAGGAGAGCAATAAAACGGTACATATTTACAATCTATGATCCAGTTTGAGAGTGTTGTAGTTTCTGTGAGATAAGTAAAAGTAAATATATTCCCAGCTTAATAAATCATAGCTGGAAACTGTTTTGTCTTTTAGTTTTTCTCTTCCTTTATATTCGATCTGCATGGTTTTGGCCACGTAGATTCCCCGGTCGAAGAATGTGTTCCAATCTTGGAATGGTTCGTTGATTGCGATCGTAAAATTATTGGCTGCTGGGCTTCCAGGTGGGATTTGTGGGAATGTTTTATAAAAGATTGTGAAGGGGGTTCCTGTGACGCCATTTGGATTGTTTGGATAAAAAATCCCCCATTGGGCGGTTGGAGTATTCACGAGAGGAGTGACTACGCCTAAAGGTTGTGTGTTCATGAGGCCTTGAATATTCGGCGGGACGCTGAGAGAAGTGTAGACGAATAAGTTCGATCCCGAAGCTGTGAATAATGTGCCTGTTGCATCAAGAAAGAAATTCCCTGGGCCTACGCTTGATGGGAAATTATTGTCAGCGACTAAAGTGAGGGTGTTGTTTGCATTGTTATTTGCAATCGAGGAGAAGGCTCCTACATTCAAATTACGGCCTGCTTTAATGACCATATCGCCGCCGAGAGGGGAACCCATAAATGAACCTTGAATGGTAGCTGCGCTACTGAGCGATGCGGCGCTCATGATGATATCATTTCCCGTTGTGATGTTGATATTGCCTCCGCCTCCACCAATACCAGTGAGGATAAAAGGTGAAGCGCTTGATGCAGAGGAGGTCGCGGTCATGTTCAAATTGCCGCCTGCATTGATGGTGATATTGTTACTTGCGCCTGGTCCCCAAGTTCCGATCAAAGCGGCAGCTGTATTGGCACTTCCTCCATAGAGAGAAAGGTTGCCTGATGTTGTAATAAAGATCTCTCCATTTCCGCCGGCGCCAAGCTGTCCTACAAACAAATCGGCTAAGGCAAACATTCCTGTGCCCCCAACTAAAGTGATGTTGCCAGCATTGACAGTCAAATCGCCGCTGCTGCCTGGCGTTGCAGCTGCGTTGATTTCTGCAATCGCCATAACTCCCGACCCGGCAACTAGGTTGAGACTACCCGTTGTACTAAATGTTGTTGAATCGAAATTGCTTCGAATACGAGCATTATTTGATCCGGCAATAAGCTGGGCATTCATGCTTGGGTTAACAGCCACAGGGCCATTCCCTACGATTAATGAATCTCCTGTACTTCCAAACATACTCAAACTTCCTGATGAGAAGATGAGCTGTCCCGCTGCTGAATTGTTCAGAATCCCGCTATTGCTGTTGAGAGTAGCCGTCCCTATCGAGGAGACAAAAAGATTGCCCCCCATCATTCCCACTTGCATCTTGGCTGGATTGGCTCCATTTGTTGGAAAACCGGTCATTGTAAGATCAGTCATGCCGGTTACTGTAATATTTCCGCCAACAGTTGTTTGAATCCCAGCAAAGGCGGTCATCAATGCCCCGCTTGCATTTGAAGTGATTGTCATTGAATTGGGAATGGTGTAGGTAATTGAAATATCATTTGTTGCCAGGTTCCCATTGGTTGCAAATCCAGCAAAAGATTGATTTGCCGTGCCGCTTGTAATCGAAATCGGGCCTGAGCAAGAGACTAAAACATCCCCATTGCCGCCAGGAGCAAAAGATGTAAGGTCGCCAGTTCCGATCAAGGCGTGCGCATTGGTTCCTGAACCTCCAGTCATTGAGATGGATCCTGCTTGGAGGATTAAATTTCCACTGCCTGAAACTACCGCAGCCTCGATTTTAGCGTACGTATTCAAAGCCGATCCACCCTGCATGACAATGGGTCCTGCAACAGTCAAATTCGTTGGACCTTGATTATTGCCAAGAGCGGAACCGCCTGAAGCAGTGTTCCCTGCAATCAGATGGCAAAATCCCGCAACATCGACTACCACATTGGATGTTGCTCCTGCTGCGCCCAAAAACGAACCGGAACTGCACGACATGTCGACATTATTGAAACGGGCGCTCAAATTTTGGTCGGAACTGATCGAGCATAAATTTCCCATGCCAGATCCGGACATCGTTAAATTGCCCGCGCTTGCAGGAGACGGATTGATGATGATATTCCTTCCATTTCCAGCTGTCATAATGGTATTGATGAACACATGCCCAGCTGTTGCGTTTAAATTAAGAGCTGTTGGTGCGTAGATTTCGATATCTCCGCTGAATGTTTTAACTTCAGTGCTCATTGTCGATGCATTGACATTGATTGTTGGAGCATCGAGATAAATTGTGGTGATTGCGGAAGCAGCATTGTAGTTGGCTATAATACTGTTGTTGATAGTGATCAATCCGCCAGTGCCATTTGCGATGAGCTTCAAAGTGGTTGGTGCGGCTGGCGTCCAAGAAATTGGATCGGTTACAGTGATGGTTCCGGTAACGGCAGCTGTACTCATCGAAGCATCAACGGTTACGTTGTTGCATGAAAGATAATTTGCTAGATCTGTATTGTTGATGTTTGCTGCCGCAAGAGCGCCAAATGTATAGTTCTGGGCAGGCAAGGGGCATGGGCCAGGAGGGCCGAATGGAGAGACTCCAAGGGTTGTCGCTGCAGCTGAAATCGTGACTGCGCAGGGGTCGAGGAGGAGCGTGCCCGTTTTTCCAAATGGAGCTTTCGTATCGATCTGGCCTTTTGGGAAAAAGGAGTTGCGGCTCGAAATTTCTACGAAGCCTCCATCGCCGCTCTGAGGTCCGCCTTTAGCCGAAATTGTACCGTTGAAAGCATTCATCTCATCGGCCCAAAGAATGATTTTTCCGCCATCGCCCTCAGTCAAAGAATCGGCTAAAATTCGTGCATTTTCCTTTACAAAAATCGCTTTTGGTTCTTGAGCAAAAGCTGGATCTTTACCTGCAAATACAGACCCGCCGCCATTTTCGGAAGAAACATCGATCAGGGCATCATCCGCTAAAACGATCTGGTCTGCGTGGAGATGGACTGTCCCTTTTTCTGAGATCACTTCACCGTTGATATGCAGATTGCCTTTTTCAGCGACTAAATAAATGTTGCCGCTTTCTTTTTTCACGCCGAGAGCGTCGATTTTTCCTTCGTGAGATATGGCCAAGGCGTATGGATTGCCGGAAGCTTTTAGCTCCGCAGAAAGACTTTCGATCATCCCTTGCTGCTGGATGCCGGCTTCTATATCGAGTTCTGTATCAACCGGGGTTAAAATGAAAAGCCTTTCTTCTCCAAAGGCTTTTAACAGCACTTTGGCGCCGCATCCGATCGCGCTAAGGCCATTGGGAGCAGAGATTTCGCCTGAATTTTTCACGAATTGCCCAACAAGAACGACATCGCCATCGAGCGCTTCGATTTTGCCCTCATTGATCAGGTGGGACTTGCTAAATCCTTCAAAAACAAGATCCCCTCCCTTGAGGAAATCTTGATTCATCACATCAAATGTGGATCCAATAAAGGATCCGGTTTGCAAAACTCCAGATGAACCAATGACGATCCCATTTGGGTTGATGAGATAGACTTTGCCATTGGATTTAAGAGAGCCGAAGAGCTCGCTCGGATTTGAGGAAATGACTCGGTTTAAAACTGCGCTTGCCGTGCTCGGCTGCAGAAACTGTGTGATCTCTCCGCGGTTAATAGAAAAATTTTGCCATTCGATGATCGCTTTATCAGAGGTGCGGATCGATAAATGATCGCCTTGTAAAGCAATGTGAGCTTCGCCATGAATGACAGAGTGGCCGCTCGGATTGGCTGCAAGCAAACAGGGGGCAAAGAGAAAAATATAGGCAAAACGCATAAACCAAAAAGTTTTTGTTTTGCGCTCAATTTATCTTTTTATGATTTATTCTAAAAGTTTTTTTTCCGATTTGAGGGATTGCATTCGCGGCGCGCATGAAAATGTTCCGGGATTGATGATAATGTTTTGAATACTGATAGATGGCCAAACTAGCAATCAAAATGATCCCGATTCCAACGGCGACATAGTTGCCATTTAAAAATATAATCGCAGCAACTCCTACAACAATTGCTATAAGAGCAAGGAGACTTTTTAGAATCATCTCTTTTTTTAAAGCTCTTGTATAATCAATGATTTGCTGCCGCGCATCCAAATTTTCGTTTGGAATAATTGCCATAATAACCCTAACCCGGGTTTATTATATTCGATTTTTTCGATTTTTTCTACCCTAATAAATGAGTTGAAGTGTTGATCGGAAATCTCTATACTCTTTTACGAAAAGAAAAAATATGCTTCCAAAAATTGCTATCGTTGGCCGGCCTAATGTAGGGAAATCGGCGTTATTTAACCGGATCTGTCAAAAAAGAATTTCCATTGTTGATGAACAAGAGGGAATCACTCGCGATCGTCTCTATGCTGAGGCCGAGTGTTTTGGCAGGCAATTTCTGTTGATCGACACCGGCGGTATCGATCCTTCTGAAAAAATGCCCTTTAATCGAGAAATCCGGCGACAGGCAGAGATCGCAATTCTCGAGGCCGATGCGGTGATTTTGGTGGTTGATGGACAAGTTGGGCCCCATCCTTTGGATGAAGAGGTGTCTAAACTTTTGCTCCACGCTAAAAAGCCGGTCGTAGTTGCTGTGAATAAGATCGATAAAGCCAGCGATGAGTTCAAAATTCACGATTTCCACTCTTTGGCTGTCCGAGATCTGATTGCCGTATCTGCTGTTCAAGGGTATCAGATCGCTGAAATGCTCCTAAAAGTCTTAAGCCAAGTGCCTGAAACCGAAGAAGCAGCTCCTGTCCTTGAATCTCCTCAAGGGGGAGTCCGGGTCGCAATCGTCGGAAGGGCCAATGTGGGAAAATCGACCCTTCTAAATGCTCTTTTAGGCGAGGAACGGGCCATTGTCAGTCCGATTGCAGGTACGACTCGCGATAGCGTCGATGTGACGATTACAAGAGATGGAAAGGATTATATCTTAATCGATACAGCGGGTATTCGACGTAAGAAAGCAGAAAAAGAGGTCGTTGATAAATTTGCTAGGATCAGGACTGACGAAGCAGTCACTAGAGCCGATGTATGTCTTTTGGTGCTCGATTCTTATGAAGGTTTTACGACGCAAGAAAAACGGATCGCAAGCGAAATTGAAGCTGCGGGAAAAAGTTGCATTCTTGTGTTCAATAAATGGGACCTGATGAAAAACTTCCGGATGGAGCATGCTCTCAAGGCCGTACGCGAAGAGATTTCTTTCTTAAACCATTGTCCTGCGATTTTCATTTCTGCCGAAAAGGGGAGAAACCTCGATAAAATTTTCCCGTTAGTCGCTGAGGTTTATGCAGAGCGGTATAAGCGGATCACAACCGGCATGCTGAACAAATTCATCGAAGGATGCCTCCAAAAGTACCACCCGCCGCTCATCATCGGCAAACGGCTTCGGATCTATTACATGACTCAGGTTGAGGCCAATCCGCCTAAGTTTGTTCTCTTTGTGAACAACCCAACCCTGATGACCGACAGCTACAAAAAGTACCTGATCAATAACTTCCGGGAAGTCTACGGCTTTTCCGGATGCCCGCTTATTCTTGAGCTTAGAGGAAAAGAGCCTCCAGCTCCTGCCGAGCCTCGTCTCCTCTAGTGGTCCTTAACAAAAATTTTTGAGACAATTTCTAGCGTGAAAGCTGGCTGAAATCGACGACCGCCAGGCTTCGCAAGTTGATCCGTATTAATACAATACGAATCAACTTGCGATCGTCGATTTGAGCCGCTTTGACGCCGAAATTGCTCCAAAGAATTTTTGTTAAGGACCACTAGAATTATTTGTCTCGTGGAACTACACTTAAATTATGAGATTGCCGCAGCCGAGAGCTATTTCCTTCACCCCTTTTCTGGAAGAATGCAAGGAATACAACAAAGACTACTTAAAGGGTGACTTATGGGCGGCCCTTGCTGTCGCTTTGATGACAATCCCTCAGTCGATTGCTTATTCTCTCCTTGCAGGGCTTCCTCCTACTGCGGGTATATTTTCTGCGATTTTCGGCACTATTTTCGCTGCAGCTCTTGGTTCTTCTCGCCATCTAGTATCGGGTCCGAGCACGGGAACGGCGATTTTGATCCAAACCTCCATTTCTGCGATTCTCGCTGCTTACTATGAGGGAATATCGGATGCTGAAAGAGATCTTGTCGTTCTGCATATCCTGACTCAGATCGTAATCTTGATGGGGATCATCCAGATAGGAGCTGCGTTTTTCAATGTGAGCAAGCTGCTCCAGTTTGTGAGCCGGCCGGTCGTTCTTGGGTATTTTGCTGGGATTACAGTAGCGATTGTTGCTACGCAGCTTTTTTATTTCACAGGAGTATCTCCAGATATAGCAGCCGATTCCGTCTTATTGAAGATTTGGGTATTTATTTCTCATATTTTCCAGCTCAAGTGGCATACTCTGCTCATCGGCGCAATTAGCCTATTTACTTTGATTTTCCTGCGCCGTACCGCCAAGAATTTTCCCGATGCCCTTCTCATGCTTATCATCGCTTCCTTGGCCGCCTATGGCCTTAATTTCATCTTCCCCGATGCAGATGTGATGCGCCTTGGCATGTATGAAATTGCAGAAGAGCCGGTTCCTGCAATGACATTTCCTCTCATTGATTTTACTCTCCTCAATAAAGTATTTCCTGCGGCTGTGGCTATTTCCTTTTTAGCCATTCTTGAGGTATTTTCCGTCTCGCGAAATTTTGCGGCCAAATCTGGCCATCAGGTGCAGGTCAATCAAGATGTGTTTGGCCTGGGCGTTAGCAATGCATTGCTCTCCTTCATTTACGGGGCAATGCCAGCCTCCGGCAGTGCAACAAGAACTTCTTTAAGCTTTCGGATGCATGCCAAAACTCGTTTTGCTTCCATTCTTAGCGGCGTCTTTACAGCCATTATCATTTTTTTCTGCTGGCCTCTTGTCCAGCATGTTCCGCTAGCTGCTTTAGCTGCGCTACTCATGGCAACCGTACCAACTTTGATGAACTGGTCTGAAATCAAACTTTGTTTCCATGCAACTCGAGAAGATGCTTATGTTTTTCTCGCGACTTTTTTTTCCTGTCTTATTTTCAGTCTTGATATCGCCTTTTTCATCGGTATCGTCATTTCGATTGCTACCTACCTCAAAAAATCCTCTACCCCTCACCTAGTCGAATATGCATTCAATTCGAAGGGGAGGCTCATGATTGTCAATCCGAAAGAGGATATGCACCGCAAAGTGCGGATTATCGGAATTTCAGGAGAACTCTATTTTGCCTCTGCCGATGTTTTTCAAGCGGCTCTTCAAACAATTGCCGAAGATCCCAAAACCTTGGCGATTGTGCTCCGCCTCAATAATATCTACCACATGGACGCTTCCATGTGCCTGGCAGTTTTACGTCTTTATGAGACCCTCAGATCCTCTGGGCGCTATTTGGTGATCAGCGGCCTCACAGAAGAGGTCTGGCATGTATTTCATAGGGCGGGCCTCGTAAAGCAGATCGGCCTAGATAACCTCTATTTCACGGATGAAAGCAATCCTCAGTTTTCCACATGGAAGGCCTGTCTAAGGGCTCAAGATCTAGTCCATGGCAAAGAAGAGTCGTAAGTAATTGATAATCAACATATTAGATTTTACAATACCTGTATACTTTTAATTTTATTAATGGTATAATTAAATAGTAAGGTTTTGTTTATTAATAAAAAGGAAGTAAGTATGTCTTCAGTATCTTTGTCATCGTCTCCAGTTTCTAATGGAATCGCTGCAGATCCAGTAACAACGGTTCAAAATGATTTGCTTAAATTGATCTCGGATCTCCAAAACGGGGTGAATCCGGTTAACGATTATAAGCAATTTGCGCAAGATGCAACAGCACTGATTCAAACGGGAGGAGTTTCTCCTGCCTTTAAACAGTCGATTGAAAAGATGTTGGCAAATGGCAACGATCTTTCTTCATATGTTGAGCGTGGGTATGGAGATGTCAACGCAGCGATTGGGCAAGCAACGGCATTAATGGATCAGCTTTCTGGCACAAATTCCTTGACTGATGTCAATGAAGATTTAGAACAATTGCAAGAAGATTTTCAGCATGACGCTTCTTCTTTAAACCAAGATTATAAAAAACTACTTCAAGATGGATATGCATTGAAAGATGAAGGCGCGGCTCCAATCCAATTCCTTCAATCTTTTGATAATATGATTCAGAATGGCAACGATCTTTCTTCATATGTTGAGCGTGGAAGTGGAGATATCAATGCAGCAATTGGTCAAGCAACGGCATTAATGGATCAGCTTTCTGGGACGAATTCTATGACTGATGTCAATCAAGACTTAGAACAATTGCAAGAAGATTTTCAGCATGGCGCTTTTTCTTCTTTGCAACAAGATTATCAAAAACTACTTCAAGACGGATATGCATTGAAAGATGAAGGCGCAGCTCCGATGCAATTTCTTCAAGCTTTTGATGCAATGACGAGCCAGGGAAATGCCCTTTCAGAATATGTGGCAACGGGTTCAGGTTCGGTATCTGCTGCTGAAGCTGTCGTAACAAATTTTATGAATTTGCTCGCATAACTTCTATAAAGGGAGGTGTCCTGCCTCCCTCTCTATCTCCGGGCAAGGACCCGGCGCGTTAGCGCCTTATTTTTTTCTTTCTGCGTTCTCAGCGTCTCTGCTACCCGCGCTTCGCGGCTCAGCGCTGATGAAAAAACGAATAATTTTAGTCTTATTCGTATTTGTTCAATTTAGCTGGGTCGTATTTGTAGACTTTGCCATCGTATTGGACGGTGCGGTACACCCACTCTTCATCGTTTTCCCGTAGAAGCCTATCGCATCCCATGATAAACCCCTTCAAAAATCCGTAACTATGGATTGCCTGCTGCATATATTGCGATGAACTGGGCCTATAATGGCTGCGGGGACCATCAACAGGGGAAATGACCTCTTGATGGAATTTGATGACAGCATCAGCCAATTTGGTTGCGATGGAGACTTTTTCTTTAGGAGCAGGGGGGGCTGGAGGTTTTAGATCAGCATCTTTGCCCCAGGGCTCAAAATAGCCCGGATTTGCGATAAGAAAAGAGGCAATCAGCAGATTAGAAAGCATGGTCCAGCATCAGGATTGGAAAGAGTTTGTGTTCATTCAGCACGCTCGAGGCCGCTCTCTCATAGAGTCTTTCATTGTAGTATTTGGCCTCTTCGCCAGCGCCATAAATCCCGCCAAAATACCACCCCGCTTCAAAACCAGTTGTGATGATCCCGGCAGCTACGTGTTTGTGGAGGAAAAATTGAGTCGCAGCAGCGATAAAGAGGCCGTTGAGAAGAAAAGCTGTTAGGGCCGATTTTCGCTGGCCGATGTAAAGGTAGCCTGCTCCCGGAATGAGGGCATTTAGAAATTGAGCCGTTGCAACTGATTTTTTATTCTCACAATAGCAATCCATCAGATTGTCAAGATAGGAAGGATGCTGAAATCCGCAAGCAAATTCATCGATCATCGCTAGATCGCCTTGGCGGATGGCGGTCGATACTTTGAGCTCTTCATTGGTTGCTGGAAAACTTTTTTCCATAAGCTCGATGATTTTCGCCTGCTTTTCTTCGTCGTCCATTTCCCTGTAAGATTCGTAAAGAATGAGGAGAAGATCGTGATAAGCGAAAAATGATTTGTCGACATGCGCTAGATCGCTTTTTTCAAAAGCTTCGATCACTTCGTCATAGCGCTTCGCAAGGAAAAAACAGAGGAGAATGTCATATTGGATTTCTAATTTTCGCGGGGTATTGTCTTCTATCAATATCTGAGCTCTTTTGAATGTCGAGACAGCGCGGTAGAGATCTAATTCTTCAGCAAAAGCTCTTGCAATCACATATTCTTTGCCCCAATCGGAGGCTCTCTCTTCTTTTGAAAGAGGAGGAAATGCGCCGCTTAAATGCTGGAAATGCTGGTCTTGGAGTTGATAGGAGACGCGAGGGTCAATCCGATCGGGCACCCGGTAGCAAGCGCAGGCAAAGAGTAAAAGAATCGCGAAGGCAGGTCTAATCATCATCGATCGTTTTAATGAGCTCCATGGCCTCATCGTATTTCTGCTCCAAGTATGGAGTTCCAGAAAGATCGCGGAAATAGTCTTCCTGATTTTTCGTAATCGTGCGGACTTCATCTATAGAATTGATGATGTGCGGACGAATGAAAATCACAATGTTTGAATTGCTGACCGTATCATTATTTTGAGAGAAGGCTGCGCCGACTAAAGGCAGACCGCCCAAGCAAGGAATTCCTACTTTGGATTTGACATTCGAATTATTCACCATGCCGCTCAAGACTAAGAAATTATTGTCGGGAACGTGCACGGTTGTTTGCATGCTCGTTTTCGTCGTTGTAATGCCTTGCGCAGAGTTCGAATTGAAATTGATCGATCCAGTGACATCGCCCACTGTCTGAGTGCGGTCGAGGTTGATATCGAGCGTTACGATATCGGAGTTGCCGAGAACAGGTGTTACTGTGAGGCTAAGGCCGATGTCTCGATATTCAATGTTCGAAGTGTTAACTGTTGTTTGGCTATTGTTCTGAACAAAAGAACCTACGAATGGGATATTGCGGCCATCGAAAATTGTCGATGTGCGGCCATCTTGTGTCAAAATTTTCGGCGTCATCACGATGCTGGTCTCTAAGTCCGACTGCAATGCAGTGAGGAGAGATCCTAGAGTTAAGAATGTTTCTCCATTGTGCTTTATCACTTCGCCGATTACGCCCAGATCGAAGCCAGAACCTGATGGGGGAGGAGGAATTCTGCCTCCGAATGGAGAAGGTTCTGTAGGCGGAGTCAGGTTTTCAAAGTTCGTGAGGAAATTATCTGTTGCCGCCGTGTTGTAGGATGCGGCGCCGAATTTGTTGCGGTACTTGTAATTGGCTCCCCACTCTAGGCCGAAATTAAGCGCATTTGCAAGGGAAGTTTCAATTACAAGCATCTCGATGAATACTTGTTTCAGCGGGATGTCGAGGTTTTTGATCAATTCGCGCAGGCGTGTAAGGGTATCTTGATCGCCCGAGCAGAGAAGCGAGTTGGTCACTTCCAGCCATTGGATCGAATTGATTGAATTGAGCAGTCCTGTGTTGACCGGAGCATTATTGACCATGAGGTCTTTTGCAATCTGACGAAGGGCGTTTTGGATTTCGTCCCCTTTATGGAACTGGAGTTTATAGACAAGGAAGCTCGTATTGTCGATTGCTTGGATGCTCGGTTCAAGCGGACTTGTGATGACTGGTTTTGTCGCTACGTTTGATGGAATATCGAACTCCTTAAGGAGATCTTTCACCTGATCGATTGATTTTTGCGTACCAGTGATAATCAGCGTTTGTGTTTGATCTGACCATCGGATCGAATTGATCGTTCGATAGAGATCGTCATCGACAAGACCGCTGCTCTTGAGGTTCTCGGCAAAGTTTTGCAGGATGTTTTCAAGTTCCTGACCTGATAGCGATTGCGGTTTGTATACAAAATAGGTGCCAGGGCCTGAAATAGGCGGCAGCGGTGCCTTTTCTGCTGGTTTTGGAGCGGCTAAGCTCGATACATCAAATTGCTCGACTAAACCTTGCACTTTGTTTAAAGACTCTTCGGTCCCAGTGAAAAAGAGCGAGTTGGTCTCTTTGACATATTTAATCGAAGCAAGAGCGGATAAGAAGTCTTTGTCGGCAGTTCCCGATTTTTTCAGCTCAGAAGTCATGTTTTTAATCGAACTTACGATCTGCGAGCCGCCAGCATTTTTGAGCTTGTAGAGAAGGAATGTAGTTTTTCCCACATGCTGAATTGGGGCGTGGACAGCTGGAGGAATATCAACTTCTTTGATCATTCCTTGGATTTTCGAAAGGGTATCCGAGCTTCCTGTGAATACAAGCGTGTTCGTGGAATCGACATATTTGGAAGTGTCGATGGTATGCAAAAGGCTTGGATCGGCAAGACCTGCGCCTTTGAGATTTGTTCCAAGCTCTCGGAGAGATTTTTCTATTTGCCGAGCAGGAAGATGTACTGGCTTGTACATGAAAAAGTTTGTGTTCGTTGGAGCCGCGGCCACTTCTCTTGCATAATCATACTGCTCAAGCAGCTGTTTTGCCTCCTCAATTCCTTTTGGATCTCCACTGAGAACTAACGAGTTAGTCTGTTTGACATAGCGCATTTTCTCAATGACATCGAGAAGAGGAGATTCTTTAACGCCGGTTGCTTTTAGATTTTTGGCCAAACTATCGAGGTCTTCTTCAATCACATCTCCGGTCGTGTGCTGCACCTTATATATATAATACCCAGGTTTTACTTGGGGCTTGGTTTCTGTCTCAGGGGTATCAAATGCAGTGAGAAGTCCTTGCACCTGATCCAAATCTTGCTTGGAGCCATAGAACATGAAGGAGCGGGACTCGGGGATCCATTTATAGGATTTCAAGGATTCAACGAGGGTTTCGGAGCCGCTTTTTTTCGCCAAGTTTTGGGTGACTTGCTTCAAATAGTTTTCTGTTTTCCTTTCATCGGCATATTTCGGATGGTATTGGATGAAAGTCTTTTCAACAGGTTTTGCTTTTTCAAGTCCTGGAACATCAAAAGTGGTCAAAAGAGTCTGCACTTGATTCAGGTCTTTTTGCGCGCCAAAAAACATGAAAGTGCGCGACTCTGGGATATATTTGGCTGTTTTCAGTGTTTCAATCAGACTTGCCGATCCGCCTTTTTTAGATAGGTCTTCGCTCACTTGAGCTAAATAATTTTCTGTCCGTTTCTCATCGGCATATTTAGGTGCATACTGATAGAAAGTCTTTGGTTCTGCAGTTGGCTGCGCTGGGCCAGGAATATCAACTGTTGCGATAAGGTTTTGGACTTTTTTCAGTGAATCAGGATCGCCAGTGAAAAGAAGCGAATGGGTCGATTTCACCCATTTCATGCTGTCGAGGGTGTGGATCAGCCCAGGATCTGCCAGTTTTTCCGATTTGAGCTGAGAAGTAAGCTCTTTCAGAGATTCATTGATCTGATCGCCTGTTTGATGCTGAGGCTTATAAATATAGAATTGGGTGCTGGGAGGAATTTCTGGTTTAGCAATTGGAGCAGGCTTTGCAGAAGCAGTATCGATCGTTGCGAGGAGCTCCTTAATTCTTGAGAAATCTTTTTCCGGTCCTGAAAAGGTGATTGTGTGGGTCAGCGGATTGACTTTCGCAGAACGGATAGTTTCTATGAGGCTCTCATCGATGCCTCTAGTCCCTTTTAGGTTATCGGCCATTTCGCCGATCGCTCTTCTGACTTCATCTGGGTTCTTATAGGTAGGCTTATAGATGAAAAATGAGATTTTTTCAGGAGCAGCGCCGCCAGGAATGTCTAAGACTGATAAAAATTCCCTGATTTTGTCCATCGACGATTTGGAGCCGACGAACATGATTGAATTGGTCTCTCGGATCCACTTGGCTGTTTCAATCGTTTGAATTAGATCGGATTCGGAAGAATCCGTTTCTTGAAGATTTTCAGCGATGTCGGAGAGCCCTTTCAGTACATCGGAGCCTGGGCGGTAGAGAATTTTATAAACAAAGACATCTTCCGGCTTTACCTTTTTAGCGACCTTGGGCTTTTCTTTTGGAGCTGAATCCAAACTCGCGAATACTTCGATGGCTTTTGCCGCAAGTTCCGGAGTAGAAACGATGAAAATTTCATGGGCGAGATCTTGAGGCACTAAAATGAACGGATTGCCTTGCGCAATCGGGTTCATGATTTGGCTGCCGATCCGGACAAGGTATTCCGGAGGGTTGTGAACCGTAATATATTTTTGGATTTCCAGAGTTGTATGAGGAGAATCCAAATTTTCGATCAAAGCCGCAATTTTGTTCACATTTGCAGTGATGTCGGTGACGATCAATTGTTTGGTCTCCGAAGAGACTTCCATCGATGCCGATGAGGAAATCATTGGCTGGACAACAGCGGCGATCGATTCGGGCCTTGCATTTTTGATGCGGAATATGCGGGTCACGATCGGCGCAGTGCCGTCGGTATCATTTTCGGTGACAAGCGTTGCAAGTTGTTTTACGCCGGGCGCTTTATGGATGACAAGGCTATTTCCTTGCTCTAAAAGCAGTAAGTCGTGGATGCGCAGCACTTGAATCAAGGTTGCCATCACATTTGCCGATGTTACCGGCTCGTCTGAGACGACGGTGATCGTAAAATTAAGATCAGCCTCTTGATAAATGAAATTCACTTTGCAGATTTTGCTCGCGAAGCGAATGTATTCGATGATTGAGACTGTGGTGTAATTGATGATGTAGCCATCTTCCGATTTTTGCTCGGTTTTGGCGCCAAACAGACTTCCAAGGAGATTCTTGGCGTCGGCAACCATTTCGGGAGATTCTATAGCAGGGAGTTCCGCCGTTTGCACGGGCAAATCAGGTGTGGCACCCTCTTCTTGCGAAAAGAGCGAACCTAGAATCAGAAGCAGAAAAAACTTCACGCGCATTGCGGACATCTAGAGTAGTCGACCTCTTTTGAATCGTAAAATACCCTGCAGTTTATTGCAACAGGGATCGTGCATAAATAGTGTAGCAACTCTAAGATAAAACGTCAGTCTAAAAGATTCGGTTTATGGTTATGACTGCTGATGCTTGCTTTGGCAAAACTTTTTGCTCATCGGTCCAATGCTTCAGCATTTTTTCAGCCAAAGATTGGCCAGGCAAGATCAGATTTTCCCGGAGCCAATCATCAGTTTTAGCTGCTGCAATCCCAGCGGAATGGAGGATGATCCGATCGCCTGGATTCCAGTTGTCCGAAGTTTCTAAAAAGGTCATTCCTAAGTCCGATCCGATGGCCTGATTCGGCGTGGCGAGCGTCCTCATGGCAAGGCTCCCTTCGGAAATATGGCTGGCTTCGGTATATTTGCAGGAAATAAATGACATTTGATCTTTTTCAGGATCGAGAACTAAAAGGCAGAGGCCCAAACGGAGGTGCGCCGGATCATTGCAGATGGTTTGGTTCAAATTGCTGATGATTTTTGCAGGCAGGTGGTCTGCTCTTAGGGCCATTCTCACCATTCCCCTTAAAATAGAGGCTTGCAAAAGAGATGAAGCTCCCATTTCGAGCGGTTCAGCCAGTACAATTGCGTACCGGTTGTGGGTCAGGTGGAAAAAATCGATATATAAAGCGCTGAGCGACATCCCTTCATGGACGGCCAGCCCGATTTCTATTTGAGGCCATTTTGGAGCTTTTTTCGGAATGAGGATTTTGCGCGTTTCTTCAATCACATGAAAAATTTCTTCAGAGTTTTCAGCTTCTTCTTCTGCATCCGCGGATTGCAAACTCTTGGAAATTTCGGTGATGAAGTCAACGATATCGGCATACCGCTCTTTCGGATTTTCTTTCAGAGATTTTTCAATGATGCTTCTCAGCCGTTTAGGCAGCAAAGCCAAATGGATTACGCCATGGCTCAATCTTCCTAAAATCAGTTCATAGGCGATGATTCCCAGTGAATAAATATCGGTCGCAAAAGTGACTTTACTTGGATTTTCTTTTTGTTCGGGGCTCATGTAGACTGGGGTGCCCATGAGCCTCTTTTTTTGAGTGATCCGCTCTTTTTCTACGTCGCTTTTCATTTGCGCGATGCCGAAATCGATGACTTTGATCTCGCCCGATTCGGTGATCAGGATATTTTCGGGTTTGAGATCTCGATGGACCACTCCATGCGTATGGAGGTGGCATAGCGCGTAGGCTACTTGGAGGATGATTTCAAGGGCTCGTTTCCGAGAAAGCGATTTTTGCTGTATGAATTGGCGCAATGAAATCCCTTGTACAAATTCCATGGCGATATAAAGACCTTTTTCCCACTCGCCTTGGCCATAAAGGCGGACAATATTGGGGTGGTGGGTCATCCCGATGATTTGCGCTTCATTCAAAAAACGATTCGCCATCTCTTTATTTTTGCAATATTTGGGCAAAAGAACTTTGATGACGATCGGTTTTATTGTTTCTGGATGAGTTCCTAAATAAAGGATGCTCATCCCGCCTTTATTGAGAAGGCTTTCGATTTTATAGGGACCAATATGTTTTGGGAGGGGGAGCCGAGGGGCTCCGGCGTGCAGATCGGGAATCGTGGTTTGTTTATGGAAATCAGATTTCAAGAATACGGATCCCGAGCTGTTCTCCTAAATAGACCAATTCGGCGCGCCCGATTCTTTCCCCATTCACAGTCAGATTCACTCCTTGATCTGGGTGGACCGGAAGTTCAAGCGTGTTGCCTGGAGTGAGATGCATCAATTTATCCAGCGTCATTTTAAGCCGGGCGATTTCAATCGTGACATAGATGGGCATCTCTTTCAATGCGACGACTTCCCCTTCTTCAGCAGGTTGCATTTGTTGGGGCGATTCACCTTTGTTTTCCATTTTTTCCTCATAATAAAAAGCGTAATCGATCAGCTCGACTTTGCCATGTTTGATTTTGGCGTTGAATAAAGGGGTGGGTCCCAACATAAACAGGCAAGTTCCAGTTCCTTTATGGGCATCATAACTCCCAGGATCAAGTATTACAAAATCTCCAATCTGAAGTTTTTTCCACTCATCTTGATGGAGGATCACAGAACCTGTCTTTAATGAAACGATCAGCTGGGTTTGTTTCGCAATTTCTTGCGGAAAATATTCCGTAGGCAAGTGAGAAAAGTGTTGGATCCATTTTGTTCTGAATTCTTCTGGAATCACAAGTCTGCCCCAGCAGCTTTTACCATCTAAATCGATTTCGATATCGATGCAAAACGCCTTTTCCACATCTCCTTCTTCTTCGCTGATTTGCAAAGTGACGTCGGAAAATGGAGGGATTTCTTGAATGATGTCGAGGGTTTGCAGAGTAATGAAGCGGGCAAAACCTTCTTGGAAAATTTCTGAAAGGGAAGGACGGGGTTTATGCGTCGGCTTCATCATCCACGTGGTTAACTTAACTCTATCTTCAGTCGACATGATCCAATAGGCTGTACCTATTGGTGTGACCGCAATCGACAAAGCGTGCAATTCAGAGCCGAGTCCCTTCTTTATGGCTTGCCCTTCCCGCCAAACCTGATCTTTCGCCCGAAAGGCGATTTTAGGCAGACCGAAACGGGACGCTAAGATCGAAGAAAATTGGGACCAATCAAATGGAGGCGCGTTGCCAAAAAGAGGAATTGTATTGAGTTCGGCCACTTCGGCTGCAATCTTTCGTACCCAACTTAATGGAGCAGTCATTTATTTCTCCTTTCTCCTAAATCTCCGCCGCCGGCTTCGCCTCTTCCTTCCCCTTTTTCTTTTCGGCGGAAGATGGGTCTTTCTAAAGTATATTCAACATCGATACGCCCAATGCGAAAATTAAAATTGCCGTTTTCAAATGCGGACATCAAGCTTGGGATATTCTCTTTAAAGCTAACGACGGCCTCATGCGAACCGGTCAGGCGGATATTAAAAGAATCGGGCGCCGTCGCATATTTTTCAATAGTAATTGTAGCGCCGTAGAATTTTGAATTGGCGTACGAGGGATTGTTCAATATTATTTCTGTCCGGTTTACAGCTTGCGGTCCCTGCATGACAAAAATAGTTCCCACCATTTGGAAAAAGAGCGACACAGTTTGCGGGGTTAAATAAGTGGCGACCTGAGAAGTTGCGGCCATAGCCATGGGCTGGATATTCGCCGGCAGCTGCGGTAAAGAGGGAGGTTCGATTTCGAGAATTTTTTCTTCCCGCCCCTTTTTGCCTCCGCCGCCTCTTCCTTCCCTTTCTCCCTGCATGACTGGAGCTGCTCCAATTTCTCTAGGTATTGGTAACACAGTCTCTTCTTCTTCTTTTTTTGCCTCTTTTTCTTTAGGTCTTGCCATAGGATGAGCTTCGCGCATCTCTTTAGCTCTAGGTTGCACTGGCTTTGCTAGCTCTTCCATAGGCGAGGGGAGTTTTTTAGCTTTGATCTCTTCTTTGGCCTTGCCGACTGTTGGTTCGCGGCGAAGCTCTTTTTGCTTTTCATGCGGTGCGGAAACCCATGGACGTTCTTCTTCTCTTTCTTTGGCTTTCACTTCTTTTTTTAGGGGAGGGGGCTGCAAAGGTTCTGCCGCTTTTTTTTCTTTTGCGGGAGGTTTTCCTGGAGGGCCGAAAACAGAGGGTTCTGTTTTTCTCTTTTCCAGTTTTTCGTGCACTTCCTGCTTTTTTTCTACTTTTCCTTTTAAAAGACCTACTTCTTCTTCTCTCTTGTGAATGTCTTTTACCCTTTTTCGGTGCTCGCCAACGGTTGGAGCTCCTTTTCCTTCCGGAACATATTTTTCAGCAAGCGGCTGTCCTTTTGCAAGGCCTGTCGTTTCCTGGAATGTGGTCGGCGGCTGAGGCTGGTCTGGCAAATCAAAATCCTGCCAGAAATCGTCCGACTGGGGCAAAGCGCCCTCCGTAACTTCATCGTTGTCCTCTTCTGGAGAAGCTTGTACATCTGGCGGAGGAGTATAGGAAGGTCCAGGAACAACAGCGTCTTCGACATCTTCAAACTCCGATTGAGGCGTCGAAGATCCTAGAGAGGTTTCTGTTCCTTCGCCTGTTGATTTGCCGGAATAGAGATCAAAAGGGCTTGGACGGGATGTCCCTTCTTCTTCGCCCTCTTCTTCCACTCCGCGGTAGTATTTCATGAATCTTTTTTTCTTGGTCTGTTCATCGGCGTCTATTTCTCTGACTTTTTCGACTTTGCCTTTGCTTGATAGTTCATCGCGGGCCGACTTCGTTTCATGGGTTTGCTGCCGAGGAGGAATTCTAGAAGGGGGTTCGGTACTGCTCATAAATCACGCTCTTTTTTTCTGATCTCATCTTCTTTTTTTCGAATGGAGTGGGTTTGAGCGCCTTGCTCATCGTGTTCAACTGCTTCTTTTTGCTGGACCCAGTAACGCACTTCTTTTTCCCATTCTTGCTTGTGCATCTCTAGTTTCTCTAGATCCTTCTTTCTTTGGAAGAGCTCATCTGTGGCAATATCAACTTGCTTCTGGGCCACATCGACCTGTTTTTGCTGTTCTACGACCTTTTTTTCCTTGTCGGCCAGCTTCTCATCGACAATCTTCATATAGGCCTTCATCTGCTGGATCTTATCGGTCGTCGTCCCTTCATCTAAAGATTCCCTCAGCTGGGCCAATTTAGCCTGTTTATGGGTCAAAACCTGGTCCCTTTCCTGAGTCACAACGTAGAGCTTTTCGTAGGCTTTTTCAAGAATTTCCTTTTTCTGTTCCAAGGTCTTGACCGCTTGGTCGAAGCGGTTTTTCTTGATTGTCATCAGTTGTTCGAGGGGATAGCTCAGGGGTTGGTTCATTTTCAAATTTCTCCTATATACCTCTTGGCAAGAGATTGCTGCTTACTGTCTGTCCTATTAAAGTTGATTTTACCTAACTCCATGGATTGACGCAAATATCTGGCCTTATCAAGTAAATACTTTACTTATCAAAATAGTGTATATATAAAAATTTAACTTGATGCAATTACGTTGTATTTTTTTTATAAAACCATAAATTTTACTATTTATTAACTCATAATTTTATTATAATGGTTGTATAAATTTTATTAGCACATATTAAATCATGGAGAACTATTATGAACGCTCTAGAAAGAACGAGTAGGGACAGCCAGCTCGGCGTTGATCCGCCCATTCAGCTCTTAGATAGAAAGGCAATGCGAGATTTAACGAAAGACGTAACAAGTGTACAGAAAATTAAAAGCAGGAGTGGGGGGTGCGTGGAGCCGTTCCTCACGGGTCTGCTCCTTGTTGCCGCAGCGATCGCATTGATTGTTGTTGGGGCTCATACGCTATTCGCGCCATTAGTTGGGGGAGTTCTTCTTGCTGTTGGAATAGCTAAATTGATTCAGGCCGGATACAGGCTCTATATCGATAAAAAAATTGAAAAAGTCTATGACGATGCTACATATCTCAGGCTTTGCCATCGATTTCAGAAGCAAAGCCCAGCAGTTGAGATGACTGAAAGGCATGATCCTCGAGGGAGGAGATCTTTCGCTCAGAGCCAGCCATCTGCCCCCCGCCAAGCCCCAGCTCAGCGCAGCGAAGGTCGAGGTTATATCCCGGTGTCTGACGATACCTAACAAAATTGCCGATCCACCAAGAAAAGGCCGCTCAATTGAGCGGCCTTTTTTTTTGTCAAAAAAATTGATAGCAGTCCTAGGAGCTCTCGTGACAAGGATAATTTTAACTTAACAAAGCTGTTTCGCGGGCAGATTCATTGAGTTTCTTGAAAATAATAAATACATACGTAATTAAAATTTTTCACATCAATCTTTTTGCGGTTTCTTCCTTGAACACCCATCTCTTGGTAAAAATTAAAATACAATCGAAGTAAAATTTTAAAGTTACAAAATTAATTTGTCTTTATTGCGTAACATTTATTTTACTACTTATTAATTGCTTATTTTACTATAATTATTGCGTAGTTTTTAATATGTGCTAAATAAAAATAGTGGAGATATAATATGAATAGAGTTGAACGCATGGATTCAGGGAGCCAGCTGTTCGCGGATCCTGATCTTCAGTTGTTAAATAAAAAAACAGCTCGAGATATTACTAAACAAGTAAAGGATGTTTATAAGGTTCAGAAAACTGGCGCAGGCTGGCAAGATAAAGCAATTTCAGCTGCAATCGTTCTTGCTGCTGCTATCGCTTTAATTGTTCTTGGATTCCTTGGAAGTACATCGTTTGCGATTGGTATTGGTATTGCTCTTGCTGCTTATGGCTTGTTCCAAGCTGGTCAAGCGGTAATGAAAGGTTCGAACGAGAAAAAGAGCGACAAAGTGCATGAAGACGCTACTGTTCTCAGACTTTCTGAAACTGTTAAAAAGAACCAAGATCAGAATCAGATCGAAATGGGCCGAATGGGTTACGATCCTAGAGGCAGAAGACAGTTTTCTAGAAGACAGGAATTCGGCAGTTATATGCCAGCTCCAGCCCAAGGCGGACGCGGCGGATATATTCCAGCCGGTGTTGATGTATCTGACGACACCTAATCGTTATAGATCTTTCTTCAAAAAGGCCGTTCGAAAGAGCGGTCTTTTTTTTTAGGTGCGCCTAAAATATTTACTTATCTCCCCTGCAAGCAAATCGTTAGTATGGCTGTGAATTGCCGTTTTTAATATAATTATCCGAATAAGTTTAAATTCGGGTAATACAATGGGTGCATTAGTTAGTTCTAGATTTGATTTTATTGAAAACAATCCAAAAGCACAGCTTTCTTATGCTGAAGTGGATCATGAATTGAACCACCTGAAAAAGCGCGAACATGTGAGCAGTCTTGTAGCTCTTGGCTCTTTAGTGCTGGGGCTTTTGACCATCAGCGGAGTTTTGGGCGGAGGCGCCTTTCTTTTAGGGGCTCTTTTTGCGATCGCAGGCGTTGCAGCAGCTTATGCGTATTGCTGCAGAATGGCTGAATCGGGCTTGAGAGATCGTCAGATGATTTGGTTTGTAGGGCATACCCCAACGCCGGGCAATATTCTTCCTCCAGCGCAGAAGCCAGTCGACGAATCAGGTGAATAAAGCCTTTAATTGACGCAGCGTTTCTTCCATTGAAGTCTTTTCTTCAATTTGCTGCTTGAGAAAGCGGTTTACTTTGTCGATATACTTCAGTGCGAAATCTGCGTTTTTATCTGAGCCGGGCTTGTATTCTCCGATACGGATGAGAAGCTCGTTTTTCTTGTAGTTCGCGAGCACTTCACGCACTTTCCCAATGAGTTCCAGATGAGGTCTATCGACGATTTGAGTGAGCACCCTGCTGACTGATGCGAGAACGTCGATCGCGGGGAAGTGATATTGTCTTGCGAGATCCGACGATAGAATGATGTGGCCGTCGAGAATGGAGCGAACCTCATCCGCGACGGGTTCATTCATATCGTCACCTGCGACCAAAACGGTATAGAATGCGGTGATCGAACCTTTTTCAGAATTGCCCGATCGTTCGAGCAGTCTTGGAAGAGTTGCGAAAACAGATGGAGTGTAACCTGCGCGGGCAGGCGGCTCGCCTGCAGCGAGGCCGATTTCGCGCAGTGCACGCGCATATCGCGTGACCGAATCCATCATCAAGATGACTGATTTGCCCTGATCGCGGAAGTATTCTGCAATTGCCGTTCCTACGTATGCAGCGTTGATTCTCATTTGGGCCGCTTGATCGGATGTAGAAACGATGATGACAGATCGTTTCATCCCTTCAGGGCCAAGATCGTTGATGAGGAATTCTCTCAATTCCCTTCCGCGCTCGCCGATGAGCGAAATCACATTGACGTCGGCCACCGCGTTGCGGGCAATCATGCCTAATAGAGTTGATTTTCCAACGCCCGCAGCAGAAAAAATGCCGATCCTTTGCCCTTTTCCGCAAGTGAGGACGCCGTCGATGCAGCGCACGCCTACGGAGATCGGTTTGTCAATTAGACCTCTTTTAAGAGGATCTGGAGGTTGGTTGATGACGGGGAAACTCTCTTCGACTTCGAGAGGCCCTTTTACATCTTCATCGATGGGTTGTCCAAGGCCGTTGAGGACGCGGCCTAAGAGTTTAGGTCCTACTTTGATGTGCATTGGCATGCGCATCGGAACGACTTCCGAAGAAGGGCCGATTCCTTTCATATCGCCGAGAGGCGAGAGGAGCACTTCATCTTTGGTAAAGCCGACGACTTCCGCGGCTAAGGGATCTCCTTCTCTTTTGATCAAGCAAACTTCGCCCATTTTCACTTGGGGAACAACAGCTCGAATGAGCATGCCGATCACTTCTGTGATGCGGCCATGCACAGTGGTTAGCTCTACATCTTCGAGGTGGTTGATCAGCTTGTCGAAAGAGGGAGGATTTTCCATTATAATTGCGTGTTGAGGAGTTGCGTGACGGACTGAATCACTTTGCCAAGCAGCGTTGTGGTATATTGGATTTCCTGTTGAGCCAGTCCCATTTTCACCTGGATGGAGAGCATATCGCCCGGATTGATATTTGCTCCGCTGGCCGACATTTCTTTCAATTTATCCTGCACTTGAGAAAGTTTGTCTTGTCCATCATTGACCATGGCAATGAAACGAGCTAGCGCATCGAGTCCCGTTGGGATTTTTCCCTCTTCCAGCTGCATGCCCATTTTAGAAGCTGCAGCGCGGATGTGGTCATTCGCATCGCCCAATTTTTGTTTGACTAAATGGCTTTGCGAGCGCTTTAGTTTCAAATTTTGGTCTTTGAGCTGCTTTTCAACCGTCCCAAGCGAATCTTGCACTTGACCAGTTTGGGCAAAAATGGAATCGAACGAAATCCCAGAAGTTGCAATAGTAGGCCCCCGGGCCACATCCATTGGAGTTGGCCCTGTGGGTGCCGTTTGCCCAGCTTGGGGAGTGCGTGTTCCAGTTCCTTGCATATAGCTGTCGAATCCAGTCGGGGTTTGCCCTGCAGTAACCGGTTTTTCAAGCGGTTCTGGAGCTTTGCCTGGCGAAATTCGATCTGGGCTTCTATCTGGAGGAACTGCCATTATTTACCCTTGCTAGCTGGACCTGGGGTTTTTTTGATGAACTTCTCAACAAAGTCAATCGCAGATCCTGCGAGTTTTTTAATCATAGGATCTTTCGATTTGAGCGTTTGCTCAAGGATCTTTTCGCCTTTATCGATTGAATTCGGCATCATGCTCATAGAAAGGCCTTTGAATGCTTTTGCCATGTCATTATGCGGATCTACTTCGAGCACATCGTCAAAATATTTGACGGCTTGCTTGAGTTCCAATTTATGCAAGTGCAAATAACCGAAACCGATTTTAGGCAAAATGTTTTTTGGGTCGAGCATTTCTGCCGCTTTGAACAACTTGAGGGCTGCATCTTCGTCGGCTTGGTTGACTGCAATAAAACCAGCTTCGGCCAGTAAGATGAAGTCTTCTTTGTATTTTTTTGCTGCTGACATACGTTTTCCCTATCCGTTTATTGCGTTTTTTGGTTCGAGATTGCGTGGCTGATCACCGTGTTGACCTGAGAGATCAAGTTAGAGATCGATTCGCCCATTTGCGTTACTTGGCTCATTTGGAATTGGAGCAAAATAAACGATCCTGGAGTCGCTGTACTCATTTTACTTGCAAGCGAGCGGACAGATTGCACAAGTCTATCTTGCAGCACCTTATACGCTGAAATCAATGAGTGGAATGTAAGGGTAATTCCCGGGAGTTGTCCTGCCATTTACTGTCTCCTATTTCACTTTTCGTAAGACTTTTTGCAAGGCGGCATATCCGTGTAAAAGAATGCCGAGCTCGTCGAAATCCTTTTCTTTTGCCCCTTCGCGCAAGTGTTTTTTTATTTCTTGGATTCGTTTTTCCACTTTATCCAAGATCTCTTTGCCGCGGCTTGGTCTTTCTTTGATCTCTTTTTCGAGATCGAAAGCAAACTTTTCACCGGGTTTTTTTTCTAACCCAAACATAAGGTTTCTCCTTTCTTCCTTTCACCGGGTATAGTCGATTTTATATTTTAATCCATCTTTTTCAAGAAGAATCGTATTTGATTCGATGGAAGTAATCTTCATTCCATCGACCCGATCTCCTAAAGTATAGATTTTTCCATTCATTACAACGCTAAATCCGCGCCCATCATAAGTAGACGTTCCCGTCACTTGATAATTTTGTGAAAGATCGATGCCGACCCTGCTTGGATGAGAAGCAATCGCATAATTTTTCACTGATGCAACGCCTTTCAATGCGTTGATTTCCTTGATGGCTTTTTTGAGCTCATTGCTCATTTGATCGTTGTAATTTCCGGTCAAAATCACATTTCCGTTGGACAATTGGAAGGTGACGCCCCCCAAATTGGCCATCGTGATGATCGATTGGAGCTGCGTATTGAGAGTTTGTTCAATGACGACTTGATTTTCCAATCTGTCTAAATAGGGGAAGTTGACGGTCAAATATTCATACAATCGGGTTCCTTCTTCCACTGTCGGAATATATCCGTTTACTACGAATCTTCCGGCTGCAGGAGAATGGATGCTGACGCCGCGCCATGCTGCATTATCGCTCAAGACATCGTTCATCATTTTCCATACGCCTTCGTCGATCACTACGTTATCTTCAATCGAGGTGATGAAAGTGATTTGGCCCAACCGGTATTTCATTTCTTGATAATCGACGCCTGTGAGCACATGTCCGACGATGAAAAGTTTGCCGCTGCCTGGGTTGTAGGAATATTGAACATCGGTAAATTTAGCGAGCGCTTCTTTGATTTCAGAGACAGGCTCTTTTTTCGCCATTTCTGTGCCGCTCGATTTGAAAAGAGAGAAGAAAGTGATGAACATGATGAGGAAGATGGCGGCTGCAGAGCCTCCCATGATCAAATACTTCATCGGGATTGGCTTTTTCTTCCAATCGATCACTTCTTCTTTGATTTCTTCTTCTTCTTTGACTTCAGGCGGCGGCGCTTCCGGTGCTTTTGCTGCCTCGTAGCTTGGAACCATGGGGGAGTAGATCGTCTCTTGGGGAGCTTCCCGGTCGATGATCATGAACACCGTGGTTCCTAAGGCGATCAGATCCTGAGGAGTTACGATTTTCTTTTCAGTAAGAACTGCGCCATTGACTACGGTTCCGTTTTTCGATCCGAGATCTTCGAGTTCCATCACGCCTTCCGGGCTTACCATGAGTCGAGCATGCGCTCTGGATACGCTCATGTCTTGGAAGACGATATCGCAAGCGTTCGGATCTTTGCCGATCGTGTAGGTTCTGCCTTTTTCGATCGCGATTTCAGCTCCGGCGTTCGGGCCTGCGATCACTTTGAGCATGAGCGGCGATTCTGCAATCAGGTTGAAGGGAAGTTCTTCCTCGGTGCCAGTGTCTTCGAAAATGGTGTCATACGCCGTCATTTGCGGTTTTGGCGGTGCAGGAGGGATGCGGAGCTCTTCTGGTTCGATTGCAGGTTTAGGCGGCTCTTCTTCTTTGATTTCTGTTTCTTGCGGCTCTTCTTCGGGCTCTTCGCCAAAGATGTCGTTGTATCCGCCTTTTTCTTTCTTTTCTTGTTTTTCTTTCGGCGGCTTTGGTTCTTCGGGCTGTTCGATGTCGCCAAAAATATCGTCGTATCCGCTTTTTTTCTTTTTTTCTGGCTGCTTGATTTCAGGACGCGCTTCTTCGGAATAGAGAAAAACGGTGTTGCCGATTTGAATCCGATCGCCTTCTTTCAGAAGAATTGGATCGGTTGTTTCAGCATCATTGACTAGAGCGGGATTGACGCGGCTTAAATTTTTCAGGTAAACGCCTTCGGGCGTTTTATTCAATCGAACGTGTTTTCTGGAAACGGTGCTGTCTTCAATGACCAAATCGCAGGCGTCAGGATCACGGCCGATGATCCATTCTTCGCCGTCTTCCAAATTTAGGATGAGGCCTCGATGAGGTCCTTCTTCTGCAATCAGATGCGCCGGCATCTAAAAACCTTAGTAAATGCTTTCTTCATTCTCAAATTTTGCCACTTCTTCGCGCCAATAGATCAAATAATTGACAAAATCCTCAATCGCTTCGCGAAATGTCTGATAGTTTAATTCATAAGGCAATCCCAAAGAGAGTGTCAAGAACTTCTCGTTTGCATCCATTCCAATTCTTGTGGATGCAGTTCCTTGCCCGAGCAGATTTGCGCGCATCAAGTACATGAAGAGTTCTTCTTTTTTCTTATTGGGAACCGCGCAAATTTGTGCGTGCACTGCGATGCCAGGATCTAAATCTCGAATTGCAACAGTTTCGCCGACAATTTTAAATGAATACAATTTTTGTTCATTAAGTTTCGGTGTAGCAATCGATAGTTCCTTGCAAAGTTTCTCCAGGTAATCCTGTAGCATACCAAATGCGTCCTCATACCCATTATTCACTGAGCGTAGAAAATTTACAAGAGAAAGAAAATGAAAAAGAAATTGCAATGTGAAAAAACTAAAGGAGCAAGAGAGCTTCTCGCTTCTTTAGTTTTGCATTTCGCATCAGCATTTTCGAGATGATTTATGCGGAACGGTCGCGGACAACTTTCGGCGGCTGATTATCTGTGATTGCAGATTTTTCGATGATGATTTCCTTGATCGTTGGATCAGATGGAACTTCGAACATCAAATCGCGCAAAAGATTTTCAGTGATCATGCGAAGAGCTCTTGCGCCAGTGCCAGTCTCTTTTGCTTTTTTCGCCATTGCTTCAAGCGCTTCTTGAGTGAATTCGAGTTTGACGTTTTCTTCCGCAAAAAGATGCTCGTATTGTTTAATAATCGCATTCTTAGGTTTTACAAGAATGTCGACAAGGTCTTGAACTGTAAGTTCATTGCAATTTGCGATGCTGTTAAACCTGCCTACGAATTCCGGGATCATTCCAAAAGAGATAAGATCTTCCGGTTCCACTTTGGATAGCAAGTAGTTGGTGTCATGCGTATCGACAGCGCGCTTGGTTGCGGCGTCAAATCCGATCGTGCTTTTCCCAAGTCTTTTTGCAATCATCTTGTCCAAATGAACGAAGGCGCCGCCAACAATGAAGAGGATATTTTGGGTGTTCACCTTAATATACTCTTGGTTGGGGTGTTTTCTTCCCCCTTTTGGCGGAACGTTCGCGACAGTTCCTTCGACGATTTTTAAAAGAGCCTGCTGCACGCCTTCGCCAGAAACGTCGCGGGTAATCGAAACGTTGGAAGTGGTTTTGCGGATCTTGTCGATTTCATCGACATAAATGATCCCATGTTCTGCTTTGGCAACATCATAATCAGCTGCTTGTAAGAGGCGAAGGATGATATTTTCCACATCCTCGCCTACATAGCCTGCTTCTGTCAGCGTTGTCGCGTCAGAAATTGCAAAAGGAACATCCAAAATAAGGGCTAGCGTGCGCGCCATGAGCGTTTTTCCAGACCCGGTTGGTCCAATCAACATTACATTCGATTTGCTGTATTCCACTTCCGATTGTTTGGAAAGGGAGCGGATTCGTTTGTAATGGTTGTAGACGGCAACTGAAATGGTTTTTTTGGCGCTTTCCTGTCCAATGATGTACTCGTCAAGATGAGCTTTGATCTCTTTTGGCTTGAGGAGCTTCATCTCATAGCTAACAGGCTTTTTCTGTACGATATCGACGCAAAGGCCTACGCATTTATCGCAAATGTAGGCGTTTGGGCCCGAAATGAGCTTTTCGACGATATCTTCTGTCCTTCCGCAGAAAGAGCAGCTAGCAAGTTCATTGGCATTTTTTTTGTTTGTCATACGCTGGCCGGTACTTCACTCGTTTTTTCTGCCATAGAATTTAGATGGGCAGGTTTTGCAATGTGGTCCACGATGCCATATTTCAGGGCACCTTCGGGGTCCATATAAAAGTCTCTCTCAGAATCTTCCAGCACTTTTTCCAAAGCTTGGCCGGTAAATCGAGACATTAGAGAAGAGGTAATTTTTTTCAGTTCCAAAATCTCTTTCGCTTGCAAAGCAATATCTTCCGATGTGCCCATGACGCCGCCATAGGGTTGGTGGATCATGATGCGGCTATGCGGCAGAGCAAATCGTTTCCCTTTGGTCCCTGCTGCGAGGAGAAGAGCTGCCATTGATACAGCTTGGCCGATGCAATAGGTGTTGATATCGCAGCCCAAAAAGAGCATGGTATCTAGGATTGCAAGGCCTGCTGTGATTTGGCCGCCATTGGAATTGATATATAGGTTGATGTCTTTCTTTGGATCTTCCATTTTCAAAAATAGAAGCTGAGCTACGACAACGTTTGCGACTTGATCAGAAATATCGGTTCCGATGAAGATAATCCGATCTTTGAGAAGCCGCGAATAAATATCCATGGAACGCTCGCCGCGTCCTGTATCTTCGATTACATAAGGCGTTAAAGACATATTTCAAATCCCCTTTTCCTCAGTTTATCTGTAGGACTCTGCGAGTTCAAGCTTTTTTCAATATAAAGTCTTGCGCTTTGGCTAAAATGACTTTAGAAAGGGCTAAAGCATATACTTCTTTTGGCATTTGATCCATGTTTCTGCCGCCGTGGGATTGGAAAATATGGATCGCTTCTCTTTGTACTTCTTGATGAGTCACGGGAATTTTTTCTTTTTGGACGATTCCGCGCGAAAGATAGAATAATCTGACAGCTTGCGCCGATTCGATCGATAATTTTTCTTCGAGCGCTTTCCGTTCTTCTTGGGACATCGTGTTCCACTTATTTTTGAAGCTCGGATCGTGCATCATTTGGCTTAAGCGATGTTTACGCTCGGTGTCGATCAGCGACTGGGGGAGTTCGAACATATAATTTTCGATCAGGTATTCGTTGACTTGCTCTCTCAGTTCGTTTTGCACCTTTTCATCAGCCTGCTTATTTAATAGGTCTGTGATCGATTGACGCATGTGGGCGGTATCGGACGCTCCCACTTTTTTAGCAAACTCATCGTCGAGTTCAGGCAAAAGGGCTCTTTCCACCTTTAATATAGTGATGCGGACGTTTTTCGGTTTGAATTCCGCTTTTTCAGCCTCGGTTGCTGTGTCGTCGACTTCGCTGACACCTTCTAATACATCGCCGACTTTGGCGCCTGCGACCAGTTGTTTCATCCAATTCGCCATCCGCTCTTTCGACACTTCGAAGCGAATGTGGTGGAAAACTCTTTGTACATTTTCCCCTTCAACTGTATCCAAGTCGATCATGATATAGTCGCCATCTTGAATGGCTCGATCGTTGATCGGCTCCCACTGGGCATAAAAGAAGCGCATTTGTCTAACAGCTTCTTCGATTTGTTTTTCTGCGACTTCGGGTCTATCGACAGCTTTCGCAACAAAGCCCGCAGCATCAACCGTTGGAATTTTTGGCTCCGTTTCAAATGAAAAAACGAGATCAGCTTCGTGTTCGCTGATTTTTTTCATTTCGAAGGAGATAGGGGAGTTGTTATTTAAAATGGGTACTTGGGCCGTTTTTTGTGCAGCAATGAATGCCATATCGGCCAATTCTTTGTGCATCTGCTTTTCGACTTCGCCCGGGAATTTTTTCAAAATAGTTTCGTCAGGGGCCTTGCCTTTTCTGAATCCAGGCAGGGTAACTTCTTTGCCGACAGTTTTCGTGGCTTTTTTGCGCGCATCTTTGATCATTTGCGCGCTCGTCTTTACTTCTAATTCGACCCGGCAAGATCCTTTTTCGTGGACGGCTACTTTTACATCTGTTGATTCTGCTAATGCTTGGGTCACGGTCATTCTCCGGGGGATAAAAAATTGTGAATTAGCGGGCGATGAGGTTCGAACTCACGACCCTCACGTTGGCAACGTGATGCTCTACCACTGAGCTACGCCCGCGTCAAAGGGCATAAGTATATAAGCATCTGTTTTTTTTGATCAAGGATAAAAAAGTGAATAGAGTGGAGGACGATATGACGTCGGGCATGCTTCGCTAACGCTCCCCCTCAGGCGAGCAGGGCTCGTCCATTCGGGCGTATTCGCTTCGCTCATCTGCTCCGCGAGAAAAAGGTCCATTCAAGGACCTTTTGTCTCGATTCCGCAGCCCCGCGCCCAGCAGGCTTCATCTCGCTTTGAAAAAGCGCGTGCTCGGCAAGGGGCTGTGCAAAGCACAGCTCCGACGCCCGAAGCGGGCTCTTGCCTGCGCTGCGCTTTTTCTTCACGATATGAATCCAAGGGCTGGCGCATCGGCCCCGCTATTCAGCGAGGTCCCCCGGAGCGCCAGGCACAAGGAGGGAAGCCCTCCTTTGCATCCACCCAACGCTTCGCGCGCAAATGGGGGCACGAGGGGGCTTCCCCCTTTAAATACTGACGCGCGGGGCCCCCGCTGAAATAGCGGGGCCGATGCGTCAGCCCGCAGTTTTGCATTTTGCATTCTGCGTTTTGCGTTCTAAAAAAATTCTTTTTAATTAAGCTAAGACTTGGACGGGCTGGTCTAATTTTAGTATCGGGTACTTGCCGCTGATTTCGTGGGTGTCTCGCAGGGTTGAGAACAGGGAGGCGGTTAGGGAGAGAGTAATTACGGCTATGCCGGATATCCACTGCGCGCCAGCAAGCAGGAATAGACCCAAAACCATGGCGGCAATCGATGCGACAGCTCTTGCGGTCCGGAGCCAATAATAGTTCTTTGTGCATGTAAATACATTTTTTACTTCGCCGTTTGCAGAGCCCTCTAGATCGGATGCTTTGCAATAATCGGTGTAGGAAAGATGGAGGTCGGAAAGATCATAAGACCCCTCGGCTACTTGGGAAATCCTTCCAACAAGCGGGTTTTCAGTGAAAAGCGAAGCGCAGGAACAGTAATTCAGGACCGCGTCCGCAAATTCTCTGATCGAATTCCAGCCAAAATTGCTCAAGGAGGTGAGAGCATCCCAGGTCGAAGTAGGAATGAAGGTTGACGCGAGGATGTTGATGCTGCTTCCAAGCAGGGCTTCGGCGCCCTTTAATTCTGCGGAGGGCATCGCTTGAGAGGTGAGCTGAATGGTTTTGTGAGCCGTTTCTAAGAGGGTTCGAGCGCCGCTTGTGCTTTTTTGATACTCCAAGAGAGCAGGAACAAAGCTTTGCTCTTGTCTTCTGTGTAAATTCAGCCAATTTTGATCGATCGTAGTCATATTTCGGCGAATATTATGGAATAGGGCAGATTTTGAGTCAAATTTTCTTGTTTTAAAATTTTTTGGTTGCGCTTGTTTTAGAAATTCTGTAAATGTAAGGATTCAGACAAACGGTTTGTAGAAAGCTATGTTAAATTTCAGAAAATTGCGGCAGGATTTCTCATCAGCCATTTTGAAAGAAGGCAAACAGCTGTATGACAAAAACAAAATCTTAGCTGCAAAAATCATCAAGCTCGATAACGAAACAATTCGCTTTAGCAGCAAAGTGCTTAGCAATTACGAAAGTACCTATGAAAGCGAGATCGAAGTAGACCGTTTTGAATCAACCGCTGTTCACACGAATTGCGATTGCCCCAGCCGTTATGATTGCCAGCATTTGGCCGCGCTCATTTTCTTTTTAGAAGAAAAAATTGACAGCCTTCTCATCGAATATTCTAAAGAGGCTGATATTGCCGATGATGAGAAGCTGGAGGCGCACGAGAAGCAGGAATTGATCGATGCGATCAAAGAAGCTGAGAACAAAGAAGTAGTCAAGCAAGATGCGCGATATCAAAAACAAGTGCTGCAAGAATATGTGGCATCCTCGGAAGTTTTGTCCCATTCGCCATTTTTCCTGCCTCAAGAAGGCGGATCTTTGGCTGAAGCTGAATTGGCTGTGATTTTCAATCCACAATCGCTGCAGCAAGGAGAGAAAAAAAGCAAGGTCGAGTTTCAGCTTGCTCTTCGCTTGCCGTTTCGTTCAAAACCGCTCCAGATTTCACAGCTCAAAGGCTTTTTGGAGGCTGTCCGGTATGAAGAACCTTTATATGTTGGCGGACGCCGCCTATTTTTCTCCGTGAAGAGTTTTGATCCGCTTGGATCCCAGCTTCTCCAATTGATCATGGACCATGGGCGGATGTTGGAAAACAGCCAAAATGAGCGTGCAAGCCGGATTGCTCAGCTCGATCCGGAAGTGTTCGGTTTGATGTTGGCGAGCACCTATGAAACGACTTTGAGCCAGTCGGGGCCGCGCGGGTTTAAAGACCTAGACGACGAGATGCCTTGCTTGCCTTATTTGTATCTGGGCACGCTTGAGACGCCGCTGCGTTATGCGCCAAATCCTGTCACACTGCGATTCCAGCTCGAATATATAGATCCGCCTGCCGCTAAAATTCTCTTTAAACCAAAATTGGTCATAGCAGATACATGTTTGAATGTTGAAGATGTCATTCTTTTCGAATGCGCAAAGCCGGGCATGATCAACCAAGATACTTATTATCGCTTCCCTTCGTATATCAAGCGAACTCATTTGCTCAACTTGAATACGATTCGAGACATGACCGTTCCAGAGCCGCTTTTCGGAACTTTTGTCGAAAATGCGCTGCCTGAACTGAAGCGCTTTGCAGAAGTGACCAATTGCGGTGTGCTTGAGCGATTTGTCACCTTGCCTTTTGCAGGAAAGTTGGGTGCGCGCTGCCATCTCACATATCTCGATGGCGAATTGGATGCGGCCCTTTTCTTCTCTTACGATGGACAAGAAGTGCCAGCGATCGCTTCAAAACTCAATTACGAGCACATCAAAACATTTGTCACCGAACAGGGTGTTTTGGCTCGCAATCTAGTCGAAGAGCGGCAAATCATCGAAGAACTCTTCCAAGATTTTGTGTTCAATCCGCAAACGGGCGCATATGTCGCTAAAACGGAGAAGAAGATCGTCGAGTTTATGACCGGCGTCATCCCTCGCAATCAGCACAGAGTCCAATTCGAATGCCCGCAAAATCTTCTTGATCAATTCATCTATGATGAAACGACCTTTAAGCTGAAACTCGATGCCAGCGAAGCCATCGGATACTATGATATCGATCTCAAAGTAAATGGCGCCTTAAGAGGAGTTAAGCTGGAATTGCTCTGGGAATGCTTGGCAGCTAAACGTTCTTATCTGGAGCTCGATGCAAAACGGATCAAGGAAAATGTTTCGCGCTTTTCCAAAATCCTTGTTCTCGATCTCGATCGGATTTCGAAGTTAGTTCAGCTCTTTGATGAACTGGGCATCAAAAAGTTGGATGACCACAAAGAGAAAAAACCGCTTTGGAATCTCGCAACCATCGATCCGAAAGCATTTGATGGGCTGCCAGTTGAATTCTTAATGTCGGATAAGCTGTTAGAGATCCGCAGCCAAATGCTCGGCCAAATTCAAATCACTCCAACGCCATTCCCGAAAGATATGAAAGCCGATTTGCGGCCTTATCAATTGGAAGGGGTTCATTGGCTCGAAAGGTTGCGCCGCATGTACCTCAACGGAATCCTCGCCGACGATATGGGCCTTGGAAAAACCGTTCAGGCAATCACTGCCATTACGCAAAATCACAACAAAAACAAAGAGGCCAAAACACTCATTGTTTGCCCCACCTCGCTCCTTTATAACTGGAAAGAGGAACTGCATCGGTTCAATCCGAAGTTGAAAGCGATTGTTGTGGATGGCATTCCAAATCAACGGAAGAAGAGTTTGGCCAAAATGGGCGAGTTCGATGTGATCATCACGTCGTACACCTTGCTCCAAAAAGATATCGAGACTTACAGCCAAATTTCGTTCTCGTACGCGATTCTCGATGAAGCGCAGCATATTAAGAACCGCGGCACCCGCAATGCGAAATCGGTGAAGATGATCCAAGCGGCCCACCGCCTTATTTTGACCGGTACGCCGATCGAGAACTCGCTCGACGAACTCTGGAGCTTGATGGACTTCCTTATGCCTGGCTTCTTGAGTACTTACGACCGGTTTGTCGAAAATTACATCCGCGTATCAGGCGATCAGCATACGCAAAATATGGAATACCTGCGCAAAAAAGTATCTCCATTCATTTTGCGCCGCATGAAGAGCGATGTGCTCCAAGATCTGCCGCCTGTATCGGAAATCGTCTACCACACACAGCTCTCCGATGTGCAGATGGAACTTTACAAATCTTACGCTGCTTCGGCCCGCGACGAACTCACCAAACTGGTGGCGCGCGATGGTTTCGACAAGGTCCAAATCCACGTCCTTGCGACTTTGACCCGCTTGAAGCAAATCTGCTGCCACCCAGCTATTTTCGCGAAGGAAAAGGCAGAACTTGGCGATTCATCCAAATACGATCTGCTCTTGGAACTACTCCAAACACTTGTCGAAAGCAACCACAAAACAGTTATTTTCAGCCAATACACACGCATGCTTCAAATCATGCGCGAAGATTTTGAGCAGAGAGGCATTTCGTTCTCCTATCTCGATGGCAGCACGAAAAACCGTCTTGAAATCGTCAAAGAATTCAACGAAAACCCAAAGATCCCTGTCTTCCTCGTTTCTTTGAAAGCCGGCGGTACTGGTTTGAACTTGGTTGGCGCTGATACAGTGATCCATTATGATATGTGGTGGAACCCAGCGGTTGAGAATCAGGCGACAGACCGAGTACACCGAATTGGTCAGAAAAATTCAGTCTCTTCCTACAAATTGATTACGTTGAATACTATTGAGGAAAAGATTGTCGAAATGCAACGCCGTAAAAAAGGTCTCGTCAAGAAAGTGGTAAGCTGCGATGATGAAGCCATTGCTAAATTGACTTGGGAAGATGTTCTAGAACTTTTACAAACCTGAAAATATGAACAAAACTGCCGATCAAGCCTTAAATATCCTGAATAATCTTCGATCTCTCATTACCAAAAAATTCAACCGGCTTTCGGGGATTTTTTCGAGCGACATCGGAATCGACTTAGGAACGGCCAACACACTTGTGTATGTCCGCGGCAAGGGAATTGTTTTGGCAGAACCTTCGGTAGTAGCGGTTGATTCTTTGACCAATGAAGTTCTTGCGGTTGGCCACAAAGCGAAAGCGATGCTTGGCAAAACGCCGCGCAAAATCCATGCAGTCCGTCCCATGAAAGATGGCGTTATCGCCGATTTCGAAATCGCTGAAGGGATGTTGAAAGCGCTCATCAAACGGGTCAATCCAGCCCGCAGCCTATTCCGTCCGCGCATTTTGATCGCGGTTCCATCGGGAATTACCGGCGTAGAAAAACGAGCTGTTGAAGATTCTGCGCTCCATGCTGGCGCGCAAGAAGTGGTGTTGATCGAAGAGCCGATGGCAGCTGCGATTGGCGTCGATCTGCCTGTACACGAGCCTTCGGGCAATATGATCATCGATATCGGCGGCGGTACCACGGAAATTGCTATCATTTCTTTGGGCGGTATTGTCGAGTCGCGCTCTTTGCGTATTGCGGGAGATGAGTTTGATGATTGCATCATGAATTACATGCGCCGTACCTACAACTTGATGATCGGCCCGAGAACGGCTGAAGAAATTAAGATGACGATTGGATCGGCTTATCCGCTTGGCAATAATGAACTAGAAATGGAAGTGCGCGGCCGCGACCAAGTAGCCGGTCTTCCTATCACAAAACGGATCAATTCAGTAGAAATCCGCGAATGTCTTGCTGAACCAATCCAGCAAATCATCGAAAGCGTAAAACTCACGCTTGAAAAGTGTCCTCCTGAACTTGCAGCAGACCTTGTTGAAAGAGGAATGGTGCTTGCAGGCGGCGGCGCTTTGATGAAAGGGCTTGATAAAGCTCTAATCAAAGAAACAGGCCTTCCTGTTTGCGTAGCTCCGAACCCGCTTCTTGCGGTCTGTCTAGGTACAGGCAAAGCTCTTGAATATCTCGACAAATTCAAGAAGAAAAAAGCTGTTTAATATCCTTTTCCCTTCTTATAATGCCACCCTTAAAAAAATTTTTTTAAAGGTGATTCCATGGCTGTACGAGCATATTTTTCTGATCAATCCCGGTTGCTATTTGAACCGTTGGGACCTCTGCGCGATGCGTCTAAATTTTGGGTTCGGTTTAATCCCGTAAGTGCGGAGAACCCGGATGGAATGGATGTGATCGATATCAAAACAAACCAAAGTTCCCGTGTTGCGATAGACGGTATGAGTTTTTTCTTCCGTCTAAATTTAGGGAGCGATCCTTCCCAGTATCATTGGCGAGGTTTTGTTCCTCACATCGTGAATACATATCGAACCATCTATAACAAACTAGAGTATGCGCGGAGAAAAGCTAGACCTAAGATCGATTGTTCTTGTCAATTTGTGCCTAAAAGAAGGGTTTGGGAAATGGCGGGCAGAATCGCCATGTCTATTATTTATTTTTCTTACGATCATGTTCAAGCCAAAGAGAGCGACTTACCTGTCGGTTTCTATGTGTTTTCTGGCTCGACTTTGAGGAATGCGCAGGTCTTTATCAATTTTAGAGATAAGGTGCTCGGAGAAGGGGATTTCAGAACGTATAAATGCTGTTTCGAGTTGATGTCCGGTCAGTTTTGCGCTAAGGGATCAACGGATTTTAATCCTAAGGATGCGGAAAGAGAAACCAACATTCTTTTGGATTTGAGTGGAAAGCCGGGATTGGTTTACACCTATCGCTGCTGTGTGAGCAGAGGGGATAAGTATGTTGTTTTCCAGCAATTGCATGCTTCTACCTTACATGAGGCCATCTTTCGTAATCGCTCAAGGTTGTCCGAAACTGTAAAACTAGAGATTGTCAAAGAGCTGCTATTAGGGTTGAATGAAATCGCTAAACTAGGAGTACATTTTGATATAGCCGCAAAGAACACTCTTGTTTCTCGTTTTCATGATCGGGTTAAGGCGGTGATAACCGATTTCGGGAGTTTCCATCCTTATTCGGAAAAAATGGATCTCGATTTTTCTGAAGTTTATTTGCCTTCTCCCGAGTTATTGAAAGGCAAATATACCTCTGCATATGATGTCTGGAAACTGGGGATCCTTTTCTATGAACTATTTACAGAAAAGGGTGCTCCAGGCGAAGGTCTTGAAGGCGCAGCGCGGGACGAAATGGTATCCAAATTACAAACGGGTTGGTTGAAAATGGGAGAAGAAACGCCTCCACGGATCGTTGAATTAATTCACAAGATGACAGAACCGGATTTGGAAAAGAGGTTCACAGCTTCACAAGCTCTCGCTTTTTTCTTGCAGGGTGAGCCATAATAGATCCTGTATGAACTATAAAATTTGGATCGATGAAATCGCAGAACTATGTCAGCCTTCCCGCGTCCATTTGTGCGATGGTTCCGATGAAGAATACAACTCGATAGCAGCGTCGATGGTTTCGCATCAAACCCTCATTCCGCTCAAGAAAAGGCCAGGGAGTTTTTGGTGCCATTCCCATCCGGACGATGTAGCGCGCGTTGAAGAGTGTACGTTCATTTGTTGTAAAGAAAAAGTCGATGCTGGACCTACGAATAACTGGTGCGATCCGCAAGAGATGCACCGGCGTCTGAAATCTCTTTTTGCTGGCTGCATGCGGGGCCGAACCATGTACGTGATTCCCTATTGCATGGGGCCTATCGGTTCTCCTTTTTCAAAGATCGGAATCGAGATTACCGATTCTCCCTATGTTGTCCTGAACATGAAAATCATGACCCGGATGGGTCTTCATGTGCTGAAACAGATCAAATCCGATTTTGTACCGGGAGTCCATTCTGTCGGCGTGCCGCTTAAACCAGGTGAAAAAGATGTTCCATGGCCTTGCAATCCATCAGATCGAGTGATCGCCCATTTCCCTCATGAACCCTCCATTTGGTCTTTTGGAAGCGGTTATGGAGGCAATGCGCTTCTCGGGAAAAAATGCTTTGCTCTCCGCATAGCAAGTGTTTTGGCGCGAAATGAATCTTGGCTGGCGGAGCATATGCTCATCCTTGGCATCACCAATCCTCAAGGCCAGAAAAAATACATCGCCGCAGCGTTCCCGAGCGCTTGCGGAAAAACGAACCTGGCCATGCTTACCCCAACCTTGCCTGGATGGAAAGTCGAGTGCGTAGGGGATGATATCGCTTGGATGCGCTTTGGCTCTGATGGGCGTCTTTATGCGATCAACCCTGAGGCAGGCTATTTTGGGGTCGCCCCGGGCACCTCTATGAAGACCAACCCGAATGCGATGAAAACCATCGCCCACGACGCCCTTTTCACCAATGTGGCCCTAACCCCCGATAGGGATGTTTGGTGGGAGGGGATAGGGTCTGAGCCGCCCCCGGGGCTCATTTCATGGCTAGGGAGCCTCTGGGACCCCAAATCGGGCAAGCCGGCTTCCCACCCGAATGCCCGTTTTACCGTATCGGCCAAGCAAAACCCCATCTATGACCCCGAGGCGGAAAACCCCCTAGGGGTCCCCATTTCGGCCATCATTTTCGGAGGCCGTAGAGCCTCGGTCGTCCCCCTCGTTGTGGAGGCCTTTAACTGGGCTCACGGCGTCTTTTTTGGAGCATCAGTTTCTTCGGAAATGACTGCTGCGGCAAAGGGGGAAATCGGGAAATTGCGCCACGATCCTTTTGCCATGCTCCCATTTTGCGGCTACAACATGGGGGATTATTTCAACCACTGGCTTGAAATGGGCAAAAAATCGCATCAGCTTCCTCGCATTTATTATGTGAACTGGTTCCGCAAAGACGAAGAGGGCAAATACCTTTGGCCGGGTTTTGGAGAAAATGTCCGTGTTCTTAAATGGATTTTCGAAAGAACATCCAACTTGGCTCCTGCCAAACTAAGTCCGATCGGCCATCTTCCAACTACGCTCGATTTAAGCGGACTCGACATCGATCTGAAAAAACTGTTTCATGTCTCTGCCCAAGAATGGCAGCAAGAAGCTCAAGAGCTTGCATCCTATTTTAAGCTCTTCAAAGATCAGATGCCGCCAGTGCTTCTCGATGAGTTGAAGCATCTCATGCAAAGGTTGTCGGAGCACGAAAAAGTTTAAAAAATTTCTTTACACTGAATTAAGAAATTGTTTACCTTTGACGCTCGAATTTTTGTTCACATAACAGGAGATTTATGGCAGTACGAGATGTCAGTGGTGCGCAAGCCGCCCTTCCCGCATTAGAAACGCAGGCAGCAGAACAAACGTTTTGCGGCCGTGTATATGAAAAACTATCCGATGCATGGACAGGATTGAAAGATGTTGCCCATCGTATGTGGGTAGCAGTCCGAGACTTTTTCGTTGGAAAATATGAGTGGGTAAAAGAGAAGTGGAGTGGAAAGCCTGTAGAGGTAATTTCCCCAGTTACTCCACCCGCTCCCGTCCAACAGCCAAGAGTTGAGGAAAGAAGAGAAGAGCCTCTAAACGTTGCGCCTTTTCAAGCTGCGCCTCCTCCTCAAGAGGAAGATCGGCAGCCGCAACAACAAGAAGTTCAGGCTCCAATACGGATACAAGTTGGTGAATTTGTTCCATTCCCTCAAGTTCAAGAAGATGTTGTGCTTGTTCAGGCGGCGGGTCAAGAACAGCCTCCAGTTCAACAACAACAGCCTCCGGTCCAAGAGCCTCAAGCTCCGGTTCAGCAGCAACAGATGCCAGTCCAAGAGCCTCAGCCTCAGGGGAACGCCTGTAATATTATGTGATCAGGCTAGGCCTGGGCAGATTCCTGTTGGCGCCTTCTGGGAAAGTATTGCTACGGGAAACTGGTTTGAGTAGAATAGGTGGGAGCAAATCACTCCCACCTTATTATGAAAGATTTTATTCGTCCTGGGGCGTATGCCCTCATTATTCAAGACGGTCGTATCCTCTTGACTCACATCAACAGCGGGCCATTTGAAGGCCTTTGGCATTTGCCAGGGGGAGGCATTGAGTTTTCAGAGACTCCTCTTCAAGCATTGCAACGCGAGCTTTTAGAAGAAGCTGGCCTAAAAGTTCTGGATCCTATTTTACTGACGACTGTTTCGAACCATTCTGAGCAGCCTAGCCGATATCATTACATTGGATTGGTGTATCGCGTGTCAAAATTCGTTCTAACCGAACAAACTCCTCAAGATGATGCTCGGTGGTTTGATCTCGAATCATTAGATTTTTCCAAAACGACTCCATTTGTCCGGCAGCTTCGCGAGCAAAAACAAATATGAAAAAAATGGATCCAGATCTTGAGAAGTTTTATTCGGAAGGCAAGGAAAAGGACCGGCTTTCCATCCATCAGCTGGAACGGGAACGGACGCTGCACATTCTAAAAAAGCGTCTTCCAATCCCACCCACTACGATTTTGGATATTGGCGGCGCGGCGGGCGCGTATGCATTTCCGCTTTCAAAGCAAGGATATCATGTGCACCTCCTAGATCCTGTTGCATTGCACATTGAACAAGCGAAATCAAATCCGCATAAACTGTCATCGATCGTCCAAGGGGATGCACGATCGCTCCCATTTGCTTCGAACATGGCGGATGCAGTGCTTCTTCTCGGCCCCCTCTATCATTTAACAGAGCATTCTGATCGTATCCAGGCTTTGCGAGAGGCATATCGTGTGCTTAAGCCAAATGGCGTTCTTTTTGCTGCAGGCATTTCGCGGTTTGCTTCTTTGATGGACTACGTCAATAAGGGTGTGATTCTCTCAAAGATTCCGAACGTAGAAAATGATCTATCAACAGGCATCCATAAAAAATCGGATGGAGGGTTTGTCTTTGGCTATTTCCATCGTCCGGAGGATCTCAAAGCGGAAGTACAAGCAGCTGGATTTTCTTCGACAACTCTTCATGCAATAGAAGGGCCTGTCTGGGCTGCAAAACTTCTTGATCCGCTCTACCAAGAGCCTGACTTTTCCAAATACCTATCGCTCCTCGACTCAATAGAAACGGAAGAGTCGATGATCGGCGCAAGCGCGCATATCATGGCGATTGCTCGAAAACTCTAACGTCTGCATCAAGTTCAAAAATTCTCTTTGCAAAAAATAAATATTTTGTTATCTCTTTACGCCTTCAAATGGAGGTCGAATATGTCTTTGCAAGCCGTGAATCTAGTTCCAATGAACTTACCGCCCGCATCATCTTCTGAGCCTGAGGCGGTGGATAATGGCGTTTTACAAGCAGCCATTCGTCAAATATATGAAACGGTTCTGAATGCGAATTTTTTTCAGAATCTTCAGAGAAAAGCTGAATGGGTATGGAATACGACCGTAGAGTCTCTCAAGTCTGAGTGGCTGGTGATTTCGCTGATTGCATTTGCTGCCTATGCGGCATTTGGCTTTGCGGTTGCTGTTCAAGCGACGGTTGTCTTTGCTTGTGCAAGATTTGCGATCGTGACGTGGAAGGATCAAGGGGCGCAAAAGGATGTGGAGCGGCTCACTGGAGAAAATGTCAGTTTGCGTCTGAGAAACCAAGAATTATCCGATGAAATAGAGATTGGCCAGCATCGTGCGGATCATGCGGTTCGCGAGCGGGATTTGCATCGTCAGGAATCAGAAAGAGTACGCCAACTTCGTGATGAACTGATCCTACAAAGAGCGCCTCTGCTTGATGAGAACGCGCGTCTTCAAGAAGAAAGCGCCACCCTCCATCAAGAAAAAGATCAATGGGAACAACTGCGCGCGCAACTAGAACAACAGCTAGTTCAATTGAGAGAAGAGCGGGATACCGCAGTTCATGCGAAAGAGGAACAAGAGGGAGATTTGCAAAGGGCTCTTCGGGATGCGCAGCAAGCAAGAGAACAGATGGGCGGAGTGCATACCTTTGATGATTTCAATCGAACTCTAGCCGAAATGCGTGAATATTATGAGGGGCGCCGTCAAGGCATGGCTCCAGATCCGGATGCTCAGCTTGTCGCGAAGTACCGAGAAACCCGCCTAGAATGGAATCAGAAGTTATCAGACTATATCCAAACATTAGACCGCAACAGCATAGCGAGGATCCAATTAGAAAGGATTCTTGCGGTTTCTCAAGGAGAAGTCGAGCATGTAGCGGGGATTTCTGCTCTATTGAATCTGCATATTGCTTATCAGGCGCAATTAGCAGCGCAGGAGGTTTAACATGGCAAATGCAATTGGAGATGGAGCCCTTGTCTTACAACAATGGCATCGTGCCCGTGCTGAATTGGCTCAAGCCCGCTCTCAGCTTCTCGAAGAGCAAAACCAGCATGCTGTTACCAAAGAAAAACTGGTAGATGGCGAAGCTTATCGAACTTATGCAAAAGCGCACATTGCCGATCTTGAGACGAGTGTTGAGCTAATCCGCAACCGTCTGCGAGACGAGGAGCGGATCAAAGCCGACTTGCAGGATCAATTGCGGCAAAAGCAGGGGGCAATGAATGCCCTGATGGACCAATTGCTATTGCGCGACCACAATGTAGTCGACATCCAAGCGCAAATTGCGATTCGAGATCGTCTCATTGTGGAACTGCAGCAAGAAATCGATTCGATCGTCCGGTTGAAGAACCGGGCGATCCGGATTCGGGATCTTGTGATAGAGATCCTTACCCTCGCTCTAGAAATCGAACGGGAAAACACCACAAAAGCTGCAACAGTATCTACAACCCTTACAGCAGAGCTGTTTATTTGTCCGCCCTTAGCAATAGCCACAGGCGTGGGTCTCTTAGCTCTTGGCGCGATGAAGGGGAACCTGCACAATGCCCGGCAAGCAGAAATGCAAAAGCAAATGAACCAGCTGCAAGACCAACTCGAATTGGTCAAGCGTTCGCGATAAACGCACTTGAGTCCATTGCAAGATGGACTCAAGTTGTATTTCTTATAATTCTAATCAATTTGTTGTTGCATTGTATGGCGAGCTAGCATTCTTGCAGAAAAAACACTCTTTTATGATACAAGCAAGAAATCTAAGGGAGGATATTTTTACGCAAGTTCCTCAACACAATCAGAACTTTTTCCAAATGGCATGCATACCAGCTATGCCCATGATTCTTACGGCCATAATAGTGGGAGAACAGCTTGCGATACAATATGGGATCGGAACATCAATTTGCTCCATCCTCATTGGGAATCTCTGTCTTTGGATCATTGGGATGGTCATGATCTCTATGTCCTATCAGGATCGGACGAATGCGATACAAAATGCTAAGAATTACATTGGTAAATATGGGGGCATGCTTTCAGCGATTATTCTGACAATCGCCTTCATCAACTGGTTCGTGATTGTTTTAAATTCGACACTTATAACGATCGATGATCTTTTCCATTTTGGTGCTTTTTGGGAAAACCAATTAGTTCGATTTGGTGCTGGTCTTGGAGTTCTTGCCGCATTATTTTCAATGGGCCGAGTCAGCATTCTCAAATGGGCTACGAGTTTGGCGTGTCCGTTGATTATTGCTTATCATATGTTTGCTATCTTGTCTCAAAAACACACTGTAATGCTTAATTCAGAAAAGTGGGAGTTGTCTTACTCTGGAATTTGGATAACGATTCTTGTTTTCTTGCCTGGAATGATCAATATTCCCACCATTTTTCGATATTCAAGATCGAGGGCTCATTCGTATTTGGGTCTTTCACTATTCGTGATGTTCGTGTCTCTTTTTCAGATATCTTCTATTTGGATGCCTTTCACGCAAAATCTCACTGTGAACTATACGGGATCTTATTTTCAAATCTTCGCTATTTTCACTCTTGTGATTCTGTTATTCAAAGCAGTATTTGCGAATGTCTTAAACATATATCTTGCTTCAGCTTCTTGGGAAACATTTCTGCCGCGCTTTGAAGGCAATAAAGGAAACGCGATCATGGGGATGCTAAGCACAGCTGTCTATACATTGATCCAAATAGCTTCTCCAAGCAATTTTTTAAGAGATTTGTTGAACGCATATTTAGCTATATTGGGAATCGTGTTATTGATCGCGTTCATTGCCCAAGTCATCATCAAACACAGACCTCGGATTCAGGAAAAAATAGTGAATGCGCTTGCTTGGGTGTTCGGCTGTCTTGCAGCGACGATTTGTTTGATTCAAACTCCTGAAAACCCCATTCATTCGTTATTGATGGGCATAGGTATCACTCTTCTGTTCTTTGCGTTGGTTATTTTCTTCGAAGAGACCGTTTGGGGGATCAGGAAGCTATTTTCGGAAGAGTGGAATAAAAAATGACTCAAGAACTGCCTGATACCCATCAAACACACTGGCAACTCGCAGCGATTCAACTTTCTGGATGGACAAGCCTGCCGATCTTGGCTACTAGTATACTCATCCTTCAACAAAATAGCTTTCTTGGAGCTATATTTACCCTTATTGTCGGAAATGCCATTCTCTGGTTCATCCGTCTAGGCATCATTGCCATGGCCCATGAAAAAAGGCAAAGCACTCTGGATATATCCAAAGCCTACCTAGGCAACGTTGGAGGATATGTCATTTCGATTTTTTTACTGCTCTCTACTTATGCGTGGTATCTCACTCAAACAACTTCCGCGAGCGATACGTTAACTCATCTTCTCTCCATTCATGAAGACCCGAAAATTGATCAATTTACTCAGGTAAGCGTTCTCATTGGCATACTCTCTGCTTTTTTGTGCATGCAAGGGATCACTCTATTAAGAAGACTTTCATCATTCTGTTTCCCCATTCTGATTCTGCTTTTCTTAATGATCCTTTTCACCTTGCCAAAAGCATCTCCCTCTTCGAATACAAATCCGCTATCTCTTTCAGGGCTAGGTCTTGTTCTTGCTACGAATCTGGGGATTACATCTGACCTCCCCACATTTTTTAGACATAGCAAGTCTTGGGAGACCTCAATCAAGGCTCTTACGATTGTTCAGGTCTTCAACCTTGCGATAGCGATTTGCAGCCTTTATTTCGGGGCGATTATCCATGATGGATTTGAGATTGATGATGGCCAAGTACTTTCGCTTCAAAGCTCCACCTTGCGCGCATCATTGCTTATCTTTGTATTCTTATCGGTCATTTGCGCGAATGTTGCGAATGTTTATTCGGCTTCAGTGGGTTGGGAAATCTTGGCTCCCAAAGCTCTTGTTGGTCAAAAAGAATACCTGATATTGGGGCTTAGCCTGACAACCCTCTTCATCCTTTTTGCAAAGCTTGTGCCTACGCAGTTTTTGCTAGAATGGACAGATTGCGCCCTTGTGAATCTAAGTCTTGTGCTTATACTTGGATATATCTTGCTTAGGCTATCAAACAATCATCCGACGAAGTCGGAACAGCGGATCTACTTATTCTCTTGGGTTCTGGCGAGTTTTCTCAACTTATTGCAATTAGCAAACTTCTTGCCAAACAGCCTTTCGAATTTTGCCCTTTCCCTGATCGCAGTTGCCTTGCCGATAACCCTTTTTAAGCTCTCGCAAAAAATCTTTTCGGTTGGCTAGGGTAAATGTGCTGAATTAGAAAACTTGACGGGTTGTTCAATGAAAAGCCGCGTTTATGAGCAAGAGCCTTATATCGCTCATACTCGGGGTGTTGAATGCGATCGATTTCTTCATCCTTGTCCGCATTTGGGTATTGTCTATGTGCTGCGCAATTGGCCAAAATAACATCCATCAAAGACAAGTCTTCAAGCGATTTTTTCCAATTGTTTGGTTTTTCACATAGTGAAATACCTTGAATTACGAAAGCTGGTTTGTGAAGATCTTCTTCTTTAAATTCTGTAAGAGCAAACAATCGCTCGCTTTCTTCGGGTTTGAAAAGTAAATATTCATGACCTGTTGTCTTATATTTTTTATCCTCGTCCTGCATGGTATATTTAACGTGCAGTACAATAGGAATTCCCTCCTGATGAACTTTCTGCAGAATAGCTTTTAATGTCCAAAATAAGGGAGTACACGCCAATTTCGAAAAATGGAGATATGAGAACTGATCAGAGATCATGGTTTGAATATCTTGGCACTCGGCAACTTCCCTGACAAATCTAACTGAAGATTCAGCAAGCATACTTCTCAATTTATCAGTTAATTTTTTCGCAAACATCATGCTCACTTGAGGGGTCATTGCGATTAAATTTTCTGGCGAACTTTTACAAATCCCCAGGAGGGAATCTTCGCTATACATTTTATGTTTCACTTCAGTCAAAAGGTATGCTTTAAATAAAAAGAGCTCATCGTTGGTCAAGATCAAGTCTAAGCATTCTTGATCCATGATTTCTCTCAAGCTGACTTTAAGTTGGCTAAGAAGGTTAATAGTTTTTTCTTCCAAGAGCGTATCGATTTTGCTAATAGCTTTTTTCACCTGACTATTCAATCGTTCTAAGTCTAAAGAACCGTTTCCAGCCAATATTGCAACTTTCAGTGCGCGGATGTGGCAACCATTTTCTCCGACAAGGCTGTCAAAGCTTTCGAATTCGCCATTCAGGAACTTTTCATTGGCAGCCAACAATTTTGACAAAAGGAGATGAATTTCTTGCAGGCCGTTTTTTAAATCTGCACAGACCTTTTTAGAACAGTCGTACGGCAATAAGTCGCTGAGTCTAGGCATGTCTTATTTCCCCATGGCTGGGTTTACGACAGCTTTTTCCGAGAGATGACCGACCACAAGGCCAGCAACAACTCCTGCAACAGCTACATAAACTCCTGCAGCGAGAAATCCGACGATCCCTCCTGCAACTCCACAGAGAACCTTTCCAAGTAGGCCATAAACTTTAGTATAATTCACTCTTTTCATAATTACCTTTTTATTTGGTTTTTTGGGTTAAAAACGTAAAATATTATACGCTGTTGTAAAAATTAATATCAACAAATATTAAAATTATTATTTTTCATTATAAGTGGGTGTTGTTTCGCTCAAGTTTCTCTATTTTAGTAGTTCCTAAAACCAATACTGGGATTGGGGCTTGCAATTTAGGGATATCTAAGGCAATTGGAAGAAATGAATGATAGGTTGATCGTCCCGATAATAAATTTGAGGCCGATCGGTAGTTTTATATTTTTTCTTGACATATGAATTTCTCTTGATCGATAACTTATCTATTGGGTTTAACATGAACTGCGTGCAAAAAAAAATTCCTAGGCCCTATGTCTATTTGGCATTAATACTTCTTTTCATTTTAGCTGATGTAATGTGTGATAACTCGATATTTCAATCTTTTGGCAACGAGGTGCCCACGCTGCAACTCATTCTTTTTGCAGGTTTGTTATTATTGCAAATAATTGCAGCGCCCATTCAGTCAGGGTTTTCAGATTATTATTGCAGAAAAAAGAGTTTGATGATTTCGCTTTCATTTTCTCTCGCCGCAATGGTAATGCAATATTTTTATGTCTCAAATATTATGTATTATTTTTCGGGCCTTATCCTGATGGGGCTTCTTAAAGGTGGCCTGGGTAATACTATTCCGATGGCATGGGCTGCTGTCGCAGATACCCAAGAAAAAAACATTCGATTTTCTTTTGCACTCTCTACAGGAGCTTTTGCTATTGCTTATTTACTTCTGATAACGGGAAATAAATTTCTCTCAGATGCGCAATCAAGCTTGATTATTATTGGTGTTTTTATGATCTCAATAATCTTGTGCGGGTTGTTTTTTTGGGATGTTAGAGATAGGAGTAGCCAACAAAATCTTGAAAGAAAAAACCTTGAGACTGGAGGAAGGGTTTTTAGAGAATGGAAACTGATTGCTAACGATTTAAAATTGGTGTTTAAAGATTTGTCTGTTCCCCACAATCGGAACGCGCTTCTTGCATTTTTACTATTTGAGATTTCTCTTTATAGCATTCTGTTGTTATATGTTGACTTCAATGTAAAGGAATTTTCAAGCATTTCGTTGGCCATGGTTATTGGTTACTTATTTGGAGTGTTCGTTCTTAAATTTTGTAGGAAGATTCATGACAATATAATAATTAGAATTGGTTACAATATTTCTGCCTTTTCCTTGGTCCCTTTTTTTGTGTCTTATCCTTTCACGTCGATTCCTAGCTTCACCCTATTGTCGATATGTTATTTTTTTCATATGACTGGTAATGCATTTTTAAGCGCAACTTTATTTTCAGTTCTGGCCAGCGAAAGGGAACCCCATGAGCAGGGGAGGATTTATGGACTAATTGCATCAGCTGATACAATTGCTTTTTTATTGTCATCATTGTCCGTTATTGTTTATAATTCGTTCAATTTAAGCCTAATTTATATTATTTCTTTTTCTTTTTTAACTGTTGGTTTGTCTTGGTATCCTTATGCTAAATTTGAAAAATCCAGACCTAAGATCCGAGGTTAATAAACATCTCATTTTCAATACAAATGTTTGTAAGTTATTTGAACGGCATGTTGAAGAGACCCCTTATTCTGTTGCGTCAAAATTAGAAAGCTCAGAACTAAGCTATAAGGAATTAGATCAAAAATCTACAACTTTGGCTGCTTGGCTTAAAAGTCAGGATATAGGATCGGGAATATATATTGGCGTTAGCCTTAATCACGGTTTCGATCTTCTCGTCTGCATTCTTGCAATTTTTAAATCTGGAAGGGCATATTTCCCTATCGATCCGAATTTTCCAAAAGAACGCATCAAATTTATGGTTGATGATGCGAAGCCTTCTGTAATAATAACAAACTCTATTTTTTCTGAAAAATTTGATTTTTGTGGAAACGTAGTGAATATTGATGATTTGAATGAGTTGGGAATTGATGGGAAATTATGCTGTAGAGAAGTTTTTTCAGATTCTAAACCTGACGATCCCGCATATTTGATTTATACTTCTGGTTCAATGGGTATTCCTAAAGGAATTGTTATTTCGTATCACAATCTTTCGCATATTGCAGTTTCACATAAGGAATATTATCCAAATAAAATTGTGGGGCTTGTCACTGGTTCGATTGGTTTTGATATAAGCATGTTAACCATTTGTTCATGCATCTTTTCTGGTGGAACGGTTTGCTTTCTTAAAACCAATTTTTTAAATGATCCTTTTGAAATTATTAAGCAGATCGAAGAATATTCTGTGAATTATTTGCTGTGTGTCCCTTCGTTCTATTCAATGTTGATTGAAAAAGCACAAGTTATGTCTTCTTTGAAAGTGGTTAGTCTGGCGGGGGAAGCCATCCCTCATACATTGCCTGAACTACACACTAAATTCGCGCCTAATGCAACATTATACAATGAATACGCTCCATCTGAGTGTGCATGTGGAGCAACTATAGCTAAAATTTATGATCCTGTTACTCTTGAAATTCAGCCCATCACGATTGGTAAGCCTCTTCCAAATACACAAATATTTATTCTTGATGAGTCTTTAGAGCAAGTACCTAGAGGTGCTAAAGGAGAGATATTCATAGGGGGGATGGGGGTTGCTTTAGGATATTTAAATAAGTCAGAATTAACTAAGAAGCAGTTTCTAACATTCACGTTCTCAAAGAAATCTTCTATTAGGTTGTACCGAACTGGAGATTATGGCCGATTTCTTGTTGATGGTAATCTTGAATTTTTGGGACGAAAAGATACTCAAGTTAAAATCAGGGGTTTTAGGGTTGAAATTTCAGAAATTGAAAATGCCGTTCGTCAATGCACCTGGATTAATGAATGTGCTGTAGTGACTCAAGAAGCTAACAGTGGCACAAAGCGGCTGATAGGCTTTTTTAACACGGTTTCCAAAGCTAGTAACATATCAGATTTGCGTACGTATTTGAAAGAAAAGATGCCGGATTACATGATTCCATCTATTTTAATTCATATTAATCAGTTTCCTAGGAATGCTAATGGGAAGATAGATCGCGAAGCTCTTACCAAGATGAAGATAGATATTGTTGATAGCGTTATAGAAGATGGAACTAAAAGCGATCTTGAAGAAGAGGTTTATCAGATTTGGAAAAATGTTTTGCAGCTAAAGTCATTCGATATTAATGACAACTTCTTTGATCTCGGTGGTACTTCGTTAAATATTGCAACTGTTCAAACTATGCTTGAATCTAAGCTGGGTTTAAGAATTCCGTTAATAGATCTCCTGCAAAATCCATCAGTAAGCAAATTAGCTTGTTTCATCAGACAGATAAATACTTCGAAAGTACCTAGTATAGGTAAGGATCTATTGGAAAAGAAAAAGGCTGCGTACCAACGTTTTAAAAATAAGGCTGAGCATGCATGATGAAGAATACGATAATGCAATAGCAATTATTGGCATGGCCGGAAAGTTTCCTGGTGCAGAGAATATAATTGAATTTTGGGAAAACCTTTCATCGGGAGTAGAGTCTGTATTAAGGAAATCTGATAACACTATCAAGGAAAATGGGGGTTCTGGAGGAAATTGTTTTAGCCCGACAGTCATAAAGGCCAGAGGTGTTCTTAGAGACATTGAACTTTTCGATGCTGATTTTTTCGGAATGACTGATAGCGAAGCTCAGCTCAGCGATCCTCAGCATAAGCTCTTTCTTGAGTGTGCCTGGGAGTCATTAGAGAATGCTGGGTATTCACCCGATAAATTTTTAGGATCCATAGGGGTTTATGGGGGGATGGGAGGAAGTTCATATTTTCTAAACAATTTATATCCTAATCAGGAAATTGTGGAGAAATATGGAAACTTCTATTTAGCGATTAATAATGAAAAAGATTTTTTGTGCACTAAAGTGTCATATAGGCTTAATCTTAAGGGACCAAGCATTTGTATACAAACTGCATGTTCTACATCGCTTGTCGCCATTTGTCTCGCTTGTGATCATTTATTAACGTATCAATGTGACATAGCTTTAGCTGGTGGAGCTTCAATCTATGTCCCGCAAGAGACGGGATATATTTATCAGGAGGGGATGAATCTATCACCTGATGGGTTCTGCAGACCATTCGATGCAAAGGCAAAAGGCACAGTTATGTCTAATGGAGTTGGTGTAATTGCTTTGAAAAGGTATAGACAAGCTCAACAAGATAAGGACCATATTTATGCAATTATTAGGGGGTATGCGGTAAATAATGATGGTTCGTCAAAGTTGGGCTATGCTGCTCCGGGCGTAGATGGACAGGCAGAAGTAATTGCTTCTGCGATTTCTATAGCAGGGATTGATCCACAAACAATCTCTTATGTAGAAACTCATGGTACAGGAACTATTTTGGGAGATCCTATTGAGATTAGGGGGCTTTCAAAAGGACTTAACATTAATACAACTGATAAATGTTGCGCGATTGGTTCAGTGAAGGGCAATATCGGGCACACGGGCGAAGCTGCTGGAGTTATAGGTCTTATCAAAACTGCATTGTCACTATATTATAAAAAAATCCCTCCAAGTCTACATTTTGAAAAACAAAATCCGAATATTAATTTTAATGAGACGCCTTTTTATGTTAACACAAGTTTAAAAGAATGGGAAAGTGCCAATCAAAAAAGAAGGGCTGGAGTGAGTTCCTTTGGTGTGGGTGGCACGAATGCTCATGTAGTGCTCGAAGAATATCACAACATAGAGCCAACGCCACAATCTAAGATTCCTTGTAGATTAGATCTTTCTGCAAGAAATGTTAAGGCTCTTAAAATAAGCGCTTTTAATCTCGGACGACACTTGCAAGCCCATCCGAATTTGTCTATCGCTGATGTTGCGTATACTTTAAGTTTTGGAAGAAAAGAATTTGAATATAAATTCTCATTGACTTGTTGTGATAGAGAAGAAGCAATTGTTAAACTTTTGGATTCAAATCAGGAAAATTATTATGTCAAATCTGGTCCTAATGTCATTCCTGATAATATTGACGGACATCGCATTCCTCTCCCAGGTTATCCATTTGAAAAGAAATATTGTTGGATCGATCCTCCTATAAAGTCTCAAGAAGTTACGTCCAAACCTTCGGGGAATTTTTTTCGATCAGTAGAAAACGAGCTTAAATTGATTTGGAAGGAAATAATAGGGAAGGAACCTGAGAACGTTTATGAACATTTTTTCGAAGCGGGGGGGGATTCTCTTACTGCCATTCAATTCGCAACGATTGCATCGCGAAAACTTAACATCAATATTGGAGCACAAGTTGTTTTTGAAAATCCGACTATTGATAAACTGATAACATACATTTTACGCCAAAATCCATCAGAATCGCCGGTATGCAAATTAAAATCAGGCGATGATCAATATTCATTATTCATGATCCATCCAATCGAAGGTGAATTATTTTGCTATAGGCAGTTGATTGATGCCTTGAAAAGCGACTATACGGTTTATGGTATCAGAGCCCAAAATGAAGATTTCTCAAGTATTGAAGAAATTGCAGCCAAGTATATCTCAGAGATTAAAAAGATTCAGCCAAATGGTCCATATTATTTAATTGGCATGTCTTTTGGAGGTATTATTTCTTATGAAATGGCGAGACAAATGAAAGCTTCTTCAATCGATTTGTTGTGTATAATTGATGCGGTTAAACCTGATGCTGAATTGTTGCCATTGAGCGATGAAAGGGCTATGCTTGCATATTTAATGGAGCTTGTTCAGGGAAAGGCTCCCGATAAAGAACCTGATTTGGTTAGTGTTGTAAAGGCTTTTGGATTGTCGAGCCTACCAAGCTTAAATCAGCAAATTATTTATCGGAACATAAAAATTCATCTTCAAGCGCTAACAAACTATAAAGTTAAGCCTTACGAAGGAAAAATCTTGTATTTTCAAGCTAAAGATAGGTTTTCAAAACTAAAGCACATATGTTTAAGCGATGGATGGAAGAAACTTGTTAATGGCGATATTGAGATACATGAAGTTGGAGGTAGCCACTTCAATTTATTAGGAAAACAATATGTCGGCAATTTAGCGGACATTTTAGAGAACTATATTAGCCGGAATGGTTTGCATGCAAAATGATTTAATTTTAGGTACGTGGTCTCTTATTGATTATACAATAGCGTTTGAAGAGACGCAAGAGGTCATTCATCCATACGGTAATGATCCTATGGGTTATATTACTTATACTCCCAGCTTTGTTTCAGTTCATATTATGAGAAGCAAAAGGGATAAAAAGGAAACTTTAGTTGAAGAAAAGATAGAAGCAGCAGAAAATTATGGCGGCTATGTTGGTACCTATGAATTGAAAGAGAATCAGATTATTCACTACCCGATTGTCTGTGGATTTGTTAATTTCATTAACGTTCCCCAAGTCAGACACTATAAACTTGCGGGGGATATGCTTACAATTGAATGTGAAGCGTTTAATAAGGAACGTAATAAACATGGAGTTTCTAGGCTTGTGTGGAAGAGAATAAATCAATGATTCTATTGGATCGAGTCAAATCGATTTATGTTCCTCAAATGAAGAACTCATTGTTTTATTTAATTGATTTGCATTCTCCGCGGAATGAGGAAGTTGAAGAAGCTCGATGTCTTCTTGATGATAAAAGTCTTTATGAGGCTCAAAGATTTGTTTTTAGGGAGCATAGAGAGCGATCAATTATTGTTAAAGCTGTTTTGAGGTTGGTTATTAGCAATGTTGTTAATGAGCCGATCAATAAAATAGAGTTTCAGCGAAATCAATTGGGAAAACCGTTCCTAAAAAATCAATCTCTATATTTTAGTCTTTCTCATTCTAATCGTTATGCGCTGTTTGGGTTACATCCAAGACTTCCGGTTGGTGTGGATGTTGAAATGATTCGAGATGATTTAAATTTTCTGAAAATTGCCGATCTCTTTATGCATCCTAAAGAAAAAGAGCTTCTTCATATTTCAAGAAATCCCGAGAAATTTTTCTTCACTTTGTGGTGCGCAAAAGAAGCCTTACTTAAATCTTTGGATATTCATTTTAATCGATTGAAGGAAATATTTTTGAAAGGTAGTTTGGATTCTTTTTGTTTTGAGTTTGATGGAAATATTATTTGTGTTAGGGAGAATAAAAGAAGTAAATATATGTTTGCTTTTTGTGGGCAATGATCATTCGTTTCGATAGCTTTGATGAATGATGTCTGCAGCGGCTATCGAAAGGTCAGCAAGAACTAATGAGCTCGCAAAGAGAAAAATGAGCAAGCTTTTTATCATACTTCGCTGAATCAAGAAAACATCATAAGTGATGAGTGGATAAATTTATAGGTAGGCTTTATAGCCAAACCTCTTGAAAAGAATTTTCTCTAGGCGTACCGTTTCGTAACTCACAATTTTTTTGGAGTCATATGAAAAAGGCGCGCCTGCGGTCCATTTTGCTCTTTCTGCATTCCTTATCACTGTTTGCGGGCTCAAGCGAAACTAGTTCAGAACTCAATGTATCAACAAATGTAAGAAATGCCGTTAACGCATTGAGTGGACATTTTTTTCTTCATCAAGTCGATGCTGTGTCCGCTGGGTTTGAGCCCATATCGATCGAAAGATCTTATGTCTCAAATAATGGTCTTGACAAGGAGGGGGGATGGAAGATTTTTCCTCATGATCGATTTCAAATTACTACAGGCGCAGATGTGGTTAAAGAAAAAGTATTCTACGAAAACTCTGTTGCACACATTTCTGAGCCTTCGGGACAAACCATTCGTTATACAAGAAGCCCGGTCTTATCCAAAGGCAAAAACACCATTCTTACTCCAGATCTAACCATGACCTATGACCCGAGATTTAGTAGGGAAATCTCAGGAAGGACGGATCCGAAAAATAATGTCCTTGAAATAGAGACGCATACTAAACACGATTCAATAGCTGTTTTGACTTTAGGTAATGGAGGAAAACGAACCTATAAAAGAAAACCGAATAAAGAGTGGTTTCTGTTGGAGGAAGAGGTAAAGCCGAATGGAAACGTCTTAATATATAAGCACGACAAGCAAGATCGCTTGGAGTCGATCACTTCATACAATTCTTCTAAACAAAAGGCATATTCTCATGTCACATTTAGCTATCATTCTAGGGATCCGGAGAAGAACAGAGATTTAGCGATTAAGATCAATGATGGGAGAGAAATTTACTATCATTTTGAGAAATACGGCAGTAACCATGATTGGCTTAAAGGCTGCTTCTATTTGGAGAAAGTTACTGGAAATGGCATAGTGCCATGGACGTACGGTTACGATCTTGGCCATGAAAAAAAATGGGGCCCTTATACAGCCCCACGCGGAGCATTGATCAATCAGGTACAATCCAATGGAGAATCCCTTCTTCGTCTTACATATTACGTTCCAGGAACAAATCTCAACGGATCCTCCGATTCCGTGCATATTGAAAAAGCAACAAATTTTCCCTGTGGATTAGTCTTGGGAATGTCAGAAACGATTAATGATATTGAGGGAGGAGGTCATGTTTTTGTATATGACTCAAAAACCTCTTTTACTGGTGGAACAACTAAAATCAGAGATTCTATAGGAAATGAGACAGAATACGTCTATGGCAGCTTTAAAAAGATCAATCAGATTAATTACTTTGACAGTAAGAAAAACCTTCTACGTGCTGAGAAATTTAAATGGAGCAGCAATGATTTTGAATTCGCTGCTGTGCAAGACCCCAACTGGTCGGGTAATGACTTAGAATTGCATGTGGTTATTGACCCAAAAGGAGAGGGAAGTTTCGCTTATAAATACTCTTACGACAGTAAAGGGAATGTCAAAACCAAAACTCTTTACGGGAATCTGACTGGAAAATGTACGACTAAACTTGATCCTGAGAATCTTCAGAATGGGATTGAGTCCTATACTATCACATATGACTATTCAGATGACCATTTCAATCTATTGAAAAAGAAAGTCGAGCAGGACGGCCTAACCAACCATTACGAATATGAAACTGGAACAGATCTCTTAAAAGCTGAATATGTTTGTAAGAGCGAAAAGGTTTTGATTCGGAATTTTTACTCTTATGTAGACGGATTTCTGACTGAAAAAATTGTCGATGATGGCAGGACGATGAATCGGGCTGATACAGTCTTTGAAAGTCTCCGAAAAATCACCCGAATCACGCCAAATGCTAACAACTATCCTGTACAAATAGAAGAGTTTGGGGTTGATCTAAAATCAGGTAAAGAGATCCTTATCAGTGCTCGGACATTAGAGTATTACGATGCGCCTAGACAGCATTTGGTTAAAAAGGAAACGGTCATCGATGCTGAGAGGAAAGAAAGATATTTTATCTCAAAAACTTATGATGAGGCGGGTCATCTAGCTTCTGAAACGATCAGCTTCAATGGTGCTAGCAATGCTTGGACTTATAACGATCGGCATTTTCTGGAAAAACGACAACATTCAGAAAGCGCCAAAGAGACTTTTACTTACTATCCATCAGGAGCGGTGAAGACTCATTCCCACGGAGATTACACAACGACGTTTACCTATGATTCTTTGAATCATAAAAAGTCTGAAATGGATTCTTATGGCCTGCTCACAGAATTCACAAATGATCGCTTTGGAAACCCTGTTCTTGTTGCGATTGAGAAGAGCCTTCAAAGAAACGAATATGATTTCTGGGGACGCCCAGTTAAACAGACCGATCCTAAAGATCATACGACAAAAACAATTTTCAATGCACGCGGTCAGCCTATCAAGATTGAGCATCCCACTGGTGAAGAAATTTATCTTTACAATCTGAAAGGTAATTTGATCGAACACATAGATTTGGATAAGATTAAAACCGTCTATGAATATGACGAATTTGATCGGGTTGCAAAGAAAATAGTCTATTCCCTCGAAAACAAACCGATCGCCGAAGAGACTAAGACGTACGGAATGTTTTATTTAAAAGAAGAAGAAGATCTAGAAGGCTATACAACTCAATATTTTTACGATCATGCGGGCCGCAAAACCCAAACAGTGAGAGAAGGAAGGAGCATCACCTACACCTACGATCCCTTGGGAAATCTCCTTACAACCACTCAAGGTGATCTGCAGATGGTAACCAAACGAGACTGTTTAGGCCGGGTTGAGGAAGAAGAGAAAAAGAATAAGAATGGCGATGTCCTTGAGAGAAAAAAATGGACTTATGACAAAAAAGGGCTAGTCAAAGAGGAAATCCGAAATTTTGCCGGAAAAGAGGTTGTTTTCAAAACAGATTATGATCCTTACGACCGAGTCAAAGAAACTGCCGATCCTTTAGGTCGTAAAACCATTTTTGAATATTCCAAAAATCCCCACGCCAAAACAACGACGGATCCTCTCAACCGGAAGAAGATCGAGACCTTTAATTCAAAGGGAAAACTAGCCTTATCTGAAAGGTTGGATCGACATGGTAATACAATCGCATTAGAAGAATACGATTATGACTTGAATGGCAACCTCGAAAAGCAAACGAGTTCCGTCTATTTAGAAGAAAAAGTCCTCAAGAAAATCATCATGAAATGGGAATATGGGCCAGGTGATCGCCTAAAAGAATGGACGGAAGCTTTTGGCACTCCGATTGCCAGGAAAACGACATATGAATATACGAAAAAAGGATTGCTAGAGAAAGTAACTAAGCCCGATGGAGAAATCCTCCAATATAGCTACGATGAATTTGGTCATCAAAAAACACTTCAAAATTCAGATCTTTCTATCAATTATCTCTATATCCACAACCGTTTAGGCCATCTGATCTCTGTTACAGATTTAAATACCGACCTTGAAACCAAACGACAGGTCAGTCCGTTCGGGAATGTAGAGAAAGAAGAGCTGGCAAACGGGTTTGTGCTTAGAAAATCCTATAATGCCCTTGATTTGTGCGAATGGCTGATTTTTCCCGATACAAGCTTGGTTGAGAAAAAATATGAAGGTATCCATCTGAAGGAGATCGTCCGACGAGATCTAAGAGATCAGCCAATTTATACCCATCGATTTCTCGATTACGACTTATCAGGCAATCTTCTTAAAGAAGAATTGCCGCTTGGCGCAGGTCAGGCGACTTATGAGATTGATACTTTAGGTCGTTTTCAGGCGGTAAATTATCCCTTCTTCACTCAATCCATCGATTTGTTCGATGAAGTGGGGAAAATCAAAGAAATGACCGTCAAGGGCGTGAAAACGAGGTTCGATTACGATGATCTGGGTCAACTTACTCAAGAGAATGAGGAGACCTTTGTCTATGACTCCGAATTCAACCGCCGCAAGCACAATGGCCAAGAACTAGAAGTTGATGATCTCTATCAATTGAAAAATGCCCATGAGGCTGAATTCACACACGATCTTCTTGGGAACGTGGAGACAAAGACAAATCAGGAAGGGGTCTGCACGTTTGGTTACGATCCATTAAACCGTTTAGTCTATTGCAAGAATGCGGAAGGGGTTGAGACTTATTACACCTATGATCCGCTGCACAGACGCATTGCCAAAAAAACGGGCCATTCTATAACTCGATATCTCTATGATGGACAGAATGAGATAGGTTTTGAGAAGGATGGGGAATTCTCTCTAAGGATTCTAGGAGAGACTCCGTTTGCAGAAATCGGAGCAGCTGTTGCGCTAGAGCTGGGGAATCATGTTTATATTCCAGTCAATGACTTACAGGGCAATATCGCGGGTCTTTATGATCTTTCCCAACAATCTCTCCAAGATGAAATTGCCTATACAGCTTTTGGAGTAGAAACGTCTTCTTCAGAAAAAAATCCATGGCGGTATCTCTCCAAATACGCAGATGAAGAAAGCGGGTTAATATACTTCGGAAGGCGTTATTACGACCCTTCTATTGGTCGATGGATAACAACCGATCCTAAGGGTTATACCGATTCGATGAATCTGTATGCTTTTGCACTCAATGATCCATTCTTGCTTGTGGATCCTTATGGATTAGAGAATAGCTTGTCTAGCATCTCAACGTCAGCGGGATTGGGAGCTCTAGAAGGAGCTTCGCAAGGATTTGCTCATCCGTTGAATTCATATTCATCGCTTTGCGGGGATCTTTCAGGCTTAGTGAATTCGACAATGTCGTGGAATTTCTCTTATTACAATTCATCATGGCAGTCAATGGATTGGGGCCAACGAATGCGTCTAATGTCGTTTAAAGCGGGGCAGATAGGCGGTTTGGCTGGAGCAATTGCAATGGCCGCTCCTAGAAACATTTATGCGCTTGGACAAGCTGCGTGGCGTGGGGCTGGGGTTATCGCTTCTGAAATTCGATGGGGATATTCATACGTTGCTTCATATTTTACGTTCAGAGAAGCCACTAGTGATAGTCTTCGATGGTCTGCTTCAAAAATGATAAAAACCTCTATAGAAGAGACTTCTCTAATTAGTAACGCGTCAAAAGTCAATCAAATTTGGTCTAGTACAAAACAAAGATCTTCAGTAAAAAATGCATTTCTGCACTGGAAAGATCATGGCCATGAATTCCCAGAATTCATAAACGCTAAGCAGTATGTTGAATATGCTCATAATTTATTTGCAGGATCAAGAGATCGATTATTAACAAAAATAAGACCTAATGGCGATATTCTGCTATATGATATTGAAAATAACACGTTTGGCGCATTTACTTCAGAGGGAGCGCCTAAAACAATGTTCAAACCAACGAATGGAATTGTATATTGGAAAACGAGGAATTAAAATGAATAAAAATGAAAAGGGACATCCATGCCCCTGTTGTGGTTTTTTAACTCTATCAGAAGATACCCACGATACATTTGAGATTTGTCCTGTATGTAATTGGGAGGATGATGATGTACAGTTTAATAATCCGAACTTTCGGGGTGGGGCTAATCTAAAAAGTCTTAATGAAGCCAGGGAGAATTTTAAAAAATTTGGAGCTTCAGACAAGAGATACATAAAACAAGTTCGAGCTCCTTTGCCTGATGAAATTCCAGTTAAAACAAAAAACTTAGATCGTTAGAGTATGCGCTAAAATTCTATCGCTCAAGCAATGGAGACTTTTTACATCTATGATCCCTTTTACCAGCGCTGACCTGCACAATAATGGCTGGCTATGGAATAACATCATTGAATTTTTAGTGGCATAATAGAAGAGATCTCACAATTTTTTATGTTTGGAACAAAATATTCGTCATCAGCATTCAGAGCCTTAATAGAAATGGGAATGAAATGGAAAATTCGGAAAAAAAGTTAAGAATACGGGGAGGACCTCCAAGAACATCTCTGATAATTTCAACAGAATAAGGAAACATATGAAAGTAAAACTATTGGATACATCCTCCGCTGGGACATGGTCGAGAGATTGCGAATTACTATGTATATCCGATTGTAATGGGTTTAGACTAAGTTATCATAAGGACGAAGATGATACTTATTGGAGTCTGCGATGTGAAGGCATAATTGGATATAAAGTAATCAGCGAGGAATTCTCAACAGTTGGGTATTTATTAAATCTACCGATTGAAGGAGCTTTTTTTGAGATATTGGATTCTCCTTGGATAAATGAGCTGATAGATATCACAAAAAAAAAGAGATTTTAAAAAAATGCAAGCATTATATCCTTCAATTTTATGATGAAACAATCGAAATCGTTGCTCAGAGTTATTTTTTTGAACAGCTTAAGGAAAAGCCAATATTTAACAAATGAAAAATAGAAATCGAAAAATAAAAACACGCCAAGATTTTATATTGTTTTTGAGACAGCTTAAAAATGATTACTCAGAAAACTTATCCTCTTGGGAAAATAGAGATGTATGTGCTTTTTTAGAGGGCATGGCTTCTTGGATAGAAGACATGGAGGGTTTCTATAAAAATCAAGGAATACCAAACCCGGAAAATCTTAACTGGAAAGTTTTTGCAGACATTTTAATGGGGGGAAAACTATATGAATAATCTCATTCGTTATGGTTACAAAATAAATTCGAAAAAAATCTGACTAGAATTCGATCCGGAAAAAGGATGGCCTGCAGACAATGGTTTGTTTTACGAATGTTTGAAATGTGGAGGATTTTCAAGGATATATTCGACCTATATTTAGAAGGGAGGCAAATTGCCATGAAAAAAAATGATTTAAATAAATTATCTGCCATCATTACAAATTCAGGATTGCTTGAAGTAAGTGAGGCGGAAACTTTAATGCATGCTTTATCAGACATTTCAGAATCGATCGAGAAAATATATACAAAAATTATCCCTGCAATTCTATTAAATGATAGAGACAAGGAAAAACTGCAAGATTTATTGTGGGATGTTCGGGAGGAATTTCGTCACATAGAATATCATATTAACGACGCGAATCTAAATAACTTATAATGCAATTATCTGAAGCTATACAAAATTAGATTCATTCGATGAAGTTGGGAAAATCAAAGAAATGACCGCAAATGGCAAGAAGACGCGGTTCAATTATGATGATCTGGGACAGCTTACTCAAGAGAATGAGGAGACATTTGTTTATGACTCCGACTTAGAAATCGTAAATTGGTTTTTTTGCCGCTCTTAATCAGAGCGGCGTATTTCTCTAATCAATCATCTTCATCAAATTCCGGATCTTGGTGTGGTGGAGCGGTGTAATCAATCGTTCCTTCATAAATCTCAGAATCCTCTGTTTCGATAGAGAATTGCAATTTTAAGAAATCGATTTTATCGAAGTCATTTCTTCGGATATCGATCACTTCAAAATATCCTCGTGGCATTGCCGAGCATGATCGAGATTTTGCAACTCCAATGCCCGCTTCATTATATCCATGGAATGGATATCTTGATGAGGATTGATAAATTCCTTTATTCAATTTCATCCCTACTGGCGCAGCAAAATCAAGTGTCCAGCTTTCATAATTCCCATGAATAAAGACTTCAATTCCTTCTCCGCCGTAAGGAAGTTCTTTTACTACAAACTCGTTTGGCTCTCCTGAAATGAGAACTTTTTGATTGCCGTCCGAGAGAATGTTTTTTTGTCTAAGGAATATGTTGGCAGAATCTTTTTTCCTTGCTTGTAGAAAACGATTCTTTATTGGGACTGCAGAATTGAATCGGATGCTTCCAAATAATGGTTTTGTGTTGAATTCTTTCATGGCAAAATCTGCAGCAAAAGCTTTAATTTCTTCATTGTCACCATATTCAATTTCATAAATTTCGAATTCACCAAAATTGCTGAACCCAATATTGCTTATTCTCATTGCTAAAACTGGGGCAATTTTGGAGCTAGAGTAGTATTCACGAGCGTTTCTGTATATTCCCTTGCTCGGAATTTGATTCATAGGAGCAGCAAATTGAATTTCAATGTCCATTTCTCGATTAAAACCCTTAAATGAAAAAGTAATATGAGAATCATAACCTTTCGAAAGACTAAGATTGAAAATTCCATCGCTTAAGAAATAGGCTCTGTCTTCAGAAATGGAATTTCTGTAGAATTCTTTTATTGCACCAGAAAGGTAGAATGCTGTCGTGTTCGCATGCATTTGAGTTGTAAGGAAATTCAGGCTAAAAAGTAAAGAAGCAAAAATCGTTAAGAGCTTCATTGTTGATCTCTCCATGGGTTAGTGATTTAAGTCAAAGCAGACTATTCTCAAAATATGCATTTTGTCAATTGCGGATCTCAAAAATTTTAGCCTGCGTATGTTCTACTGTTTCGAGAAATTCCCAGAAGTGTATGATGCTTGCCCTATCTAATCAGAAGGGATAGTTATGTCTCCTTTTCAGGATATGACTCGAGCTGTGACCGTAAGGTATAACGATAAAGTAAAGAAGTTTTGCTCGCCGTTATTCGACTACTTCAATCTCAATCAATTCTACTACGTCAAAATCACCAACGACGGTTGTTTGTACAGCGTGGATAGCCACCCGATGTTTGCTGAATATTGGGCTGCTGAATATTGCGATAAGTATAGTTTATATAGACACCCAAAGTTTTTCAGAAGCGAAGTAAGCGTAATCACACAGTCGCAAGATAAGAACTTGGGCGACATGATTTCTACTTTGCAGGTGCTGTTCAATTTCCAAACTTGGCTGAGGATTGTCGATAAGGTTGAGGATGGGATTGAGGAGTTTGGCTTTTCTTCTCCGACGGCGTCGCCGATTTTGGGAGCGGGCTTGATGAACGAGATTCCGCTATTCCGATTGTTCATGAAGAAGTTTAGGGAAGAGCATAAGCAGGTTTTCTCAAAGTTAGATGATTTTCAGGTAGATATCGCAAGAATTGTCGGAGCAGATTTCTACAAGAATGATTTGCCTGAAATGCCAAAAGTTTTGGAAAGACGGAATTTGTTGAGGAGTTTGGGGATCGAGTTTGAGGATAAGCTGACTCCAAGAGAGATCAGAGCTTTGAAGCTGTTATTGGATGGGTACTCTGCAGGGAAGATCGCATTGAAGACTTTTGTTTCGAGAAGAACCGTTGAGCATTTGATGGAGCGGCTGAAGGAAAAACTCTGCTGTTTTTCCAAAGCAGAGTTGGTTCAAAAAGCCAGAGAATTAGAGCGCTTGGGGTTGTTTTGACAGATAAAGGTTAATGGCTAGCTGGGAAATCAAGGCAATTAGAAAGGTTTCAAAAACCGGTACGCCGGTAAGCAGGCTGGGAAAAAGGGTGGAAAGGATGCCTGCTATGCATCCAAGCGACCAGCTGACGAGAGAAAAGGGAAATTGACCGTTTCTTCGGTCGAACAGAAAGTTCGATAGGATCACTGCGCCCATTCCGCCGATTAAGATCGCAATCAAATCTAAGAAAAATACTATGTTTTTAAGAGGACTGCAAAGGCCGATGGCAGCTCCAATGAGGCCGAAGAGGAATGCTCTTTGCCCGAAGTGCAGGCGGATGGGCAAGGAGTAGGATGATGCAATGGCTGAGTAGAGGTTCAGATTATTGATGCAAAGTCCTGATAGAATCACAAAACTGCAGATCCATCCCATCCAAATTGGGCCGAGACCAGGCTGTAAAATTTGTAGGATTGTGTGATTTGGACAAAGAGTCGAAAGATAGACGCCTGCGCATTGAATGAGCGGCACGAGTAGGCCGAAGAGGAAAATGATGCAGATTTTTCCGTCTTTTTCTGTTTTGGCATGACGGAAAAATGTCGGGATGTCGATCGCTCCTGCAATATTGCATCCAACTATGAGAGATGCCCCCTTTAACCAAGAAAAAGATAGAGGGGGAGATGGGGGGACTTGGCCTGGATGAGACCAGAAAAGAGCGATGAGAAGGGTTAAGAAGAGCAGGGGAGCGATTAGATTGGAGAGCCATTTCAGGGCTTTGATCCCTTTCAATGTGGCTAGGGTGATGAGGAGGCTCATGCTGAGATTTAGAAATAGGGGAGAAAGAGAGGTGTGAGTTAACTCCTGAAGGCTGAGGTTCATCGTGTCTAGCTGAATGCCAAACCAAAGGAGCATCGCGGTTATCATAAGGAGGGCAAATGAGGTATTCCCCCGGTTGCCAAAGTAATATGCTGCGTGTTGCGGGGTTGTTTGTCGAAGGCGGGTGCTGATTAGGGAAAAGAGGATGCCGATGAAGATTAGGAATAGATTGCCCAAGATGATTGCAAGAGATGATCCTAGCCAGCCATATTTCTCACAGAGAATCTGGCCTGCAATAATGTTGGGAAGACAGACGGCCGCCGGTGTCTGGATGCTTAACAGTTGGAGCCAAGATTGCTGCTTTACTGGAGCTTCATTCATAAGATTGGCGGGCCATTCTGGATGGCCCGCTGGGAGATTATCCTAAGTTCGGACAGTTGTGCTCGATTTTCTTCTTCAAATCATCTTTGCTCACTAATCCTATGTGGCGATCCTTGACTTTCCCGTCTTTAATAAAGAGGATGGTTGGAACGGATTGGATTTGAAGCTCTTGCGCGATTTGAAACTCGGTTCCAATATCGAGCTTGCAGAATTTGACCCCGCTGATCTCATCGCTAAGGCTAGAAAAGATCGGCGCCATCGCTTTGCATGGTCCGCATGTGATCGAATATGCCTCTAATATCACCGTGCCCTTGTAGTCCTTCACCTCTTTTTGAAAGTTGTCGGATGTAATCATGATGACTTGATCCGCAGGCAATGAGGCTTGCGCGTATTTTGATATGAGTTCATTCATGCCAGCATAGATCGGCATGAATGTCTCGGCGCCCGTTTTGAAAAGCTTTTTCACTGCATCATTTTTGTAGAAGTAAACGAGAGTCTTGATTTCTTCGTGGGTAAAGTTCTTGTCAAACGCAGGAATGAATTTTTTTATGAAATCATCGCTCAACATCTGTTCCTTGATTTCCGCGATTGCTTTTTGGCTCTCTGCTTCCGTTTTGGTGCTTGCAAGCGCCACCTGAACCATTTGCGTCAACATTTGATCTACTTGCTCAGGATTCAATGCTGATAACCGAATCAACTCCATAATGTCAGCTTGCTTAGTGCTCTCTTCTGCTGCTTCGACATTTCCAAATAGCAAGATGGTCGAAAATATGCATATTTTTGCCAATTTTTTTGCCGAATGAGTGATCATAGATGCTCCTGGTTATTTGTTGAGTCCAAGATTATAAGCTGGGATATGTTTTTTAGCAAAATTGGGTATTTTATACCCTAATCTTAAATAAATGAGTTTTGATAACGTTTCTGCCGTCTTTTTTCTAAAAAGACATAAAACAAAATTTTTGGAGGAATTATGGCAGTAAATGCTGTTAGAAGCGGACAAGTGAGCCCGCAGATGAATGAAGTTCAAAGTAGAGGAAAATACTCAACATCGGTGCCAGCTATAGCTAAGAAAATCTCGTATTTCATGCTTGGAGTCGTTTTGATTCATGCATTGACGAGCGTTCCGATGGCTGAGGCCGGGTTCCTTTGCTTTACTTTATGCATGTCGGCATGTACGGGAGCGACAGGCGGCGCTTTCGCTCCCGCTTGTGTCGCAGCTTGCGTCACCGCTTGCGCTACAAATCCAGTCTGAGGGATTTTGAACGGATCGCAAGATCCGTTCAAATTGGGTATTTTGTACCCTAGAAAGAAATCAACCGGTTCATGTTATGTTCCTCTTCAAATTCGGAGGGGATGCTATGTGCAAGAAAAAAGAAATCGCAGAACTGATACGGCTCATTTGCAAACAAGGAGAATTTTTAGAACCTAGCCTGTCGATGTTCGTTGAATATGCATACGGTCAAGAAGCAAAAGAATCGATTGATAGGTTATTCCGAGAAGAGATGGAAAGATTGCAGGCCCCTTTCGATGAATTATTTACTGGGGATGAAATTCTGTTGTTGATGAGCTTTTATAGAGAAATTAAACGCCTAGTCTCTTTTTATCAGTCCGATGCAATGAAAAAGCTGCTCAGGAATAGACAAAAACTCTTCAGTCCCTTTTATAATGTTTATCTGCAAATTGTGCAGGAATCAAGTGAAAACCACGGAGCAACAGGTACTTTATGCTGAATGTTGAAGATCTTAAAGTTAGGAAACAATGGCTGGTCGTCTTCTTATTAATGACCGTGATGACTATTGTTCATCAAATAATCGTTTATCAATTCGACTTAAAGTTAAGCGATGAGATCCCGATGAGAAAAAACATTTTTTTATTGATCTCGTGCGCTGGGATGCTGGCTGTCAATTACCTGTTTTATCACTGCGCATATAAGAAGTTCGGAACAAAATTTTTGATGTTCTTCTTGATTCTCTCTCCACTATCGTTGGTGAGCAGCGCCATCATATATCTCTGGGGAATCGTTCCTTATGTAAATTATTTCCCTGGTTATTGGGTGTTGACCGTTATGAGTTTTGCTTTGGGGATTGGTTTATTTGTTTTGAATTGGAAGATGCGGAAGATCAACCTGAGAATCAAATATGCTAAAGTCTGAACGGCGGGGCGCCAGCGTCAATGCCTATCTGGTGTTGAGGCGGAGGGATGAGGTGTTGTTAGGGTTGAGGCAAAATACCGGCTACTGCGATGGCTTATGGAGTCTGGTAGCCGGACATGTGGAAGATGGCGAAGCGGCAAGTGCGGGGATGGTGAGAGAAGCTAAGGAAGAGATCGGGATCGAGGTCGGCGAATTGAAATGTGTTCATATCATGCACAGAAAGACCAACAGACTGAACGTCGATGTGTTTTTCGAATGCTGGAATTGGGAAGGAGAAATCAAAAATATGGAACCCCATAAGTGCGGAGAATTGAAATTTTTCCCTTTAGACCAGCTGCCTGAAAATGGAGTTGATTACAATGTGTGGGCTTTGAAGTGGATTTTAGAAGGGCGGCTCTATTCTGAAGTGGGATGGCTAAGTCAATCCAAGAGCAATTTTTAATGATCGATCGATTTGATGCATAATCGCTTTGTTTAAGGTGGTAATACGTCCACATAAACGCTGTTTGTCAATAGAACGAATTTGATCAAGCAGAACTTTGCCTTCCCTATTCTGGATTTCAACTTTAACTTCAAAGGGATATACATGTTTCACGGTAGAAGTTACAGGGGCTACGATAATACGATGGCTGATCTCATTTCCTGCATCATTCGATACAATTACACAAGGTCGGCGTTTATTGATTTCACTACCTATGGTGGGATCTAAATTGACCCAATGTACTTCGCCTCTCTTTGGGTAGCTATTCATCCCAGCCCTCTTTGTCTAAATCTGACCAATCTTTTAACAATTCATTTCTGTCTGGGTCTTGATTGGCTGCTGCATAGGCTTTCTTTAAGGAATCTCTCTCTTCCGCTAAGGCTTTTTGCAAGGCTTTGGTTACAAATTCACTAAGCCCTCTTTTTTCTACCGTAGAGTGCAACAATGTGTTGACTTCTTCAGGAATTGAAAAAGTAACATGTATTTTTTTGGGAGATGGCTTTCGCTTTTCAAGGCTCATCTAAAATCCTCGTTTTTCTTTATTTTACCATATTGCAATACATATTGTCTATTTCTATATTTTACTATTAAGTAACTGTAGATTAGCCTATTACGTTAAATCATATGCGGGCTTTCCAAAAAAGGGTGTGTGTTATAGATAGAGGATATGGTCCTAGACATATCCGTAGAAACGTTCCAAGAAGCTGCCAAGTTGATCAGAAAAAAGCATCTGCGTACCCCCTTGAGACCCCTCCACTTCATTAAGACCGATAGCGGCAATGACATCTTTCTAAAAGCAGAAAATCTACAGCCCAGCGGCTCTTTTAAGATTCGGGGCGCTACGTATTCAATTTCTCAATTGAGCGATGAAGAGAGAAAACGGGGCGTGGTCGCTTATTCCACAGGCAATCATGCGCAAGCCGTGGCGTTGGCTGCTCATTTGATGGGATGCAAGGCCACGATCGTCATGTCGGAAGATGTGCCTAAAAATAAAGTCGATGCAACGAGGGAATTTGGCGCTAATGTTGTAATGGCCGAGCCAACATCGAAGGCAAGGCAGGCCATGGCTGAAAGTCTGGCTAAAGAACACGGCTATTCGTTGGTTCATCCATGCGATCACCCCAATACAATCACAGGACAAGGAACGATCGGGATCGAAATCTTGGAGAAGATGACGCCGGCGGCGATTTTCGTGCCGATCGGAGGCGGAGGGATGATATCAGGGATCGCCATGGCGGTGAAAAAAATACAGCCCGAAGTCAAGGTCATCGGCGTAGAACCAGAATTGGAAAACGATGCCTATCAATCTTTTCAGGCGAAAAAACGGATTGGTTTGCCGGGCCCTAGCAAGAGCGTGGCAGATGCGATCAAGATCCAGATTTTAGGCGAAATGCCTTATGAAGTAGTGATGAAGTACGTAGATGATATCGTCACGGTGACAGAAGATCAGATTTTAGATGCGACTCAGATGACGCTCGATAAGGCCCACTTGCTTGTAGAAACATCAGGAGCGCTGGGGCTAGCCGCTGCCTTGCACTATAAAGGACATTTGGATCACAATAAACCCGTTGTTTGTATTGCCAGCGGAGGCAATATGCTCTTATCCAGACTATGCCAACTGACAGAAGGTAGAAAATGAAAATCATCCATTCAGATCACGCTCCAAAGGCCATCGGCCCCTATTCACAGGCTGTCATGGCGCCCCCTTTTATCTTTTTATCTGGCATGCTGCCTATAGATCCTAAGGCTGGGAAGATCGTTGCAAGCGATATTGAAGGGCAGACCAAACAGGTGTTTGCCAATATCAGCGAGGTGTTGAAGGCGGCCGGAGTTGGTTTTGACGATGTTGTGCGAATGGAAGTGTTTTTGGCCAATTTAGACCATTTTCAGGCAATGAATGGAGTGTATGCACAACACTTTCCTGGCGCACATAAACCGGCAAGACATGCTTTCCAGGTAGCCAAATTGCCGATGGGCGCTTTGGTCGAAATCACCTGCACTGCTCTGTGTAAAAAATAGGCTACTCAGATCTGATTTTCTTGGTTAGATCAAGGGACTTATCTAGAGGATACTTTTGTTCCACTTTGACGAATTTTTCCCGCGTTGCTTCTAGAAGATCGATGTTCAGGACATCGGCCATACGGATGAGATAGAGAAATACATCAGCCATCTCTTCGCGGATATGCTGGCGTCTTTCGGGAGATGGATTGAGCGATTGGGCTTCAGTCAGCCACATGAAGATCTCAAGAAGCTCTGATGCTTCGACGCTCAGAGCTGCTGCCAGATTCTTGGGTGCATGAAACTGCTCCCAATCGCGGTCTTTGACGAATTGACGGTATTTTAAGATGATGTCTTGCAAGAAATTTCCTCTGGTTGGAAGAAGAAATCAATTTCTTTTTTTGCGTTCTCAAGACTGTCAGATCCGTGCACAGCGTTATGCTGGACGTCCGTTCCAAAATCAGCTCGGATGGTGCCAGGCGATGCTTTGGCTGGATCAGTGGAGCCCATCGCTTTGCGATTTGCGGCTACCGCATCTTCCCCTTCAAGAACTTGCACAATAACCGGGCCCGATGTCATGTAGGCCACTAAATCATTGTAGAATGGACGGTCTTTGTGGACGGCGTAAAATTCTTTGGCTTGCTCAGGTGTCAAATGGACGGTTTTCGCTGCAATGACGCGAAGTCCTGCGTTTTCTAAGTAAGCATCAATTTCTTCTGCTTGATTGACAGCATCAGGCTTGATGATCGAAAGAGTCTGCTCCGCAGAAAGTGCTGCGGCTGCTAAAAGGAGAAACTTGAGCATCGTTATTTCCTTGGGAAGATTTCATTCGGTTTGAAGAAGAAAGAAATTTCATTCTTTGCATTCTCGAGACTGTCTGAACCATGAACGGCGTTGCGATCAATCGAAGTTGCAAAATCAGCGCGGATTGTGCCTGGAGATGCTTTTGAAGGATCGGTAGCACCCATGATTTGGCGATTGCGGGCAACTGCATTTTCTCCCTCGAGAACCATCACAAGTACAGGACCTGATGTCATAAACTCAACGAGTTCTTGGAAGAAAGGACGGTCTTTGTGAATCGCGTAAAATTGTTTCGCTTGCGCGTCAGAAAGGTGGAGCATTTTCGCTGCGGTCACGCTTAAACCTTCTCTTTCAAAATATTCAATGATGTTCCCGATCATGTTTTGTCCAACTGCATCAGGCTTAATGATAGATAAGGTTTGCTCTAAGGTTTGTGTGCTCATTTGGGCCATTTAGAATCTCCATTCAGGTATTTTATTGTAGTGACATTGTAAACCAGACGGTAATAAATCTCACGAAGTTCTATTGGAAAAAGTCGAAAAAATTTAAAATTTGGGGTTTTCAGGAGAGAAATTTCATGACTTATGGCGATTATCCAGACCTAAACGGTGTTAAAAAAATTCTTGTCATCAAGCTGCGGCAATTGGGAGATGTACTGCTCACAGGGCCCGTTTTTAAGGCCTTAAAACGGAGGTTCCCTAATGCTGAAGTCCACGCCTATGTCTACTCAGAGGCCTTCCCCATGCTGCAAGGGCATCCTGGGGTCGATAGGCTCATCGGCTACGACAGGGGATGGAAAAAGCTAGGGGTATGGGGCCGGCTAATGAAAGAATGGGCCGTTTGGAGAGGGATTAGACGGGGAGGCTATGACCTCGTTATCAACCTCACAGAGGGCGATAGGGGCGCCCTGGCCGCAAAAATTTCAAAGGCTAGAGTGAGGGTCGGCTTTGAACCGAAAGGGAAATGGCAAAAAGATCTTTATACCCACGTCGTCAAGCATTGCCCAGGTTTAAGACACACGGTCGAAAGAAATCTAGATGCACTCAGACGCATTGGAATTTTCCCTCCTTTGGAAGAACGCGAGCTATTTTTGGAGGTCAAAGAAGAGGCTAGAATTAAGGCTAGAGAATGGGTCGAGGGTTCTTTCGTTTTGATACACCCCACATCGAGATGGCGTTTCAAATGCTGGCCAGTGGACAAGATGAGCAAATTGACCGAAGAGCTCATTCGCAGAGGAAAACGGGTTGTGTTCACCTCAGGGCCCGATCGGGTCGAACAGGAAATGGTTGCAGAGATTACAAATGGTCTCGATGTCGTCAATTTGAGCGGCAAAATCACATTGCAGGAATTGAGCGCATTGATCGATCAATCAGAGCTTCTAGTCTGCGTCGATAGCGTGCCATTCCATATGGCGAATGCTTTGAAAAAACGGGTTGTGGCGCTCTTCGGTCCCACATCGGATGTGACCTGGGGGCCTTGGCGCAATCCAGAGGCTAGGGTGGTGGCGCAGAATTTGAGCTGCCGGCCTTGCTACATGGATGGCTGCGGAGGCAGCAAGATGAGCGATTGCCTGGCGACTTTAGAGATAGGCGCGGTGCTGAAAGCAATCGATGATCTGGAATTATGCGCGAGCTCGCCTTTGCTTTCTCTGCCATTATCACGAGCGGTCGACTAAGATCGTTGGATGAATCTTTTTCGATATATGGCAACAACCAGAGTGAGGTTGGCCACCAGGAGATAAATGGAAAAGGCTGAATTTTCAATGTTCCAGTTAGGGATGGAGGGGAATACTAAAAGAACGCCAAACAATCCCAAAAGGTAAGTAAAGCCCGTTTCTGTGTTTGGAAATTTCCAGGCTTTGTAAATGGTGGGAAGAGCCGCAAGGCTGTCTCCAAGAATAGCAAAGAGAATGGATAGTTTTGGCGACTTTAAAAAAATCCAAACTCCAATCGCTAATATTGCACACGTTCCGCAAATCCAATCGAATCTGGTCAGATGCCAATACCCTTTTGGGTTAAAAAAAGAGGCGAAAAATATAATGAGAGGAAGAATGGCGGACAGAAAAATTCGGACGACTGCCCATAGATCCGCACCCGCTTTGATTGCTGCAGCGACAGCAATCATCGGCAGTAGAGCCCAAAGGAACCAGGAAACTCGGTTGGGAGTTGTTTTTCCTGTGAGGGTATCTCGGATATAGAAGCTCGCCGCAAATACTGTGAGAAGGACTCCGATAATTAATAAGATGTGATCATAACTCATCATTTTCTTACCTTTTTTTCACAAACGAAAATCTTCGCCGAGATAGGTTTTGCGCGCTTGCGGATTATTGACGAGAGCCTCCGTTGATCCGGAAAGGAGCACTTTTCCCTCTTGGATGAGATAGGAGCGGTCGACGATCGAAAAAATCTCGCGGGCATTATGATCGGTGATGAGGACGCTAATCCCTTTTTCTTTGAGAAGATGGATGAGGTGTTTCACATCTGCAACTGCAAGCGGATCGATGTTGGCAAAAGGCTCGTCCAGGAGAAGGAGTGAGGGCTGGGTGACGAGGGCGCGGGTGATTTCTAGACGGCGCCTCTCTCCGCCAGAAAGGCTGGAGGCAATTTTCTTGCGAAGATGTTCGAGGTGGAGTTCGTGGAGAAGGGCATCGAGCTGTTCTTTCCGGTTGGAAATGGGAAGCGTTTCTAGGATGCAGAGAATATTATCTTCGACGCTTAAGGAACGGAAGATCGAAGGTTCTTGGGCAAGATAGCCGAAGCCGAGTTTAGCCCGTTTATGAATCGGGAATGAAGTGATGTCTTGGCCTTTGAAGTGGACTTCGCCTTCATCCGGATTGATGAGGCCGATCGTCATGTAGAAAGCGGTCGTTTTGCCAGCGCCGTTGGGCCCAAGGAGACCGACGATCTCGCCTGGCTGGACATTGAAGGAAAGCCCGTTGACGACAGGTTTGCCGTTGTAGCGCTTGACCAGATTTTTGACTTCAAGAAGGTTCATAGATACTGCTTAAAAAATTCATCGATCCGGTTTTGCTCTTCTAGATCGAAAGTGAAATGGACGTTTCCGTGCCCTTCGATTGTCTGGTCTTGGCGGATGAGCACTTCCGATGCGCTGAGCGTAAGTCCATCTTGCCAGAACAGGACTCTTCTGTCAGCTCCAAAAAGGAATGTTTTTTCAATCGGATTGTATGTTAGAGTATCGGCCATTGCATAGCTTTCTTTGTCTTGGAATCGAGAAGAAATAAGCCGCACACTGCCTTCAAGCACAACAAGGACAGGTTTATATTCTTTGAGATGCACGATTCCTTTTTTTGCGAGGAATACAAGATCGTCGGTTTGAGTAATTCGTACATCGTCGATGAGGTGGAGGAGATTTGAATCTTTATCCCAAATGAGCGACTTTGCTGTAAAATCGAGCGTTCCAGATGCAATGTGGCCGTTCGGATTTTCTAATTGGAGCGTCTCTTCTTCAAGATCGAGATGGATGCGGGTTCCATCGATCCGATTTGCTTTCTGGGTGAGCTGGCAATTATTCTCCGCGACAAATTGATTCGTTGGATAGGCATAGATGCCTTCGTCTGCTGTGAGCGTTATTTCGTTCGGAGTAATGCATTGGATCTCTTTGAGATGTTCGCTTGCTTCAATTTTGTCCTTTTTTTGGCGGATGATGAGGCCAGAGTCGCGGCTTTGGATCTGAAAATGGCGCGTCTCATCATGGGTCCATATATCTTTTTGGACGCCCTGCCGTTTTTGAATGGCAGGTTCATGTTCAAGAGCTTTTCGAGTGCGTAGTTCAATGCTCTCCGATACGAGCTTATGATAGATTTCAGGATCTTCGGGGCGAATCCGAATGAAAAACCAATAGATTCCAAACGAAGAAAGGAGAGTTAAGAAAACGATACGGGCAAACATTGAACCGCTTCATAGAGCCTTTCCACTTGAGAAAGGAGGGTTTTTAGAGCGTCATAGGGCATCACGGTGCTCGCGTCCGATTTGGCTTGCGCCGGATTCGGATGCGCTTCGATAAATAGGGCATTTGCGCCTGCGCCAATCGCTGCTCGTGTAAGGGTCGGAATAAACTCGCGCTGGCCACCTGTAGTGGCTCCAAGCCCGCCCGGAAGCTGCGCAGAATGGGTCGCGTCAAAACAGACCGGAAATCCAAAGCCTTGCATAATCGGAATCGATCGCATATCGCTCACAAGATTTTGATAGCCAAACGAGGTGCCTCGATCGGTTAGCAGGATTCTGTTGTGGCCGCACTCTTTAAACTTTTCCACCACATTTTTTATGTCCCAAGGAGAAAGAAATTGCCCCTTTTTGACATTAACGGCGGCATCGGTCCCAGCAGCTGCAGCAATCAGATCCGTTTGACGGCAAAGAAAGGCCGGAATCTGGATCATATCGCACACTGCGCCGGCAAGGGCCGCTTCTTCAGGGGAGTGGATGTCTGTGAGGACAGGAAGGCCTAGTTCTTTTTGAACGCGGGTCAGAATTTTTAGGCCTTGATCGATGCCTGGTCCGCGAAAAGAATGGATCGATGAACGGTTGGCTTTATCGTAGGAGGCTTTGAAGATGAATTGGAATGGAAAATGGGAGAAAATCTCTTGAAGATCAGAGGCCGCTTTGAGGGTAAACTCTTCTGATTCAATCACGCAAGGTCCACAAATGACCGTAAGAGGTCTTTTATCTCCGATAATGAAATTGCGGACAACTACATCTTGCATAAGAGAAATAATGCTACCCCCTCCCAAAGATTTTGTCTAGAGCCCTTTAGGAACGACCAAAATACGATACATCGTAAAATAGTCGCGACTAAAATACGATATATCGTAAAATAGTCGTATGAGACGAGTTTATCAAGAAGTCCTCCGGAAGCATCTTTCGAAATACCGGCAAATGATTTTTTTAATGGGTCCGAGACAAGCTGGCAAGACGACCCTTAGTCTTGAGGCCGCGGGTGAATGGCCTTCCCACTTTTATTTCAACTGGGACAATCCTGCGGAACGGCTATTGTTCATCGAGGGTGTTGAGGCGATTGCAAGACAAGCTGGACTTAAGGAGCTTAGAGAAGAAAAGCCTGTATTGATTTTCGATGAAATTCATAAGTTCGGGAAATGGAAAAATTTCCTAAAGGGCTTTTTTGATTTGTATGAGAAGGCGGCTCGTATCATCGTCACTGGCAGTTCAAGGCTGAATGTTTATAAACGGGGGGGAGATAGCCTGATGGGGCGTTATTTTTATTATCGCGTCCATCCGTTATCTGTAGCCGAAATTATATCAGCTGAATGGAATGAAGAAGAAATTCGGATGCCAAAGCCTATTCAAGATGAAGATTGGAATGCATTGCTTGAGCATGGAGGCTTTCCAGAGCCCTTTATTCAGAGATCGCCTCATTTTTCACGGCGCTGGAAAACGATCCGAAAAGATCAGTTATTTCGCGAAGATATTCGAGATGGAACAAGGATTCAAGAGCTAGCGCAACTTGAGCTGTTGGCAGATTTGCTTCGCAACCAAGCTGCCCAATCGATGGATTATCTTTCTTTGTCCAAAAAAGTAGGCGTTTCTGTCGATACAATTCGACGTTGGATCGAGGTTCTTAAATCGTTTTATTATTGTTTTGTGATTCAGCCCTGGTCGAAGAACATATCTCGATCCCTTCTGAAAGAACCAAAAATCTATCTTTGGGATTGGTCTTTAGTCGAAAGCGAAGGGCATCGCTACGAAAATCTAGTAGCAAGCCACCTGCTAAAGGCGGTTCATTTCTGGACTGACCTCGGCTTAGGGGAATATTCTTTGCATTACTTAAGAACCAAAGATCAGGATGAAGTCGATTTTCTTGTTGTAAAAGACAAAAAGCCGTGGTTTCTGGTCGAAGTAAAGACAAAAGCAAAAGGATTGAATTCGTCTTTATACCGATTTCAAGAAGAAACGGGAGCTCCTCATGCGTTTCAAGTCGCGTTCGATCTTCCTTTTGTGAATAAAAATTGCTTTGATGAAAAAAAACCGATTCTCGTTCCCGTCCGAACGCTTTTATCCCAACTTATTTAAATTGTCGCAGTGAGGAATGAAAAGATAAGAGAATCTCGTAAATTCTTATAGATGCCGTGCGCGGCCCCAGCAGCCATTCCTGCGATGCCTCCCATCATTGAACCTAGTGCCATTCCACAGAAAGGCGCCATTAAATAGACTTCTTTCCATGTGATGTTCGGATCTTTAGGAGCTTCCATCGCTCCAAAAACGCTGAAGCCAATGGCTCCAACAGCCCCTCCGATTCGAGTTCCTATCTGAGCTCCAATGGCAGAATTATAATAAATATTAGATATTGAATCTAAAAATGCATGTATCATGCAAAAATTATATATAAATTGAAAATAAAAATAAATAATAAAATTTTATTTAAACAGGTGTTCCATGCCGTAGAGGCCAGGAGGTTTGCCAAGGAGGAAGCGGGCGGCTGCGAGGGCTCCTTTCGCAAAGGCTTCCCGGCTATGGACTTGATGCGATAGGGTCAGTTTTTCTTCAGCGTTATTGAAGATGATTGTGTGCTCTCCAATGGTGGATCCGGAACGCAGCGAGTGGATTTTGGCATTTTGCAGATTTTTTGAGAGGTGGAGCGCCGTGCCGCTCGGAGCATCTTTTTTGGCCGTGTGATGGGTTTCTATTAGATCGATATCTCCAGCAAAATATTTTGCGACGAGTTTTGCCGTTTCATTGAGAATGGCGGCGCCCAGCGTAAAGTTGGCTGAATAAAAAATCGGCAGATGTTTGGCTGCTTCTTGGATGGGTGCAAAATTGAGATGGCCTGTTGTGCCGATCACAATGGGCTTGCCCGCAGAGAGATTTTCTAAAAGAGCCTTGTGAGATGAGACATCAATTAGAATATCGCAATCGAGCGGGCTGCGAGGCGTGTGTTTGAAAATAGGGATGACGGGATGCAGGGCTGAGATCGCTTTTCCCATGCGCCCTTCCGGTCCGATCAATCCAATTTTAATAGCCATAGAATTTAGTCAGGTCTTTCTTCCACTTTTTAAGCGATGAATAATCGAAGATAAACGCATGTCCTGCTTCATAATATTCGAATGTGAGATTTTTTCTATAGGAAAGCGGCAAGTCGAGGTGGTCAAAGCAGTACTCTGTTGCTGCAAACGGAGTGCGGCAATCATAGTAGCCTGAACCGACAAATACTTTCATTTGCGGGTTAAGGATGAGGACATGGCGGAGGCGCTGTAAAAAGCTAGGTGTTCCAAAAGCGTCAAATGTTCCGAAATTCCAGTGCCGAAGGATGAATGGGGAAAAACTGACGTAGACTTGATAGGGAAATTGCGTGTCGAGTTCTTTTTGCAAGTAATGGCAAAAAGCGGGTTTGGCTCCAAATGAGTCGAGATAGCTCGGATCGTGGGACTCATTCGGGTTGATCGCTGCAACATCGCCTACGTAGCGGCTATCAAGCCTTCCGAGGGTTTTGCGTTCGGCGCCAAAAAACTCTGCCGTATAAATCGATTCATTGATCCTTCCGTTATAACGTCTCACAGTGTCCAAAGGAAGACCGATCAGCTCTGCCAATTCTTTTTCCAAAATCGATTTTTCAAGAAGGCTCAGACGGTTAGGCTGCAGCATGTAGGGAGCATATGTGTCATAAGCAAACCTGCGGGCATATTCGACCACGTCGTCGAGAGATTTTTCCGGCCAAAGCCTTCCATGGTACCATGCAGTCGCTGCGCATGTAGGAATGAAGAGGCAATCGGCAATCGATTTGTCCCGCTCCGAAATGATGGTTGCAAACTCAAACGCGCAGCCATCGAGGATAATTCCTTTTACCGCGATCCCATATTGCAAAATATTATCGGCAAGGCCGCAGCAGCGAAGCGTGCCGTAGCTTCCTCCCGAAAGATAAACGGGAGAATTCCAGCGGCTAGATTGATCGATATAGGTGTGAATGAATTCGCCAAGTGTTTGAAGATCTCCCTCAACGCTGAAAAAATAGTCTAGATCAGCCTCTTCTGTAACCCGGCTGAAACCGCAGCCAACGGGATCGACAAAGACTAAATCGGTATATTCAAGAAGAGTTTCTTGATTGTCGATGATCTTGTAGGGAGGGTGAATGGTCCTTCCTTCATCCGCAGTGAGAAGACGGCGTGGTCCAAATGTGAGGAGCGCTTCAATGGAACCAGCCCCGCCAGGCCCTCCCGGAAAACAAAAAGTGATCGGCCGGTTTTCCTCTTCGGTCGATTTGCAATAGGCGATGAAGAAGATTTCTGCCTCTTTCCCCTCAGATCCAAAAATGGGGCAATGGCCTGTAACCGCATAGTAATCAAGAGACCCAGTTTCGAGTTGAATGGTATGATTCGTAATCGTCACGTCGTCGATTTCTGCATGCAGAAATGGGATCAAAAGAAGAAGAAACAAAAACATTATTTACCTACATAAAAGCGGGTTAAGTCTTGTTTGAATTTAACACGGGCTTTCGGGTTGGAATAATACATGTGGCCCCCTTCGTAATACTCCATTTGAACAGAAACATTCGGAACGTCGAGATGATCGATGCAGTATTCCGCAGTGGCAAACGGTGTCGCTAGGTCATAATACCCGCAGCCGACAAAGAGTTTCATTGATGGGTTGGATACGCAGGCGCGTCTCAAACCGCTCAAGAGATTCGGATACCCCCACTCGTTATAATCGTGGTGGTTCCATTTCGCATTCGCTTTTTCGGAGAAAAGGGTGTAAGAATTTCTGAATTCGAGCTCTTTATGCAGATATTCATGCATAACGGCAGAAAGAGGACCTTCGATGTTGGCAAGGCTGGGATCAACATATCTCCCCAAGGGGCCGGTAGCACGGCTGTCGAATCTGCCGATCATTTTTCGATCGCTTTGAAGAAGAGTGGATGAATAGACCCAATCTGCCAATTTTCCTCGGTTGAGTTTAATGTCTTCGATAGAAAGACCGGTGATTTCAGCAAGTTCTGGATAGAGTGTCTCGATATTTGTGCATTTTGGGCAGAGGAGAGCTTGGGCATAGGTCCGATAGGTGAAATCGCGCGCCTTCTGGGCAACTTCTTCCACGGTCAATTCGGAATGCGCTTTTTTATGATACCAAGCGGTCGTTGCATAAGTAGGGAGATAGAGAAGATAGGGCAGCTGATTGTCTGTTTCGAAAATAAAGACTTGATAATCAATGGCGGGGGAAATGAGAAGGATTCCATTTAGGTAGATGCCATATTGGCCTGCCAAGTATTCGGCAACGCCGGAGGCTCGAAGCGCTCCGTAGCTTTCTCCGCCGATATACTTTGGGCTATTCCAACGCCCGTTTTGTGTCAGATAATCTCTGATGAGGTTCGAGACTGCCTCGATATCTTTTTGTACTGTAAAGCAGCTTTCGTCGTTTTCGCTGAAACCAGTGGCGGATGGGTCGATGAAGACTAGGTCGGTGAGATCGAGGATGGTTTCGAGGTTGTCGGCGATTTTATAAGGAGGAACCAATGATCCGCCCTCTTCCGGGCCCACAAAAATGCGAGGTCCTAACGCTGCCATATGGAGCCAGATGGAAGAAGATCCAGGCCCTCCATTAAAAATAAAAGTGATTGGGCGATTTTCGGTCGTTTGCACCACATAGGAGATGTAGCTTACTTTGCCCGTGGAGACGGTTGCTGTATAATTGAGGGTCTCTTCCCCCATTTTTAGCGTATGCGTGGTGAATTTTTCTTCGGCTATGAGAGAGGTCAAACAAAAAAGAGCGAGGAGCGCTTTGATCATACAGTTCCTTTTTTAAGAAATGTGAAACAGTAGCTTAAAGGTAGGTAAAAGGCAAGAGGTTCTTGCCAAATACGGAAAAAAGGAGTAGATTTATATCTTTCGGATTGATAGCTCAGTGGATAGAGCACCCGCCTTCTAAGCGGGCGGTCGCAGGTTCGAGTCCTGCTCAATCCGTATTTATTGGGGACATGGAAAAATTACTGGGTGAACACCTCATCACTGTTCAACTTTTCGATGATCTCGATCGAGTCATCAAAAAATTGAAAGGCTCCAAGGAAAAGATCGATCGCAAAAAAAGCGATCTCGTCAACCGCACTCTTCTAGAATTAATCCAGAATGAAAAAGAGCCCAGCTTTTTACTCGCCGCTGTTTTGAATTTCGTCAAACGGGTCGATGATGCAAAAATCCTTCAGCATTACACCTTTACCAGCTTTGAAATTTGGCTCAATCAGTACTCGGGTCTTTCTTTTGAAGAAAACCTGGCGGTAAGGGCAAAGATCGTCGGGAAAAAAATAGAGAGGGGCGATTATCAGACCTATTTCCCGATCGGGATGGGAAAGGTCTATGAAGGAACTCATTTCGTAACAGCCCACAAATCTCCAGACCTCGATACAACGATTGCTTCCTTTTGGGGCTGGGTCGATGCATTTGGCGCTCGGGTAGGCGATAGTTTGCACATTTGGAATCTTCCTGAAGGCCCTCCAGCTTCCCAGATTGAAATTGAATGGATGTTCCGCGACCTCTTCGGCGAGGCCGTCTTTACCCATCTTCCAAAGATGAGAACGATTCTGAACCTCAACGCCAACGATCTCATGACTCAGAAGGGCCTCCAGAAAATGTCTTTGAACACATCCATTGCCGATATCGAGCATGATTTGGATGAAAATGCCGTTGTCGTGGTCGACGATAAAGGATTTTTTCTGGGAGATTGGCGCATCAGCGATGTAGAAGGGGTGAGGCAGGTCATTATTTCGCTCGCGACTTGTTTGAGATGGTTTGAAAATGCGCTCCATTTGAACCTCATTTCCGTTTTCGCGCGTGAGCAATTGCGCATCAGCCATGTAGAAGACGTTCTTAAAAAACTTTTGTCCACGAAATTGGAGTCTTCCGAGCCCGCTTTAGAATTTTCGACAAAACAGGCGGCCCAGGTGGAGCATTTTATGCAAAAAGTGCTCGGCATGAAAAAAGGGTTGAAATCGAACTTTGAAGAGTTGGCAGTTGTGTTGAGCAAACTTGGCGACGTCTCTTTCGGAGGGATCGATGGGCTTTTGGAAAAAATGAAGGGAGCCGACCTTTTCGACGCAAAGGGAAATCTCATTGATGAGCGTCCCCGCATTTTCTCATTTCTAGAGGGAATCATCCACTCTCTCCACAAAGGGATTGTGAAAATCCGCTCAAGGATGGAAAAGCTCGATATTGCTCTGGAGACGAAATATAAAGTATTCGGCCGCCATCCAAATACTGTAACTACAAGATCCGAGGTCGAAGAGATCCGCAATAAAATGGGACCCTACTCCTATCTGACTGTTGTGTACCCCGATAGAGACAAGATGTATCCTGTGGGAGTTGTGCAGGCGGCTTATTTAAGAAAACCTGTTTTGGGAACGGTCTCTCTTAGAGATTTTTGCAATCGGGCAGAAATGGGAATCCCAGCATATCTTGATGTGATCAGCGTCATCGACCATCATAAGAGCGAGTTGAATACATTCGGCCCTCCTGCGGCAGTTGTTTCTGACGCGCAATCGACCAATACAATGGTCGCGCAAAAAGCTTTTGAGATAAACGACTCCAATCGAAAAAAGCCGAATTACATCCATCCCCAAAGAGAGTTCATCGAATATCTCCATTTCTTGTACGGGATCATCGATGATACCGATTTACTGACAAAAGTAAGTGCGCTTGATGTGCAAATCGTCGCATCTTTATTGAATCGATTGAAGAGTTTGGCGACGGGAAAAAAAACAGTTTTGATCAAAGTCGACGATCTGCCAAGAGACCGGGCTTTTCCAAAAAAAGTGGCGAAACGGATTTTGCAGAATGCCGACATGTATTCTCTTTATAGAAAAGTGTTCCAGTTTCGAGAAAAAGAGGTGGAGAAAAATCTCACCTTATGTGCGAGAGGCGAGGAATCGAATCTATTTGCCGACACAAAAGAACAAAATGGCTGCTGCAGAGTCGGCCAAACCAAAATATTCGCTTCAAATGTCCGCCATTTCGAAAAACTGATCGATAAAATCCGCCATTCATGGCTCCAGAAGGCCAAAAAAATCTACCGGGAAAAAGAGGAGTTCAATCTCCACATCCACATGATCAGCACCATCGTTAGCGCGGAAGAAGTCTATCGCGGAAGCACCGGAAAATATCGGCACAAAGATGAGATGTGGATCTGGATCCCAGATGAAGAAGTCGCGATTGAGCAATTGAAGAGATTTTTGAACGCATTCCAGAATTCGAATGCTGTAAAAAACAATTCCTTCGAGCTCGAGTTCCTCGGTGCAAATGCCGATGAGCTGGCCCGGATCTTCAAAGAGAGCTTCATCGAAATCCCGAAAGTGAAGAGAAAGAAGGATTTGCCGATTGCCGTATTGCGTTATAAAGCAGGCACTCTCAATTCAAGAAAGGCTATGATCAGCCCTTATCTGCCAAAACGCTCGAGTTAAATTCCAAAAGTCGATATGTTCCGGCTTTATGAGAGATTCGATCCTAACCTTCCTGTTTTGGGTGGCCCGAGGGATTTTTTCATTAAGATATTCTCTTGATATCGAAGGGCTTGAAAAAATTCAGGGAAAGAAAAAGCTCCTTTTCCTCCCCAATCATACCGCATTATTGGACCCGCTGCTCCTCTGTATTGTCCTCTGGCCGAAATTCAAGATACGTCCTCTTGTCCTGGAATTATTCACAAGACTCCCTTTTGCAGGATATTGCATTGGGCTTGTCAGATCGATCCCGATTCCTGATTTCGAGACCTCCATCAATCAGTTCAAGATTGTTCAGGCAGAGAGAGCTTTGCAAAAAGTTGTCGAGGCTTTGGATCAAGGCGACAATGTGCTCATGTATCCATCGGGTAAGCTAAAAAGACAGGGAAAAGAGATTTTAGGAGGAAATTCAGGCCTTCATACGATTTTGGGAAGAGCTCCTGAGTGTTCTCCTGTACTGGTCAGGATTTCGGGCTTCTGGGGAAGCAGTTTTTCAAGGTCGAATCACGGTAAAACCCCGAATTTGGGCAATAGTTTTTTCGGGGGAATGAAGGCTCTCGTCAAGAACCTTTTCTTTTTTACTCCGCGCAGGAAAATAAAGCTCCAATTTGAAGAAGAGCCAGCAGATTTTCCAAAAAAAGCGACTCGACGCACGCTCAATAGCTATTTGGAAGACTGGTATAACCGCTATCCTGATGATGAAGGAAATGTCCATCAGGAGGAGCCTCTCAAATACGTCTCTTTCTCAATGTGGAAACGGGAACTTCCCCAAATGCCATCGAACAATGAAAAAATTGTGGAGAAAGAAGAAGGGGGCCTTGTTTCTATTGAGACAAGAGAAAAAATTTATCAAGAGATCCGCAAAATCTTAAAAGACCCCGAGAAGAAAATTGCTCCGCAGATGAACTTGATGCTCGATTTAGGGATGGATTCTCTCAATATTGCAGAGTTGATCGTCTATCTTTCGAGGAATTTTGAAACGCCCGAAATCGATCCGAGCGAGCTCGATACGGTAGAAAGCGCTCTGAAAATGGCCTCAGGGAAAAAGAAGAAGCTAAAACATGAACCATCGCAGAATTTAGGACTGAAGAAAGAGGAAGTGCGGCTCGATCCAGCTCTCGAATTAGGTCGTAATTTCCCAGAAACTTTCCTGAAATTGTGCAAAAGGATGAAATCACTTTCTGCCATTTCAGATAAAACTTCAGGGGAACTGACTTATAAACAGATGCTAAGAGCTGTGATTGTCTTAGCCAAAGTGTTTCAAAAATTTCCAGAAGAGAAAGTTGCGGTTATGTTACCTACTTCTGTAGGGGCGATAATCGCAATTCTAGCTCTCCAGCTCGCTGGAAAAATTCCTGTGATGCTGAATTGGACGTTGGGGCCTCGCTACCTAGAGCATATGATCCAAATCAGCGAAACGAAGAGAATCTTAAGCTCCTGGCGCTTTTTCGAAAGACTTTCTTATGTCGATTTCGGGGGACTCGTTGATAAAATCGTATTTTTAGAAGATGTGAAAAAATCGATCTCGTTAAAAGAGAAATTGACCGGAGCGCTCCTGTCTCTTTGCCCAGCTTCATGGATCGAGCGGACATTCAGCTTAAACACGATTGAGGAGGAAGATACTGCAGTCATTTTTTTCACTAGCGGAACTGAAACTACTCCGAAAGGAGCCATTCTTTCTCATAAAAATATCCTTTCAGATGCTGAGGGAGCCTATTTTTATCATGCCTCGAGTTATACGAGAAATGATAGCTTCCTTTCTATTTTGCCTGTATTCCATTCATATGGATTTTCCTCTTTATTTTACTTCTTTTTTTTGCGGATGAAGATTTACTTTTCTCCTGATCCAACAGATCACGGGGAAGTCTCTCGATGCATCGAAGAGTGGAAAATAAGCATGATGAATACCGTTCCTCTTTTCTTTGTACGTCTGTTACAGACAGCAAAGTCCAACCAATTGCAATCTTTGAAAGAGGTGGGAATCGGAGGAGACAAGGTGATGCCGGAGCTATACCAGATTCTTGAAAAGTCTTACCCGAATATCTATCTGAAGCAAGGATATGGTGTCACGGAGTGCTCGCCTGTAGTTACAATGCAGCGTAAATATATGCCAAGAGAAGGAGCAGGACAGTTCATCCATGGAATAGAAGCCATGACCATAGATCCCGAGACTTCTAAGAAATTACCCCTTGGAAGCGAAGGAGAGATCTGCATTTCAGGTCCGATTGTTTTTAAAGGATATCTAGGCGGAATAGAAGCTCCATTTTTGCAAATCGACGGAAAACAATGGTATCGTACAGGAGATATCGGCCATGTTACGGCGAATGACTCGATTGTGATCACTGCAAGGCTCAAACGCTTTGCCAAAATCGGCGGCGAAATGATCAGTTTGGGTGCAATTGAAGACGCAATCGTTCAAGAATTGAAAAAACAGGGCAAAATCGTTTCCGATATTCCCCATTTGGCCATTTGCTGCTACGATTCAAATGGAACTACGGCGCTGACTCTTTTTGCCACAGTTCAGATCGACAAAGAACAAGCGAACGAGATTTTACGTCAATCGGGCTTTGGCCGGCTTATCAAGATCCATGAAGTGCGCAATATCAAAGAAATGCCCGTCATGGGCTCGGGAAAGACCAACTATCGCAGCCTTCAAGCGCAAATCCAACCTAAGAGTGTGTCTTCAATTTAAGGTTCTGTCGATCTAAATCGTAGCATCGCCATTTTTAGGGGCTTCTATTTTGATTTCGTGCATCTTTTTGTGAGACCAAGAATCGGTGATGTATATGTTTGAATGGATTTTGAATTGTCTGTCTGCGTAAAGAAGGATAGTGCCAGGACTGTCGGTTCTAAGAATTTGCACAGCCTTATCTGAAACTCGAATGATTTCCCAATAAAGATCGATCTGATCTCTTTCGCAGGCAAAAACTGAAGTTACATAATATTCTATCGGAGTTCCGGCTTCCCCTTTTTGGTATAAAACATTTGTAGGGTATCGATAAACGGCAGCTAAGCCTGACATAGGGTATGCTCCCTTCAGAGAAGGGAGTCCTTTTTATTTTTGGTCCTCGATGATTTCGAGGTTAACGCGAAGTCCATTTCGGCTCGCGACGGACATAAGCAGGGTTCGGATCGCATTGATCGTTTTCCCTTTCTTTCCGATGATTTTGCCAATATCTGATTTCTCTACACCGAGTTCGATGATCAAGGTGTGAGTTCCTCCAATTTCATTGATGCGTACTTGGTCGGGGTGATCGACAAGATTTTTGACAATGTACTCTACAAATTCTTTCATAGGTCGTTCCTCTTTCCAATAGGGAGTTCGAATTCAAAAAAAATATACTGCGTACGGGAATATTTTTACAAGGCATTGTTAAGAGGCATGCAAAGAGATGGGCCGCAAAGTTTTTGGAGCCATTCTTTCATGTCGTTTGGAATCGGAGCAATAAGCCGCATCGGCATTCCATTAATCGGATGCTGGAAGGAGAGGCGGTAAGCATGTAAAAGGGGACGGGGATGTAGATCGGCTTTGCCATACAAAGGATCGCCGATGATCGGGCATCCAATGTGCTTGAGATGAACGCGGATTTGGTGCGTGCGTCCTGTTTTTGGTTTTGCGAGAACAAGATTGGCCCGATCATTGCAAGCAGCTACCTGGATCTCTGTCACAGCCTCTCTGCCATCAGGCAACACGGTCATTTCCTTCCGGTGGACCGGGTGGCGGCCGATCGGCATATTGATGATTCGATTCGTCGGCTTTCCCTGACAAATAGCTAAATAGAGTTTTTCAATTTTTTGTGTTGAAAACAGTTCGATCAGCTTCTGATGGGCTGGCAAGGTTTTGGCCGCAAGCAAGATCCCTGTAGTATCTTTATCAAGTCTATGGACAATCCCTGGCCGTAATGGATCTGATCCAGGAGCAATTTCTTTGCAGTGAGCCAAAAGCGCATTGACAAAAGTACCCGACCAATGGCCTGGCGCTGGATGGACAACCATTCCTGCTGGTTTATTGATCGCAAGAATGTATTCATCCTCATAGAGAATTTCGAGGGGAATCGGCTCTGGTTCTAAGGAAGCTTCTGGGATTGCTTGAAAACAGATTTCAATTTCATCGCCCTCTTCGGGTATGATCCTTTTTTTGACTGGTTCGCCGTTGAGCAAGACGCAGCCAATATCTAAAAGATGCTGGAAATAAGTTCTTGAATAGTTAGGAAATTTTGAGGAGAGGAGCTTGTCGATCCGAACGCCTTCTTCCTCGGAAGAGACAAAAAGAAATTCGTGCTCGTCAGTAAATGAAGGGGGCCGATCCATAAATCGGCCCCATTTTATCTAAAATAAAAATTGCCCTCAAGAAGTTTGCTGAGAAGAGTCAGAATCCGGGTTGTCTTGGTCTTGAGATGCTTTTTTAACAGCCTCATCCATTTTTTTCATATCATCCTGTTCGGACTGATAGAAATTGTTAAATACATCTCTAAGGCTTGGTGGTAATTTATCTGCGATGTCCATCATATTTTCCCTCCGGGGTTCCCTCTATTATACCAGAAAAATATTTCCTTGTCAAATAACGTAAGCTATTGATTGTTAGTGATTTGACATATATCTTGTCGGGCCGTATCCTAGAAATATGGATTATTCAGCGGCCAGGAAACGGGCTCTTTGGCTTTTATCTAAGCGCAATTACCATAGCGAGGTTTTGCAGCGGAAGCTCATGGAAAAGGGGTGTTCTGAGGAGGTGGCAGGTAAGGTGGTTGCCGACTGCCGCCGGATGGGGATATTGAGCGATGAGGACGCCATTTTACGGGAGCTAAGGCGGGGTTGGGGACCGAGGGCGATTGAATTCAAGCTTCGATTGGGCCAGGGAGAAGTGCGTAAGACGATCTCGCGAGAAATGCAAAAGGCGAGGATTTTAGAGATGATTCCCAAGCTGGGGCCTCGTGAAAAAGCATTTCGAACATTGATGCGAAAAGGATTCGATTCTGAACTGATTATTGAAATTTTTTCTTGCCGAGACTAGATTGGGGGAATGCTATCGATCGGTGTCCTCGGAGTCAATCACAAAACAGCAAATTTGCCTTTGCGAGAAGCGATTGCTCGCGGAGTTTCGAATTTAAGCAGTAATGCAATTTTTCCCTATCCAACGGTTCTTTTATCTACATGCAATCGGACTGAAATCTATTTTAGCTCAGAGGATTTGGCAGAAGGACATAGCCATTTGCTCTCCTATTTGCGCAAACAAATCGATGTGCCATTTGAGCAGGCATTTTATTCATTTTTTGGAATCGATTGTTTTTTTCATTTATGCCGTGTAGCTGCAGGACTTGATAGCGCCATTTTTGCAGAAAGCGAGATCCAAAGGCAAGTCCGCGTTGCTTATTCATCAGCCAGCAATTTACCCGCATCTCTCCATTTTGTGTTTCAAAAAGCACTCAAAGTGAGCAAAGAAGTGCGTTCGCAGCAGCAGCAAAATGGGGTTCCTACATTATATAAAGCGCTCTGGAGGCTTGCTGAATGGCAAAATAAAAAGATTTTAGCTGTTGGATATTCACAGATCAATCGAGGCTTTATTTCATTTTTATTGCATAAGGGAGTATCCCAAATCACATTGGCAACTCGCAGTCCGGGAAATGTCGATGTAGAGGGGATTCGTGTTGTAGACCGTTCTATTTTGTCTCATTGGGGGCATTTTGATGTGATTGTCTGCGCCGGTTCTTCTGATGGCTATTTGATTCAGGGCCAAGGCCACGAGAGGCATATCATTTTTGATCTCAGCGTGCCGCGCAATGTCGATCCGAATGTGGGCGCAAAGCTGTATAATATTGAACAGATCAATCAGTGGATCGCTGAACATCAAAATACACATCTTCTTGGCGAAGCGGAATCGATGATTTGGCAGAATGTGATCCGCCTTAGCAGGATATATCGCATTAAAACTCGTCGAGGTCTCTCAGAAAAGTACGTCAGAATTCAATAGCTCGCGATACAAGAGAAATGGAGTCTTTGATGGAGGTTATCAAGAGAGTCCATATGATTGAGCTGAATGCCCCAATCGAGCCTTACATTGACGTATGGAGGAATTTGGAAACGGATGCCAGGTCCAACGCTCGATAAAAATGCCTTTCTTTTTTCAAAATTTACAGGATGAGCTTTAACAGCGACCCCATAGTCGAAAAATAGAAGCGCTTGGAATAGATCGACCCAAGGTTTTTTATACATATAACAAAGGAAACTTTTGGGATTTGTCTTAAGTTCTAAGTTTGAAATGAATGCCTGATCTCCATTCACCGTTCTTTCTTTGTAACCTCTTACTGTATTGTAGCCGCCGATTCCGAATGTTTCGCTCGGAAGCAGATTTTCTGAAGCGAGCTGACCTCGAAGGGCAATGTCTAAAAGAAAGGGATTTACAAAATGCCAAGAGAAAGTATAGGAAGATCTTCCATAAATATAGTAGTTTTTCGCGTCAAAGCGAAGGGCGGAATAATCACTGTTTTTCTGATCGGAATACCATTGTCCCGGAGACCAAAAAGCTTCGATTTCAAATGTTGTTTGGATCGGATCCGATTCATAGCCGATGTTGTAGCTGGCCATAAACTGGCCTAAATTTACATTTTTCTCATTCGGGTTGACTGGAGATTCTCCGAAGAGAAGATCGTTATTCGTTCTTTTGAAATCGTATCCAAAAGAGAACTCCTGCAAGAAGTTATAATGGACAGGCAAAGGAATTTGATATCGGAAACTGCCTTGAAGCGTAAATCCTTTTTCATTGAATAAAACATCGGGTGATTGCGGATTGCTAAAAGTTGTGTCGATGGAAGAATAGCCTCCGTAGACTAAAAGTTGATGGCGCCAGGGCAAGGGAAATATATAAGAGAGGACGTGCGACTGCAGCCTGCTGAAATTGGAAGAAGCGGTGTACTGGTAGTTTAAGATTTGATCCGAGCCGAAAACGTTACCCCAATTGAGACCAGCAAAAAGACGGTTATTCCCCGTAACGTCATTTCCTGTATTATCAATGCCTGTAAAGAAGCGGTAGGGCCTCCGATCTTGTACAAACAGAGTGACGTTTGTGCTTCCATACTCTTTCCCCGGGTCATAGATTACATCGACCCGCCGAAATGGATTGAGGTTAAACCACATCACATCTTGCAGAATCGTTTTGGAGTCGAGAGGACAATTAGGCTGTGTTCGCATTCCTTTAAGAAAGAGGCAGTCTTTGAAGTAGCAATTGCCTTTGACAGAAACGTTTTCAATCTGAGCTTCTAAGATAATGATTTTTAAAAGCCCATCAGAAATATCTTGTTCAGGAATTTGTATGGCTACGATCGGTCGGTTATTTTTTCGATAGAAGCCGCTGATTGCTTTTTTCAAATCTAACAGAGTTTCTTTTTCAATTGGGCAACCGATAAAAGGGGTAAGTTGTTTCGTAAGGTTCGATTGAGACCCCGGGATGCAGAGATTTTGAGAAAAAACGATCCCGCAATTGCCATCTCTAACGGGATCATCTTTATCCTTCAGTAAAACGATTGAGTGAATTGTAGAGTCTGCAAAAACTCCCAAAAAGAACAGCAAAAACAAGATGATTCGATTCATGGAATATCTCTTTCTGTCAGATCGATTCTATGATCTTTGAAAGTTTTGCGGCTTAAAATAAAGGGTTGTTTTGCCCACATTTCTGGATCTACATGATTGATTTCAGCAAATTTCATGAACCAAACTATATATTCATCATATGGATGTAAATCTCTGAACATTTCAGCTCCTGCAACAAATATCGGCTCGGCTAGGAAGTTGACGATGACGGGCAAATCCTTATAGAAAAACGTAAAAGCGGGCCCACCAAAGAAGCTACTTGGATAATAGACTCCCCACTGTTCTTGATTGCTATTCTGGTATAGGGGACCTGGAGAAAAAAATGTCTGCACCAAGGTATTTAGATCAAGAAACCCAGCAACAATTGTATTTTGTGCTTGTCTCGATGTGAATATGCGGACTTGCCCTTTATAATTGATTCCAGAGCCCATGAGGGAAAATCGCCCGGGCCCGATTCCTGGAGGATTCGGAAAATCGTTATCAACGACAATCGTAATATTTCCAGGAGTCAAGTTATTAATGTCTGCAAAAGCATATGAATTGAATGAAATATCTCTTCCGGCAATCAAAGTTACATTTTTAGGGGTATTGGTCAAATTAGAGAGCGTAACAAGAGAGCTTTCTTGAAAGTCCATAGAGCCTCCTGCTTTGACAAATAGGTTGCCGCCAGCGCCAAAGCCTGCCGCACCTCCAGGACCGCCTGCTGTTGTGATATTTCCTCCGACGTTTACAGTCAGATCCAGTGAGGTGTTAGACGAAGTCGTAATTGTAGAAAATGCAGGGCCTACCCCTTGCAAGGTTAAATTTCTCCCAATATTTGCGCTAACACCTGTTCCCCCGTTGGTTCCAGAACTGAACACAGAAGTCCCAGAAAAGCTCGCAGAGCCGCCGACATTGAGCTCGACAGTTCCGGTGGAGCGAATGATGCTAGCAATGGTTGGACCGGATGTAGCCGTTAAATTCCCACCTACAGTTACATGAGTTGGAAAAGAAGTGGTAAAAGTATCGCCGATTTCTATTGCAGAGAGGGGCGCTGCTGACATGACAAGATTTCCTCTTGCTGTCACAAAAGTTCCGCCTGAACCGCCTCGGACAATCGTTGAATTGCCGCCCCCGCCGTTTCCGCCCACGAGAGTGATATCTCCTCCGAAAAGCGTGACTGTACCGTTGTCTGATTGGACTTGGCCTCGATTGAACAATGGATCTCCAATCAGGATATTCCCATTCGGAGCATTGAGCGTGATATTTCCTGTTCCTCCTCCCGCATTACGAAGGCGGCCATGAATATAAATAGCAGTGCCTGTCCCGTTTGCCTGAAGGACGAGGCTATTTGCTGTAGGGCCATATGTGATATCTACAGTTGTTGTGATGGATCCATTTCCACCCGGAAGAGGAATGGTCGCACCTGTTGTTTGAATAGTCACATTCCCTGCGCCTATTTCAGCAAGAAAGTTTGCGAGATCGATCGTTGAGGCCGCTGCGGTTGGGGTAAAAATTCCTCCGGAGAAAGCTCCTCCAGTTACCCCTCCTGCTGCCTGAATGGTAATATCAGATTCTGGATCGAGAAGCAAAGTTCCTGCCTGACCCAAAGGAGCTGATCTGAGCGCTGAGCCTTGATAATCGAAACCTTTTTTCCCTGAAACCTCAATGAATCCGCCGTCGCCGCCTAAGGGACCTGCGCTAGCATCGACTTTGCCGTAGAACCGGGTAGAATGATCGGCCCAAAAAATCGCTTTTCCACCAGGGCCCTTTTCCAACGCTTGAACCGTTATTTGGGCTTTGGGATCAACGTATGTGAATTCTGCGTTGAGAATTTGAGAGTTTGCGCCTTGCGTATCTCCTCCCATCAATAAAGTCCCCCCGCCAAATTTCCCTGATAGATCGACAAATGCGTTCTCTAAAAGAGCGACTTTTTCTCCGAGGATCTCGATTCTCCCGCCTTCATCATTGAAGTTTTTTGCTTTTATGTTTCCATCCACAAAAACGGTTCCCTTTTCCGCTCGCAGGAAGATTTTTCCATCGACAAGTTCAGTTCCTAACGCATCGACTTCACCCTTGAGCTGAATCGCTTTTTCATAAAGAGTTCCATCGCTTTTCCATTCCATTTGCGAGCAGCGGACGATCCCGTTTTGTTCAAGACCTGTATCCCCGCTTATTCCATCGGCTTTCACTCGAATGAATATTCTCTCGTCGCCAGAGGGTTTTAATAAGATTTCTTTCCCTGCAGCGGCAAACGATTTTTGGGCGTTGATTTCACCCTGGTTGAATACTTGATACCCTAAAAGAAAAGCTTCTCCGTCGGAGCAGATGATCTTTCCCAAATTTTCAATTCTTCCCATTTTGTCGCCCGAGAAAAGAAATTCGGAAGAATGGATAAAAGCTTCATTTTCGAGGTTTAAAGAGGAGATTAGAAGGCCTTTCGTATCAATGACAGCGTCAGCTCCAATCAGAACGCCGTTTTCATTGATTAAATAGATTCGAGAATTCCCATTTAGCGTTCCTAGTAGATGGCTGATTTCAGAGCCTATCACCCGATTTAAAATTGCAGATCCTATGGTCGGCTGCGTGAAAGTTACCGTTTCTTGAGGATCGATGGAAAATGAGTCCCAATGAATGATGGAGCGGTCTGTAGCGGCAATATTCAATTCATTTTTCGTTGCCCCATCGAATTGGACAGAACCATGAACGACTTCAGGGTTTTGCGGGAGCGCAAAAAGGGCAAAAGGGATCAAAGCGAATAGCTTCATGGACCCAGCTTAACTTTCTATAAAAAAATTGAAAAGAGAATTTCGACAAGCAAATAAGCTTTCAGAAGGTTTTGCCGATTTCAGCAAATAAACAACCTAAGGATCACTTTACAGATGGGCGCTACTTCCCTTAATCTGTTCCAGTCGATTTCGCTTTCCCTGAATCAAAGCTGAATGAATGAGATCTTTAAGCGCGGTTTTATTTGTTATGCAGCTGGAGCAAAAAACAAGAGCTGTAGCTACGGATTGTACTGCTTTAGCTATTGTCAACGCATGATTGGCATAAGGGGGGCAGATCTTCTGCCCCGTTATCTTCCATTTGCATGGTAGAAAATGGAGAGGCTTGAGCGGATATTATAGATCAATTTTTCTCAAATTGGCAGCCTCTTCTTCATACACGTCAATAGGTGGGGCATTTCTAATCAAAGCCTCATTGATTGCCGCCATGATGTCTGCATCACCCATCAATTGATAAGTGATCAGCAAAAGGAGAACTTGGTCTTTGCTGAATACGTCGTTATTGATTCCGAATAAAATGACTTTCTTCGCCTTTTCGGGTGCAAGCGCAAGCCTTTGATTTGCATCAAGACCGAACAAATGTCCGTGTTCAATTACGTGCCTTTGCAATTCATATTGGATGAGGCAATTGACGGTCATGAGTGCTTGGGCATTTGGATCGTTTACAGGTTCAGCAATTACGGCATCTCCGGTAATTGTATATTTATGCTGAGCCAATTGTCTGTTTTGATAAAATCCGTGAGCGATATCTTCGCCGATTTTTGTGGCTATTTCTCGAGCTTTATCGCTTTCAATCGAATCTTTGCTTATATCACTGTAAGGGTCAATCGGAGTGAATGAGGGATCCCAATTGATTCCTTCTCCAAAAAACTGCTCATGATGCATATTCAAGCCCAATTGGCCAAATAAAAGAGCGCCTTGGCCATGGTCTTCTTGTTTTTTAAAACCTTGTGCGACGATCCGTCCCGTTTCAGCATGATCTGGCTGCAAATGCTCGGGCAAAAGCTTGGCCACGACTTCAGATTGCTCTTTAAATAGTTGCGTGATGTGTTCTGGCAATACAGTGTCCATTGTTGATCCGCAAATCCCTAGATCATAGCAATGCTGGATAGCTGCATTTTTGAGAAGTCTATAAAAGGCTTTTGAGGCATCAGCATTTCCTTGAAAATTTGCCAAATTACCGATCATTTTTGCAGTAGCGGAATCGGCTTCGCAAAGGGCAAGAAATTGATCTTTATTTGCTACTATTTGAGTCATAAGGGTGCCCAAATGCGCTAGGGCTTCTGCTTCACCTACTTGTGCGCCTGATTGCGGGAAAGATTGGAGGATTCTAATCAATGGAATGATCATTCCTTTTAAACGGGCTGCTAAGGCGTTGTCGGATCTTAAGGAATGAGGGCGGTTGAATGCTAATTCATAGAGTCCCACAAACCCTGCGATAGTTTTAGCGCCTACCAGTCTGTTTTGTTGTTGCCGAGCGGCTTCCGCTAGGACTGGTTCTGCTTGTGCGGGAGCAGAAAAGTGCTTTTTAGCAATTTCTTTGACTTTTTTAACTAAAGTTGAAATATCATCATTCGACTGTATCCGTTTGATTTGGTTGACAAGATCAATCCCTTCTTGACGAAGTTGGCGAACAGTGGGGTTAGTTGGCAAATCGATTTCTGTATTTCCAGTTAGTGGCAGGAATTTTGATAGGTTGATAAGAGCTTTAATCGCTATTTTCATCGTGTCTTGGGTTGTCGCTTGGCCCAGTAACTCTAAAAATTCAGCGAATCGATTTGCGGCTGCCGCATTGCCAGTCTCATTTCGTAAATATCGATACGCGCTGACAACTTCTCCAAAACTTAAACTCATATATCCTCCGTTATTATTGAGGGCAACATGATATAGAATTTTTATCTTTTTAGTAAAGTAAAGTTTTGAATGAACTCATATGATATATTAAAAAACATGTTTAAAGATAAATGCTATATCAATGGTGAATGGTTTGGTGGGAAAGAGACGTTTCCTGTCTTTTGAAAGATGCCCCTGTATAAAAACTTATACAAGGGAACTTACCAATAAAACTTGTTTGCAGCAATCCTAAAACTCGGCGTGTCCTGGATAACGAGGGAATGGAATCACATCTCTGATGTTTTCCATGCCGGTAGTAAAGAGAACAAGGCGCTCGAATCCTAAGCCGAAACCGGCATGCGGCACGCTTCCATATTCGCGCAGTTCCAAATACCACCAGTAATCTTCCCTTTTCAAACCGAAATCTTGGATTTTTTTCTCAAGCACATCGAGCCTCTCTTCGCGCTGAGAGCCTCCGATGATTTCGCCGATTTTTGGGACGAGGATATCCATCGCGGCAACGGTCTTTCCATCTGTGTTTGCTCTCATGTAGAAAGATTTGATGTCCGTTGGGTAATCGGTGAGAATGACTGGTTTTTTGCAATGCTCTTCAGCGAGATACCGTTCGTGTTCTGATTGGAGGTCAATGCCCCATTCAACAGGGAATTCAAACTGTTTCCCCGATTTTTTCAAAATCGAGATCGCTTCAGTATAGGGGATATGGGCAAATGGGCTGTTTGCTACATGCTGCAAACGTCCAATGAGGCCGTTTTCGATGAATTTATCAAAGAATTCGAGATCTTCCTTGCAATGTTCAAGAACGTAGCGTACGCAGAATTTCAAATAGGCTTCTGCGCATTCCATGTTGTCTTTAAGATCGGCAAAGGCCATTTCAGGCTCGATCATCCAGAATTCGGCCAAATGGCGCGAAGTGTTGGAGTTTTCCGCTCTAAATGTGGGGCCGAAGGTATAGATGTCGGAAAGAGCGCATGCGGCGATTTCCCCTTCGAGCTGTCCAGAAACTGTAAGATAGGCCGATTTGCCGAAGAAATCTTTCTCTGGATCGGGTTTTTCGAGCGTGGTGACGCGGAACATTTCTCCGCCTCCTTCGCAGTCAGAGCCGGTGATAATCGGCGTCTGAATGTAGAGAAAGCCTCTTTGTTGGAAAAAGAGGTGAGTGGCGAATGCAAGCGCGTTGCGTACGCGCAAAACTGCACCTTGCGTATTTGTGCGCGGTCTTAAGTGGGCGATCGTCCTTAAAAATTCAAAAGTGTGCCGCTTTTTTTGAAGCGGATATTTGGCCGGATCGCAGGTTCCTAAAACGCGGATCTCTTTGGCTTTCAGTTCGAGAGCTTGGTTTTTCCCTGGGCTTTCAACGAGCTCTCCAGAAATGACGACTGAAGCGCCTGTCGCAAGTTTCGACATAGCCTCTGCATAATGAGGAATATTTGCATCGGCGATGACTTGGAGGTTGCCAAGAGTCGAACCATCGTTGACTTCGATAAAGGCAAACGATTTTTGATCGCGGACCGTTCTTACCCAGCCGCGAACAACGGCTTGGGTGTTTGGTTTTTCTTTGAGAAGCTCTTTAATTTTTTTCTTCAGCATATTTCCGTAAAGTGGCGATTTCGTTTTTCCAGATAGGAGGACCATTAGGCGTCTCCAAATATTTTGGCACATCAGTATTTTGCATTAGAAAGCGAAATGATTCCAGTCCGATTTTCCCTTGCCCGATATCGGCGTGACGGTCGACTCGGGAGGCAAAATCTTTTGCCGAATCATTTACGTGGAAGGCCATCAAATAGTTAAGGCCGATTTTTTCATCGAATTCCTTGAGAGTTGTTCTCCATCCCTGTTCTGTTCGAATGTCATAGCCGGCCACAAAAATATGGCAAGTATCTATGCAAACCCCGATGGGGATTTTTCCTTTTACCCGTTCGATGATAAAGCCCAAATGCTCAAATTTGTGGCCTACGCTTGTGCCTTGGCCCGCAGTCGTTTCAAGCAAAAGTTTGGTTTTTCCCTCCTGAACCAGTTCTTCTACTTCCAAAAGACTTTGGACGATGGTTTCGAGGCATTGTTCAAGAGAGCTTGTTGTATAAGCGCCGGGATGAAAGTTCAAATAAGGGATTTTTAAAGCATGGCAACGTTCGATTTCGCCTTGAAAGGCCTTTCGGCTTTTCGCCAAGATTTCCAAATCGGGCGCGCCTAGATTGATCAAATAACTATCATGGCTCATCACATCGGTGATGCCGGTTTCACTCAGCGCTTTTTCCCAAAGAACGATTTCTTCCGAGGTGATTGTCCTGCCGGCCCATTGCTTTTGATTGCTCGTAAATAGTTGAATGGTGGTGGCGCCGATTTCTTTTCCCTGGTAGAGGGCCATGTGAGCCCCGCCTGCTGCAGAAGTGTGGGCGCCGATCAAAATTTTATTCATATATTCTCAAGTTCAGAAATCATCTGTATTAGCTCAGATTGAAACGAGGGTAAGTACTCTTTTACTGTTTTCCAGACAATGTCGTGATCTACATCGAAATAAGCATGGATCAGTCGATTTCGCATGCCGATCAGTTGTTTCCAAGGAATTTGTGGGAATAGATCTTGTGTTTTTTCAGATATTTTTCCTGCCGCTTCGCCTAAAATTTCGAGTTCACGAATGACAGCTGATGCTAGAAGCCTATCCGTATCTAGGTGAGACCTTCTTTTCCCTTTTATGAATGCTAAAATAGCTTTTGTAGAATCAACCATGTGCTTAAGACGAATCAAATCCTTATTTTCCATAGATGATCTTGGCTTTGGCTAATACTTCATCTCGAAAATATGGGCTTAAATCATTTGGAGTTTTTAAATCTACCTGTCGACCAACCATGGAACTCAGCTCGGATTCCATATCAACCAGATCAAAAAAATTGGGAGCGTTTCCTTTTTCAAATTTCACTAGGATGTCAACATCGCTTTTGTCTGTGAAATGGGATGTCAAAATGGAACCAAAAAGGGCTAGAAAGGCAATGTGATGCTTTTTGCAAAACATCTCGATCTGTTTCTTGCTTATCGGGAAAATATTTTTACGTTTGGATGGAGGCATATCAAAAAAACTTTCGTGACACTTGAAATTTTATCCTAAGACGGTGGATTCTTTCAAGGCATGGATACTGCACACTCGGTCCTGAAATCTGCGAAATCTTTTTTTGCTGGGACGCTGCTGAGTAGATTCAGCGGCCTTTTTCGTGAAATTGCACTTGCAGTCAGCTTTGGAACCTCGCCGGAAATCGCCGCTTTCATGGTTTCCTATCGACTGGCTAATTTGTTTAGACGCCTTCTAGGCGAGGGGAATCTTCAGGCAGGTTTTGTCCCCCATTTTGCCGCTCTGGAAAAAGAGGGAGGACATTTTTTCCGAGATGTGGCTTATTCAATGGCCATCATCCTCCTGGCTGTCGTTGTCTTGCTTGAAGGGGGGTTGTGGGGGCTAAGAGCTTTTGTCCCTTCCGATTGGGTTTCCGTCATAGATCTAACCATGTGGATGGTGCCTGGACTTTTTTTTATCTGTTTATTTGGTTTGAATAGCTCTCTTTTGCAATGCCGGAAAAAATATTTTATTCCAGCAGTTGCGCCAGTTGCTTTCAACTTCATCTGGATTGCTGCTGTCTTGATCTACCCCGATGTCACGTTTTTAGCGATTGCAATCACACTTGCTTTTGCAGGGCAGTGGCTTATTACGGCATTTGAGGGGGCCCGTCTTCTTTCTTTCAAAGAGTGGCTGCAGCCCAAGCTCTTTTCGGATGACTTCCGCAAGCTGCTTAAACCGCTCTTTTTGGGAATCGTCGGTGTAGGAGCAGTTCAATTCAATAGCGCCCTCGATACAATTTTTGCCCGTATTGCTGATTTGCGGGGACCTACCTACCTTTGGTATGCAATACGGATCCAGCAATTGCCGATCGCTCTTTTCGGTATTGCTTTATCAGGGGCTCTTCTTCCCCCTCTTTCCAGGGCGCAAAATCCGGCTAAAAGGAAAGAACTGCTTAACTCAGGCCTAGAGCAGGGGACCATGCTCATGCTGATTTGCACATTCGGCATTTTGGCATTCGGGACTGCGGGAGTCGATTTGATATATGGGCACGGCGCATTCACGCGCGCGGATGTTTTGGAAACAACGCAGTGCTTATGGGCTTATGGATTGGGGCTTGTCCCAACTATTTGGGTTCTTATTCTCGCAGCGAAATTCTATGCTGAAAAAAATTACCGGATGCCCACCTTGGCATCGTTGATTTCGGTGTTTGTGAATGTTGCACTCAATGCGATTTTCGTATTTATTTTCGACATGGGAGCTGTCAGTATTGCGATGGCGACTACTGCAAGCGCTTTAATCAACGCGCTTATTTTGTCGAGAGGAGTGTTTACCAAAGCTTATTGGATCTTCTTTGGCAAAGTATCGTTCAGCTGTTCGGCTGCATCTATCGCAGTCTTCTGCCTTCAAAATCTTTGGCGACTGACATCGCGTAACATACTATTCCAAATTTCTCATTTGGGCCTTTTAGGGGCTTTCTTTTTAGCGGTGATTGCCATTTTTTTCTATATCTTCAAGCTGAAGATCATTTACAGGAAAGGATCGGAGCCCGAGATGGGGTGAAACTCCTTTCTTGGAGAAAGGAGTTCTTCAATAGTCCTAATCTTTGGCTGCCGTGTGTTCGAGACGGATCTTGCTGTGCTTGTATCCGTAGAGAAAATAAATGCATAGGCCGACGGCGAACCAAAGAATGATCTGAAGCCAGGTAATTGCTGGCAAGAAGAGCATTTGCCCTAAGCAAGTCGCAATCCCCAGAAACGGAATCAAAGGAACAAGAGGCACTTTGAAAGGTCTCTTAAATTCAGGATGGGTATGGCGCAGAATCCAAACTCCTAGGCAGACAATCGCGAAGATGAAGAGCGTCATCATCGAAACGAGCTGACCCAAAATTTCTACAGGGAATAGGCCGGAAAGCACCATTGTTGCGCCGGCTGTAATGATGGTTCCAGTGATCGGGGTTCTTGTTTTTGCGCTCATCTTGCAAAATTGTTTTGGGAGCAGGCCGTCTTTGCCGATGGCCATGAAGATTCTGGTTTGTCCTAACAGCTGAACGAGTACAACAGATGCGAGTCCTGCAAGGATTGCTACTTTTACAATCGAAGCGAGCCATTTGTAGCCGCCGATTGCATCGAGTGCAACAGCAATTGGATCTGGCACGTTGAGCGATTTGTAGCTGACCACGCCTGTTAAAATTGCAGAAACAATGATGTAAGCGATTGTGCAGACGATCAGCGATCCAAGAATTCCTCTCGGAAGGTCACGCTGAGGCGATTTTGCATCTTGAGCAAGGGTCGATACGGTGTCAAACCCGATGTAGGCAAAGAAAACAAGTCCTGCCGCTCGAAAGATTCCAGAAAGGCCGAATTCGCCGAAATGACCGGTATTTTCAGGAATGAATGGAGTCCAGTTTGCAGAGTTCACATGGGAAATTCCAATGATAATGAATAACGCAACAGTGCAAAGTTTGATGACTACCATGGCATTATTGAAGCGGGCAGCCGCCTTGATGCCAATCGAGATCATAAGGCCGATCAGGCCGACTATTAAAATGGCAGGTACATCCAACAGGTTGCCACTCAAATGCCAGCCGCTTCCGACTTCGTATGCGAAAGGAGCCTTCGATAGCCAGTCGGGGATTTCGAAAAAATAATCTTTGATAAAGCTCTTAAAATAGCCAGACCAGCCTGCGGCAACTGTTGAGGCGGAAAAAATGTATTGGCCGGTCACCATCCAGCCGATGATCCAAGCGGGCAATTCTCCTAAGGCGATATAGGCGTAAGAATAAGATCCGCCGGCTATCGGAATCAGAGATGAGAGTTCCGCATAGCAAAGGCCGGCAAATACGCAGATAACGGAGGCCACGACAAAGGAGAGGACGATCGCTGGGCCGGCGTATTGAGCTGATGCCGTGCCCGTAATGACGAAAATCCCTGCTCCGATAATAGCACCGATTCCGATCACAATGAGCTGAAACCAGCCTAAGTGCCGTTTCAGTCCGTGATGTTCTTCTTCTATTTCAACAAAGTCCGCCTTGAGGCGCTTCCTTAGGAATAATTTTTTGAACATAAGGACCGCATGGTTCTAAGCGGGGTTTTTGGACCCCGCTAAATTTTTAGGTTGTGTGAGAGATAAATTCGCAAACGAGAGGAATATTGATTGGGATGGCCAGAGGAACTTGATCCAACTGGGGAGAAGCGAGCAATTTGCCCGAGAATTTGTCGTCTTCCAATGAGAGATACTCAGGGATTTCGCGACTAATATTTTCTTGAGCTGTCAAGATCGGCTTCATTTGACGCGATTTAGAACGGATTGAGATGGTCATGCCAGGTCTTACGACAAAAGAGCGTCTGTCGACTTTTTTGCCATCTACGTGAACGTGTCCATGGGATACGAGCTGCTGAGCGCCAAAGATAGAGGATGCAAAGCGGAGGCGGTAGACTAGATTGTCCAAACGGCACTCGAGCTGCTCCAGGAACAGAGTTGCTGTGTTCCCTTTTCTTTGTAAAGCTTTTCTATAAGCATTGACCAGCTGTTTTTGGCTCAGCATTCCGAACACGGCCTTTAGTTTTTGCCGCTCTTCGAGCTGAACGCCGAAGTCTGATTTTTTCTTACGTTTCGCTCCGTGCATCCCTGGAGGGTGCTGCTTGTGGAGCATAGGATTGCGCGCCTTGCCAAAAATATTGGCTCCAAATTTGCGTGCGATTCGATTCTTAGGTCCTCTATAACGAGCCATTAGTTCTCCGAAAATGTTCGATTCAAAGCATGAGAGTGTAGCGGAAGAGGAATATTTTTTGCAAACCGAAAAGGGGGTAAACCGTTTCTCTTGCCAGTTTCTGGCAGATAGATTAAATTATAGGGTCTTATGGAATACAAAGTTTTAGCCTATTATTCAGTTGAACCGTTGGAAAACCCCCTCGAAGAAATCGCGCTTCATAAGAAATTTTTTGAGACGAGAGATTTCAAGGGAAGAATCTATATATCCGAGCAGGGAATCAACGGCCAGTCGAGCGGACGGGCCGACCATGCCGACGAATATATGCTGTGGATGAAAGAGCGTTTTCAAAAAATGCCTTTCAAAGTTCACATGTCTCATGAGCACGCTTTCCCAAAAATGACCGTGAAGTACAGAAAACAGCTCGTTGCCGTTGACTGCCCGGTTGATTTTTCTATGGTAGGAGAGCATGTGTCTCCAGAGCAGTGGAAAAAAATGCTTGAAGAGCAAGATTCCGAGACCATCGTTTTAGACGTTCGAAACGATTATGAATGGAAAATCGGCCATTTTAAGGGCGCTGAATTGCCTAAATTGGAAACATTCCGCCAATTTCCTGAATACGCAAAAGAACTGAAGAAAGAAAAAGATCCTCAAAAGACACGCGTCATGATGTATTGCACTGGCGGGATCCGATGCGAGTATTTTTCAGCTCTAATGAAACAGGAAGGGTTTGAAAATGTTTATCAGCTCGATGGGGGAGTGATCAATTACGGCCTGAAAGAAGGCGGAGATCAATGGGAAGGGAAACTTTTCGTCTTCGACGACCGTCTGGCTGTTCCAATGGGCGATGGCGAAGCGATTAGCTCTTGCAAGCACTGCGGCAAATCGAATGATGTCTATCACAACTGCGCCAACATGGATTGCAATGAACTTTTTCTTTGCTGCTCTGACTGTCTGAAAGTGCATAAAGGCTGTTGCTGCTCAGAATGCGAAGCTGCTCCTCGAATCAGGCCATACCAAGAGAATGGAAAACCATTTAGAAAATGGGACCATCAGGAAAAAATGGCTTGGAAGAATGCTCACTTACAGGGTTGAGAGGAAAGGGCGCTCTCTTCTTGTTCGGATAGAACCGAAAGGAAGTAAGCGCGTCCTCTATCTCGATACGCTCAAAGCGGCTTCTCACAAAACCGACGCAGAAGCCATCGCTTTTTTAACTAAATTGCATCTTAAAACTTCGCGCAGTCCCGATACGCTTACGTTTGATCGGATTGAAGTGGCGCCGCAATACGCAGATGAGGCGCTTCGCCTCATGCGCGGAACGGGAAGGATGATTGGCGAGGTGGATGCGCCGGAAGAAAAACCGCTTCAGGCTCAGCCTCGGCTTGTTTTGAAAGAATCGAGCGGCTCCTTTGCCAATCTCTGGATCGATTATCAGGTTGCTGTGATTGAATTTCACGATTTCTCTCCACTGGTGGAAGGAAAGCCACGCCTAAAGAAAGAAGAAGAAGCTTTTGAAAAAGATCTGATTGAGGCAGGCTTTCTTAAGAAAATTGTGGGCGATTCGCAGTATTTTTGCCCGAAAGACAAAGTGAAAGAGGCGATTACCCTTCTTTTAGATGTGGGATGGCAAATCATCGATCCTCTCGGCAAACCGGTTTCCAAGCAGATTGCGGTAACAGAAGAAAATGGAAGGATTGCCATAAGATCTTCTCTAAGAGCGCTCATCGATCACAAACTCCAAATGGAAGGGGTTTGGGAAGGAGAGGTTCTCTATCTCAAAAAAAATCGGATCGCTGCTTTATCAGATCTAATTGAAGGCGCGAATTGGGATGAAACCCTTTTGAAGTGCGCTCAAGGGTTTAAGCAGGGAGCTTCGTTGAAAGCGGCATCTGTTGGTCCTGGGTTTCGAGGAAAACTCCTACCGTATCAGCAAAAGGGGGTCGATTGGCTTGCATTTTTATATGAATGGGGCTTTTCGGCCCTTTTGGCAGATGAGATGGGACTGGGAAAAACTGTCCAGGTACTGGCATTTCTTTCCCTCTTAAGGACAAATTTGCCGGTTCTCATCGTTGCCCCAACATCGCTTCTTTTCAACTGGAGATTGGAAATCGAAAAGTTTTTGCCCGGCAGAGTTGTGGAGTTGATTTCTTACGCAGAATTAAGGCTTAAGGATTTCTCTCAAACTGAATATGAGGTGATCATTCTCGATGAGTCGAATGCGATAAAAACAGCTTCAACTCAAACAGCTAGAGCCGCTTTCAAACTGAAGGGAAAGTTCAAAATTTGCATCAGCGGAACCCCCATGGAAAACCGGCTTGATGAAATCTGGTCGCAATTCCACTTTCTAATGCCAGGCCTTATCGAAAAAAACGCGGAAAGAATTCAGCATCAGGTCCGTCCGTTTATTTTGAGACGGAAGAAAGAAGAGGTTCAGATCGACTTACCCGAAAAGATCGAACAGATTGCATGGATCGAGATGAACGAGGACCAAAAACAGCTTTATGAGACTGCAAAGAAAGGACTTCGGCTGGATGGAATGGGCCGGATGGAGATTTTAGAGGCCATTTTAAGGCTCCGTCAGATCGCCACAGATCCAAGACTTGTCGGCAGTCCATTCCAGGGAGCCAAAATCGAACAGCTCATTCAGGATGTAGAAGAAGCTTTGGGAGAAAAGCGCAAGATTTTGATTTTTAGCCAATTTACCTCGATGCTTCAACTAATCCGCGAGCAGTTTCCAAAGGCGCTCTATCTAGATGGGACGATCACTGGAGATAAGAGGGGTGAATTGGTTAAGGCTTTTCAGGAAGATCCTGATTGCAACTTATTTTTGCTCAGCTTGAAAGCAGGAGGAGTGGGGCTCAATTTGACCGCAGCTGATTATGTTTTCCTGGTAGATCCTTGGTGGAATGAAGCCGTTGAAAAGCAAGCGATTGATCGGGCGCACCGGATTGGACAGAAGAACACAGTGATCGCCAAAAGGTATTTAACTCTGTCTTCCGTCGAGGAGAAGATGCTGAAGCTCAAGAGCGAAAAGATGAAAGCCGCAGATCAACTCCTCGATTTTGAAGGAGGAAACTTCACTGAAAACGACTTAATATCTCTATTGAGTTGAATCCCAGTCGTTTTCTGATTTAACTTCATTTTTATGGTCGGTTTCAAGCATTTCTAAAGCAGCGGCTTTCAGCGTTTTAAGTCCTTCTGCAAAGCCAAGCGCTCGAGTCAGATGCTCTAAATAATTCAGTTCGGCAGCCAATTGATCGTTGATTGTTTCTAATTTAGCGATCTTTTTTAGTAGGTCCTTATTTTTCATAGTTCCACCCTTTAGTTTGGCATAAAATATAGATGCAAAAACCGTGCCACGGACTCGGTCCTCATACGATCCTGCAAAGGATAGGAAAGCCAATGGCACTTGATAGGTAAGGGAAAATAAGTATAAGGAGAAAAATTTTCGTCATTCCGGGAGTCAATTATTTCACCCCACTGACAAAAATCCTTCTTGGGTATAAACTCTGCAGAATATGCATTTCTTAGATTTCAAGAGCCCGTCTTTTATTAAGGAATAAAAGATAGGCTCAAGCTCCAAGATCAAGCCTGTTTTAATAAGGAGCGCTGGGTTTGGCTAATGCCTTCCGAATCTCTTCGATTTTTTTTGCGTGATGTAGCGCTTCTTCTACGAGACCTAGTTCTTTGTAACAAGATTCTAATGCCGTGTGGACTTTTAGGGTTGAATAGTGATTTTCATCGAAAATCTTATTCAGAATCCCCAACGCCTTTAAATTGTTCGTGAGCGCCTCGTTATGCCGTCCTAATTTGCCGTAATTTATGCCAAGTCGAGAGTAGCTTTGGGCTGTTTCAGAGTGATTTTCTCCAAGAGTTTTTTTTCTGATTTCTAAGGCTTTTTGATTGTAGAAAAGCGCTTCTTTGTGTTTTTGCATCCCGATCAGAGTATTGCCTGTCCCAGAATAACTTTTTGCTGTGACAGGATGCTGCTCTCCTAAAGTTTTTTGTCGAATTTCTAAGGCTTTCAGATGGTACTCTAATGCTTGCTGACATTCGCCTAAATTGAAGAGGCTGATGGCAAGATTTGCATAGCTCTTAGCTGTTTCTGGATGGGATTCTCCCAATACCTTTTTTTGCAGCTCCAAAGCTTTGGACAAATACTGCCGCCCTTCTTCACTCCTTTCTGAACGGTTAAGGCTAATTCCAACCGATCCGTAAGCAATTGCAATCCGGGGATCATCCTCTGGTAAAATTTGCTTCAAGAGTTCAAGGCTCTCTTGAAAATAGCCTAGAGATTTGGCCGGATTCCCTTCCACTTCTGCAATCCAAAGACCAGCATGTCTTAAAAAGAGAGCCCTTTTAATCTCTTTTACGTCGGATCCGATGTCGCATTTCGCTTCATCATCCAGGAATTGGAGGAAGTCGTTGACTGTTTGTAGAAAGTCTGGATCGCACGCATCGAGCTTCTTAAACAGGGTTAGCGACTGGTTCAAGAGTGATCTTGCCTCTTGAAACTGGCCCATTTCCCAACTGACCCACCCTAGGTTATTCAAAGTAATGATGATGTCGAGGTGATCTTCTTTAAAAAGTTTTTTTGATGCCGTTAAGGCCCTGCTAAATAGGTCTTTCGATTCCGAAAACTGGCCATTTTCCCATAGAATCGTAGCCAAGTTGTTCATCGAGATAATGGTTTGAGGGTGTTCCTCACCAAATAATTCTATTCGGTTTTTTAAAGACTTTTTATGGTAACTTTCGGCTCCCTTGTAATTTCCATTTAGAAATTTCCAGTTTCCCAATAAGTTTTGAAGACAAGCAATTTTCTCTTTAGAACACTCAGAGCTGTATTTATTTAAAAACCAGGCTGCGTGAGGCTCCCACTCCCTCAGATTGACCCACTTGGGAATATTGATTTTCCCTTCGTAAATTTTCTCAATATTCTCTGAGCAATTGATGAGAAACTGAGCCGCTTGTTCGACACTCTCTTTTTGAAAGTATCGATTTTTTTGCATCGCATCTTGTTTGAGTTGGTGGAGTGACAAGGTGTGGGTATTTTTATCCAATCGCATCAGACATTGATTCACCAAAATGCGTAAAATATTGCACGATAACATTTTGACTTTGAATGAATCGCTCTCGTTTTGAATGCAGGTCAGCCACTTTTCAACCCAAGCCGAGGGAATGCCAGATGGATACAAATAAGAACAAAAATGGAGCCAATCAAGAGTCTCTGGATTCTTTTTTGCCAATTCGTCAGCTGTGATATTCCATGAAGAAAGGAGGGGGGTCGGATATCGGTCGTCCACTGGCATGTTAGAGAGCAAATCAATGTTATTTTGTGACAGAAGTCTGATGTAGGACTCTTCATTCATTTCAGGCGTTTCAGCGATATAATGGGCGGCCAGATTCAGAGTTAAGGGGAAAAAATCGAGTTTATCAACCAGCGAATGTACCTGGAGAGACTCTGGGCTGTTCGTAATTTTTCTTAAGAGAGCAATTGCCTCTTTTTCTTGAAACGGGGCGATTTCAATGCAAGAGCAAGTTTGCCATGGAGTTCGATTGCGAGTCGTAGCGATGATGGCCCCTTTTCCTTTTTTGGGAAGTTCGGTCTTTTCTGAGGCGTTATCAAAGATCAAAAGCCAGGGTTCAATCGATTTTTCTTCTTCTAGGTATTTGTGAACCTTTTTTACGATGTCATTTTCTTGATCTGCGGGAATTTTGAGGGCCTGAGCTAATGCATAGAAACTCGCTGCATAGCTTTCTTCAGTTTCACTGTCGATCCAGCAAATAAGTCGGAAGTGTTTTGCGTATAAATTCGCGAAAGCAATGGCAATTTCGCTTTTGCCGATTCCAGCTTCTCCCCAAAGAACAGCTACAGGAGGACCTTCCTTCCCTTTTAAACAAATGTTCTTGATTTGTTTTAAATACGAATCTCTCCCAACAAAATCGGGGTGGGTTCTTTTCACATTCACAATGCAAGGCGGAGTAGTTTGAAATGTTAGGAAAGGCAAGAGGATCAACAAGGCTATGCAAAAACTGCTGATGCAAATGGGTTTGAGCTTATTTCTTTTCAATGGTTTTGCCTCACGGAGGACGCGAGCTAAATCAAATTGTTCAAGATCGGTCAGAATTTCTGAGAGTAAGGTTGAAGCTTCGGTCATTTTAGGAAGAGATTGGAAGATTTTTGCCCCTTCGATCAGGAGATTGAGATGCTCTTTTCCCTTGGAAGAGAGGATCTTAAAGGCAAGTTTTAGATAAGGATCCGCTTTCTTCTCGTATTCAAAACAATTTATAGAGGAGATTAAATTCGCTGCGGCTCGAATCGATTTCGGAGAACTCTTCATTTGCTGGTACCAATACTCAAGGACTTTATCTCTATCGATGCGCATAGGTTCAGCTTCTGCGATCTCATCAAAAATGGAGTGGGGTACCCAGGCATCTTCGATCCAATAGATCAGACCTAATTCTTCAAGTTGGGAAAGCGAAGAAAGGGAAATAAAAAAAACTTTGGCAAAAAGTTTTTTGTCGATATAACACCCGCAGCCATAGATGGCAGAGAGGCATTTTATCATCTCCTCTTTTTCCGCATGATTATCTGAAATCTCATTTTGTCTTAAACAATTGGCAACTTGCTGCATTTTTGAGAGATTTCCCTTGGATGCAAGGTGGATCAATGATGTTTCTTTTTCGGTGTGATAGAAGGGGTGCATGAGCTGCTGCCCCTCTTCGGGAGACAATGGATCCATCACAATTTGAAACAAATGGTCCCGAAATGAAGGGCGCATCTTTTCCTCTAGTGATTGATCAGAAATCAGTAAAAACTGCACGGAAGAATCTGCGATCTCTTCCGCAAATCGATAGAGTTGTTCCGGAAAAATATTTTCAGCTTGATCCATCAGAATCAAGCTTCCTGAAAATTCATCGTTTAAGAGAGGGAGAGCGTCGATCAGATTGATGGAGGGGGATGAAAATGGGGGTATTTTCACATAGAATATTTTGTTTTGCTTGTTTGCGAGAAAATGGCAAAGAGTGGATTTTCCGCACCCTTTTTCCCCAATTAGAACACCGATTTTTCCTCGATTGAGAATCAAGGCATCCTCAATTTTCCCAATCATCTCCGATCGGCAGAGCAAACCGCTGGGGTTGAAAAAAGGTTGCAAAGGAGACAAAAAGGAGATTTTTTGACTTCCAATATTATACATTTCTGGCAGAGGAAGGTCGTCCGCTTTGAGTAGATTGCAAATGTCTCCAAAAAATCGAGTGCAATCGGGTTCTGTGCTTCTGGTGCTCGCAAGGATTTTCAACAAGCATTCAGTGAAATAGCCGTACCTATTAGTTTCAAAAGATTCTTCGATTCCCGATGATAAAAGACAAAAGAGACTTTTATGAGAAATTTTAATCCCTTTGATTTCCTCTCCCAACTTAGGATTTAAAAGAGAATTAATTCTCAATGAACAAGCGTCGATAAAAATGTAACTCTCATGGGCGTTGGATTGGCAAATATGGTTGATGAGAATGTCAAGCTGTTCAGGGCCATCGGTAAATTGGAGATAAGAATTGGGGATAGGGCCCGCTTCCCTTTCGCCATGTCCGCAGAAATAAAATACCAGCTTAAAGTCTCCCTTTCTATTATTCAGAGAGGCAAACCAATCGTTCAACCGGTTTAGAGTCGCTTCCTCGTTGAGGAGAAGGGTGATATCTGTGACGCCCCAATGGGCAAGCGCCCTCGCAAAATGGATCGCATCTATTTGGGCAGCAGGAAGTGGATTAAGCTGACTGGACTGATACTTTGAGACTCCTATTACAAGAGCGACAGTAGACAACATGAGAAATAAATTATCACAGAAAGTCTAATCCTCTCCAATAATCTGTTGTTTTTTTGCGCAAGTTGCTGGAATATAGTCACATAAAAATTTGCTCGCGCAGCGAGATGTCTAAAATCGATTGAAAAATGCTATATTTAATGCGGTGTGTCGAATATTGACTAATTCTTGCTGATGGATCAGAATAGGATCAACGTTTACGATTCTTTGGGTAAAAAAGGTGGGAGAATGGACGAGCATCAGATTTATGAAAAACTGCGGAAATTTCGGAGAGCCAGAGGGATTTCGGTAGATCAGCTGGCGCAAGAAATTGGGGAAAATTCTCAGAAGGTAGGACGTATTGAGCGAGGACAGAGGAGTCTCACTGTGGACTACTTGTTGAAGATTTCAAAAGCTTTATCGACGCCGATCGAGACTCTTTTAGAAGATCGGGAAGAGAAGACGACAGCGAGCGAGCCTTCTTCCTCTTTTGATTCGAATGTTTTGAATGCTGTCGTTCTATTTGTCGAGGAGATTGCGCAGCAGAGGGGGTATACCTCTCAGCAAAAAGGGAAAATGATTTCAAAATTTTATGAAATCGTTTTACAATTGCCAAGCGAAAATCGGTATTTTTTTTTCCGTTCGCTCCGCGATTGCTTGAATATTATTTTACAAAATGAGCAAGTATCATGCAGCTAGACAATGTAGCTATCCACCATCCCGAACAGGGCTATTGTTTAGCCAATGTAACAATCCAGGGGAGTCTGATTCAAAAGGTGGAATTTTGCGGAAGTGATTTTTCGCAGGCTGAGTATTATGTCACAACTGGATTTGTCAATAGCCACTTGCATCCCAATCAGTTACTAGATCGGCGTCTCTTAGATGAATTGAGCATTACAGAGCTTTTGCATCAGATGCACGGGGATTATAAAAAAACGGATCAGGATCGGTATGTGCAAGCTCTCTTTGTTCTCATGGAGGCCATCAAGTCGGGGGCTACGGCCGTTTATGCTGTGGCCAGCAACCCATTGCCTGTTATCCGTGCTTTTAAAGCTTTCGGTTTGCAGGGAGCTGTGACTTGTTTTTACAACGATCAATGGGAAGGATATGGAGATGGTCCCTCATTAAACGATTCTATCGAAGAGGACTTTTCTAAAGTCATCAAAGAAAAAACAGACCGAATCGATATTCACATTGGTTCTGCTTCCATCGAAAGCGCTTCCAATCGTCTGCTTGCCGTTCTCCAGTATATTGCCCAAAAATACCAGACAAAAGTAAATATCCACGTCAGTGAAGGGGCCTCTTCAGTAGAGTCGTGCAAGCGATCCAGAAAAAAAACGCCGATTCGGTTGCTTCATGATTTGGGAATTCTCAATAAGGATTGGAATTTAATCCATGCGGTCAATATCGATGAAGAGGAAATTCAATTGATTGCAAAGGCTGGAGCTAAGGTGATTCACTGCCCAGTAAGCAATGCGAAAACGGGGGTTGGAATTGCGCCTATCCGGGAGCTAGAAAAAGCTGGCGTAATCATCGGCTTGGGAAGCGACGCTTGCAGTAACAATAATACCAATAATATTCTGAATGAAGCATATTTTGCTATGTTGCTGCATAATGCCCATCATCAAGATGCAGCGGCAATCACTCTTGAGAAGTTAAGGCAATGGCTCACTGCGAATGGATATCAAATTCTCGGGAAAAAGCAGAAAGGAATCATTGCAGCGGGCGAGCCAGCCGATCTTCTTTTATGGTCTTTGAAGGAACCTGCTTTTGTTCCGACCCCTTATGGCAATTTTGATTCTGTTCTCATTAACAATGCGCCCGACATCAAACCGCATACAGTCATTATACATGGTGTTCCTGTTGTAGAAAATTACCAGTTTAAACTAATGGACGAGGCGACTCTTTGCGAACAGGCCAATGATGTCAGTCTAAAAGTCCTTTCTTCTATGAGGAACAAAACATGCCCTGCGTCAAAATAGCTAAGCTCGCTCTGCTCGGCGGCCCCGGGGTGGGCAAAGATACCTTTGTTCAAATTCTTCGAAAATATTTTCCATCTTCTTCATATCAACAGATCCGTTTAGCAGAACCTCTCTATGAGGTTCAGAGCTTCGTCTATAAGACGTGCTCAAAAGAGATTGGTGAGAATGCTCAGGACGGCCAATTGCTCAACTTTCTAGGAAAGCATATGAGAAGCATCAATCCTAATGTGTTGCTCGATCGCTTTGCTCAATCGGTGCGTGAAATGGAACAGAAGGTAGATCTGATTCTTTGCACTGATTTGCGTCCTATCGATGCTCGCTTCGTAAAGGAGATGGGGTTTATGGTTGTCAATATTGTTGCAGATCCTTCTCTTACTGTAGAGCGGAGAAAGAAAAGAGGTGACCTTTCTCTTGGCGGTTCCAACCATGAAACGGAAAAGGGGATTGATCCGAATATGTACGACCTACAAATTACCAACAATGGAACCCTCCAAGATTATGAGAAATCGGTCATGCAATTTCTGAAAGAATTTTTGGTATGATTTTAACCGGCTCTGAAATTGAAAAGCAGGTCTCTTCTGGAAAAATTCATATTTCCCCTTTTCTAAAGGGGCAAGTAAACCCAAATAGTTACAATTATAGATTGAGCGCCAGTCTTCTAGAAATTGTAGACCCAATCATCGATCCAGTCGAAAAGAACCAATTAAGAGAAATTGAAATGCCCGAAGAGGGATATCTTTTGTATCCAAAACGACTTTATCTGGGTTGCACTTTTGAGGAGATTGGGAGCAGCGAGTATGTGCCCACTTTGATAGGGAGGTCGTCATTAGGTCGGTTAGGCTTGTTTTTGCAAATCACAGCTGATTTAGGACAGTTGGGAACTTGCCATTCCTGGACTTTGGAATTGAAAGTGGTGCAACCTCTTGTCGTTTACCCGAGAATGGTGATAGGGCAAGTTTGTTTTTGGAGGGTGGATGGGAACAGCGAGTCCCTTTATAAGGGTAAGTACCATAGAGATTCAAAGCCAAGATCCAGCAAATTGTACCAAGAAGCAACCCCTTATGCCGGGAGAGTTGGAAGAATCGAGTTATGCGAAGGGGGCTCCCGGATTTCGGGTCAGGCGTAGCCGGCGCTGAAGCAGGTAAACATAAAAAGTTTAGCGATGCGGGCGGATCCCAAAATCCGTGGCTGTCCGACGCAGGCAGAACCGATTTTTTCAGTCACGAGCAGTGTATGATTCTTACAGGAACAAAAATTCAAGAAAAAGTCCTTCAGAAGAAAATCATTATAGATCCCTTTTATCCAAGTCAGATCAATCCTAATTCATATGATTTTCGCTTGGGAAAAACCTTAAGAATCTACAAAGAGACCATTCTGGATCCGAAGAGAGAAAATGAAACTTCTATCATTGAGATCCCAGAGGAAGGGTATATTTTGCGGCCGGAAATTTTATACCTCGGGCATACCGAAGAGGTGATGGGCAGCGATTGGTATGTCCCCATCATTCGAGGGAGGTCTTCGATTGGGAGGATTGGCCTTTTTATCCACATTACAGCTGATCTAATCGACATTGGATCGATCAACCAGTGGACATTGCAATTGCATTGTGTGCAGCCGATCCGCATTTATGCGGGGATGCTGATTGGTCAAGTCACTTTTTGGAATGTCGATGGAGAGATCACTCTTTATCAGGGGAAATATCAGGGAAGCCGAGGTCCTACGGCTTCCCAAATTCATAGGGATTTTTAACTGTCTCTTAAATTTTTTGCCAGCCCTTCACCTTTTCGCCTTTTGCAAGATTGAAAAAGTCAGTCACGTCCTCAGAAGTCATCTCATTTCCGAGTTTGGCAAGATGCACTTTGTTTCCGCTGATGCGTACGTACACGAAATCTACCTTGGCATGGGTTAATTCGTAGTTGTCAACGGGGGCTAAACGAACGGCAATGAAGTTTTTTCCTCGAACTACTGGTTCGCTCATATGATGTGAGTAAACCATCCCGTATCCCGCAGAGAGAACTGAGTCGGGATGAAATCCTAATTCCGATTGAGAGACATGCTTAATGTCTCCAACGGTTTTAATCATGTCTCCGCAGAGCTCGTCAACAGTGGTATCTTTATGCGCAAATTGTTGTTCTCTGAGAATTCGTTGATCTAAATCTGATCTAGTGACGACAGCCATTTTTTTTTCCTTTAGTGGATTTGATGAGGAGAAAATCTTAGTCCAACTCCGAATTTTTTGGGAACATCCATTTTTTCAGTTATCGATTTTCGTCTGCTGGAAAGTCTGTATTTGATAGATAAACATCAAAAACTGATTGTGTGAAATCAGGGATGCGTGCATATTTTCAGTTTTAGACTAATCAAAGTCTGAATATGACTAACCTCAATGGGCAGAAAGCACATGAAAGAAAAACCAAATTGCAAAACCATCGCCATCATTGTCGGGACAGGCTTATGGAAAAGTTTGTCTGCATTGAATTTAAGCGAAAGAGAGATCTTTCAGGATAAGAGAGTTTCTTTAGGCCATCGAATGGTCGATATCTTGTATTACGAGATTGGATATTTCAAGGATTTACGGGTCGTGATTCTACCTCGGCACGGAACTCTCCCGGGAAAACCTCAAAGATCGCCTGCTGAACTCATCTTTTCTCACGCTCATGAGGCTCATATTTGGTTCTTAGCTACGATGGGAGTTGAAGAGATTTATGGATTCAACACGGTTGGAGCCTTAGATCCCTCTTTGCCTCTAGCAAATACGGATACCTTTGTGATCCCTAATGATCTCGGATACGGTTTAGGAGTTCCGGTCCATTCGTTTGGAAGCAAAGCGAAATACCCCCATCCAGAGATGAATTCGGTATTTTCTGAAGAGTTGCGTAGCAACTTGAAAAAAGCAGTGGTCTGTGCGAATGCAAAAGCGATCCAAACTGGGACCTACATTTATTCGAATATTGATCATCTCGAGACAGCAGCTGAAGGACGGGCTCTAAGAAGATTATATGAGCATGCGGCTCATCCTGTTGTCGGATCTACTGCCGGCGCAGAGCTTGTGCTCGCTCGAGAAATGGGACTTAAGTACGCACTTTTATGTTCCGTTTCCAATTATGTTCAAGGAGTAACGGAGCGGAAGGTGGGCCACGAAGAGATCATCAAGATAATGGATGAGGCTGGCCGTACGCTCGTGCGAATTATTGAGAACATTTGTGAAATCAGTCAAGCCCAGAAATTGGAGGAAGTATGTCCATGCTAAAAAAAGGTGCAGATGGTTGGAGAGGAATCATTGGAGAAAGATTTTCCATTCCAGCGGCGGTTCATCTGTCCCAAGGAATTGCTCAGTTTTTAACAGAGAAGAAAGGAGAAGGAACCCTTCTCATTTCACACGATGCGCGCTTGCAGTCAAAAGCTGCGGCGGATGCCATCATCAAATCGCTCGTAGAGACGGGCTATCAAGTGGCTTACGGGGGAATGCAATCAACGCCAGCCACTTCCCAAGCGCTGACTCAAGAAAACTGCATTGGAGCCATTCTGATTACGGCTAGCCACAACGCATTTTATTGGAATGGGATCAAGGTAAAGATTTCGCCCGGCATGCCTCCGACGCGTGATGACGAAGAGCGGATCGAGAAAATCTTAGCGGCCGGTGAAATCGTAGTGAAGCAACAGAAAGGCTCTGCCCATTCGATAGAGAGAAAAAAGATCTATGAGGGATATGCTAGCCGTATCTTAAAGGTTTTATCTCCCGATCAGATCGAGGAGATCAGAAAACGGAAGTATAAAGTCATCGTCGACGCGCTTCACGGAGTTTCTGCAGATGCATTTTCTGCCTTCTTTCACTTTCTTGGTTGCGAACTCACTGTTTTAGGAGGCGAAACGGATCCTCTGTTTTCTGGCATGCTCCCCGATCCGATGAACCCGAAGTCTCGTAAACGGATCGTAACTCGGATGCAGAATGAACATTTCGATTTTGGATTTGTCTCTGATGGCGATGGAGATCGGCTGTGCGTTTTGGATGAAAAAGGGAATTTTGTATGGCCACATGATGTTCTGGGACTGCTTTTTGAGGAGCTTGTCCAAAGCCGCCAAGAAAAAGGGGGAATGGCGGTGACTGGCCCGACTGGTTCAATCACACAGCGGATTTGCAAAACACTTCAGCGAAAGCACTTCAAAACACCTGTCGGATTCAAACATGTCTCACCGTATTTGCAGAGCAAAGAGGCAGTGATTGCGGGTGGAGCCGTAGGTGAAACCGGTTACTCTTTCTCCAAGAATATCGATCGAGACCCGCTGACCAGCGCTTTATTGCTTTTACACATCTGTTTGAAACACAAAAAAAGCGTAAGCCAAATGGTGGAGAGTTTGCATGTTCGGTATGGCCACAGCGAATACAAACAATGGACGGTCTCTACCACGCCAAAAGCAGACTTTGATTTGAAGGAGTTCGGGATACGAATGGTAGAGGATTTGGGATACAAAGTCCGGGAAATCCTGGATTTTGACGGTTATCAATTCATTATCGACGATACAGCCTGGATTTTAGTCAGACTGGCCACGACAGAAGGGGGGATGCGCATCTATGCTGAGATGCACGATGCCAAAGAGCTTGAGCGCATTTTTGCCTTTATCTCAAATGCGATGCATTCGATTCCAGAGGAGAAAGCGTAATGAAGGGGATAGAGGGACTTTCAGAAATTGTTTCTCGCTACGACGCGCTTGTGGTTGATGCATGGGGAGTATTGCATGATGGAGTCAATCCTTTCTCCCATGCAAAAGAAGCCATGCAAGGCCTGATGGCAGAGAAAAAAAAGGTGATCATTGCGACCAATGCACCCAGCCGCAAGAAAAAGGTTGAAGAGGATTTACAGAGACGGGGGATATCAAGAGACTTGTATTCAGATATCGCCAGCTCAGGCGAATTAGCTTTCCTGGAGCTCCAGCAGAATCAAACGCTACCTAAAAAGTGTTATTATTCAGGGCAGAGAAAGCATTTTTCTCTACTTGATGGGCTGGATTTAGAAATAGTTCCCAAAATGGAACGGGGAATCTTTTGGTTGAATACAGGCCCTTACGATCCAGCGGATCAGATTATCTCCTATCAAACTTTGGCTGATACAGCGCTTCGATATGAGGTTCCCATGGTATGTGTGAACCCAGACCAGTTCACTCTTTTCCAAGGAAACCCGCGGATCTGCGCTGGCAGAATCGCTAAATTGTATGAAGATATGGGAGGGAAGGTGACCTATTTTGGAAAACCTTACCTTTCGATGTATCAATTTATTCGAAGTCTTGCGGCGCTCTCATCGACTTTCGTTGCCATAGGAGACTCTGTAGATACCGACATCAAAGGAGGAATCGAAGGGAAGATGGATACAATCCTCGTATACACCGGGGTCACTTCCTTTGGCACTCCTCTTTCGATTCGTCCGACGTATTACATGAAACAATTAAAGTGGTGAAACATGATTGCAATCGGTTCTGATCACGTAGGTTACGAATACAAGGAAAAACTCATTCAGTTTCTTCTAAAGAATGGAAAGCCTGCCGTAGATTTCGGATGTTTCTCAAACGAGAGGACTGATTATCCTATCTATGGACTTAAAGTAGCGGATGCAGTTGCAAGCAAGACGATCAGTCGCGGGATTCTCATTTGCGGCACGGGGGTGGGCATGTCGCTCGCAGCCAATCAAATCCGGGGCATTCGAGCTGTCGTTTGCAGCGATCCTTATACAGCAAAATTATCGAGAGAACACAACGACACCAATATTCTTGCCTTGGGCTCGCGAGTAATTGGCTTGGAACTTGCGGAAATGATTATTTTAAATTGGTTGGACGTCCCATTCCAATCAATGAGGCATCAGGAAAGAATCCAAATTTTTGAAGCAGCGAGGAATTGATGATTAGCATTTCAGCATCCCTTATGTGTTGTAACCCGCTCATTCTGGGAGAAGAGATCTACCAGTTGCAAGAAGCGGGATGCGATGGATTTCACATTGATATTATGGATGGAAATTTTGTCCAAAATTTTGCGATGAGTATCCGAGATCTCCGGTTCATCAGAAAAGCATCCTATTTGCCGATAGACGTTCACTTGATGATTCGCGACCCTTCTCGCTATATCGCCTCGCTTGCGGCTACAGGAATTGACCGGATTTTCATCCATCCTGAGACTTGCGACGACTGCGCTGCCGTGCTGCAGCAGGTTCGCCAGTTTGGAATCAAAGCGGGAATCGTCTTAAGTCCCTATGTTAAATTCGACATATTGACCAACCAGGTCTTATCTCTCATAGATACTGTTCTAGTTATGGCAGTGTCTCCGGGATTTGCGGGCCAGTCATTCATTCCTGAAACGGTAGGGCGAGTCTCTATGCTGAGTAGAATCCTAGATAACAGGCAGATCTATATAGAAGTAGACGGCGCCGTAAGTACACGAACGATCCCCATCCTGCATGACGAGGGAGCTAGAAAGTTCGTTGCAGGAACTTCTGGACTCTTTAAGGAAAATATCAGTTACTATCAGGCGATCAAAGATTTAAAAAACTCAATCGCATCTCAAAATGTGGGGTAAGCTATGTATAAATGCCAAATCAATGTGTATCTGATCCTTATTCAGAAAGGAAAAATTCTAATGTTAAAACGGGCCAATACAGGCTTTATGGATGGCATGTATAGCCTTCCTGCGGGCAAATTGGACAAGGGAGAAAGGATCCATCAAGCACTTTGTCGAGAAGTGAAGGAAGAGGTGGGAATTGATATCTTTGCTGACGATGAGTGGATCAAGAATACCTACATCCTGCATCGCTATTCAAAGGAAGGAACTGTAGCGATGGATTTCTTTTTCCGCCACTCTAAGTATTCAGGTAAAGCCCGAAATATGGAGCCAGAAAAATGTGCAGAGGTTGCCTGGTTTCCTTTGAATGCTATTCCAGAGAACACCATTCCCTATATTAAACTGGGCATACAAAATTCTCTGCAGGGAATTGTTCTAGACGAACACATCTGGGAGTAAAAAACGTGAAGAAGATAGTTTGCCTCTTTATTGCGGTCATTAGGGTTCTATTTTCTGGTGAAACCCACATGGAGAATTTCTGCAAAAAATACACTCCAGAAATACGGCAGAAATACTCGGTAGATCCATTCTTTAGATTCAGTTTCGAAACGTTTCGAGAATCAGTAGAAGATCTCGACTCCTTTTTCAATGAGTACACATATCTCATCATTAAGCCTGATGGCCTAGTGGGAGGCTGTTTTGCCTCAACGATCAAGACATTGAATGAATATGGCTTTGAAATTAGTGGATGGGATGTATTTGAGTTTACCTCAAATGGGGTCAAACAATTTTGGTATAATGAATCAAAATTTTTCCCCCTCGATCGATTCAGACTTTTTGAGAAGATTCTGAGTGATAAACCATCCGTTGTATTTTTACTCCGCGATAAACGACGTGATAGAGAAAACCCTTGCGAGAGGCTTTCAAAACTAAAAGGAAGCGCGGAAAGTCAAAAAAGAGAAGCATGGCATATCAGAACAAAAATCGGTGTCAGGTGTCCCCTTCTTGGTTTTATTCATACCCCCGATTCGCCCCTTTCCATGATCAGGGAATTAGGAATTATCCTCGGTGAAAAGAAGTGTAAACGGTTCCTTATCGAAGGCATAGGAAATTCACAAGAAGATAAACAGCAAGAGTTGAATCAATTTAAACAAGAACTCTACTCAAAGATTGTCATGCACGATTTGGATGAATTGAAATCTAAGGATCGATTGTTGATCTATGGAGAAACCCTAGAAAGCACGTTGGGTAAACAGTTTAAGCAGTTTATCAACGATCAAAGGACTGGGTCGGACGATTTTTTTAGATTTGTGGAAAAACACAATTTAAATGTTCCTGAGTGGGATTTATTAACATTTTGCAGTTATCAGAAAAGTGCGGTAGTAAATATGGAAGAAAGTATTGTGATCGATTTGGCGAAAAGGTGTTCTTTTTTTTCAAAAGAGACATTCGATGAACTCATAGTAAAACGACTTGGTGGATGGTCAAACACCTCATTTAAGTTTGATTTTTTGCATGAACAGTATGCAGTCCGCTTAAATAGACCTAATTCTATTTTGGCAATCGACCGCAAAGCAGAGCAAATGAACAGTCTAATCGCTGATGAGTTGGGCGTTGGCAGTAAGATTGAATTTACAGACGGGAATATACAAGTTGCAAAATTCATAGAGCACGAGGGCGTAGTTAAGGCGGAAGACCTAGCGGAAAATGAAAGTTTATCACAGGTGGTATTATCATTAAAAAAACTCCATAAATCTGGATTGAAATTCCAAAATGAACTTAGGCCCTATGAGAGGCTCTTACGTGTCTATGAAGAGATAGGGCAAAAGGAGGGCAATTTTATGGACAAAGAACTCTTCTTTACGATCTGTTCTCTAAAGGATGTTTTCACAAACAAATTGGTTTTGGAAGCGCCGAAAGTTCCCTGTCATAATGACACAACCCCATATAACATGCTACGAACCAAACGGGGGATTCAATTTGTCGATTGGGAGCATTCAGCAAATAACGATCCTGCATGGGATCTCGCCTATCTTTCTGCCGAGGCGAACCTGACCCAAGATGATGATTTGAGAATGATCGATTTGTACGATCCTGAGGACAAGCTTGAATTTATGACCCGTTTTTCGGTCTATAAGCCATTGACTCATCTTTGGATCTATGTGTGGATTTACACACAAATCTACAGCAAGAACGAGGTAGTAAGTGAAGTCGAATTTAGGAAACTAGCGAGCGAACGATTAGCCAAAGCCTTTAACTTGATGAGTCAGACGCCATTTAAGAACGCGGTAAAATTTCTTCAGAATCAGAAATTATTAGAACCTTCCCAGTACAAAGAAAGATTGGCAAAGGTGATTTCATGACTACTCGACCCCGTATCCTTTTAACAAATGACGATAGCATTAGCGCGCCTGGACTTTATAGTCTCTGGAGGGCGCTCAAAGAAACTGCCGATATTACAATAGTGGCTCCCGCGCACGAACAATCGGGTTCAGGACTTGGGATTACGACTAAAAGACCCTTGCAAATCAAAGAAGTTCCTTGGGCAGAGGGAACAAAAGCCTATTCAGTTGACGGAACTCCAGCTGATTGCGTCAGGCTTGCACTGCGAGTGATTCTGAGTTCTACGCCTGATTTAGTTGCTTCAGGGATCAACAGAGGAGCCAATTCAGGGAGAAATCTACTCTATAGCGGGACTGTAGGCGGAGTGATTGAGGCGAGTATGCATGGCATTCCTGGAATTGCATTTTCGTGTGATGATTTTTTTGCACCCAATTTCATCCGCGCTGAAACCTTCATTTATCCTCTGGTTCAATACGTACTACAAAATCCTTTTATCAAAGGGACATTTCTCAACGTGACATTCCCTGATCATGAAGGACCTATCAAGGGAATCCGCATGGCCAAGCAGGGTCAAAGTTATTGGAGGGAAACTCCGCAAGTATGCCATCATCCTGAAGGAGAACGGTATTATTGGTTGGGAGGCAAGTGGTTTGATCATGAAGATGAGCACGAAGAGAGCGATATTAGACTGATCAAAAAGGGGTATTTGACAGCAGTCCCCATTCACGCGCAGCAGTTGACGGATCAGGATGAATTTGATCAGCGAAAATCCAGTTTTAATACCTCATTCGAACCTTTGTTTCAACGACAGTCTTTAAGGATCGCTTCAGGCGTATGCACTTCTGGGATATCCTAGGAACCTTATAATTGAACGGGCCGCTCGGCTTTTAATCCCGGCCCTTCAGGTCCCCTCCTCTTGCGGGGGGCATCCTGGTCAAGCGAGTTATCTGGTTGCGGACAGGAACTGTCCGCCCATTTTTTCTTGATAAAAATAGAGGGGAAGTGACAACGTGGTCTTGATCCGTTAACCAGAGGAAAACAATGAAAAGAAAAGCGCTCTTTATCGCAAGCCTTGCAGCTTTTGCATGTTCTTGCCAGCAAGCACAGCCAACATCTAACAAACCAGACATGGAAGATCAAAACTTTCAGCAGCGCCGCAAAGATATGCAGCAGCAGACACCGCCAAAGCCGCAAACCGGCGGATGCTGCGAAGCTCCAAAAACAGAAAGCACTGAAGCAACCGCACCGAATCAAACTGCGGCAGCGCCAGAAGTGAAAGTCGAAACGAAAGAATAGTTGTTGATATTCTAACGTTTTGCTAGAACCAGCGTTATGCGCTGGTTCTGTATTGGTCTCATTTGTGCGGCTCTTTTCTCAGAAGAAAAGCAGCCTGAATTTTGGTCGACCGGGCCTTTAATCAACTATTCTGACGATGTCGTTGAGCTTGGTCACGTAGCTTTTCAGCCTTATTTTATCTACTACCAATATCGGGGTAGCTACGATTCGGATTGGCATTTTCATTCTTTTCCCATGTTCAGTTCTTTTCTTTTCCAACCATTCACTCGAATAGGTATTTGCCCAAGAGTTGAATTCAATTTTACCCCTCAGCTGTACTATAACCACGTAGACGGAGCTGCAAAATGGGTCTTTGGAGACATGCCGATCTCTCTTAGTTTCTGGCTTTTAGAAGAAACCAAGAAAGTCCCATCCATCATGTTCAATCTTCTCGCGAATCTGCCGACGGGTAAATACCAAAAGCTGAATCCAGCGAAACTTGAAACAGATCTTGGCGGAACAGGCTCGTGGAGTCCAGGAGCAGCCTTTGTCATATATAAAGAGATCTACCTTTGGAAAGCACACTATTTAGCTTTTACTTATTCAGCGACCTATCTATTTCAAACCCTTGTAGATGTGAAGGGGTTGAGTCTTTATGGAGGCGGTCCAGGCACACATGGCAAAGTTCGCCCCGGTAATTTGTTTCAAAGCGATCTATCCCTGCAATATTCATTTACACAAAACTGGGTATTTTCTATGGATATGATATATCAGCACCAAGATAGGAGCCGCTTTTCGGGGGTGACGGTCGAGCCTGCGGGCAATCGTTCGTTGGAACAATGTAGCTTAGCTCCTGCGCTTGAATATTTGTGGGATGAAAATACAGGGATTGTTTTTGGAAGCTGGTTTAGTGTGGCAGGAAGAAATACCGACCAATTTAACACCTTTGAAATATCGATCTACATGTATAGGTAAGTGATTGAAGTTTAGAACGAAACTTTATCTTTTCTTCTTAGCAATTTCTCTTCTTTCAATGGTCAGCTCGCTTACGATCGTTATAATTCAGTCTAGGAAAGCGATTTTTGCACGCCTTCAAAGTGAAATCATAGTTGTTGCTGCTGGCGCTGCCATTGGAATCGATGGAGATAAGATAAAAGAGATTAAGACAGAGGCAGATCAAACGACACAGGTCTATAAAGATTTGGCAGATACATTGAGAAGGCACCGTGATGCAAATCGAAGAAAAGAGCTCTATGTCAAATTCTTGTATATCACGAAGCCCGATCCAGCGAATCCTGAAAAATTCATCTTTGTAGTCGATCCTGAAGAGAAAAAGGAAGATTTTTCTCCTGTAGGACAAGAAAATACCGGAGCATCAAAAGACAAATTGAAAGACCATTTGAAAGAGCCGTATTCCTTTGGGCAATTGACTCAGGATCAATGGGGTATTTGGTTGACCGGCTACTATCCGATTTTCGACAGCAAAGGCCAATATGTAGCCTCCATCGGGGGAGATGTTTCGGCAGAAAATGTACATAAGCAGCTGAATCGATTGCTAGTTGTTGCAATCGGCTCTTTTGTCTTTTCTCTATTCCTGTCCATGTTCGCAGCTACATTCTTGTCCCGCCATGCTGCAAGGGCTCTAGAGACCCTGGATGATGCTACAGTAGAGATTGCGAAACCGAATTTTGAATATCGAGTCACTCTCGATACCGATGATGAGTTTGAAGATCTGGCCAAAGCTTTGAATCAGATGTGCGGAGAGTTGCAAGAAAAAGAAAAGTTGAAAGCCGGATTTTCTCATTATGTGTCCAAGCATGTCCTTGAGCGGATTGTAAAAGAAAAAGGTGTTACTAAACTCGAGGGGGAAAAGAGAAAAATAACAGTTCTTTTTGCGGACATTCGTGGATTCACTCATATAGCAGAGCAAATGCCTCCAGAAGAAGTCGTGAAGCTGCTCAATGAATATTTTAAGGTCATGCTTGAAATCATATTCAAACATAACGGAATGCTGGATAAATTTATTGGCGATGGAATTATGGCTGAATTCGGGGTTCCAATCGATGATCCAGCTCAGGAGCGGAATGCGATTAGTGCTGCAATTGAAATGTATCAGCACCTTGCTCTTTTAAGACAAAAGTGGAAATCAGAAGGGAAGCCAGATCTCGATATCGGTATCGGAATTCATACCGGCGAGGCGATTGTTGGTAGCATCGGCACAGAAGATAGAATGGAATTTACTGCAATTGGCGATACGGTCAACATTGCATCCCGAGTGCAAAATATTACAAAAGACGCTCATTTTCCCATTCTCGTTACCGAATCGACTTTCAAAAATATCAGAAATGAGTTCCCATACAAAGAGCTAGGGCCCATGACTTTGACTGGCAGAGACCAGCCGATCAATGTGTATGCAATTTTGCATCCAGGTTTTGATGCAGGCAAAGCGCAATTGCCCTCTTAAAAAGCGTCTTTTTCGAATTCAAGGAGCCTTTTTTTGATTTCGATATCGCTTGCAAATCCTCCTAAACTGCCATTGGAACGAATCACGCGATGGCAGGGGACAAAGAGGGGGAAAGGATTGCTTCCGCACGCATTTCCAATCGCTCGGGCTCCCCGTGGCGTGCCGCAGGCTTTGGCTAATTCCACATAAGTCAGCACTTTGCCGAAAGGGATAGACGCGATTGCCGCCAATACCTTTCTTTGAAAGGGAGTGCCGCTTACAAGAGGTATTGGAGCTGCTTTGGCCTGGCTATAAGATTCAAGCCAATCAAGAATGAAGCCATGAGCCCCTGTACATTGAAAATGGTTAGAAAGAGTCAAGGTGGAGGAGACAATCGAATTCCCCTCCATCACAACATGGACCGCTATTTTGGGTCCTTTACTGAATCGCTTGGTCGCGGAATTCTGAGACAATTTTATCTCTGCTTTCAAGCGTTTTGAATTTATCGGCGTTTACAGATTGTCCTTTGAAGAACCATTCAGTATCGGTTGCATCTTCTGAGTGAAGGAGTGTTTTGCCATGCTTTTTGTCATTGCGCCATTCGATTTCGGCGGTGAGAAAGCCCAAATCGTCATAATGCAATTCAGTTCCATGCTTTTTCCCTTTTACATAAGGTACTACAGCGATTTTTTGGCCATTGCGATAGATGATTTTAGGACCTTCGAGCACATTGCGTTCCCAATTGAGCTCCATAAGCGGTTTACCGGAAGCAGTGAATTTGGTCTGTTTGCCATGAAGCTGATAATTGTCATAGTGTGAAATGGTGTGGACGTTCCCATTTGGATGATAAGTTGTCCGGCAAAACATCATGCCGTTTTTGAGCTCATCGCGCGAAATGAGGAGGCCGGTTCGGTCTCTTTTGATCCTTTCGCCGTTTCCATTGACAACAGTTGCTTCTAGCTCATGCTCAGGCGTATAGTATTTAGCTTCCATGAGGGTTTCGCCATCATATTCTTCGATGCTCAAAGGAACGCCTTTGTCATCCCAAAGAGTGATGATGATGCGATTGTCAAATTCGTACACTTCTTCCCGAACGGGCATTCCGGCAGCGTCATTCAGTTGTTCTTTGAGTAGAACGCCTTCATCGAAAAGCTGCTGTTTTTCAACGATAGGGCTATGAGGGAAGGTGTATGTGGTAGGACCGTGGAGCTTTCCATTTTCAAAGGTTTGAGCGACTTTTACTCCTGTTTTCAGCATTGAAACGACTTGGCCGTCTTTTTCTCTTGCTTCCCAATCTTTCTCAGAAGTTTCGAATCCATATTTATGGACATAGGTTTGAGAAACTACTTGATCGATAGAGCTGCTTGTTTGGCATGCTGTGAATGCCAATGCTGCAAACAAAAAGGAAACTTTAACTTTCATGGAAACCTCGCTAAGATGAAATGCTAAATCAAACTCCCCTCAACTTGCAAGATTAATTTATTAGGATAGGTTCGTTTGCTTGCAGCCTCTTGATCGCATCAATTTGGAATTCGGATAAATGACTGTGAGCTCTTTACGAAGGCCGAGTTAATTTTTTTAATAAAAACTGGCTTAAAGTCTCTATTGCTGTATTTGATTCTGTGGGTTTTTTCAGCAACGACACATGAATTTCTGGCAGTGGAGGCAAGAATGATCCATCAATTTTTTCAAGATCATCTGGAATCATGGTTACAGGGAGAGCGGTTATGCCCATATTCGCTTTCACAGCAGCTATAATTCCTGCATAGCTCGGGCTTGTGTAAACCATTCTCCATCGTATGCTGGATCCATCTAGAGCGGCAATCGCTTTTGAGCGATAGACGCAAGGTTCCGGGGAAAGCACTAAAGGAATCGGACGATTTTTGAACGTTAAAGGGAAAACTCCCTTTTTTCTTACCCAAACTAACGGTTCATTCCAAATTTCAACGCCCTGCGGGAACTCTTCTGGCGAGTTCATTTTTAGAACAACTAGATCGAGTTTTCCGCTCTTAAATCGGTTTAGCAGATTCAATGTAAGATCGCACTCTACACTCAGAAAAACTAGAGGGTGGATCCTAGAAAAATCGACCAAGACATCTGCGAGAAACAGACTCGCAAAGTCTTCGGGAATCCCTATCTTGGCCTCTCCATTCAATTCAGGGTGTTTAAAACGATCTACAATTTCGCGGTGAAGCCCGTAAATACGGAGGGCATATAGAAGAAAAATTTCACCGTCTTTTGTAAGCGTTGCTTTTTTTCCTCTATCGAACAGAACGACGCCAAGTTTTTTTTCTAAAGCTCCTATCTGTTGAGTTATAGCTGATTGCGTTCGATTTACTCGGGCGGCAGCCTTTGTAAAGCTGCCAGATTCAGAGACGGCTATAAAGCACTCCAGAGAGAAAATGTCCATAAGAAAACCTTATTGGATTTATAAGAATAATGAATTTCACTTATTTTAGATTGTTTTCATATCATTGGCAATAGGTAAAAAGGTGAAGAATTTTTTATGCGTTCCGTATATGAAAATAAAGTTTGTTATCTTTCTTCTATGCATAAAAAGGAAAGGGCCATCGCCCCTGCCTTTGAAAAGTTTCTAGGATGCAAAGTTGTTCCCGTTGATATCAATACAGATTTGTTCGGAACTTTTGCAGGAGAAATCGAAAGAACGCTGAGTCCTTATGCATGCGCAAAAGAAAAGTGCATTAGAGGACTTAATCTTGGAAATGGAGTTTTGGGTATTGCTAATGAGGGGAGTTTTGGGCCAGATCCGTCGTTCCCTTTTGTTCCCGCAGATTTTGAAATTCTTTATTTTATAGATCGCGATCTCGAGTTCGACCTAATGCTGTCAAAATCTTTCCCGCAAACCAATTTCTCAGGGAAATCCATCCCGACTCTCGAAGAGCTAGCAGTGTTTGCCGATCAGGTTCTTTTTCCTTCTCATGCTCTCGTTCTGCGGCCTCATCGTCTACAAGACTCGCGATTCATCTTCAAAGGAATTCGAGATGCCGGCGAGCTTCGCTCTGTTTTCCAAAAGTGTTTGGAGCTCTCATCGGATGGTCTTGTTTGGGTAGAAACCGACATGCGTGCACATATGAACCCGACCCGAATGAAAAATATAGAAGCTCTTTCGAATGAGATGGCTGTTCGTCTTGCCGCTCCTTGTCCTTCTTGCAAAACTCCTGGATGGGGTGTTGTGAAAAAAATGCCGGGCCTTCTTTGTAAAATGTGTGAAGCCCCCACGGAGTTAATAAAATCAGAGATTTATGGATGTTGCAAGTGCAAACACCAAGAAGAGTTGGAGAACTATGAACAGAAGGCAGAGCCAGATTTCTGCCCATTTTGCAACCCTTGAGGAACTAAATTGTTATGAATTTGATGAAAATGCTTTTAAGTAATTTGATGGCTTTGCCAATTCTCTTTTTTTTAAGTGGAGTCGTATTTTCTTTCTTTCGTTTGAACTGGTTGTTCCGTCCAGCAATTCATTCGTTTATAACCTATGTCTTACTATTTTCAATAGGCCTGAAAGGCGGAATGTATTTTATTCAGTATTCGGATAGAAAAATATTTTCAGTCATGGGGGTTTTGGTTTTATGGTGCTTGATCCAGCCTTTCATTTCTTATGCACTTTTGCGAAAATTTTCAAGGGTTGATTCAGCTACTGCCGCAGCAATCGCAGCCTGTTTTGGTTCTGTTAGCGTTATGACTTTTGCAACAGGAACTGCTTTTCTCGAAAAATTAGATGTTCCTTTCCAGCCTCAGACTGTTGCCTTTTTGGCGGTCATGGAAGTGCCTGCCATATTGTCGGGGTTATTCATCTCAAAATGGATGAGCTGTTCGGAAGGTAAGCCAACAAAAAATCTATGGATTGAAACTCTATTGAATAAAACGATCTTGATGCTTCTTTTGGGAATGATTGTTGGGGTTGTATGTCATCAAATCAAGTTCGATATTCTGCCATCTTATTTTTTGATTTCTTTCAAACCTCTTTTGTGCCTTTTTCTCTTCTACATGGGGCTGCTGATCGAAAAGCAAAGAAAAGATCTAAGCGGCTTTTCGTGGCCTTTGAGTCTTTTTGGTTTTTACACGCCTTTATTAGGAGGAATATTTGGAATTTTCGTAAGCTATCTGTTTGGCCTAGATGTAGGTACTGGCACACTGATCGCGATTCTGAGCGCGAGTGCTTCCTATATCGCAGTACCTGCAGCTATGAAAATCGCACTGCCGGAAGCCAAAGAAGGTGTTTATCTTCCTCTTTCTTTGGGAATAGCTTTTCCATTTAATGTGCTGATCGGAATACCTATTTATTATGTTCTGGCATCGAAGCTTTTATAGAGAGAAGTTTCACGATTTTGGCGTGCTCCCCATCAGCTTCTTCAGATGAGATTGTTTTAAGGGGATCGCGGTAGACAAAACGGAATGTCGCGTTTTTCACCTCTAACCCTTCAGGATGGTAGAGATCGATCAACTCCGCCTTTTCTAAAAGAGTCGATTTTTGCGCGTGGATCGCCTCAAAGATCTCCTCGATCGGAAGTTTGAGAGGGAGAGGAAGCGTTAGATCTCTTTCAGATGCAGGAAATTGCGGCAGGGGCGCCATCTTCAAATGCGTTCTTTTCTTTTTCAGAAGATTGATGAGATTGATTTCCGCATAGTAAATGCGCTTGTCGATGCCGAATTTTTCAAGAAGCCTTGGATGCACTTCCCCAAATGTTCCGATGATTAGATCGTCGATGTGGATATCGCATTGACGATTCGGATGCATAGACATATTGCGGGAAGGCTGAAAATCGGCTGCGACGAGATTTTCAATGATTCCCTTCAAATCAAAAAAGTCTACTTCTGAGGGTTTTCGGCTCCAATTTTGCGGTTCTCTATGCCCCGTTAATAAAATCGCCGCCATCGGGATTTCATTCACTTTCGTTTCTTGGAGGAAATGAATGCGCCCAATTTCAAAGGCTGCAATTGTCTGGTTTTTTTGAGCAAAATTCCCTTTTACAACCTGGAGCAGTCCGGGCAAAAGAGAGGTGCGCAAGACTGAAAATTCCTCAGATTTGGAATAGATTGTTTTCAGCTGTGCAAAAGGAGCGATTTCCTTAGAGATTTCGCCTAAAGCGGGACTAATCAAATCGCAAGTTAAAAACTCGGTGAGCCCTGCTTGAGTCAGCCGCGTGCGGATTTCTCTTTCAAAAAGGAAAATCGGGTCGTTGGGGATTACGGATGTGGAGCAGTAGGGGATATCTTTTTCAATGTTGTTGTATCCATAGACCCGGGCCACTTCCTCAACAAGGTCGATCTCTTCGTTCAGATCTCCTCGATACGTTGGAATTGCGGCTTTGCCATTTTCGGCCTGAATGCCTAATCTTTCGAAAATCTCTTCGATTTCAGTTTCCGAGAGTTTTGTCCCCAAGATCTGATTGATCCGCTGCGGACGGTAGGAGATGCTTCGGGGGTGGAATGGTTCTTTTTTCACGTCAGTGAATCCAACGATCTTTCCGCCTATCAGCTTGGCTGCTTCTGAAAGAGCCACCTCAACTCCAACAGGATCTACCCTTTTTTCAAAGCGCTGGGAACTTTCAGTGCGGATTCCAGCTTTTCTAGAGGTAACGCGAACCGAAATGGGGTTGAAACATGCGGCTTCTAATAAAATGCGTTGCGTTCCATCGCTGACAGCGCTATTCGCGCCGCCCATAACGCCTGCGAGAGCAATCGGTTTTTTCGAATCGGAAATGAGTAAAGCGCCTGGAGGAGCTTCTCTTTCCACGCCGTCTAGGCCCAAAAAGGCGAATGCAGATTTAGCGGGCCCAACATGGATCGATCCTTCGATTTTATCGGCATCAAATGCATGCATTGGATGGCCCAGCTTCATCATGATGTAATTTGTTGCGTCGACGATATTGTTGATCGACTTTTGCCCGCATGCTTCTAGCTGCGTCTTCAGCCAATATGGGCTCGGCCCAACTAATACGTCTTCAATCAAAAGACACATATATCGGGGGCAAAGAGCGTGATCTTGAACGGTAACTGTGAATGGACTTACTGAATATTTTTCAGCTGCTGGCCTTTTGTAGGGGATTTTCAACGACGCAGAGAGTTCTCGAGCAATGCCAAGAGCGCTCATGCAATGGCCGAGATTCGGCGTGAGAGAAATTTCAAAAACAGGATCCCACAAAAGATGAACTGCATCTTCGCCTGTTTTCATGTCGTACGGTAAATCGAGAATGCCGTCGTGGTTATCAGAAAGCCTAAGTTCAGAACCAGAACATAGCATGCCGGAGGACTCGACGCCTCGGATTGTTGTTGGCTCAATGCGTCTTTGCTTTCCGTCCGCATCGGTGAGAACAGCGCCCACTTTCGCAAAAGCTGTCTTCATGCCCGCTCTGCAATTCGGGGCTCCGCATACGACTGTGTAGGTGGCTTTTCCGTCGCTTACTTCAGCGATCTGGAGATTCTTCGCATCGGGGTGTTTTTTTACCGACAGGACTTCGCCGATCACAACTTTTGCAAAAGAGGGGTGTCCGTTCTCGATTGCATCGACTTCGATGCCTAAAAGTGTTAGGATTTCCCCGATTTTCTCTGGTGGTAAATCGACCTGAATGAAAGACTTGATCAAAGAAAGTGGTAGCTTCATAGCATGCCATTTTACTCTTTTCAAATTTTCTTCAAAAGAGTATTTTCTATCTCATGATCACAAAAAAATTTAAGTTGCTGTCTCTTGCTCTCATTTTCAGCGGCGCGCTGAACATAGCCTTAATCGCTGCGTTTGCATACTCGATGGTGGAAAAAACCTCTGTTGCAACAACTATTATGGGAAAAAAAGAGATCGCGTTGACCAATTCGCAGATTTTCAATACGATGTCCCGCCTCTCTTTCCGAGAGCTGGTTAGCTATCTGACGAACCGAGATCTAGTCGAGCAAGGGTACACGAAGCGCGATTTGGCAATCGCTGCATTGGTCGCTTATCATCATTTTAATTTGGAAAAGGCCCTTTCTGCTCCGCCTGCTCAGGTTAGAAATCTCATCATCGCAAAAGATCAGACAATCGAGATGTTTCCAGGTCTCACAGAAGATCAATTCGAAGCCATTATCCGATTTGCCTATCAGGAAAAATGGCCGCTCACAGCCAAAGGTCTTTTCACTCTCCTGCAAACTCAAAAACCGCCTCGGGATGAAAGTTTGGAACAAGCCTTTTTGCTCACTCCTGAATTCTATGCCCTCCAGGTCCTTTTTCAGAAAACAAATGCTCCTCAAGAGCCCCAAATGCTGCTCAATTTGGCGGCTGAAGGAAGCTGGGATCTATTAGAAAAATTATTCCACGAGCAAGCAAAAGTGCTCGAATTCTCTGAGGAAAAGCGACGCAATCTTCTGTTAAGCTACTTGACGCTCCACTCCCAAGCGGCCGCTCAAATCCTCCTTCATACTGATTCAGATTTCTCTCTCAAGCGTTTGGACGACAAGCAGATTCTGGACCTCCTCTCTCTCCTAAAAAAACAGACTGAAGAGGGGACCAAATTTTGCTTGGACCTGCTCCGCTCTCCCAGAAGCGATGCGATTTGGCAGGCGGCAGCCTTGACTCTCTACTCTTATGCTGGAGAGATGCCTCCGCTCCCGATCGATCCGCAAACTGTGCTCGCCCGGTTTGCTCCCGAACCGAAAGCAGCTCCAAAGCCAGAACCGGCTGTAGCCGCGGCTCCAAAGCCCGTATCGGCAGCAGCAGTTCGCTACCACGTAGTGAAAGAGGGGGAAAGCCTTTGGAAAATCTCCCGCCAATATAAAGTCAAAGTGGACGATATTGTCAAAATCAACGGTCTGGAAAAAGATTCCCTTTATCCAGGCATGACGCTAAAATTACCCAATTAGGGCACAGGATCTGAGCCGCCTCGGTGCAGAGGATGGCAGCGGCAAACCCGTTTGAATGTAAGCCAGGAACCTTTGGCGGCGCCATGTTTGCGCACTGCTTCGACCCCATATTCCGAACAGGTGGGGAAAAACCTGCAGCAATGGCCGACAAAGGGAGAAATGGCAGCTTGATAGGCGCGGATCAAAAAAATGAGCAGGTATTTCACAAAGGATATTGTATGAAATTTGAAGAATTCCTCAAAGAATTTGTCCCGCAAGTTGCAAGAAAAACGACGCAATACAATAAAGCCTCGTGGATTTTAGAAACGACCGGCTCAACGGATGCAGCCGATCTCAAGGCAGAGCTCGATACCGAACTGCGCTTTCTCTTCAACGATTCTGCAGTTTACCAAAAATTGCTTGGTTGGGAAAAAGACCCTCATGACCCGCTCTCTAAACGGCAGCTCAATGTATTGATCCGGGCTTTCAAACAAAATCAGGTCCCCAAAAATCTTTTGGAAGAAATGGCCCAAAAAGAGGCATCTCTCGGTCAATCCTATGCCAATTTCCGGCCAGAGCTCGATGGAAAAAAGCTTTCGGAAAACGACATTCGGGAAATTTTAAAAAACGAAAATGACCCTGAAAAGCGCAAAAAAGCATGGGAAGCATCCAAGCAAATTGGATCCATGCTCGCGCCGCAAATCATCGCTCTTGCCCACTTGCGCAATAAGGCAGCCAAAGCCCTCGGGTATTCCGATTATTTTCAAATGCAGCTGGATCTGCAGGAAGTAGATGCAAAATGGCTTTTAAAAACGCTTGATGACCTGGCTCAAAAATCAGATGCTGCTTACGCAAAAATCTTAAAGGAAATCGAAGCTGAGCAATCGAAACGTTTCCATACAAAAGAGCTTGGGCCTTGGGCTTGGAGCGATCCATTTTGCCAAGAGGACCCGCTCGATGCGCGTGAGCTCGACGAATTGACTGAAGACATCGATATCCCTCAGGTAAGCGCTCAATTCTATAAGAGAATGGGGGTCGATGTAGGGCCTATTCTCGATCGCAGCGATATGTTTGAGCGGCCCGGCAAAAATCAGCATGCTTTTTGCATGCATGTCGACCGGCTTGGCGATGTCCGTACTCTCAACAATGTAAAACCATCGATCAAGTGGCTTGAGACGGTCCTCCATGAGCTGGGCCATGCGATTTATGAGCTTGGATTCGATGAAAAATTGCCTTGGCTGCTTCGGGAGCCTCCTCATATGATCCCAACAGAGGCGATGGCACTGATTGCGGGCCGTCAGGCATATCGATCTTCGGCCCTTTCCGAGCTGATCGGCCCACAAAAAGAGGCTCTTCGAAAGAAAGCTGATCATTCTTTACGCCGCCGGCAGCTGATTTTTAGCCGCTGGGTTTTAGTCATGACCGCTTTTGAAAGCGAACTCTATCGGGATCCCTCTCAAGATCTGAATAAACTTTGGTGGAATCTGGTGCAAAAGTACCAAAAAATCACACCGCCTAAAAATAGAGAAAAACAATTTGATTGGGCGACGAAGTACCATATTGGCCTTGCCCCTGTCTATTATTTCAGCTATTTGCTCGGGGAAATGTTTGCATCCGCCATCCAAGAGTCGCTTGTCAAAGAAACGGGAGCAAGCAGCCTATCAAATCCAAAAGCGGGTCAATTTCTCAATAAAAAATTATTCAGTCCTGGCAATCGGATGCCTTGGAGCGAATTGGTTGAGCATGTAACGGGGGAGCCTTTAACCCCTGATGCTTGGGTGAAAGAATTTGCAACATAATCCCCACATCCAGTATATTTTCTGATCGTTCTACTTGCGAAAGTGGCGAAACTGGCAGACGCACTACCTTGAGGTGGTAGCGGGAGCAATCTCATGGGGGTTCGAGTCCCCCCTTTCGCATTTTTTTGCATCGGTAGCTCAATGGATAGAGCACTTGGCTTCGGACCAAGGGGTTAGGGGTTCGAGTCCCTTCCGATGCGATCTCCAGAATTTTAGCGCTTAAACCTTTCTTCTAATGTGTTTTCCTTATTTTTTAGATTGAATTTTTTTGAAGCTGACAATTATGCTTTTCGGATTTTGGAGGCAAAATGGAAAGAATTTTTCGATATGAACGAGTGCGTATAGAAGTCGATCCTACATGGAATCCTGGAATCAATAAGGTTCAGAAAAGAGTGGATGTTGTTGGAAAACTTTTAAGACAAAATCCACTCAGATCCAGCGATCTAGATAGAATTCGAGGAATCATTCAAGAGCAACTCACCGTCCTGTCAACGAATTTAACAAGAATAACTCAACTTCGAGATGCCATTAAAAGGATCTGTATTTCTGATGACGTTGAAACAACATTTTCGCCGTATATTGTGCGCGTGACAGCTCTTCAACAAAAGTTACAGCAGCATATGCAAACCGTTTCGGAGCGAGTGACTCAAATGAACAACTCTTCAGAAGAGAGAAAATGAGGTTTTATGGCAGCAGGATTTCAAATAATACGTTCAGGTAACTTCGCCCTTGCTATCAGTGATTCATGGATACAAGGAATGGACTGTGTTCAGAAAAAAATTGATGTCATCCAGGCTTTTTTAAAGAAAGAAGAGGCTAACTCTCCAGAAAGATTAGAGCAAATTCAAAGAATTGCACAAAAACAACTCCGAATAATGAACGTCAATTTACCTCATATGAAGGATCTCGAGGCAGTAGTTTTGCAGTCAGAAGATGCAAACCTTGCCGCTCAGCTCAAGCCTTATATGGATCGCGCGGCAAACCTGAAAAGAACCTTAGAGGCTGAGCTCACAGCAATCGCAGCGCGAATCTGTCAGGGTTGAGGGCGGATTTGGACGCGATAGATCGGCTCGACTTGATCAATGGCTGAAATGCACACATTGAGGTCTTTGAGCTTGCCCGATTCCATGTCATAGATCCATCCATGAACAATTAAAGGCTGGTTGCGAAACCACGCCTCTTGGATAATCGTGGTGTGGCAGATGTTGAGCACCTGCTGAATGACATTGAGTTCTACGAGTCGGTTCGACCGTTTTTTCGGGTCGCGGATTTGATCGAGCTCCTCTTTATGGTGCGCGTAGATATCGCGGATGTTGCGCAGCCAATTGTCTACAAGACCTAAGTGGTGATCCTCCATCGCCGCCATCACGCCGCCGCATCCATAATGGCCGCAGACGATGATGTGAGGGATTTTTAGGATGTTGACGCCAAATTCTAGAGCGGAAAGGCAATTGAAATCGGTGTGCGGACAAATGTTTGCCACGTTGCGGTGAACAAAAATATCGCCCGGCTCAAGGCCGACAATCTCGTTGGCGGGAACCCGGCTGTCAGAGCAGCCGATCCAAAGATAGCGAGGGTTTTGGTCTTTGGCGAGTTCTTTGAAGTAGTTGGGCTTCTCGGCTGTTCTGGATGCAACCCATTCGAGATTGTTCTGGAAAAGTTTTCTGAGTTCTTTCATCGGTTAAAACCTCTCGTCAAATAACGATCTGATTTTTGAATGGGGCGCCGCTTGGACGCTTTGGATAGCTGTTAAGCTGCGGGAAAAAGCCAAAGTGTGTACCTGATCCCACTCGGCAGGAGAAAAAATTGGATCGGGATCGGGAGAAAGAAGCCCTTCATGAAGAAGGAGTTTGAGTCGGAAGCTCGCAGCGAGAAGGTCGGAGTTTAAGGGAAGATTTTTGAGGTAGAAAAGCGTTAGATCGAAAAGTTCCGGAGCTCTTTTGTTCGGTAATTGTGTGCGCAAAAGATCTTGCGCAATAGATCCCGCAGCAGAAAGTGTCGAATAGTTGTCTCGAAGGGAAAGAAGAGGATCGATCAGAGTCGCATCTTGGAGCGATTGGATCTCTTTGGGGGATTTCCGAAAGACCCACTCGGCCAAACAGAAGGGAGAGAGGGCAGTTGATTGGGTAAAAAGCGAAATCAGGCCATGTTCAGGAGTAAATATTTTTAAAATTTTTTTCTTCCCCAAATAGGGGATGGACTGAAGGAGCAATCCTATTGTTGTGGTCGACATGTTTTCATTATGCTCAAAAATCGCTTGGCAGGCAAGAGGCTAGATGGTAAACTTATAGGTTGATTGAAAGGTAGGTTATGGGAAAGACCAATAAATTTGAAAATGAAGGATATACCATCTATATCCAAGGCAAACACATTGAAGTGACCGATGCTCTCCGCAATTACGTTTGGGAAAAACTCTCCCGAATCGAAAGGATTGCTGATCAAATTATCGATGTCCATGTAGTCCTAGATGCCCAAAAGCTGGAAAAAACCTGCTCTATTTTAATGAATTTCATCCGCTTTCAAATCAAAGTCCAGGCTGGCAAAGACAACATGTACGAAGCGATCGACAAAGCAGTCGACCGCGTCATCAAGCTGATCCGCCGCTATAAGACCAAATTGCAGTCTTACCGCAGCAAGCACTTGAGCACTGTCGATATTCATGTGAATGTCATTGAGCCTCTAAAGGATGACCTTAGCGCGATCAACGATGAAATCGAAGCGGAGAATGTAAAAGCCGAATCGAAAAAGTTTGAGATGCACAAGGTTGTTGCTAAAGAGACAATGCCGCTGAAAACCCTCACACAAGATGAGGCGATCATGAAAATGGAAATCACAAGCGATCCGTTCATGATCTTCAGATCAGAAGAAGATCAAAAGCTCAGAGTCATCTATCGGCGTGAAGACGAAAACTACGGACTCGTCCAAATCCAGTAGATGTTTCATTCGGAAAAGAGCGGTTGCCGATACCCCCGAAGAGAGGGTCAGGCAAGCGCTCCTCCGAAAAATGGCAGATGAGCTCGGGTTTCCAAAAGGGCTCATTTCCGTCGAACGGGGAATCGGAGGCAGACGGACCGATATCGTTTGCTACACAAAGGAAATGAAGCCTTTGCTCCTCGTCGAGTGCAAAGCCGTCCCGCTCAATGAAGAGGCGATTCAGCAAGCCCTCGGATATAATGAAAAAATGCTAGCTCCATTCCTTTGTCTTGCGAATGGAGAAGAAATCCATACTTTCTGGTTCGAGGGAAAAAAACGGGTTTCTGTTCCCTTTTTGCCAGCTTTCAAGGACCTTTATGCCGCTTTCCAAAGACTTTGAATTCATTTGCATTCTCGGATGGGATGAAAAGCTATATCAAGAGTCCCTTTCTTGGGTCGAGGATGGACGGCGCGTTGCGTTTGTTGCAGATCAAGAACAGCAGTCAGCGGACCCGAGAGTAGCCGTTCATGTAATGGAATCGCCGCTCCAAGAAGAGATGATTGCAAAAAAAATCGGATGGGCTTCTGTTTTCAAAAAGTTGCAGGTGATCGGCAGCGGCCCGTTAAAAGAAAAGATCGAAGAATGCCATACCGCAGCCCATGCTCTCTTGTCGGAAGCATCGGATTATTGGGTAAAACCGATGCGAAATGCGAGGCTCAATAACGGATTTTATCGGCGTGGGCTGGAGCTTCAGGGGGCTTTTACGGGCATTCCAGCCGTCATTGTGGGAGCTGGCCCTTCTTTGGAAAAAAATGGACATTTACTCCGGAGATTACGAGAAAAAGCGCTCCTTTTTGCAGGCGGCACCGCTTTGAATGCAATCGATGTTGAACCCCATTTTGCAGCATCTATCGATGCAGAAGCGCCTTATCGACAATTCAAAGGACACCCTTTTTCAGAAGTTCCCTTTTGCTACCAAAGCCGGATGAACCCCGATAACTTTGGATTGATTCATGGAGAAAAAATCCTTTTTCCCGACAGCGCATGCGATGCCATCAATTGGATTCATGAAGAAGAAAGGTTTGATTCGGGCTGGACTGTAGGCAATTTTTTAACGCAGGCGGCGATTTTGATGGGGTGCAGCCCTATTTTCTTTGTCGGAATGGATTTGTGCTATCAGGGTAGGCGCAAATATGCCAAAATAGATGCCGATGCGCCGGATGGTTTGATCCAAGTGGGCGATGTTTGGACCCAAAAAGATTGGCTCTTAGCTGCCCGTTGGACTGAAGCTCGGAATGTGCCCATGTTTGATGCAAGCGACGGAATCCTCAGTTTGCCTAAAGTCAAACTCAATGAACTTTCATTGCCGGAAATCGGCGAAATAAATGTCCATGAAGCCATTCAGAAACTGCAGCTGAAAAAAGCGACTAGGTGGGATGAATGGGCTGCATCGTTAAGAACGTGTAAAAAAAAGATTGAGCAGATAGAACATGAAATTGTATACCAGAAGCTCCTGCTTCCTCTTTGGCAAATTTGGAGGCCCGTGTTTGAGCGGGAAGCGCCGGGCCAGAATCTGGAAATCCACCGAAAACTGTTTTTTCAAAACGTGCTAGAGGAACATGAAGAATTTGTATTATCGGAGCGGTAAGATTTACGCTTCCTTGACGGATGAAAAAAGAGAGTATTTTTATGAAGATGGAACTCTCAAAACATCTGAAGAATTCCGAGACGGTAAATTGCATGGACAGTCGCTCCTATTTTGGCCGAATGGCCGGTTGAAGAGGCAATGCTATTTTGAAAATGGTGTTCGGCACGGACTGGATCAGATGTGGGACGAGGCAGGCAATCTTGCAGACGAAGGCCGTTATGAGCAGGGAAAACCTGTAGGAATCCATCGCCGCTTTAGAAAAAATGGAGCGCCTCTCGAAGAAATCGAATATTTGGGAGATTCGCGCTTCAATTTGCGCGAGTGGGATGAGAAAGGGGAAATCAAAGTAGAGGCTCTATGGAACGATTTTGATTACCACGAAAGAGTGTGGGATCGTTTCCAAAACATTTGGGTTGAAAAAGATGGGTATTGGAATGGCAAGAAGCTCGTATATATCTAATTCTGAGCTTTTCATGGAGCGGTTTCCTGCCCTTGGACTCATGATGGGGACTGCCGAATGCAAAAGCCGGCCCGAAGAAGCCATTCCGCCGATCGCTTTGGATAAAGAAGAGGTCTTTTATTTTTATGGGCTTCATGAAGAGGTTTATTTCCAATCCAAAGAGTGGCTGAAAAACCCTGAAAAAAAGCTGGTCTTTATTGAAGATGATCTTGGAATCATCGCCTCGTTTTTAGAAAATCCAGCAGCTGAAAAAATTCTTTCGAATTCCCAAGTGTACATTGAGCTTTTAGGAGACATTGAGCCTCTTGTTCAGCGCTTTCCTGTGAAGAGAGTTGAAGTGGCAGGTCTTGCGTCTAAAAAAAAGCTCCGCCGTTTGCGGATCGAAATTTTGAGGAAAACTGCGCTTGCCCACGGCCTCCATATGGATCGGCTGCATGGATATCAACCGTTTCACAACTTTGTCCAAAATTTGGCCCATTTGCCGAATTCTTTTTATGCCAACGGGCTAAAAGGGGCTTTTACAAATGTTCCTGCCATCGTATGTGGCGCTGGCCCCTCTTTGGGTCCTACAATCAAAACGCTGCGCAAAATGGAAAATAAAGCGCTCATCATCGCTGGCGGTTCGACTTTGGCTGCGCTAAGCTCTCGAGGAATCTTGCCTCACTTCGGAATGGCGCTCGATCCGAATCTAGAAGAGCTTAGACGGATGAAGAACAGTTTTGCTTTTGAAGTGCCGATTCTTTATTCCACACGCGTCCATCCAGACATTTTTCGAACTTGCAATGGCCCGTTTGGATATATGCGCAGCGGCATTGGCGGCCTTGTTGAACTTTGGATAGAGGAGGAGCTGGGACTACTCGATCCTCTTCTTGGAGATTTTCTTTCGCCAGAAACGATTTCCGTAACGGGGATTTGCATCGCCTACGCCCAATTTCTCGGGTGCAATCCGATTCTTCTCAATGGGATCGACATGGCTTATACGGGAGGCTCCCGCTACGCATCGGGCGTGACTGATGAAAAAAAAATTGCCTTCGATGCGATCGATCGGGAAAAATCGGCGGCCGACCGGATTCTTCGAAAAAAGGACCGGAATGGAAAAACGGTTTATAGCGCAGTGCGATGGATCATGGAATCGGCCAGTATCTCCCATTTTGCCAAAAAGCATCCTGAAGTAGAGTTCATCAATACCACAATCGGCGGAATCGGATTCAAGGGGATCGATTATGTGCCGATAGAGGAAGCAGTTAAAGATTTTAAAGAACAAAATTTGCGAGAGCAGGTTTTTCAGAAAATCGATGCAAACCCGATGCCAGCTTTCACGCGGGAAAAAATTTCGGAGCAGATGGAAGAGCTAAAAAAGAGTCTTGCGAGACTGATCGATTCGCTCGAGATTCTGGCTGGTGAAAGGAAGGGGATCGCAGCTCTAGCTGAAATGGAAATTCAGGAGGAAATCGCAACGCTTTTTCTTTTTTATGATATCCGACAGATTTTGAAGCCAGGCGAGCTCTTTTGGAAAAATTGGTTGGATCTCGCTCGAAAATACGAGCGGATGCTCCTATGAATCCGGTGAGTGGGATTCCTAGGCCTCCGACTCCGATAGATGAAGAATTAGTTGTTGTTCCTTTTGATAATGAAGAAGAAGTAATCGTTATTCCTCCCAAAGTCGATCCTAACCCTTTAGGGTTGATCGAGTATGTCCTTCCTATAGAGCCTTTTTATTTGATCCCAAACTATTTTTCCTTTGCTCCCAAAGAAATGGGACAATTCGTCAAATTCACATTGAAAGACCGCGATATTTGCGTGTATGGAATTACGGAGGAGGCGCGCGATAAAGAATTCAATGATGCATTCGATGGTTTGATCGAACCAGTCCTCAGAAATGATGAACTTTTTGCTGTGGCGGATGCATTCATTCAAGAAAATCCCGATTTGACGCATCTCAGAGAGAAACGGCGCAGCACTGAAGCTTATTTTAAGGGGGAATATACAACCCTCGAATTTTTCTATTTTCTTTTGGGTGAAGAATTTTGCAAAAGGATTTATCCAAAATTGCGCACCTATTGGTGTTTGAAGGCTGTAAATGTCCCGAGATTACGGGAGCTGATCGGATATTTCTTAAAGGTAGGCGAGGAAGATAAGCTGCCTGATACGATTGCTTACGCTAAAAAATTGCTGAAGGATTTTGAACAAGATAAAGACTATTTGTTAGAAGACGATTTTTTGCCTCATCTCATTCCTATTGTGAAAAGGCCGCTTCAGCCTTGGCCACGTTTGGAAATGGTCAAACAAGAGCTTAGAAAATATTTTTTCTATGATAATTTGGTTCGAGATGTGACTCCAGAGATGGACAGACTGTTTGAAAGGCTTGAGAAAGATCTATCTCCTGGCGAGAGAGAACGGATCTGCGCAGAATTAGAAATGGCCCACACTTACCAAGAGCAAGTGAAAGTTGTACAAAGGTACGGCATCCGTAAATGGGAATTGGCTGAAAGAGAGGAAAGAATATTTCTGGATTACTTAAGCATAAATCTTGGAGAATCAAGCGAATTCCTCATGGGACCTCTTGAAACGATAGAGAGCAGCGTTCCAGAGGAAATCTTGGATTATTTGGATGTGGAGAATTACCATCCAAAACCCTTTCATTCTCCTGGCAAAGAAACACTGAAAAAAGTCATGGATGTTTTTATTCCGTTGCTTCCGAAACTTCTTGCGCATTGCGAAAAGGAGGCCTTAAAAAATTTTTTGTATGAGTTGGATGCCGATCCAAAAACCAAATGCCCCTTTCAGTTGCTAAGCCCTTTAAAAGAAGAATTCGCCCAGTTTTTGGCTCTATTTAAAAAACACAGCTACACCATGCTTGTGATGGACGATGAACCTTTCCCTAAAAGCGAAGTTAGAGCAAATAATCTTGTTGTTCTTGAAGGAAATGCTAGGGCTATTTTGGAAAAAGTGTGTTCCGCTGCACAACTTCTCGTTGTTTTCAGACGCATGGGGCGGGATGTGACATTGGGTTCTTTGCCTATGAAAGGGGTAGATGAAGAACAAATGAGGCTGATCTACGGGGAAGACGATCAAACAGTCTTTGTCGAAAAAGAATAGATGTATTTTAATAAAACGATTTGTTTTTTTTTTTTTGTACTGTTGATTATTAATTCATTTTTTTTAATTTTTTAAAAAAATGAGGTGATTTCGTGGTTGTTTATTTTGTGGATAATATTCAGACTTATGGCGAATATGAAGATGCTCAAGGCCATATACATCAATTTGGTGAGAAAGAAAAGTTTGTATGCCGAGATGCATTTAATCATCTAATTTCTCATAAAATAATCCGCGATGCATTTCGTTTGAGTGAAGGCAATTTCAAAATGGAAGTTCTTCCTTCTGAAGAAAGAATAAAATTTCCAAGTGGAGAAGATCCAAATAATCTGAATTATTGCTATGTGAAAAGGGTTCAGCGTGCCGTGATCACCATATTCTTGAATCCTATCTAAATTTCGATGCATTCGCCATATTCGTGGAGTTTGTTCCTGAGAGTGCGGACGCTGATGCCCAAAATTTCGGCTGTTTTTGTCCGGTTTTGATGGTTGGCGTCAAGTGTTTCTAAGATGAGCCGCTTTTCCATCTCATGCAAAGTGATTCCTTTTGGCAGTTCTTTGGATTGGGCAGTAACTGTTGAATCGAGATATAAGTGGGCTGCATCGATGACTGGATCGAAATCAAGAACCACTGTCCGCTCGATGATATTTGCAAGTTCGCGTACGTTGCCCGGCCAGGGATAATCGAGCAGTTTTTTTACGGCAGCTTCAGTGATCGTCTTCATCGGCTTGTGGTTTTCCTTGCAGAATTTTTCCAAAAAGTGTTTCGCGAGCGGCAAAATGTCTTCGCGTCTTTCTCTCAAAGGAGGGATCTGGATGGGGACTACGTTAAGCCGGTAGTAAAGGTCTTCCCGAAATATTTTGGACTCGATGGCCTCCTGCATATTTCTGTTGGAAGTGGCTAGGAAGCGCAAGTTCACTTTGATCGGCCTTGTGCCTCCAACTCTTTCGAATTCCTGTTCTTGGATGGCTCTTAGCAATTTTGGCTGTAAAATGAGGGGGATTTCGGTCACTTCATCTAGGAGGAGCGTTCCTCGATCGGCTAATTCGAACCTTCCTGTTTTTCTCACATGGGCTCCGGTGAAGGAGCCTTTTTCGTGGCCGAAAAACTCTGACTCAAGGAGCGTTTCGGGGATGGCGGCGCAGTTGACTCGGATGAAAGGGTATTGCGATCTCGAAGACATTTCATGGATCGCTGCGGCAATCACCTCTTTGCCCGTTCCGGATTCTCCTGTGATGAAGACACTGGCATGGGCTTTTGCGATTTTGTTCAAATCGGCCAGAATCCGTTTCATGGCTGGACTTTCTGCTACAAGACGTGGGTGTTTGGCGTCATCGCGATAGAATTTATTTTCCTTAATCAGCCTTAAATGCTCTTCCGCTTTCTCTAAAATCCCTTCGAGCGCATCAGGGGAAAACGGTTTGATCAGGTAGTGAAAAGCGCCGAGCTTCATCGCCTCGACTGCCGATTCGATGGTTCCATGGGCAGTCGCCAATACGACGAGCATATTTGGAGAAGCCGCTTTGAGAACGTCGAGCCCTGTTTTACGCGGCATTTTCATGTCGGTGATGACGAGATCAAAGGCTTCTTGTTCGATGAACTGGATTGCCTCTAAGCCATCTTTAGCGAGGACGACTTCTTTTCCTTTGCGTTTCAGCACATCGCTCATGAAGCGGAGCATGAGGGGTTCATCGTCGGCAATGAGTACTTTTTCAATCATCGTTTTTTACCTTTTCAGCGGCAAAGTTATGGTGAAAGTAGAGCCTTTTCCCTTTTTCGATCGGACGTCGATGGCCCCCAAATGGGCTTGAACGATTTTCTGCGTCTCAACGAGTCCCAGTCCATTGCCGCCCTTTTTGGTGGTATAGAAGGGAGAGAACAACATGCTTTGCTGTTCTTCTTCGATTCCCACTCCCGTATCGGCCACCGCAATTTGACAAGTGGAGGCCATCATGAATAGGGAAATCGTCAGCTCTCCTCCTTGACCCATCGCTTGAATTGCATTAAAAATCAAGTTGAGGAGAGCCGATTTTAGAGCTACAGGGTCGAATGGCACCAGGGCAGGCGCATCAGGAATATGCAAACTCAATCTGACATTGCTCGGGAAGGCGGGATCGACTTTGACAAACTTGCCAACTTGTTTTAGAAAAGCTCCTAAATCAAGCGTTTGCGGTTGAATTTCAACCTGTTTCGAATAATGGAGAATGGCGCTGACGATTTTTTCCAGGCTTTTGGTGCCTTCGAGAATGTTAGCTGCCATTTCTTGCAAGCCTACCTGATCTTCCAAATCTCTGAAAAGCAATGCGGCGTAGCCTCGGATGCCTCCGAGCGGGTTTCGGATTTCATGCGCCACGGTTGCAGCCATTTCTCCGAGCTCTTTCATTCGGTCGTTGCGCGATGCAATGAGCTGCAGTTTTTGTTTTTCGCTGATGTCTCTAAAAACCACGATCATGCCGTGGTAGATTTTTGGCCCTTCATAGACAAACGTGGTCGATATTTCCATCTCTTTTCGATAGAGGAGTTTATGCGATATGCCAAACTTCAGCGATTCCCGCATTGAGAATCCAAAGGTATCGTCCTGAAAGACTTCCCAGAATTTTTTAAAGAGTACGCTTTCTGCATCTTTATTCAAGATTTTTTGGGCTGCTGTGTTGAAAAGCGTGATTGTGCCTTCCAGGTCCACAAACAGAATTGCATCGGAGATATTTTTGAGAATGTTAGTGAGATATCCGGTCAAACGGGTCAAATTTGATGCTTTTGCGGCAAGTTCTTGGTTGACAGTCTGAAATCGCTCTTGTAACTTTGAGTATGCGTTTTTAAGGCGAGCTGCTTCTTCTGAAAAAAGGTTAAAAGCGCGGGAAAGGTGTTCTACGCCTTCCTGAACGCTTTCGCTTTTCAAAGCAAGCTTGGCAGCCTGCTGCAACTCTTGGAGAATGGGATCGGTCATGGGTTCGGGCCTCAACCGCACTATACGAAAACCGGCAGTTTTATTGCCTCTTCTTCTTCTTTTCGCCTGTTCCCGTATGGAGCAATCGGAGAGAGAGAAGGTCCGCCGGCTCAACTGCAAGGGTGAGCCGATTTATCGCGGCCACAATGAAGTTTTTTATCCTCTACCGCAGATGCAAGCTACCCCCCGGCCTCTCTATCCTTGGGAATCAGAAACCAACCTTCCTCGCATCACCAAAGATTTTTTCCGCTGCAAGGGCAACCCCTTCAACCCGCCATTTGTAGACACGTCTGATCCTGAACATCCAACTCCCATTTCCGATTGTACGAAGCACGGCCTTCCGGTCTTGCGGGGCAAAGAGACGGTCTATCCAGTTCTCATTGATCTTTTGAATTTTGTACAAAAAAAGACAGGCAAAAGGGTAATCATCACCTGCGGCCATCGGTGTCCTGTCCATAATACCTATGCAGATCCTTCCAAGGAAAACCGGGTTTCGAAACACCAGATCGGGGCTGAAGTCGACTTTTATGTCCAAGGTATGGAGGAAAGACCCCAAGAGATCGTTGGCATTCTCATGCAGTATTTTCAAGAAAGCCCGCTTTATAAAAAGGACAAAGAGGCGGGGGAGTTTCGGCGTCTTCGGACAACGGAGCTAACTACAGAGCCGTGGGTGAATAAAGAAATTATGATCAAGCTCTACCAGAAGCAAGAGGGGCGGGATGGGGACAATCGGCATCCCCACCCCTACATTTCGATCCAAGTGCAGTACGATAGAGATGGGAAAGAGAGGGTCAATTACAACTGGGCGAAGGCGCATCAAGGGTATCCGAAATCGTAACGCTTTAACAAAAAGCGCATTTCCATCTATAATAAATGAGTTTTAAGCCGGCGTGGCGAAATTGGTAGACGCGGTAGACTCAAAATCTACTCTTAGCAATAAGGTGCTGGTTCGAGTCCGGTCGCCGGCAATATAAAAGAGCTGCTTTTGCAGCTCTTTTTTTTTTGCCGGCGAAAAAACGGTCCTCCTCCCCTGCGGGTGCACCCTGGGGACCGTTTTTAGGACTCGAAGTGAGTCGAGTGATTTCGTCTCGAAATCACGACGCAATCGGACCCCGAAAAGCCAGGGTCCCAAATGTCTCATTTGGGAATGGCGTTACAAAGACGAAGCTTTGCTTCGCCCGCTGAGGGGGAGTCCGGTCGTAAAAGAGAATGAGCTTTGAGGCTCATTTCGCTTATTTACTTAAAATACTTCTTAAAGCCTCAGCATGTACCGAGGCAAGCGTGCTAATGGTTAACGCTTTGCCTTTTTGTTTTATTAAATCACTAATGTCTTGGCTGTATTCGTCGATGAAGAATTCATTGTTTCTCTGAATTTCACTTCGACTTTCTCCTGAGAAAAATGTCTTTAATAACCGTCTGTAGCTAAGCCAAACACTTTTCAATGAATCGGTTAAATCATTCATTCTAAGATCAATACTTAAATTAGTGTTGTGAATTTTTCTCGCTAAAGTGTCTTTTTTGTGTGCAACATAATCAATTGTTCTTGCACTTCTTTCACAGTCGTAAGAAAAGAAGACAGCTTCTCTATCCAATTCCTGAGCTTTTGCTTCGATTTGCTCTGGAGAAGGATTAATAGGCAATCCTAACTGTTTATAAAAATTTCCATCAATTGATGACATAAATAGTTTTTCCAATTAAATTGAGATCTTTTTATAGGACTATACCTCGCCCGACGTTTGTTGGTTGGTCTATGCCCGCTAGTTAAATGAAAAATAATTCAAAGTCCAATTTTTGAATTATTTTCTGAAAAATATTAATGGTTTATTTGGAATTCTTCCAGTTGAAAGTTCTGATTGCATCCGGTCGCAGGCCCTTTCCCGGAAAATAATACTATGACAGAAATCACCCAAATCATCATCAATTGCTTGAAGACTTGCTATCTCATTGAAGCAGCCCTGCTTCATTTGCTGCCGCTTGGAGCAGACATGAATGCTTCGGTATATAAAGTCGAAAGCTCCAATAGAACATCCTATTTCGTCAAAGTCAGGAAAGGTCATCCAGACGATGCCGCCTTAACGATACTTGAACTTTTGCAATCAGCGGGCATACAGGAGATCATTTTCCCGATCAAAACAATCGAAGGGAGTTTAACTCAAAGATTTGGGGACTATACGTTCATTGTTTATCCATTCATCGAAGGGCAGGATGGGTTTGTCCGTTCTCTAAATGAACGGCAATGGATTCAATTCGGCAAAATACTAAAGCAAATCCATGAAATCAAAGTGCCTCAGCCTCTTCAAAAACGGATTCGCCGAGAAGATTTTTCTCCTAAATGGCGGGATGCTGTCCGGTCTATTTATGTTCAGATTGAAAATATACAGATAAAAGATGAGACAGCAAAAAAAATCAAAAAACTCCTGACAGAACATAAGGCAACGATTGAGCAGCTAGTGAATCGTGCGGAAGAACTGAGTCAAAAAATACAAAAAAAGCCTCTGCAATTTGTTCTTTGCCATTCGGATATTCATGGAGGGAATATTTTGTTAAGCGACAATGATGCTTTTCACATTGTCGATTGGGATGATCCAATCATGGCTCCTAAAGAAAGAGATCTCATGTTTATTGGTGGGGGAGTTGGAAATGTTTGGAATGAGCCTCATGAAGAAAAGCTGTTTTATGAGGGCTATGGAAATGGCGTAGTAGACAAAACAATTCTGGCCTATTATCGGCTTGAGAGGATCGTTGAGGATATTGCCATCTATGCGCAGGAATTGCTCCTAAACAGGGAAAACAATATAGATCGAGAGCAGATGTACAAGCATTTTGTAGATATGTTCAAGCCGCGCGGTGTTATTGATATCTCTCTCCTAAATTAAGGAGAGAGATGAGTCAGTTTAGGTGACTTCAAAAGTCTTTGTGTACTGTGAGTCTGCCATTGGAATTCCCCAGGATGTGCATTCATTCGGATTTGCATTGATTAAGGCTTTGATTAAAAATTCGATGAGCTGGAGTTTTGGATCGCGATCCGCGATTCGATCAAGTGCTTGCGATCCGTCTTCGGTCATTGGATCAAGGTTCGGGTTTTGTTCCCGAATCGCAAGCTCTTCTTCTTCGCGAGCGAGCTGGAGCTGATCATATTCGTATTCTGTTGAGCCTGGTTGAAGAGTTTGCATTTGGGTTTTTAGTTTGCTGATTTCATCCTCAAGCCCTTGATTACTGACTAATATTCCATAAAGTTTAAGAGTTTCTACCATAATACCTCACAAGGTGTGCGCATAATGCGCAGATATTATTTTAACATAAAATTAATAATTAGTCAATGTTTTGGTTGTTAATGAGCTGATATTGAGCTAATTGTGGAAATAGTTAGGGGTATCCCAATAATTAACAGAGAATATTCTGTTTGTTTGCGGTCAGTTCAATGAAATATTTTTTGATCGCGTTTAGCTGCTCTTTTTGTGATTTCAAGCTTAGATATTCTAAGCTAGTGTCTGCTTCTTTAACTCTCTGAAATTCTTGATCGACTCTGTTGATTTCTTGATCTAAATAGGGGTTGGCAATCTCGATCCATTCAAATTGCGTTTCTAAAAGCTCTCTTACATCGGGAAGTACAGCTCTGTCAGCAGCCTGTGCGGCTTCTTTGGGTCCAAGAAAATGTCCTCCAGCTAGAGCAGAGACTGCGGAAATGCTTAGACCCAATGCAATCCATGCCCATGAAAACGGACTAAGCAAAAGAGGGATTGTTACCGCGAGGGGTGGAGTGGAAGCTACGCCGCCGGATGTTAATTTAGCGCAGTCGATCTGATCATCATACGTTTGCTGCCATAAAGCCTCAATTCTCTTCAGAATTGTTTGTATTCTTTTAAAAAAGAGCCGGCCTTGCCCGTCTGTTGCTAGTTCCATATCTTGAATAAAAGAATAGGACTTTCCGTTCAGCTTTCCTAAAACCGGCTGCCTTTGTGAAAAGGGGAGAGAAAACTCGATGACATGTTGTTTTGAAGAGGGGATAGAATTTAAAAAGAGTATATTCATACTATTAAATAGTAGTTTTTTTGGGTCTAGATTTTACGTGAAAAAAAGGCGAATAGCAACTCTAAAAGAAATAGCCGATTTTGGCGAGCAGAGAGTTTGCCATATATTGCTTTGCAAACTGCCCTGTATAATTGAGAGATCCGAAAAGACCGCTGTTTCCTCGAGCAAAAAACTCGAGCCCAGGAACAAAACAGTTTTGCCCATTTTCTAGTGAAATAACCGTAAAGCCGGGAATCTGACCTACAAAAGAAGCGTCGGCAATCCTGCCTACATTCCAAGATTTCAGGTATTGGTAGGCGCCTAAAAATTGGACAGTCCAAAGACCCCATTCTTGAGATCCTGTGTAATAAGCTCTAAAACCTCCTCTTGCCTGCAAGAGTTCAGCCCAATGGGAATGTTGTTTTGCGTTAAGAGGCGCGGCTCCATGTTCCTCAAAAGCGCCCTGGCGGATAAAAGCGCAGTCGGCGCTTGCAAATGGCTCTAAGATCCAATTGCAAAGCTCGACGTCATAACCGAGAGCGAGATGAGGCACTGCCTGCCAGCCTGAAAAATGGGCTTTTGCGTGTTCATTGAATCCAGGGAAGAAGATGTGGCGGTTGCTATCATAGTGATTGTACACGCCCGAACAACCAAGTTCAATATAGCCTCTATCAATGTATCCGCATCCCATAAGAGCGGCCATACCGGAATCGATGTCGCTATTCCCTGCATTTTCTGCTTCATGAATGTGAGTGCGGGCATAGGCTAATGCGCCAATTAGATTGAATCTGTCATCGAAATAGTCAGCTCCCAAAATAGCTCCGCCCGTTGTGGCATTGAAAGAGGGGTTTTGATCTTGTGCTTTTTGGTGCGTGAGCGTTCCGATCCCTTCTAACCAGACGGCCATGTTATCGCACTTCTGGATGCACATTTGCGTAGGCAGGTTTTGCTTTTCTTCCATGGGGCAAGACGATTGTATAGGATCTGCAGCTGCAGTTAGGGGGCTCATTCTTCTAGGATTCATGTTGATCCATCGGAGCTCTGAGGAATGCGAAGTGAGCGCCTCATTGAAATCGATGGCCGTATTTGCTGCCATGTAGGGCATAAATGCATTACGGGCATTCGAAATGGAAGCGAGGGCATCTCTCAAGCTCGCTTGATCGAGCTGACTCAATATAGTTAAAATGGGCAGTATAGACGCAGATTGTCCGACAGAATTGATGTAATCTGCAACTCTTGCCAAATTACCGCCGCCTGTGAATACGATTGTCGGAGCTAAAGTAGGAGAAATTAAAAACGCTGAAAATCCTTGATTCGTTGCAAAATCTCTCCAGGTGATCATGAATTGACCGGAGGCAGAATCATAAACTCCCACCACATTTTGACTCGTCACGCCAGGAATTGCTTCCGGAGTCGTCCAATTCGTCCCATCAAAAACAGAGAAATAGCCTTGATTGGTTGTGAAGTCAGACCATAAAACGACCACTTTCCCTAAAGCTGGATCATAGGCAGGGAACAGCGCGCTCGCAACAGTCGACCCAGGGATTGGGAGGGCAGAAGACCAATTCGATCCATCATAAATAGAGTAATAGCCTTGATGGGTTGTATCGTCGGGCCAAACGACCAACAATTGATTGTTGGTGCCCGCCAAATTCGTCACAGGGACTGCGTGGGGCGCAGTTACATTGGTTCCGATGACTTGCGCTGCGGCCCAAGTTGTGCCATTGAATCTAGATGAATGGGCCGTTTTTGTTCCAATATCTACCCACACGCCGACGATCTGGCCGATGGGTGGATCGTAAGCAGGATTCACAATAAAAGCGTTCGTAGTGCCAACACTTTGCGGAGCTACAGACCAAGCCGCGCCGTCAAAAATAGAAGAATAGCTCTGCATGGGCGTGGTATCGGACCAAGCGGCGACCACTTTTCCAATCGCGGGATCATAGGAGCAAAAAGGAATGATCGCCGGTGTCGCTCCAGGGATTGCCAATTTCGCAGACCAAGTGCTTCCATCAAACAACGATGAATACCCAATTGCTGTGGTATCCGTGAAAGTGGCTAACAATTTTCCCGAAGTAAAATCGTAGGTTGTTGGAATCACCCCCGTCAGAGACCCCATATTGGGAAGCTGCGCCGGAGACCCCCAGCTTGTCCCGTCAAACACAGAAGAGTATCCATTATTGGGAGGAGTCATATCGATCCATGTGACGACTATTTTTCCAATAGCTTCGTCAAAGGTGGGGTAAAAGGTATTCGTTCCAAAACCTGGAATCGGCAAAGGCGCAGTCCATTCAGAACCAACTAAACAACCAATCTGGAAAATTGCAAGCAAACTATGTATAAATCTCATAGGTTGACGTATACATCGAATGATTTTTTTTTGGATATCTTTAAAATGCCTGTCATGGGAAATTGTTAAGCATGCTCAAAATCTTAGTCGCTATAATTTTTCTGGTAGGAGCTCAATCTATGGAAACTCCATTTAAGTACGATCTTCATCTTTCTTCTTTGCCAGGGACGAATCACCGTACGATGATCTGTTTTCATGGTTATGGGGCGAACTTCCAAATCGCCGCTGATTTGAAGAAGCTTTACCATGTGGAAACGACTTTGGTCAGCTTCAATTTTCCAGAGCACGATCTTCATTTAAGAGAGTATGACCCCAATCAAGCAACCTTTGGCACAATTGAAGAACTCATGCCAGCGTTTTATGTTTTGAAGAAAGTGGTTTTAGAGCCGGGACTTCAATCGGTCGATCTGTATGGATTTTCAGCAGGAGGAGGCGCGGTAGTGAATCTATTAGCCGTCCTAAATACAGAAACTTATGATGCAAAACTCAAACAAATCGGAATCGGATCTCAAGAAAAACAGAGGCTCATTGCTGCGATTGAAAAAGGGATCGTGATTCTGGATGCGCCATTAAAGTCGATTGAGGAGATCATCGATTTCCGAGGGTCATCGGAAGAGTTTGAGATTCTGGCGCAAAACTACCGCAATTCCGGTTTTAGGCCGATCGATTCTCTTCAAAAACTCAATGGGCTCTCTCTGCATATTCTGCTCTTCTTTACGAAGAACGATGAAGTTTTATCCAATCGAGACGATGCACTTTATATCGAAAGGCTGAAGGCGGCCCAGCCTAAGGCAAAAGTGATCGTTGCAGATGGAAATGGCCATTCTGGACTTCATCAGCCTCTTTTTGATGCATATTCGCTTGTCATAAAAAAATTGAATTGATAAGCTTCCCCGCTCCATTAAACCTTTGGAGTGATTATGACAGCTACACTTACAGCATTTTGCAACAGAGCATCAACGACTCTTTCTGGAATCGGTGCAAATTTATGGAAACGAACGGAAGGATGGAGAAAAAGAGATAACCTGATCATCGGAACGCAGCTTGCCGGGTTATCAGGCATTGCAGCGGCGGCATCATGGTTTTTACCTTATAGCTATACAGCTCGTTTTGTTTTAAGCGGGCTTTCGTATGGCATGGCTAAATTTTACGGAGGCGCTGAAGGGGCAGCTAGGGTTTACTTCGATTATTTCCCCAAAGCTGCGGCTCTTACTTGCAGTGCAATGAAGAGTCCTCCTAAGCAGGGTGTCACAGGGGCTTGGCAAGGGGCCGATATCGATGTTACTTGGTCGCAATTTTTTGATCCTCGCCTAGCTCAAGAAATGGGAACCCTTCTCCAAGAGAAAGAGGTTCAGTCTGCTTGGGATTTTGGATGCGGAAGCGATGCTTATTCAAAAGCATTATTAAAACAAAAAATTCGTGCAAGCGGCCTAGATGGAAATCCTCAAACCCCAAAACTTTCAGGAGGTACTGCCGAAGTGCAGGATCTCTCAGTAGGTTTTGATCGAGAAAAGAGAGATTGCGTGATTTCGCTCGAAGTGGGTGATAAAATCCCTGCAGAATTTGCTGGCCAATTTTTAGCCAATGTTTCGAATCATGCTCTGAAAACAATCGTCATCAGCTGGGCGGTTCCTGGACAAAAAGGTTCGTGCCATCTCAATCCGAAAGAAAACGATTATGTGGTCCAGCAATTGGATGGATTGGGCTGGGAGCTTGATGTAGATGCCTCTCGCAGGTTGCGCGATGCGTCTCACCCAATTTATTATTGGTTCCAAGATTCCCTCATGGTCTTCAAGAAAAAAGAAGCTCAAGCGCAATAAATCTATAGCCATTCCCCCCAATTTTCATATATATTGGGGGGGTGCAATAAGGCCAGCTGCTTGGGAAAACGGATCTTTGATATCGCTTTTAGTCTTCTCGTAATGATATTGGCGGCTCCTTTTTTTCTCATCTGCGTTCTAATTGTCAAATGCTCATCTCCCGGGCCTGTTTTTTATTCCCATCCTAGAATCGGGTGCAACGGCAAGCCATTTGGCTGTTTGAAATTCCGCACTATGTATCGGGATGCCGATGCTAGGCTGCATCCGCTTTTGGCCTCCGATCCTGCGCTCATGCATGAATGGAAAACCTATTTTAAATTGAAAGTCGATCCCCGGATCACTCCAATCGGGAAATTTTTAAGAAAAACGTCGCTGGATGAACTGCCTCAATTTTGGAATGTCTTGAAGGGGCAAATGAGCATCGTGGGCCCTCGTCCGTTAACGGCTCATGAAGTGACTCATTATGTAAAAGACAAAGCTTCTAAAATCTTGTCGGTCAAGCCTGGACTTACGAGCCTTTGGATTACGCAGGGGAGAAATAGCCTTTCTCTTGAAGCTCGCATTGCCTTGGAAGAATACTATGTCACACACCGCACCTTTTGGCTCGATTGTAAACTGATCTTCAAAACCATTTGGCTCATGATTTATCCGAAAGGAGCCTACTGATGGCAATTTTAGTTGTAGGCGGAGCCGGTTACATTGGCAGCCATGTATGCAAGGCGTTGAAGGAAGCCGGTTTTACGCCTGTAGTCTATGATAATCTATCCACAGGGCATTCTTGGGCGATTCAATTCGGCCCTTCTGTCATCGCCGATTTGGAAGATGAAGCAGCTCTTTTAAACGCTTTTTATCAATATCAGCCTGATGCGGTCATCCATTTGGCCTCGCTCATCAATGTGCGCGATTCAATCGTCAATCCCGCCCTTTACTGGGAAAAGAATCTCGTTGTGACACTGGCCCTGCTCAAGGCGATGATGAAAGCGAATGTGCTGAACCTTGTTTTCTCTTCAACCGCAGCCATTTACGGATCTCCGCAAAGAGTCCCCATCGATGAATCGCATCCAAAGGCGCCGATGAATGCTTACGGCAAAACCAAGTGGGCTGTTGAGGAAATGCTGCAAGATTTTTCCAATGCCCATGGCTTGCAATTTGCGGCGCTTCGTTATTTCAATGCCTCTGGCGCAGACCCATCTGCGATCATCGGGGAGGCTCATGAGCCTGAAACGCATCTCATTCCGCTTGTGATACGAACGGCATTGGGGGTGCGGGAGCGGCTTATGGTTTACGGACAAGATTTTGCAACACCGGATGGGACAGCAATCCGAGACTATATCCATGTGTCAGATCTTGCCAATGCGCACATCCTTGCCCTTAAATACCTCTTCAAGCAGAAAAAATCCCTTCAAGTCAATCTAGGCACAGGGACTGGCTATTCCGTGAAAGAGATCGTTCAGGCTGTTGAATCCTTTGGAGGTAAAAGGGTTCCTGTTGAAATTGTGTCGAGGTTGGCGCACGATAGTCCGATGCTTGTGGCCGATCCCTCCAAAGCTAAAGAAATCCTCAACTGGCACCCCCAGATGTCCGATCTTCCAAGCATCATCTCCACCGCCTGGAACTGGGAAATCAATAAACCATCTGTTGTTCTCAACAAACTGCTAAGCAATACGATAGTTAGTAAATAAGTTGGCGTTTCCTATGGCGCGTAGCATGCCCGACGTCATTAACTTATTATTATTGTAATTTGTAGTAAAAGATTTGTGATGTAGTTTGGTTTTGTTGTTTTTGCTATAATATTAATATGGCTACATCAGTTTCTGAATTAAAATTTTACTTCCAGGGAGAGGTCCCCTTCTCTGAACTCTCTAAGCCTAATAAGGTATTGCTTATAGCTATATCTACCATCATGGCCCTCGGCATGATCTTCTCTTACTCCTTCTGCGCCCCTTGGATCGTTACCCTCGGCTTCTTCATCTTAACCTTAGCCCCTCTGTTCCCACTCGGTAAGAGTTATCTTACTACCCCCAAAACGCCTGGAATATAATTAAATTAAGTTGTTATGACTTAATTAAGTTAATTTCATTATTTTAGTTATAGTTGTAATTAAAATATTTTTTGTTAAAATAAGCGTATGAGCGCGTTAGTACCCCGCTCGCCAGGCGAAGAAAGGAGAAAACAATGTCTGATAGTCAAGAAGTTGAGATCAACCAAGGGTTTGATCCTATGGTAGCTCCCGTGGAGAACGGGAAAGTTGCCGAGGAACCCGTAACTCGAAACTTAAACAGTGTCGATGAAAGCATAGATGGCCAAAGCTACTTCCTAGGCGAAGTTCCTCAGGCTCATCTAGTTGACCCATGCGCATTTTTGCCATTGAACTCGGATCGTTTGATCGGTTCGGTCAATATGGTCGAAAAATTGCTCTATGAGGTTGGAATTTTGATTGAAGAAGAAGTTGCTTCTATCCAAAAACATCAGAAGCGAATCACTTTCTGGGAAGACCGGATTGAGAAAAACAAAGCTCTGATCAAGAAGCACGAAATCAGAATCAAACAAAACAACACAGATGCTCTTTACGATAAGAAAAACCGCGACTATTGGTTCGGCAGAGCTGAAGAGGTCGAAATCGACTACTCTCATGCAGAAGTAGCTAACCGTCATCAAGATTGGGCGTGGCTCATCAAGAAATACGGTTTGAAAAATGCCGATGGCACAGAAATCAATGCAAAAAACCATTGCGTTGAAGAACTTTGCAACGGCGAGACGAAAAATCTCTCTGCTGAGTATCGCGCAACTGGAAACAAATACGAGAATGCAAGAAAAGAAAAAGAAACTGAAAATAGCCGTTTGGTAAGAGAAAATGCAAAGCTTCTCAATACCAACGATATGCTTCAGACTTACATTTCTGCTACTTATGCTAATGATATCGAGCCGCTGCAAGACGGCATCTTGCTCCTCAAAGAACTTGGCCAAAAGCTGAAATCTGTAGGACAGGACGATAAAGCAACTTACGGACAAATGAGAGCTTGGGCGGAGCCATTCTTAAATGACTTCATCAAGTCTAACTCTCGTGTTCCTCAGGCTGTTGTCACCCACTTCCGCAAATTGACATCTATCCCACTTCCTCCAGAATACTGCTAATTCTGGACTCGTCGCTTTACGCTCGGGCCTAAGTCTTGAAGACTTAGGCCCGATTTTTTTTATGCAAAACGCAAAATGCAAAATGCAAAACGGCAAGGGGTGAGCTATTTTTGTGTTTTGCGTTTTGCGCTTGAATATGATACTTTTTTATTCATGCAAAAATCGGCCCTCGAAGATATTTACCGCAGTCATCACGTAAGAGGGGATAGATATGGCTATCTCTACTGCCACGGCGCCAGGATTCCACATATCCGGGAATGGATCGGCGTAGGTAAAAGAGTGCTCGACCTTGGCTGCAGAGATGGAATGCTCACAGCAGGATTTGTTCAGGATAATGAGGTGGTGGGCGTTGATATCGATCGCAGAGCACTTGAAATGGCAGAAAACAGGCTTGGGATTGAAACCGCTTGGCTCGATCTCAACTTCGAATGGCCTTGGACGGACGAGTCTTTCGATTGCATCGTAGCGTGCGAGATTGTGGAACATTTATTTTTTTTCGAGGATTTTTTGCAGAAAGTGCATAGGACCCTGAAAGATGGCGGGGTTTTCATCGGATCAGTGCCCAACGCGTTCCGTTTACGCAACCGTTGGAAATTTCTCTGGGGTCAAGAATATGAAACCGATCCAACTCATGTGAGGCAATTCTCATATGACAAATTGGAAAGAGCCTTGAATGAGCATTTTACCGAGGTAGAAATTATCCCAATCGAAGGGAAAATCCTTCCATTCTGGCCTGTCAATTCGAATACGCCTAAGCAAGTCGGCAAACTCTTTGCCAAAGACCTTCTTTGGAAGGCCGTTAAGTAACGACCTCGACAAAACGGCGCCAAACAAGAGGATCTTCGTAAGGCGGCTGGAGATGGCCATTTTCTGCTCGGTTCGGATGAATCCGCAGAATTTCATGGACCGGACCTGCCCCATCAAATGCAGCAATCAACCTGTTCACGGAGCCATGCGGCATCATATTGTCTGTGTCAGTGTGAATGAAAATGCATTTGCCTTCAGAATGAGGGAGATTCCGTAATTTCAGTTCATTATCGAAACAGTCTTGAGGGATTTCAATATTCGGATCTTTGAGAGCTTGTTCTCCATAGCGCACCGCCATGCGGCCCAAGCATCCATAGCCTTCTACGACTTCTCTCATGGAAGTATATGGATTGCTTGCGATGAAATGGACTCCTTGAGCGTGGTATTTTTGCTTGATGTGGGCCGCGATTGCCGCGCCCTCGCAAAAACCCGATGCGTAGATCTGATTTGGCTGAATGCCTTCTTGAATCAGAGCCAGATAGACCGCTTCGGCGTCCAGATAATATCCGCCTTCAGAAGGGATTCCAGTACTTTCTGCAGTTCCCCTTTGATCAGAAATCGTCACGTCGTATCCTGCGGCAAGACATTGGCCGACAAATCTTCGGTCCATGCACATGCTACGGCCCGGCGAATGGAAATTGAGAATATGAGGAGGATTGGCTGACGCGCACCGTTCTGGAAGGAGAGCTCCTTTTCGAATTGTACCATCAAGCATGGTGATATTGACGATCGGAAAATAAAACTTCGCAGCAGCATCTTCCGGGGGATCTAAAAGCGCTCTTCTAGGTCTGCCTTCATAGGTAATGTCGATGGGATGAGATCCAAGCTCTGCGAATTTTGCGAAGAAATCGGCCGATTTAAATGTGATGAAATGGACGTTCGAACCTCCATCGGCAGACTGCGCTCTTCTTTCAGTCCCTCCAAAGCCGAGGAGGAAGTTTTTGGATTGTTCAAGCCTTTGCGGATCGAATGGTTTTTCTTCTCTCGGATCATAGGAAAAGAGTTTCTGATACATGCGCATCACATAATAAGCTCCAGATACTCGCATTTCTCCCATCTGGAATGTGACAATCCGAAGAAGGTAGCCAAAGATCGCTTCAGCGATTTTGCGCACTTTTTCGGCAATGTAGCGAATCGGTGCAAAAATAATGGTGTCAAACACGTTGTGACAGCAATTGCTGACAGCGCTTACGCACATAGGAAACTCCCGATTAAAGATTTCTTGAAAGGGGAAGGAATATATCAGGATGTAAATATCCTTGCAATTCTAGGATTTCAAGTTTTGAAGAATCGACGAATCGGGCTTTTAATTTTAGATCTGATTTTTCTAAGAAAAATTCAAGTGGAATATCAGGACCGTTTTGATGCACTGCTATGCGGAAAGGAAGCCGATCCAGACTGAAAACTGAACGGCCGTCAAAAAGCTCTGTAAAATTGCTTTGCTTTGTCAAATAGTGGAGAATGGAAGGAAAGATATCCATGTGTGTTGCAAGATCTGTTTGCGGCTCCCATTCGGAAGAGGGAAATTTCATGAAGAGCGGAACCGATGTCGTATATTCATTGAGATGGACGCCATGGAAAAGGGCCCCCTCTTCAAAAAACTCTTCTCCGTGATCTCCTGTGATGGCAACAATCGCATCGTTGTAAAGTTCTTTACTTTTCAGGTGTTCAAAAAACCTGCCGATTTGGTCGTCGACGTAATGGATCGCGTTTCTGTATCGGTTTTTGATCAGCTCCAGTTCAGGGCTTTTAGGGCCGATGGTTAAATAATCGATTTCAGTTGCGATTGGTTCATAGGCGACAGGAAAATCTTTTGGAAAGCTGTATTCTGAGTGGGTTGAATCGAGAAAAACGATGTATGCATGGCCAGAAGGTTCCAAATCTTTTTTCATCGACTCGAAACATAAAGCATCCCTCTCGCAAGGCGGCAAACTCCAATCCAACGAAAATTCTTCGACTTTATCGGCAAGCTGTCTTTCCGAACCGAAAATGAGCTTGTCCATTTTAAAGAACCTTAAGTCTGCCGAGGAATAGACCGAAATTTTGTAGCCCATTTTTTTCAACATTTGCAAAGGAATACTCCCTTGCGTCCATGTATCGCGCATTTGAGACCAATAAAAAGGCATGTCGGCGTGAAAAATGGAAAACCAGGAGAGATATGTGCAGCTTGCATTTGAATACGACTTTGGAAAAGAGATGTTTTCCTCGCCAAATGCTGTTAAATGAGGTGCCGCATTGAGAAAGTCTCTTCGGAAAGTCTCAATGACGAAAATATAGACATTTGGAAGGTGTTTCGACGAGATGGCGGGAAGTAGCCGCTGTGTTGTTTCTTCATCGCGGAAATTTGGGAATGGGTTTTGCAAAATCAAATGATTGGGAGCCGGAGAGAGAAAAGTGGTTCCGAGAGGAAGCGTTTTTTGATATTTCGAGTAGGAGCTTTTATTCAAAAATGGATGGGCGATTAGATCGAGAAGAAAGAGTGAAATGCCAATGATGCCCACCATCATAGCAAGTTGATTCAATGAGACGTTGAGCGGTTTTTTTCGAACAATTTTAAATGTGAAAGTGTAGAAGAGGATTCCTGCGATCGGAACTAGAATGACAGCGACCAGAATCGTTCCAATCATCGTTGCATTCATATTGAGAGCTTGAAAACCTGCGATTAGATGATCAATCCCTGAGCCAAAAAAGAATTTGAAGATATAGATGATCGAGGCGTCTAAAATGCGGACCATGAAAAAATTGGTAAAATGGAGAAGCATCAAAATAAAAGAAATGCTGATGAAGGAAAAATAGATCCATTTGGGAGTCCAAAGCTTCAAAATATAGGCAATTAGGACGAAACAGCACACCTCTAAAAGAGCCTGGCCGATGGCATAGAAGAAGAAAAAGAGAGGAACACCCGTCAAAGGCAGATTCCAAGTGTAAAAATGGGAAAGGCTGAGGACGGTGAGAAAGAGAAGGAAGAAGCTGAAATAGAGGTAGTTAATTTCTCTTTTTTGGCCAAAAAATTTACGAAGAAAATTTTTCATAAATAGTCACTTTAGCAAAGTTGACATTTAGAGCAAAATCGCATTTAATGGAGGCTTAACAAAAGGGCTGTTTGTGAACCGTTTAAAATCTCTTTTATTAGCATTTGCTATACCAGTTCTTCCAGTTCAAGCTGCAGAACCAACTGTTGAACCTGTGGTGATTCTGGGGGGAGGGGTTGGATCGCTCACATCCGCGCTTTATTTGGGTCGGGCGGGATATCAACCGCTTGTGATCGAAGGGCCGACGCCAGGTGGTCTTTTAACGCAATCAAGTTCAGTGCAAAATTGGCCTGGAGAGCTGGAAGTGTCGGGCTATGCGCTTGTTGAAAAGATGCATGCTCAAGCAGAAGCAAACGGTGCCAGGTTTCTCAAAGAAGAGGTGATCGGCGTCGACTTTTCGAAGCGCCCATTCACAATCACGACCCGCACGTTGGATGGAACGAATAAAACCCATCAGATCCAAACGGAAAGCGCCATCATTGCCATGGGCACTAAACCGAATTATCTGGGCATTCCAGGCGAACAAGAATATTGGGGCAGAGGCGTTACCAATTGCGCGATCTGCGATGGAGCTCTTTATAAAGGCAAAGTGGTTGGCGTAGTCGGCGGCGGAGATGCGGCTGTATTAGAAGCCCTCTATCTTTCCAACATTGCCAAAGAAGTACACGTATTTGTCCGCAAGGATTCTTTGAAAGCAATCGAAGAGAAAAGAATCCAGGCGTTGAAAGAAAAAACCAATGTGAAGTTCCATTACAACACGTCAGTGCAATCGGTTAAAGGCGACGGCGTGGGAGTAACTGGCGTAGTTTTGAAGAACGGTTCCCAAATGGCTCTAGACGGGCTCTTTTTGGCAATCGGATCAACGCCCAATACGATGGTGTTTAAAAATGCTCTCAAATTAGACAAGCAAGGTTACATCGTCTTAGAAAAAGACCAAGAGACATCCGTTAAAGGCGTTTATGCGATTGGAGACATTGTCGATCCGGTTTATAAACAAGCGGTTTCTGCTTCAGGCGATGGCGCCAAAGCGGCCATGCAGTCCCAGCAGTATCTTTCAGACCGGGCGAATCGATTGATTGTGAAAAATGAAGTCGCAATGAAAAAAATCGCCACTAAAGAAGTGATCGAAGTTTCAACAGTTGAACAGTTTCATAAAGAGATTTCAGACAGTCAAACTCCAGTTGTTGTCGATTTTTATGCTACTTGGTGCGGTCCCTGTAAACAGGTGGCTCCAGTGTTTGAATCCTCGGCAAGCCAGCTCGCCGGCAAAGTCAAGTTCATGAAAGTGAATGTCGACAAATTTTACGATTTAAGCACCGATTACAACATTCGGGCGATGCCGACAGTTCTTCTATTTGATACAGCTGGCAATGAAACGGCGCGGAAAGTGGGATTCAATCAGATTCAAGAGCTGCTTACTCAGCTCCATCATGAGAATTCGCAATAAGCTGACCGATTGCAGATCCGAATTCCTGCTGAATCCAGAGATTTGCATCCTTTACTTTTACGCTTTTGTCATCGTGCGTTCTCAATGAAATAATTTTCAGCTGTCTAGAATCTAGAATTTGATTTCGATTGGCAAATTGGGCAATCAGTTTGTGTTCTCCATTATGGATCGAAAATTCATAAGGCGTGCACCCGGCATTGAACCGGGCGGTAATTGCAAATGGAGAATGCGGTTTTTGAAACAACGAATTGCCTTTGAGAAATTTTGGGACAGCAGCTCCTAAATAATCGATGATCGAAGGGAAAATGTCCATTTGGGAGACCACTTTGCGAGGGGCTATTTTTTTCGATCCGTCCCCAAACTTAAAGTATAGCGGAACGCTTGTCTGCTCTTTGGTTAAATGGGAGTTATGAAAAAGATGTCCGTGATCGAAAAATTCTTCGCCATGATCGCCTGAAAAAATGACGATGGCATTTGGATCTAGTTTTTCTCTGAATTTGCCGAAGAGGCTATCCATGTAATTGACCGCATTGCGGTACCGATTTTTGATGCTGGTAATCGTTTTTTGCGATTGGATGGTTCTAAAATAGGCGAATTCTTGAGCAAAGGGAGTGAATTTTGGGCTCCAGTTTTTCGGCCAGCTATAATCGAAGTGGGTGCAGTCCCAAAAGATGATAAAGACTTGCCCTTCTTTCCAATCTGGATGGTTTTCTAAATCCTTTTGCAATTTAGCAAGTGCTGCCGCGTCGGTATCTGCTGCCGATTCAGGGGGCGTGTGATGGAATGTCTGCCTGCTATCGAGAAGATGCGATTTTTCTCCGAAGAGAAGTTCTTCCATGTTGTAATAGGAAAGCTGCGCAGAGCTGTAAAGATGCAATTGATAGCCCCATTTTTTTAGTAGCTGCAGGGCGGGGCTTCCCATTTTCCATCGGGTTTGCAAAGCTTTCCAGTGATAGGGATATTGCGAATGGAAGATCGAAAACCAGGAGATATGTGTTCCATTGCCTCCAGAAACTGCTCGATCGAATTGGACGAAGTCATTCTTAAATTGAGTTAAATGGGGAGCGATTTCCGCTGTGATGCAGTCCTCGCGCAAACTCTCTGCGATAAAGATGTAAATATTGGGCCGTTTTTCCAAAACCGTTTTTTCGCTTTTAATTTCTTCAGCAATCTCCAATTCGCCAAGGGGTCCATCTATCGGCCCAGTAAGACTAAGGAGACCATTTTGGGGCTGCAAAAACGTCCCTTTCCAGGGCAGCGATTTCCGGAAGGCGGTATAAGCATCTGGATCGATGACTCTTGAGGCCGACAAGTCCCAAAGGAATAAAGCCACGGGTACGCAGAGGGCGATTTGGAGAAAATGGGCATGCGTCAGGGGAAGCTCTTTCTTCGCTGCTGCTTTGTCTGTGAGATGATAAATGAGAATGCCCAGCAGCGGCAATGAAGCCAAAAAGGCGAAAAAAGCAAACCAGATCCAAAGCGAGATGCCGGAGGCGTCGAGAAGATAGAAAAAATTGCCCAAAGATTCCTGAAATACGAACACATTCAACGCTTCCCAGACCGAAAGATCGAGAATCCGGTCCATGAGAAAGTCAAAAATATGGAGAAAAATAGCTAAAAAAGTCATTCCAATGAAAAAGGCTGTAGCTATTCGGCCTACATAGGCTCGAAGAGCATAGGTCATGAGAATGAGGAGCGCCACCTCAACAAGCACTTGCCCTAAGGCATAAAGAAAGAAAAAAACTTGCGAGCCCCCAAGGCTTTCTTTTGTAAAAATGCTGCTGGCAATCAATAACACTAAAAGCGCAAAGAAGAAACCATAGTAGAGATAATTAACTCTGAGGCCCATGTCTTTCCCTATACATTTCCGATCTTTTATGCTACAGTAGAAAAATGCAGTGGATCCGCGACTTCCATCTTTTCCTCTTTGACTTTGACGGCCTTCTTGTCAATACCGAGCACCTTCATTATCAAGCCTATCTAAATATGCTGGAAAAGCGGGGATACAAAACTACGCTTAGTTTTGCCAATTTCTTTGAGCTGGCTCATTTCAATTCAACTGCTTGGCGCGAAGCTCTTTATGCCGATATTCCTGGCCTAGAACCCAACTGGCAGATTCTCTACGACGAAAAGAAAGCAAATTATGAGCATCTAATCACCTCAGGAAAAGTAGAGCTGATGCCCGGGGCTGAAAAGCTGCTTAAGAAGCTTGATGAGGCAAAGATTCGCAGATGTGTGGTGACCAATTCCTTTCTGCCTCAAGTGCAGCTCATCCGCGCTAAAATTCCCGCTCTCGAAACGATCCCGAAATGGATCACGCGGGAAGATTATGAAAAACCAAAGCCAAGTCCTGAATGTTATCTCAAAGCCATCGAGCTTTATGGGAAAAAGGGCGACCGGATCATTGGATTTGAAGATAGCGTCCGCGGTTTAAAAGCTTTGAGGCAGACAACGGCGCTGCCAGTCATCGTTTGTCCCAAACACTATCCTCTTTTGGATGTTGCTCTTGGCGAGGGAGGCATCCATTTCGAATCGCTCTCTGACGTGCGATTTTAATCGGAATAAAGAGAAATGATTTCTGCTATGCTGTTGTTTAAGGCGTGAAGGATCATGGGAATTTTAAGACTTTCAGTCGTTTCAGCAACTAATCCATAGGTGATTCCACCTAAAAATTGAGGCAGGATATTCTCTTTATCGTGAGCGCTTGCAAAGATTACACTTGTGAGAAAGATACGAGTCAATTTGTGATTTAATATGCTCTTGATAGAAGAGGGCATTTTGCTCGCTATGGATGGAAGAACAGTCCTTTGCAAAAGACCTCGAAATATGAGTTCTTCTCTAATGGCGGCTTGCTGTGTGCCGAAATCCAATTTGCATTTGACTGAGCCGATAGAGATGAATTTGCAATTCGTGCCGGTTCTTAGGTTATTCGTAGTAGGCAAAAAAGGTTCGGTTAGATTGAATACGACAGTTTTTAAAATATTATTTATTTCAGAGAAGGGGGTCGAAAGAGGTTTCGCGTATCGTGCTATAGATGAAAAAGTCTCGCCAACTCCATTGCTGACTAAGGTCATTGAGAGAGAGCATTTTAGTAAAGAAGCTGCCGCTAATTTTGAGCCTAAAAAGATCGCTTGTTTGGAATAGTTATAAATTGAATTCATGTAAAGATTATATATGTTTGTTTGGCTCGTGTCAATTGATTTTATTAATGGGATGGCTCACATTTACTTTTAGTAATTGACTTGGAAAAGAAAGAGTCCTTTTGCGGGAGCTGAGGCGGATGCGCGGCGTCTGTCGCGAGCTGCGAGTATCGTTTTGATGTCTTCAGGTTTTAGTTTCCCTGCAGCTATGTCGAGAAGCGCTCCAGTAATATTGCGCACCATTTTGTATAGAAATCCATTCCCTTCAAATTCAAGCCGAATGCCACCTTTTTGTTCAACGATGTCAATTCGATAGATCGTGCGTACAGCTGATTTGTCTTGTCCGGTGTTTACAAAAGAGGTGAAGTCATGTGTGCCGATGAACTCTTTGGCTCCAGCTTTAAGAAGTTCCAGGTCAAATGAACCATAGACGGGATGTCGGTAGAGTAGAGTAAATGGATCGGGCTCAAGAGAGAGGTGATAGTGATAGATTTTGGATCGGGCGCTATAGCGGGCATGGAAATCGGAGGCTACTGGTTCAATTTCGAGGATCCGGATGTCAGGGGGAAGTAGGGCGTTGAGCGAGAGGGCGAGCCGTTTGGGATCGACGGAAACTTCTGTGTCAAAATGGGCTGTTTGTCCGCGAGCGTGCACGCCTGCATCGGTGCGGCCAGATCCGGTCAGATCGAGCGGATGGCGAAGCACCGTTTCTAGCGCTTTTTGGATGAGCGGCTGGATTGCAGAGCCATTTTTTTGCACCTGCCAACCAGCAAAGCGGGTCCCATCATATGCAATAATTAATTTGAATCGCATAAAAATATAACTAACAAAGAATAAAATCTTGGGGAATATTTTAGAGGAGGTGGGGCCCAAAAGTAAAGGCTTTTGGGCCCTAAAAGATTAAGAAAGGTGTTTGTTGACGAGTTTTGTCATTTCAAACATATTGACAGCCTTTTTGCCGCCAAAAATCTTGCCGAGTTTATCATCTGCATTGATGTTTCTTTTGTTTTTCGCATCTTGCAGATTGTTTTTCTTAATGTACGCCCAAAGTTTTTTAGTCACTTCGGTGCGTGGCATTGGGCCTTCACCCACTACGGCAGCAAGGTCTTTGCTGGGTTTCATTGGCTGCATGAATTTAGAGTTTTTTTGCTTCGTTGCCATGTTTTCATTCTCCTTTAAAGGCTCGAATTCTCTGTTGACTATTTGAGATAAATCCTCAAAAGAAATCTTTTATCCGTCTTCGGATTTAATAGTCAAAACATTTCGACGAAATTTTTTTGCCGCTCAAAATTTTTTTGCGCGGCTCATCGTTTCAACACTTTGACATTGTAGCGGATATTGCTATTTTCTCTATAGAAAAACTTCTCTTGTCTTTTTAACTGAATTTCTAGAAACTTTGCGAAGTATGCTCAAAAAATATCCGTGGATCGATTCAGAACAACAATCTGTCATCGAACAAATGACAAAAATTGGCCAAGCGGAAAGAGTTTTTCATGGTTCTGAAAATGAAAAAGCGTTTCGCGAACTATTAGATAAGTTGGTTTTAATCGATCGATTCTATCGAGAAATTGGTGGAATTGCTGGTTATCAGAAGAAAATTCTCGATCTAATGAATGGTGCAAAAGAAGAGAGATTTTGCGATGCGCTTTTCCATTCGCCAGATTTTCTCGATATTTCAAAAGAGACAAAAGAAGTTGAAGAGGCTGTCGAATGGGGGCTTGAGGCGATGCCTCAAATGGCCGAAATATATCCGCTTGGCGGCGCTGCAGACAGACTGCATCTGGTTGAAGAAAGTACAGGCAAAGAATTGCCGGCTGCTAAATTGCCATTTGCCGGCAGACCTCTATTAGAGCATCTTGTGCGCGATTTACAAGCACGCGAGCGTCTTTATGAAAAAACGTTCGGAAAAAAGATCGTTACGCCGATTGCGATTATGACGTCGCATGAGAAAAATAATCATGCCCACGTAACGGAAATTTGCGAAGAGTTTCATTATTTTGGCAGGCCAAAAGATTCGATCCGTTTTTTCACTCAGCCTCTTGTTCCAACAGTCAATTCGAAAGGCGATTGGTGCATGGCAGGTCCTTTGAAGCCGGTCTTGAAACCAGGCGGCCATGGCGCAATCTGGAAGCTGGCTCGCGATGTGGGTATTTTGGATTGGTTTCAGAGTCTCGGAAAGAAAAAATGTTTGGTCCGGCAAATCAATAACCCGATTGCAGGTCTCGATTACGGTTTACTCGCTTTCACAGGAATCGGATGGAAAAAAGAGATGGTGTTTGGCTTTGCATCTGCGCCAAGACTTCTTAAAGCTGCTGAAGGTGTTAATATTTTGGTCGAGAAGGACTCGGATATTGTTTTGAGCAATATCGAGTATTGCGATTTCGATAAATTCGGGATCCAGGATTCGCCACTCAAAGAGGGCGAACCTTATTCTCGGTTTTCTTCCAACACGAATATTCTTTTCGCCGATTTGGATGCGATTTCTAATGCGGTTCAAGCATGTCCCTTCCCAGGTTTGCTTATCAATATGAAAAAGGGAACGTATACATGCGAGTCGGGAGAAAAAAAAGAAGAAGAGATGGCTCGGCTCGAATCGACGATGCAAAACATCGCAGACGTGTTTGTCGAAAAAAAGAGCGCGCAGCTCAAAACAGAAAAGACCTTTGTTACATATAATGTTCGACATAAGACGATCTCAACTGCCAAAAAGGCGTTTGTGCCAGGGAAGGCAATTCAAGAAACGCCCGAAAATTGCTTTTATGATCTCCTTTTTGCTCATCGCGAATTGTTAACGCAATGCGGAACAAAACTTCCCGAAAAGAGGAAGATCGAAGAGTATTTGGAAAAAGGACCCGAATTTCTTTTTCTCTATCACCCAGCTTTAGGTCCGCTCTATTCAATCATTCGAAAGAAATTGAAAGGAGGGCAGTTGCACTTGGGATCTGAATTGATTTTGGAAGCGGCGAATGCTTCGATCGAAAATCTCAATCTCCAAGGAAGCCTTCAGATATTTGCTGAAGAGCCATGCTTAAGCGAAATAAGCTTGAGAAATGTTTCTGTTGAAAATCGAGGAGTGAATTGGAATGCTTCAGCCCCTTTTTGGAAAGCAGCCAATCAACATCATGAAACGGTGAAAGTCATCTTAAAAGGGCAAAGTAGATTCATTGCCCAAAATACCCATTTGAAAGGAAATCGTATCTTCATTGTCGAAGATGGTAAAACATTAGAAATATAGGGAGGCAAGGGCCTCCCTAATGCCAAGTGAATTAAGCTTGAGCTGGAGCTTGCTGAGCTGCTTGTGCAGGAGCTTGCTGAGCTGCTTGTGCAGGAGCTTGCTGAGCTGCTTGTGCAGGAGGATTTGCTGCAGGAGTTGCGCTGCCGCAAGATCTTCCGAAGAAGAAGCCAGCCAGAGATGCTACTGCCAAAGATACTCCGCCAACAATCTTCACGTTGCTTGGAAGATTGACGAAGTGATCTTTCGCAGCGAGTATGCCTTCTTTCGCTGTATTCAACCACTGACCCAGTGTTTGACCTACATTTGAGAAGAACTCAGAAACAGCTGACCAAACTCTTGCAAAGAAATCGCCTGCATTTGCTGCGAGAATCTTTGAGTTGTCGCTCAACCAGTTTACGCCAGATCTGCCAGATTCGTAAAGATTTGCGCAGAAACCTGGATTTTGGATTGGTGTTGTAGTCATTGGATAACCTCCTAATGGGTTTTTTTTTTCGTTTTGCGAGGACGAGGGTCCTCAATGTGTTAACTGAGATCCGAAAATTATATCGCCTATAAGATAAATGTAAAGAAAAAGCAAACGCGAGTTAAATTCTCGTTGAGCTTCAGTGGTTAAGAATTTCCTTGACCCTTTGACTTTTACGTTCGTTTTGGAGAAAATAGAATTCAAATGAACAAGGTGGAGCGTTATGAATTTTGAGACGCAGCAAAAAATCAAGGAACTCGAAGATCGCATGAGTGCGATGTGGAGGTATCTTTGACTTAGGTGTCAAAGAGAAAGAAGTAAAAAAACTCGAAGAACAAATGGCGGCGCCGCAATTTTGGGACGATCAAGAATCGGCCAAAAAAGTGATCGATGCGTCGAACGCGCTCAAACTTTGGACGGTTCCGTACCAAGATCTCAAGAAACGATTTTCTGATGTAGTTGCGCTTCTTCCTGAAGCATTTGAATTAGGCGACGGCGAACTCATTCAGCAACTTCTCGATGCATTGAATGCGATTGATAAAGAGCTTGGCGATTTAGAAGTTCGCAAAATGCTTTCCGGCGAGTTAGACAATAAAGATTGCTATTTGGAAATCAATGCGGGCGCTGGCGGCACTGAATCGTGCGACTGGGCTGCGATGCTTTCACGCATGTACCAACGTTGGACAGCCAAAAGAGGCTGGAAAGTGGAAGTGATTGACCGATTAGAGGGCGAAGTGGCTGGCATTAAGAATATGACGATGCGCATTTCCGGCCCATTTGCTTACGGATATTGCAAATCGGAAAAAGGAGTGCACCGCCTTGTTCGGATTTCTCCTTTTGATTCCAATGCTCGCCGGCATACCAGTTTTGCATCCGTCGACGTGACACCCATTATTGATGATGTTCAAGTAGAGGTGCGTCCGGAAGATATTAAGGTAGATACTTATCGAGCCTCTGGTGCGGGAGGACAGCACGTCAATAAGACCGATTCGGCTGTCCGGATCACTCACATCCCGACAGGCATCGTGGTTTCGAGCCAAAGCGAAAGAAGCCAGATTCAAAACCGTGAGACGTGTATGAAAATGCTCCGTTCCAAGCTGTATGAGAAAGAGTACACGGAGCGGCAGGAAAAAATCGCTGCCATGGGCGGAGAGAAGAAGAAGATTGAGTGGGGCAGCCAGATCCGCAACTATGTGTTCCAGCCTTATACTCTTGTCAAAGATACAAGAACCAAGTATGAGGTGGGAAATATAGATGCAGTCATGGATGGGGAAATCGATGGCTTTGTCAATGCCTACTTAAAGGAGTTTGGGTGATTCCGATACCAGGATTTGATATCCGCTATTCAACAATGGAAGATCTGCCCTATTTGCAGGAGTGGTTTCAAGGCGATGCCGCTTGCAACGATTTTCCCTTCGGCCCTAAAGAAAAAGACGATGCGCTAAAAAACTGGATCGGTTTTTCGAAATTCAAAGCTTCATTGACTGGATTGATCGATAATGTTCCTTGCGCAATCGGAACTTTGTTCCTTATGCCTTATCGAAAAGTGGCTCATCACTGCTCTTTTTATCTAATCGTCGATCCAAAGCATCGGAAGAAGGGGATTGGAACTTCGATGGTGCGCAATCTGCTGAATCTAGCCAAAACCCGTTTTAGACTTGAAGCGGTCCATGTTGAAGTATATGAACCGGCTCCGATTGTCCCCGTCTTGGTGAAAACTGGGTTTGAAGAGATTGTGCGGCAGGAAAATTTTGTGAAAACAAATGGTGTTTCTCGGGCCCGCCTTATTTGGGAGCATGCGTTGAAATGAGCGACCACATCACGATCCGTTTCGGAGAAGAGGCCGACCAAAAATATCTCGTCGAATGGCTTTTGCAGCCAGGGGTTTTGGATGGTTTTCCGCTTTATGATCTTCGAGAAATCGAAGATGCTGCCCGCATATGGGTCAGCTATGCGAAACATCACGCTCTTCTGACTGCGCTTTGGGACGGAGTTCCTTGCGGGATTGCCAATCTCTACTTACAGCCATATGAAAAGATGTCGCATCAGTGTCTTTTTGCGATCATCGTCGATGAAAAACATCGAGGCAAGGGAGTGGGGGCTAAATTGATGCGCGAGCTCATGAATTTAGCAAAGGAGCGGTTTCATCTTGAGTATGTGCATCTAGAAGTTTATCAAGGCAATCCGGCGATTGAGCTCTATCGCAGGCTTGGATTCAAGCAATATGGCGTCCACAAAAAATTCATGAAAGACAAAGGACGCTACATTGACAAAATCCTCATGCAAAAAGTCCTGGATTAGAGTTGAAAAGGAAACAGGATGGACAGGATAGGAAAGATATACAGGATATGTTTTTTGTTCGCCGCTAGAGGCGGCGTCGGCCGAAGGCCGTAGTTTAATCATCCTGTCTATCTTCCCTATCCTGTATATCCTGTTAAATATTATCCTGTTCATCATGAAACATCGTCTTGAGCTTTTGGCAACTTTTCCGATTGAAATCATTTGGCACGAAAACAAGACCATCTACTTTTCTGTGAAGAAAGAGAACGGCATCTATTCTTTACGCCTCCACCGCCTTTTTCACGATGCCCCATCGCCTGTTTTAGAGGCACTTTTGCGCTACGCCGTCCGGCGGGATAAAAAAGCCAAAGCTATCATCAGGCAAATGGCCCATCTCCATTTCTCTCGCAATGTGGCAGAGGCAAAGCCCTTGCCCCCTGTGGGAAGCGTCTATGATCTCAAAGAAGTTTTTGACCGGCTGCTCCCTCTTGTTCCAATTGAAGGCGTTTCGATCGGATGGTCCGACAGAAGAGGCAGAGGACGGCTCCGCTCCATCACTTTCGGGACGTTCGACCACCATACCCGCCAGATTCGGATCAACCCAATTTTGGATGATGAGCAGGTCCCTCTTTATTTTCTCGAGTATATCGTCTATCATGAAATGCTTCATGCCCTTTGCCCCTCGAAAATGGATGGAAGCGGCAGATGCACCGTCCATTCAAAGGAGTTTCGTGAAAAAGAGCGGCAATTCCCGCGCTTTGTAGAAGCAAAGGTTTGGGAAAAAGGGTGTTTCACATTTTTTAAAAAGAGGCGTCAAAGTGGCAGGTCATAGTAAGTGGGCAAACATCAAGCACCGGAAAGAACGGGCCGATAAGAAAAAAGGAAAAATTTTTTCCCGGATCATCAAAGAGATCATCAGTGCCGTCAAGCAAGGAGGAGCCGATCCGAAATCCAATACCAAATTGAAAGTTGCGATCCAAAAAGCCAAAGATGCAAACGTCCCCAATGACAATGTCGAGCGCAATATCAAAAAAGCGGCCAGCTCCGATACCCAAGATTTCACATCCATGACCTATGAACTATATGGATATGGCGGAGTAGGCCTTATCGTAGACATCATGACTGACAACAAAAACCGCATCTCATCCGACATCCGCATCGCAACCAATAAATGCGGAGGCACCGTCGCAACGCCCGGTGCGGTCGCTTATAATTTCGACAGGAAAGGGGTCATCAAAGTCACTAAATCAACTGCTAAAGAAGACGATCTTTTTCTCCTCGTCAGCGAGCAGGGCGCCGATGATTTTAGCGTCGAAGACGAGTCCTTTGTCATCACTACCCCCGTAGAGGCGTTCAACGCGGTCAAAGAGGCAGTTGAGAAGTCAGGGGCAAAAATCGAAGAGGCTGAACTGGCCATGGTTCCTAAAACCTGGGTGGAGGTCAACGACCAGGATGCCGATTCCAATATCGCTCTAATTGAGTGGCTTGAAAACCTCGACGATGTCGATGCCGTCTACCACAATATGAAAATTTGATCGAAACTCATATTCCGGTGCAGTTTTCCGCACTGAACAATCGGTATTGCCCTATTTTTTGCGCTTGTTTTCCTGCATAGATCAGAACTCCTCCTTCAGCTTTTTTAGGGGTTTGTTCGTGAAAATAGGCAAGCCTCTCTAAAAAAGCAGAAGAAAATGTCTTGCTGCTTTTGATTTCAATGGGGATTAGTTTACTGCCTTGTTGAATCAATAAATCGATCTCTTTTCCTGATACATCCCGATAAAAATAGAAATGAGGGTCGCGAGCTTGATGATAACGACTCTTCATCAGTTCTACAATGACCCAATTTTCAAATAAATTGCTATACTGAGGATCTTTTATTAGCTGTTCTACTGTTTCAATGCCGAGTAAATAGCAGGCAAGTCCCGTGTCGGTAAAATAAAGTTTGGGGGATTTGATAAGCCTTTTACCAAAATTTTCAAAATAGGGTTCAAGCCGAACTAAAATATAAGTGGCCTCTAAAACGGCAATCCATTCTTTGATCGTTACGGCTGAGACACCCACATCCGCCGCAAGACTTGCGTAATTGACGAGTTGTCCAATCCGGCTCGCAGTCAACTTAATGAACCGCTCGAATTGGATAATATCTTTAATCTGTAAAATTTGCCGTACATCCCGTTCCACATAAGTCTGGAAATAACTGCTATAGGCATTCGAAATAGGGAGGTTTTCTCTATAGATTCTTGGGTATCCTCCTTTCAGAATGACCTCTTCTAAGGGATCGTCTATTTGCGCCCCACGGATCTCTTCCAGGCTGAGTGGGAGGAGACGCAATAGAGAGGTTCTTCCGGCTAAAGATTGGGAAACCGCGGAATGGAGTTCTGCTTGATGACTCCCTGTTAAAATAAACACCCCTTTCCGATCCAATTCATCTACTCGCACTTGAATATAGGACAATAAGTGCGGCGTTCTTTGAACCTCATCCAAAATAGCTCCTTCGGGATAGGCATCCAAAAAGCTTTTTGGGTCTAAAGTCGCAAGCTCCCTATTTTCAGCCAGTTCCATGTTAACATATGCCTTGTCTGGGAAAGCTGCTTTGACTAGCGTAGTTTTGCCTGACTGGCGGGGTCCCAGCAGGGTAAGAACAGGATACTTATTAGCAAGTTCTTGTAAATAAGGTGTTAATGATCTTTTGAACACAGAGCCTCGGATAATATAAAGTTGTTCCTCAGATTATCATAACCAACAATTTTCTGGCCATATCGGAAAGCGCGACTATGTCGATGTCGTCTACCAGAATGTGAAAATTTAACTAGCCATCTTAAAATATTTTCTATCATATTATTTTATCTAATAGTGTGATATAATTGTTTAAATGGCGTCAATTTGTGGAAAATTAACTTCTTGCGTTCCTTCGTTTAATAAAACGAATATGCTTCGTTTTATTATCGGAGCCGGCGGGCTTGCGGCCTATTGGGCTTCAGGGCCTGTTGCTGCTGCATTCACGATGCTGGCTGGCTATGCATATAGCAAAAAGCTGGATGGAAATAGGGTGGTGCCTATGCAGGCGCCGGCTCGTCCTCTGGATCCTTCTGTTTATCTATTTCAGCCAAAGGGGCAAGCTGCTCGTATTCGGAATGATGGGAATAGCTGCGCTTTTTCTTCCGTTTTATGGAACTTAGCGAATATGCCGGAAATTTTGGGAGAGCTTCCTCTCGCCATCGCCAGAAGATTGAACCAAATCGAACGTTTAGCGGATCCAACAATCCAACGAATTTTGCAAAAGAGGGGCCCGCTTCAATTGGCCGATTTCGAAGCATTGCGCATTGCTTTGATAGGTTATGAGGCTAGGCCAGAATGCAAAGAGCTTCTTTCTTTATTGCAGCTGCACGATTTGATTCGGGAATTTCAGACGACAGATGAAATGCTTGGCGCACGAGTGAACGATTTTAGAACGATCATCTATCGGATGGACCCCACTTTCGAAGCTACAGGAATAAGGATGGGAGATGCGCATGATATCTTCATGCATTTAGCGGAACCCATATTCCGGAATTCTCGATTAGAACAGCAATTCCATTTCACAAATAATTTAGGAAACCCGAGCAGAGTTTCCAACTGGGGACATTTAGAGCTGCCGCTGAATCCCGATATAAGTATTGCAGATACGATGCTTGAATATCTGAATACCTGTAATGGGCAATTTAATACGGCGCCCCAACTTTTGGCCCTCAATCTCAAGAGGAATGATTTTACCTATGTGGAAGGGAAAGAGAATCGATGGATTCCCACTATTACCATGCTGTTTCATCCCGTTAAACCAAGCGATACCATCCAATTGGGGCCCGACTATTTCAGGGATAGGCGAGGCGCCAGATATCAGCTCGTAGGCGTCTCTAGACGATTAGAAGGCAGGGCCCACTATGACGCGACCTGGAAAAGACCTGGCGGGCAGTGGTATTATGGGGATGATTTAAATAAAGTTTATTCTATAAGCTCCGAAGAGGCCCGCAAAACGGCTGCCCAAGGCTATCTCTTTTTCTATCGAAAAATTTCCTGATATTATCGGTATAAAAATAATAATTTATTGTTATTGCCTGTTTATTTTAATACTATATTAGTGTATAATTCTCTATTAATTAATAAAATTAAGAGGAATTATGTCTGCAATTACAGGTTTTTGTTCGGATGTTTGGGAAGGCTTCAAAACAACGCTTCCTGGAAGAAATGTTTTTACTAGGACAGTCAGTGCTGCTGTTGCTCTTCCATTGCTTAACTTTGGCTTATCCTATGCAGGATGCTCGAAGGTGCCTGGCATGATTTCTTCTGATCAGATCAATCCTGAAGTGAATGCTGCTCTCACAGTAGCTGCTGGGGCCGCAGCTACTACTTTAGTACTCGAAGGAGCCAGAGGTATTTATAATGGTATAGTGAATTTTGTTCACAATGTAGGCGCAGCCTCAACCGCGCGGCAGCTTTTAAAAGTCCGCAAAGATTTACTTGCTGCAGTGAATAAAGAGATAGAGACTATTGATAATGAAGATGCTAAACCTGGAAATCAACCTCGAACGGAATTGCAGAATCTTAGAACTCGGTTGGTCGCTTTGCAGGGACCTCTGGCAGCAGCAGCAGCAAGAACTCAAGCTGAATTATCAACAGATGCGAACGCATTTCATCAATTGCAACAAGCTCGCGCTCTTCTTCTCGGAATCTGGGGGCCTTTAGTTGCTCAAGAGACGGCTCCAGCTCATGCTCTGAGAGATCACTTAACTGCCAATGTACCCAATGCCGATATTACTCCGGATAACTTGGTGGCTTTAACGGTATTGAAGCGTCAACTCGATTTGAATCTTCGAGCTAAAGTAAAAGAAGAGATGGATGACCTTGATGTTAAAATCCAAGCGGCTTTGTTGGATCCAACTAGCCATCCGAGCGCAGAATATGCAAATCTTAGAACGCATTTAGTTCAATTGGATACTCATTTGCAAGATGTGAGAACCGCAGCCGAATTAGATGTGGCAGAAGCTGCAATTGCACGACTGAAAACTGTAAAGGGGCAAGCAGCAGAAATTTGGGAAAGCTTAAAGAAGCAGAATAAAACAGATCCAGGTAATGCTTTAAGAGATCGATTAACTGCTTTAATTCCAGCGCAAGGCCATGGAAATATCGATGACGCTAGTGTGGCAAATTTAGCTCGATTGAAAAATCAGCTCGCATTGAGACAAAATGTGAATGAAAAGATCGAATTGCTTGAGAAAACAAAAAAATGGCAAGGTTTATTGTCGCAGCTTCAAGCGGTTAAGACTGAGCAAGAAAGAATTCTCCCGCTAATCGCTCAAAAAGATGCTCAAATTGTTGCTTTAAACACTCAAATAGGAGCCAAACAATTGGAAGCAAACGGAGCTTCCGATGTAAAACCATGGGGATGGAATGCTAAATCTCCTAAGCAAATCAAACTGGATGAAGTCGCTGCCCTTCAAGTTCAGGTTAGGACAATTCAAGGTGAAATCGCACAATTGAGACAAGGTTTAGTAGATCTTCCTTATTTTGGTGCCATCCCGCAAACGGTTGCATTGCTTCAAACTCTTCCTCAATCAGATGCGCGAGATCTCCAGATTGCCCACCTTCAAGCAATCGCTCCAATCTATAATCAGATCGCAGGGGCAGTAGGCGATGCAGCTAAAGCACAATTAAGAACCCAAATACAAACACATGCTCATCTGCAAGTTGCTAATCTGAATACTTTGATTGGCACTACGCAAACTGAAAGGGATAAACTCCCCAAGCCTGTCGTGGCGATCGGAGCTCTTACTCAAGCGGCTACTTTATTGGGACGATTTGGCGCTGAAAGAGGACACCTAGATGCCGTTTTACCAGATGATCCAACATATCAAGCTCGGTTGGCAGCTTATAATACATTAGCAGGAGACGTTCCTCCAGTGGTGGCTCCAGTAGTAGTAGCACCAGTAGCGGCGCCTCCAGCGGCGGAACCGGGACCGGTTGCAGCCCCTCCAGCGGCGCAGTCATGGCTTAGAAAACTACTCAATAACCGCAAAGTTCAGGTCGTCGCGGGAGGAACAGCAGCTCTTGTCACGGGTTTCTGGGCTTATCCTTTGGTGACAGGTTCGGTGGTTGCGATAGCGGGTGGAGCTTTTGGCTTTTATCCCGAGGACACTAAGAAAGTCGCTATGAAAGCCTGGGATAAGTTGACTCAGGAAACTCCTGCAGCAGCAGTTCCGCCGGCAGTAGCAGTACCGCCAGCAGCGCTAACGCCAGCAGCTTTTGATGCGCTTGGCAAAGTAGCAAATCCCGCAGGCTATAACCTAGCGGCAATCAAGATTCAAAGCCCTAAGCTAAAACTAGATTTCTCTAGCAAAACGATTGCTTTTGCTGCAGGTCAACATCATAAGGAATTGGCCGCATCTTTGCAGGCTCTAGCAAAAGTGCAACCACTAATGGATCGATTTACAAAAACTTTAGACGAAGTTTCTTTGGTTGAACGCGATCTCTTTACCGATAAAGGCGCTGCGCAAATTGGAAAAGACAATGCCCAGCAATTGCTGGACGCTGGCAAAGGAGATAAAGTTGGAGCTTTGCTCCGTCTTGCCACAGCTTTCCAAAGCGGTGCGCCGATTGATAGACAAGCTTTGCTACCACAGTTGCGAGCCCTCACAAAAGACGGACTTGACGATATCCAAGGTTTGGGAGATCAAGAAAAATACAGGATCTTCAACCTTCGTTTATTCCTAGAACTAGAACAAGTACTTAGAAAGGGAACGAATGGAACAGTAACAGAGCGTGAGCTTGATGATTTATACGCAGCTGCCAAAGCTTTGAAAAAACCATTGGAGAAGGCAAAGCCAGCAAATTATGAATGGCCGGCCGGCGATCTCCAACAGAGTGATATTAAGACTCTGACCAGACTTTTGTTTCATGGAATGGAAGCAGGCACGGTTGTAGAAAGATTTATGCAAGGACCAGATTTGAATGAGGCGTGTGATCGTCCTGTTGCCGCAGTGTTTACAGATTGGCAGCCAGAAGACGAAGATGCAACGACCGTTGAATTCGATGGCGTCAAATTTAAGGTGGTCAGCATTCTCGAAGCAAACCAAGGAAGATTTAGCGCCCTTGTGAGACACCATCGTCCAGTTATTTCTGATACTTGGAAATCATTCAACAAGGCCGATGCAGTTCAAGTAGGCGATTTGGATGGCAGCCCATTCAATCGCGACGGAAGACAAGTGGTCTTCTTGGTTAAAGTTTAAGTCTAAATATCTGGGACTTCAGAGAAGTCCCAGATCAATCTGTAATCCAGACAGCCCCGCCTTGCAATGCCTTCTCAGGCCGAGAAGCATAGGTGGCCACTTCCTCAATCTGAGGCAAGTCGATTTGCGTGTAGGCAAATGGCGATGAAAGTTTCCCTTCAATTAGAATCGCAAGCCGTTTTTTATTTTCCCGCGAAAGAAAAGCGGATGACTGTTTGATAAACTCATCGTATTTCAGGGTATGAAGCGCCTGAATCCTCTTCTCCACAAAAGTAAAATCCCCATCTCTTTCAAATGCAAGCCGGTCCCAAAGCTGCGCTTTAGTGTCTAGATTGCGAAAACGGGTTTTGAGAGAGGCAATCAGAGAGGTCTTGATTGTTTCAAACCGCTCTATAGAAATATTCTCGGCAAGCGCATGAGTAAATTCCTCAATGAATTGCTCAAAGCGGAAAAGGAGCTCCTCAGGCTGATGCGAATTCGATTGGACTAGGAAAAACTGAAATAGCCTTTCTTCGATCTCGGTCCCATCGCTTTGCGCAATGTATCCCGTTTTTTGCTTGGTTCGAAGCTCATTGAAAAAAGCCTCTTTTAGAATGGCCGATAGCACTTCTTGCGCAGAACGTTTGGGATAGGAAAAATCACCCTGGTCGACGAGCAGCAAGGCGGCATTGCCCTGCACATCGGTGTTTTCAGCGATTTTAAATGGTCCGCTTGCATCGGGGAGACGGATGATCTGCGTCTTGGCATGCTTTTCTTTTGGATAAGGAACCCTGCCGATCGCATGGATCACATCGAGCCAGGCCGACTCAGCTTCTTTGAGAGAAAGATTGCCCGCAAAGAGAGCTTGGGTGTAGGTGGTTTCAAAGAGCTTTTTGTGAAAATCGAGAAAATCTTCGTAGCTGATCGTTTTGAGAGCGGCCAGTTTTTCTTTCTTGGTTGTTTTCTCCTGATTGACGATCGAATCAGCAAGTTCCTTCGCTTGGCGCGCTGCGAGCTCTTTTTGGGCATTGAGATAGGCCTTTTCATGCCGGTCTACATAGATCGCAAATTGCTCGGTCGTCGGAGGAGTTTCTGGCATTTGGCGTAGTATTTCCTGAAGAAGGAGCGGCGCCTTTTCGCTATAACCGGAAATGGAAAGATGGATCGCAGAACGATCGACATCAAAATTGCAGGAAAGTCCTGCAGAACCTGCTGCAGCTAGAGTGGGGTGGAGCAGATCGGTGATATGGTCAATGTAGAGAGAAGAGAGAACTGCGCTGCGGGCCGATGGATTGAGTTCGGGCGAAAGAATATGGATGTGATAGATCGCATCGGGGACGCCAAACTCAGGTGAACGTACATAATAGGCGGTTCCTAGATCATTGCTCGCGATGAGCGATGGCACGGAAGGGCCGCTTGGCTGCAGAGCGAGATTTTCTGGAATGAAGGGGTTGGGACCGGCGAGCCGGATGTCGGGATTCGGTTTTGCTTTGGCCCAAAGGCTCATCCATTTTTCTGGAATCGGACGGATCGAATATTCCGCGCCCAGCCATTTTTCCCGCCGGTTTGGAATCGCTTGCAAAGCTTCGGGAGGCGCCATGACAGAAAGGATGCATCGATCGGGAGTGAGAAGAGTTGCCGTCCAAGCAATTTTGTCGGGATTGAATTCGGTAGCCAAGATCGACTCTCTCGGATAGCTGCTCAAATCCTCCTCCGAAATGCTGTCGCCTAAGCTCGTGATGTAATCAAAGGGATTTTGACGGGCCTGATACTGGTAGTTGAGCTGCGCCATCGCATTTTTTTCCTGAAAGAGATAGGCGGGGATGCCCGTTTCGCGTAAGCCCGCGATCGCTTCGAAACAGCGCAGCGCCGCTGTATCGATCTGCTCGATCCCTTTCTTCGTCAGCTCAAGCGTGATTTGTAAAAACCGGTGCTCATTGCCTCCCATTTCATCGATCCGGGTCGACATGGTGTCGATCAGCTCTTCCGATTTGAGTTTCTCGTAGAGGCTATATTTTTGGCCTCTTCTCAGAGCATAAGCAAGGATATCGGCAGATTTTGCAGGATCTTTCGAAAGCTCTGGAGGCAGCTCCCAAGCCATGGTGAGCGTTTTTTTATTTTTGATCGGTTTGATCGCAATGATATGGCCCACTTGATCCGGAGAAGAGAGGAGGCCATTGGTATCGACCGGTTCTGTTTTGCTCTTGGGCACTTCTGAAAAGATCTGGACGATGGTCGTTTTTAGCTCTTCGATGGGTAGCGGAGAATAGACCACTAAGTGCATTTTCTCAGCGCCGTATTGCTCTTGATGCCATTTGATGAGGGCGCTTTGCGGGATTTTGCCAAGTGTTTGCGAATTGCCGGTTGAAAACATCCGGTTCGGATGGTTTTGGTTGCCGGTTTCTTTAAAAACCATGTATTCGCGCCAGCCGTCATTTTCTACGTTCTTCGCAAATTCTTGATCCACATTGTGCATTTCGCGGGAAAGGAATGAGGGATTGAAGAGCGGGTCGATGAAAAAATGGGCAAACCGGTCTAGCAAGGGGAGAAAACCGTTCGTTTGCGCTGAAAACATGTAGACGGTTCGGTTCGGGGCTGTGAAAGCATTCGTTTGGCCCGCATAGTCGGTCACGAGAGTGAAAAATTCATTGACGCTTGGATATTTTTGAGTTCCCATGAAGAGCATGTGTTCGCAAAAGTGAGCCATCCCCGGATATTCGAGGGGATCGCTCCATGAGCCAGCTCCTACGCAAAGAGAGGCGGCCGACTGATCGGCTAGCGGATCGGAAATAAGTAGGGCTTCAAGGCCGTTATTCAGACGCAGTTTTAGGGTTTTGCGATCTTTGAGCTCGGGATTTAAGAGCGGAAGGTTGCTTGTGTCTTCAACTATTGTGTATGAGGTTGTGGGTGCAAGTGCAGTCATGAGAAGCGATGTCGCAGATATTAATGTCGCAATCATTTTAGCCTTCCATAGGTGTTGTTGACAATCTTCCAAATAGCATCGGCCCGATTTTGCCTACGAGCTGTTTTTTCTTTTTCTTCCGAACCGGGAAAATTTTCCATGTCGAACTCGGGTGAAAAGGCGATGTGGATCGGACATCTTTGGGCCCGCCTCATTTCGCCGAGCTCCTTTTGGATGTTTTCCGGAGGGGGAAGCAGATCGTAAGTAGCAAGTGTAAATGGGTAGAAATGGGTCGGTGTTTTGGCTTTGCGGGCCATGAGATAAAACATCTCGATGCTGGCAGGGTCGAAGGGAGCCACTTCTATCTCGCCGTCCGGGCCTCGCCGGTCGCGTCCTCCGCTCGGAGCAACATAAATGATTTTTCCACCCTCTTGCAGCAGGCGGCTCATAAGCTCCATCGTGTTTTTATTGTGGAGCTGCTTTTGCATTTTTTGCTCGGGAGGATGGTCGATGTATCGCTTGGAATAAATGCAAAGGAGGTCGCATCCCATGCTAAATGGGATCGCCAGCGGATCAGTCACAACTCTCTCTCCCGCCACATAGATGATTTTTTCACCGATGTGAGAAAAATTTTTTTCGAGCAAAATCGCAATGGCTTGTGGATCTGTTTCAGTCTGGTGATTCGCTAAGAGGATGGCATTTTCCCCTTTTTTGAGCTCGGCGTCGATTTTTTTCAGAACATCCACTCCTTCAATGCGGGAATGTTCCAGTTCGATGAGCGGCCGAATGAAATCGAGACTGAATTTGTAATAATCGAAAGGATGCCGAATCTTTTGATGGTACGGCTCGAACGTAAACGGGTGCTTTTGCAAGTATTGGAGACGTTCAATAAACGCAGAGAGGATGGAATCATCCCCCGTTGCTTCTCGATAGCCTCTTGCAAATTCGAGCAGAATTTTCTGGAATTTGGGGGGAATGCCCTCAAGTTTCAATTTTTTGTCCATTCGTCGTCGAGTAAAAAAGGAATTCATTCAAGTGTAAATTGTCATTCACCGCAAATTCAAGGTGTGCGTTTGATTTTGCAGCAAATTTCGTGTAAAAATCTTTGTCGCTCTGATCGAGGAATTTGTTCAATTCAGGGTGGACAATGAGTTTTAATGCAAATTGATTGTGGCAAAGGATCAATTTCTTCAGCGATCTTTCGATCTCAACAGCTACGCTCTCGTGGGTTTTCACAAGTCCGCTTGCTGAACAGTAAGGACAGCCTGTGTAGATCGTTTGAGATAAAGACTCGCGGCTTCTTTGGCGGGTCATCTCAACGAGGCCAAATTCGCTCATTCCCAAAATGGTGCATTTGGCAGAGTCTTCTTTCATGCACTCTTTCAGCCTTTCAAGAACGCGTCTTTGGTTTTTGCGCGAGCGCATGTCGATGAAGTCGCATATAATTAGACCGCCAATATTGCGGATGCGCAGCTGGCGGGCAATCTCTTCTGCCGCTTCCAAGTTGATCCGAACAAGCGTCTCTTCCACATCGGAGCCTGTGGCATTGACAGAGCTTCTGCCCGAGTTGACGTCGATGGTGTGCATTGCTTCTGTTCGATCAAAAAAGAGGTAGCCGCCGGAGCCGAGCCAAATTTTCCTCTTCACAGCGCGGTCGATTTCTCTTTCTACGTTAAATCGTTCGAACATGGGCACTTTATCTCGGTAGAATTCGATCTTAAGCGGGTGTTCGCTCATGTATTTTTGGTAGAGATGCTTGCAGCGCAAATAGGTTGCATGATCATCAATCAGCAGTCGGTCGATTTTTTTGTCGACGCAAAGTGTGACGACCCGTTTGATCAAATCCGATTCTTCGAAAAGGAGGGTTGGACGGCTCGCTTTATGGAATTTTTCGACGATCATTTGCCAGGTATTGAGCAGTTCGTGCGCTTCGTCGATGAGCTGTTCTGTGGTTGCGGTGCCGCTGGCGGTTCGGCAGATGAGCCCCATGTCTTGCGGCATCTCGAAGGAGCGGATGATTTTTTTGAGCCGATCGCGCATTCCTTTGTCTTCGATTTTGCGAGAAACTCCCCGATGCGGGTTGTTTGGAAGCATGACGAGGTATCTTCCGGCAATCGAGATGTTGGAGGTAAGCCTTGCGCCTTTGGTCCCGATGGCTTCTTTGACCACTTGGACAAGAACGGGCTGATCGATTTTAAGAAGTTGAGAAATGTCTTTGGCTTTTGGCGTCGATTCCATTTTTGTGATGTCGTAATCGAGGTCAAAATCCATGTCGAACATCTCTTCGAATTTCTTGGTGTTTTCCAAGATATCGCTGATGTGGATGAAGCCATTTTCTCCTTCGTGGATGTCGATGAAGGCAGATTGAATGTTGTGCAAAATATTGGTGACCCGGCCGCGATAGATGTTTCCGGTAATCTGGCGAGTTTTTTTACGATCGAAGATCAGATCGTGAAGCCCGCCGTGTTTCAAATACGCATAGCGGGTCTCTTTCGATTCGACGTTGAGCAAAATTTCATGCATGTTGGGGGACCTTTTTTCGTCCTATGATAATTCATTTATTAATTTTTTTACGAATGCCTCTTTTGCGAGCTCTATGGCCCCAATCACGGCATTGGTAAATCCTTTGGGAGTCGAATAGCCATGGCACTTGATCACGATTCCTCGGATTCCGGCCAAAATCGCACCCGGATATTCAGCATAATGGAGTGATTGGAATTTTTTCACCTGGCTTGAATCAACTTGGATTTTATCCAGGATCAAACTTGCAATTCCTTCTGCTGTTTTCAAAAATACATTTCCTGTAAATCCATCGGTGACTAAAACGTCCACATCGCCATCGAAAACGGTTTTTCCTTCAATATTGCCGGCAAAATGGATTTTTTCTCTTTTTTGCAATTCGTTGTAGGCGATTCTGAGCTCCGATGTTCCTTTCAGCGGTTCAGAGCCGATATTCAAGAGGCCGATTCTTGGATTTAGAATGCCGCGGGTTTTTTGGAAAGCAGCGCCGATCGATGCGAATTGGACCAAATGGGTTGCTTTTGCTTCCACATTGGCTCCCACATCCAAAACAGCGACGGGATTTTTCTTCGTCGGCATCAAGGTCAAAAGGCACGGCCTTAAAATCCCAGGCAGCGCGCCTAAAATCATCTTTGCCGAAGAGACGAGAGCGCCTGTATTTCCTGCTGAAACAAACGCATCGATTTTTCCTTCCTTAAGAAGGCGCATCCCGGTTGGGATGGATGCATTTTTCTTTCTTCTGAGAGCCAGCAGGGGGTGCTCATCCATTTCGATCACTTCGTGAACAGGAATGAATTCGAAAGGATGGGCTTCTTTAGCAAATTCTGGGGAACCGATGGCAAAAAGGGTTACCTGTGAGGGAATGGAAATTCCCTTTAGGGCATTGAGCAAGACTTGGGGAGCGTTGTCGTTCCCCATTAAATCGACGCCTATCTTAAGCGGTTGCTGCAAAGGCTTGGCCTTTATACTGGCCGCAAGATGGACAGATCCTGTGGGGGAGTCTTGCCTTGCCGCAGTTGGGGCAGTTCGAAAAGTTTTTCGGTTTCTTTGCATGATGCGATCGGCGTGAATTTTTCTTCGCGTTCGATGTGCGGTTACGTGGTACAGCCATTTTTTCTTCTCCTAATCTAAATCTTTAAAAGGAAAATGAGTCTTTTCTTTTTTAGACTTAAGGAAGGGGGCCATTAGGTCTCTTCCTGCGCATTTTCCACCGTTGCATTCAACGGTTCTCGGCAGCTCGATGAGCAAGGCTTCTCTTAGCGCTTCGCTAAAGTCGAAGATTGCGCCTTTGATCTCCTCGATCGGCACGGTATGGGTTAAATTGTCTACTTTCAAAGGGACTTTGATCATCTCGTTGCAAACAGAGCAAGGCATTAACACTGAGGTAGAAGCTTTTGTCAGATGAACAATTAAAAATTCATCGGTCAAATAGGTTTCGCCTTTGGCAATGACTTCGCTATGAAATTTGAGTTCAGGTTCATCCGGCCCCAGGAATTCTGGAGCTTCATGCAAATCAATTTTTTGAACCTGACCGCCTTTCAGACGATCAATCAGTATTTTAAAAGCCGACATACGTAAGATCAGAGTTTACGCGATAGAAAGGATAAAAATCTACAAAAGATAGGAAGAAAAGCTGGATGGAATATTGATCCTACTCGATTTGTGATCGCTTTTGCCTAATAGTTAGTGGTTTGCATTTTTAGGTTGATTTCCTAAAAATGCAGTGTAAAATTAGGATATGTTTGAAAGAATGCTTGTTCCTCCTGATTCTCAACAGAGTTACTTCCTTTTCGGTCCTCGTGGGACTGGAAAGACTAATTGGGTTAAGTCATTCTATAAGAATGCCTTATATCTTGATTTGCTCGAGTCGGGGCTCTATACAAATTTATTGGCAAGGCCTAGCTTATTAGAGGAATTGATTCCGCCTCATTTCTCTGATTGGATTGTCATTGATGAGATTCAAAGAGTGCCGGAGCTTCTGAATGAAATTCATCGACTGATCGAAAGCAAACATCTTAGGTTCATTCTGACGGGTTCAAGCGCTCGGGGACTCAGGAAGCAAGGAGCCAACCTGTTGGGAGGAAGGGCCAGAATGGAGCGCATGCATCCTCTCACCGCGATTGAACTTGGCGATACCTTTGATTTGAAAAAAGCCCTTCAAAGCGGGCTTATGCCCGTCATATGGAATCGCAATGAAGACGCGCGTCTTTATTTAGAAGGGTATTTAGGAGTTTATCTACAACAAGAAGTGGCTCAGGAGGGAATTGTCCGTCAATTGGGAGATTTTGCTCGGTTTTTAAAGATCGCAAGCCTATCCCAAGGGCAGCCCATCAATCTCTCCAACATCTCGCGTGAAGTTGGACTTCCTCGCGACCGAGTGGCAGGTTATTTCCAAATTGTAGAAGATTTACTCATTGCAATACACATTCCTCCCTTTACTCGCAGATCTCAACGCAGGCTTATTATGCATCCTAAATTCTATTTTTTCGATGCAGGTTTATTCCGAGCAATTAGACCTCTAGGCCCTCTCGATAGCGATGCTGAAATTGATGGAGCAGGGCTCGAAACACTTCTTCTTCAAAATATACGAGCCATCAACGACAACCTGCACCTTCATTACGATATTCATTTTTGGAGAACTGCTTCTGGCTTAGAAGTAGATTTTATTCTTTATGGTCCGAACGGACTGCATGCGATCGAAGTTAAACGATCGCGCACAATTGGAAAACATGATCTTACAGCACTCGAAGCATTCAAAAAAGAATACCCGGAAGCGATTTGTTGGATGGTTTTTGGCGGTGATCGGAATCAATATTTCGATTCAATTACAGCCGTTCCTTTTCAAGATTTCCTCTTTTCTCTACGAGAAATTCTTCCCGCTAAAAAAGGATAAGAGACTGTCAAAGAATAAAGTAAAGCATTTGATGGTTTTTTAAATTCGCATCACGCCAAAAATTATTAGTATTGCTGCTTCTAGAAGTTATATATGCCTGCAATTCTGCCCCCTAAATATGACAATGTATCAAATAGTTTAAGATAGTACGGTTCAAATGTAGCAAACCAATGTTTATTAGGGAGGTCCATTTTGAATGAAATCGGTAAAGAGATTTCGTAACCATAATTCCCACGATAAAAAACGTTTTCAGAACTATCTTGATATTTGCAAGATAGCTTCAGCTGCTTCCCTAGACGCAGAGCTACGTCCTAAGATGTTTTGTACTGTTTGGCACGCGTTTAGGCAGCGGGCTCGCGCGCCTGGATCGTTGAGAAGCTTCTCAGCCCAAAAAAAGAGTTTGGCTTCTGTAAAATTAGGGCCGAATAATTCTGGAAATACCGCATCGCCTGCCACGATGTTGGGAAGGGCGTAGAAGGGTAGGTCGATATGAAAAATTTTTTGAGCGAGAAATAGATCGAGCTGTCTGATCGCAAAACAGACCACTGTCGGTGTTCCATGAAGGGCCAGCTCGAGTGTAACCGTCCCCGAAGTGGCTAAAGCAAGCCGGCAGGAGCGCATCAGTTCGTAGCTATCTTCGGGAGGGACGATGATGGCATCGCCAGCATCGATAGGATATTGAGTTTTTGAGATGGCGATTTGGAGGCTTGGGTCGAGGGCTTTGAGCCTTCTCGCGATTTTGAGCTGCAGAGGGAGATTGCGCTCAATCTCAGTTTTTCGGCTGCCCGGGAAAATAGCCAGGATTTTTCCGGAAAACTTGCCGGTTGGCTTGAATTGGGAAATGGGAAGCGCGAGGGGATGGCCCACATACTGCACATTCAATGATGTATTGGCAAAGCAGGCCTTTTCAAAGGGGAAAAGAGTGAGGAGCAGATCGAGGTTTTGCGCCATGAGCGGGATCCGCTTTTTGCCCCATGCCCAAACGGTCGGACAGATGAAATGGATCAATTTGCCTTGGTAACCTTTTTTGCGAAGAGAGCGCTCGAGTCTGAGGTGAAGTCCTGGGTAGTCAATGAAGACAGCGGCTTTGGGCTGCAGTTTTAGGATCTTGTTCCGGATAGAGAAAAACATCCAGATCAATTTAGGCAGCGCTGGGAGAATGTCGATAAACCCCATCACTTTGAGCGATTCCATGCGGAAAAAGCTCTGGATGGGAAGTTTTCTCATTTCGGGGCCTGCGACAGCACCGATTTTGAGATCGGGACGCATTTTGAGAAGTTCTGCGATCAGCTTTGCGCCATTGATGTCGCCGCTCATCTCTCCTGTTGCTACAAACAAATCGATCATGCTAAATTTTCCCGCTCATTTATTTTAGCAAATTGGAGAAATTATGGCTTTACCTGTGAGTTTTGATCGTACTTCTGCTTCTGCGGCCCAGTCTACGCTTCCTCCCGCAAACGATGCTGTTGAGAAGGTAAAAAGGGTAAAAGCAAACACATGCATGTATCGTAATGCTGAAACTAATTTAAGATGTAGAAGGTATGCCTTTTCATTTGATCCATGCAAATGTTCAAAGATATTTTGCAGAGAACACAAATTCCCTTTTCAACATAAATGCACATTCAATCACCGTAAAGCCTATCAGGAGCAATTAAGGAGAAAACTTATGGGAGAGCCCGATGAACTGAAGGTAAATCGAGAGCATAAGGATCTCCCTCCCGAAAATGGGGCCTGCTAAGTTTTTAGGTGAGACAGAATCCAAGAAACGCCCTGCTTGAAGATTTCAGGCGGGGTGCCATGCCCCATTTGCCCAACCGATGGATAAATCTGTAAATCCACCTGCGCAGTTCTCGTTTTCTTCCTGGCGACGAGTTCCATAGCAAAATCAAAACACTCTTTTGTGCCAACCCGAGTATCTTCATTTCCAATGAAAAGTTTGATGTGGCGGTCTCCCAATGCATCGGCAAGATGGAATAGATCGAGGCTATTTGCGATCGGGTTATGCTGAATTTCCCGGAATTCTCGGATGTAACGGAGTTGTGTTAAAGGCGCAAAGCAGGCTAAATTGCGAAAACGAGAGTCGCGCGCAGCCAGGTGCGCAGCAATCATCGCTCCTCTAGAAAGTCCGGCCGTTGACATTTTGCTTGAATCGGCAAATTGTTCCTTGATCGCAAAGTCGACTGCCTCTTGCACTTGATCTAAAAATTCGGCGATCCGGTTTTGTCCGTTTTGCATATCGTCTGCCCAAATTTTCATCGCATCTTTAGCGGGCAAATCATTTTCATGGCCTGGCAGGGTCATGGAAAAAATCCGGACCATTTCTCCTTGAAGAAATTGGACGGGCTGGTTGAATGGATCAAGACATAAGCTGTCTGGGCCTGATATCGCAAAGTAAAAGAGGGCGGGGAGAGGGCCATGATCGAGAGCGGGCCCTGTATGGTAGAGGGTGATATCGGGAGCAACGCTAAGCGCATTACACCGGTTTTTCATCGCTCTTTCTTCTCCGGCGTCTTCTTCTTCTCCGTCTTGGATGAGGAGCTTCGATTGGCTCGTGAGAGGCAAAAGAGGCTTCGGTCCAAACAGTGTAGTGCGAAAGAAGTTCTGGATTGATTCCTGCTCGCAGCTTCAGAAGATGCAGCGCGTATGGGAAAAAGGCATCGCGAGGCGGTTTTGGACGGCGCAATTTGCCATCCAGCGGGATCAATCGGAATTGCGAAGTCATAATGAATCCCATGATCCCTCGCATTCTGCGCGGTATGCTGAAGAATGGATGGAAAATTTGATCGATTGTCCGATGAGCCATCTCGGCAATTTGACCTAAGTGGAGAGGCCTGTCCTCTCTTTTGTTTCTCTCGGTGACATTTTCTTGAAAAAGCGGGAAAATAAGCGCGGCGAGCAAAAGCGATCGATCGAAAGAGGTGTTTTTGCGCACTTCATCATCAATCGAACCAAGAAGCTGCAAAGCTTGGTTGTTGGGTTTATCAAGAAACGCTGCGAGCGGCTGCGAAAGCGCTTTTAAGAGGCCATATTCATTGAGCAGGTGGAAAAAGGCCTTTGATGAACCTGATTCCAGCATGCGCAGGAGCTCTTCAAAAATGCGCGCTTGCGAACTTTTTAAAATCTCACCCTTGCAATTGAGCAGCGCTTCAAATGTGGGATGATGGATCTCAAAATTGAAACGGGCGCAAAATTTGATCAGCCGGATCATCCGGACTGGGTCTTGGATGAAACGGACATCGGGTTTGCCGATTGTGCGGAGGATCTTTTTCTCAATATCTGGATAGCCATCGACATAGTCGATCACTTTTTGGCTTTCAGGATCATAAAAAAGTCCGTTGATCGTAAAATCTCTGCGCAAAACGTCTTGCTCTTCCGAACCCCACTCATTGTCGCGGACAATAAGCCCCGCTTCTTCAGTGGCGCCGGAACGAAATGTTGAAACTTCGATCACCTTTTGGCCAAACCGGATGTGGGCTAGTCGAAATCGTCTGCCAATGAGGATGGCGTTGCGGAAAAGAGCTTTAATCTCTTCTGGCCTTGCCGATGTCGATACGTCGAAATCTTTAGGGCGGGTTCCGAGTAAAAGGTCGCGCACTCCGCCGCCGACCAAATAGGCGGTATGGCCTGCTTGACGCAGCTTTTGGATCACGTAAAAGGCGTGGCTGTCAATTTTGTCGGGAGCGATCTTGTGCTCATCGACGTGGTAAATTTTTGGTTGCAAGTCTAATTTCTCTAAAATATTGCCAGCCTAAAGTATAAAGCTTAAATCGTCAAGGCACAAGGCAAAAGCTCCTGTTCAAAAAAAAGTTACATTCTCGGTATGGCCGCGTATGGTATAGATCTCAGGAATTTTTAGCGAATTTTTCAAGAGTTTCCTTTGCTGTCGCTTGTAGCTTTTGCCATTCGGCATTATCGAGTATGCCTTTATATTCTGCTGTTTTAAATGGGGTGGCCCGAATCTGCGTATAGAATTTTCTTAAGGCATCGACTTGCTGTTTCGTAAGCCCAATTTTCTCTACGAACCCATCCATGAAATCGTCAAGGTCGCTGTACATGAATAAACCATCGTACATATCTCTTGGTGTGGAGAAGAACGTTTCGCTTTGATCTACCCAGCTTCTCTTCTGATTCTCTGTATCAGAATATTTAAAAATCCAGTAAAGAATAGAATCGAGCCAGTCTTCTTGATTTTCTGATTCATATTTCATCTTTGCAAAAGCGTCTAATACTTTTTGCGCCATTCTTTGAATTTTTTGCCACTCGGGATCAGACAACATTTTTTTTCCATCAAGCATAGGAGGATTTGTGGGGGCGTAGACCTCAGGATTGTCTCCATAACTATCAAGAGCTCGAATCAATTTGGATATCTTGCGTTTCTGTTTCCAAGAAAGGCCTAGCTCATTAGCTTTTTTAATAAATTCAACAACTGCTGAATCATCAAACAAACTGCACATGATTTCGCCAAAGTCACAAGGCTTATGGATTTCAAATTTGACCCAGGCTCTTTCTTGATAATCCGCACTTGCAATTTCTTTAACGCATGAGATAATATTGTTTATCCAGAGATTTCTTTTCATAATGTTTTCTTGATTAAGGTCTTGTCCATTGAACTTAAATTCTTCTAAAGGGATGTATACTTCTTCCGATTTTCGGTTATATTTCATGTGTTTCTCATCAAATTTACTTCCATTCATCTAAATAGACAAAATCCTCTATGGGAATGTGTATTTCTTGGTGTTTATTTGTATATTTTTCGCCTTTTGAGTCGAATTTGTTCCCATATTTATCTAAATGATTACCGTTTTGAGTATATTCTATATAGGGGTTGTGTTGCCATACGTTTGGACTCTTTGGGTCTCCGGGCATAACACGCACGTTTGTGTGTCTATTTTGGGGATGAAAATAGACCATTCCCCCATTTTTTTGAGAAAACTCAGCAATAAAGCTATCTGGCAATCCCTTAGGTCTTGGGAAAGTTTTATAACCCATTTCATGAAGCGTTTTTCGAATTGTGGCTTCCGATAAATTTTGCCCTCTTAATGTTTTGATGTAGGCTTCGTTTTCCCTCATTTTCTTGAGTTCTGCGGAGTGCTTTTCTCCCCATTCCACAGCTTTTTCAATCACCTTGGTTTTCTGCCCGGGCGTGGAAAGGGTCTCGAGAGTTAACACAGCGTTTGCTTTACGGATTTCCTGATAGGCTTTGGATGCACCGGCAAAGGCGATAACTTCAACCCCATTTTTTGCAATCAGATACCCGAGATATTCTCCCTTTTCTTTCAACGACAAAGAATCTGAGTCGTAAATGAGAGCTTTGAGTTTTGGAGAAACTGCTTCAACGATTTCAGGAAGGGAATGGGTTGAGACAAACTGGATGAAATTATTACATGCGTTGTACATTTCTTCGGATAACTTGATGCCTAATGGATCTGCAAACATCCAAAGAGTGGATCCCAATCCTTTGGCGGAGCTTAACAAGCCGGGGAAGAATTCAGTTCCAAACTCTTTAAAGCCTTCCTTTGAGCCTGAATAGAACCCTGTTGCAAAGTCTATCCGAGAAGATTCAAGCGGCTTTGAATGAATTCCTGAAGAAAGAAAGTCTTGGATCGATTGTTCGAAATTCCCGGTTTCAAAATATACGACGGCTCGCTCTAGGAACGCCTCTTTGTTGTTTGGATTTTGAGAAAGCGACTGATTCAACGCGGCAATGGCTTCATCATATAAACCTACTTGTGAATAGGCCATTCCTTCGATCAAATAATAGTCGAGGTTTTTCAAGGCGCTATCTTGAGTGCCAATCACTCTAGCAATGTCGTTGACCGATTCGAAGTACTTTCCTTGATCGTAATAGATCAACCCTCTTTGGTAAAACGCACCCGTGTCATTGTGGTTTTCTATGCAAAAAGTGTAAATTTCGTTACAGGCATTTGCAATATTATCAAATCCAGAGGACAAGATCCTGAGAGCAATTGGCTGTTCGGCTTGGGTTTTGATTAGGCATGCTTTTTTTCGATTGACTATCGGCTCATACCAAGCAATTTGTTCTAGTGCGTATTTTGACTCGTCTGCTTTCCATTTTGCGATGATTCGATCCATTTCATCGATTTCTGCTGAAAGAGAAGAGTTAAATTCATTGTAGTTTTTTTCTGCGTATTCAATAAGATGCAAAAATTCATTTCGGTATTTTGAATACGAGTAGCAGCAATATCCAAGTGAATAACGAGAAGGGAAAAAACATCCGTTTTCTCTTGCTTCGTCAATTGCTGTGCATGCAATTTGTGAAGGAATGCCGATACTAATTTCTTCCGTGCATGATCTGCAATAGGATACAAGCTGCAGAAATGGTAAGAAAAGAATCCAAAATTTAAACATGGGTGAATATATTTAAAAAATTTTTAGTTTGTTCGCAAGAGAATTTCTGACGTGTACAAGGCAAAAGCTCCTATTCAAAAAAAAAGTGACTGGTCTATGCTAAGAAAAAATTGAGGTTTGATATGAGATGGCTCCTTTATGCAATCGCTGTACCCTGTTTTTCTCTTCCGACGGGCGCCGTTTTTGTGCAGGGCCAAGGGGAACTTCGCTCTACGGATCCGCTCCAGATGGAAGTCCAAGCAGCCGACCGTTCGATCATCCACTGGGAGGCGTTCGATGTTGCAGCTCCTGAGTCAGTTATCTTTTCTCTTCCCTCAGCAGATTGCGCGCTGCTCAATCGGGTGCTAGGAAATGCTAGGAGCGAAATTTTCGGTAAAATTTCCTCGAATGGGCAAATCATTCTCCTCAACCCGAATGGAATCTTCGTTGGTAAAGAAGCTTGCATCGACACCGCTGGCTGGATCGCAGCAACATTCGATCTTCAAGACAAAACATTTCTTCAGTCCAAGGAATGGCAATTTGCAGGCTCTTCTCAGAAGCCAATAGAAATCGAAGGAACCATCCGTGCTCCAAAAATCTCACTTTTCGGGGACAATATCTCTCTTTCAGGATCGTTGAAAGGGGAATCGATCTTTGTCGGGGGAAGCCGTGAAGGAAAAGATGTTCTCATTCAGAATGCCTCTTTCGTGACGATTTCTCCAAGTGCAGAAATTGAGACGATTCGGGATGGCCAGGCCATTTTCTTTTCGAAAGGCGATCTAGATTTCGGAGGACATGTCTATTCTCCAAATGGATTTGTTGAAGTTTCTGCGAAGCAAAATCTTGCATTCCATGGCCTTGTCGATACAGATAAAACAGGAACGCTCCTCCTCGATCCCAACCAGATCGATATCGTTTTAGGCGGCGCAGGGACCACTATTCCGGCCCCGTTTGCTGCCTTTTATAATGGAAGCCCTGCTGTTAGCGCGACAGTGGCGAGCGCAGATCTGATCAACCAGCTGGGGCTCACGAATGTGACCATCCAAACAAACAGCTCGATTCCTGGGGGCTCCGGAAATATCACTCTGCATCCAGGAGCTACGATTACTTGGGCTTCGGGAACCAATCTAACCCTGCAAGCCGATCAGTCAATTCTGATCTACGATTTGATCCACTCGACTGCACCCAACAGTCAAATTGCTCTGTTCGCAAACCAAGGGGATATTGTGATTACGAGCGATTTCGGAGGATCGGGAGCTCAAGCACAAATCATCGTAGAAGAATTTCATCCCGTAGGTTTTCCATCCATTATTCTGCAAGCTCCAAACGGTTCGCTGACAATGATCGCAGCAAACAATCTTGAAACCAAAGTCCGATCTAACGATCCCGCGAGTTCTGGAGATATACATATAGCAGCCCAATCGCTTAATTTCACAGCTGCTGCTGCACTTGCTGCAGATGCGAATGCGGGAATTCAAAACGGGAGAGGAGATATCTATGTAAATGTGACAGGGCCATTGAATTTTACTTCAGGCACAGGAAACGCCCCGAATCAGGCAAACGCGAATATTGTAACTGGTCTTTCAGGCATGGTCCCGACCGGCGGCAATCTTTACTTCTCTGTTGGTTCTTTGAACTTTAATTCATCTTCATCCATTACAGGCGTTCAAGGGGCTGCTTCTTTAACTGCATATGGAAGCAGCATGGGGGCAGGGTTTGGGAATGTTACGGGAACCGTTTTTGGAGATGCTTTATTTCAGAGCGGATATCCGATTGCAAACGGGAGCGGGATCTCCTCATTATTCAGCGGAAATATCGATGTGGCGATTCGAGGGAATCTAACCATGATTTCTAATTCAGGTCCATCGATCGCTTTTTGCGGTACGGGCATCCAGACTTTATTCACTCTGTCAGGAGCGACTGCTGATGTGAATGTTGCAATCGGGGGGAATTTAATCGCGATCTCGGGTGGAGGAATGGACTCGGGCGCGGGCTTTGGGGCAACCGGAAACTTATCAGTTGCTGTTGCCGGATCAGCGATTTTCCAAGTCACGAACGGAACTGCCGGCGGTCAATCAGGAAATGTGATCTTTTCCCGTGCTGGTTCCGTAGATTTTGCAGCTCGCACGGTTTCATTTATCGGCAACAACGGAACCCCTTTGCCAGTGGTTATTCAAGCTCAAAACAACATCACTTTTGCAACGATAGGGGATTTAACTCTCAACTTTGGGTCGTTAATTGCCACTACTGGCAATATTACGCTTAGATCCGGCGGATCGATCCATCTGCAAACGGGCACATCTTTGCAGGCAAACCAGCAAATTTTGGCAATCGCTGACCGCAATATCGAAATGCTGAATAGCTCTGCCAATTCAACAACGGACCGGATTATCTTCGTCGTGGACAATGCATTCCCTGTAAAACCACTCATAGGATCTGGCGCTTTCATTACCAACCCATCCACCTTAACGGCCCCGCTCGGCATCTCTATCTACACAGCGCAAAGGGCCAGAAACTCCATCCAAAGCACAACGTTTAATGGCGCCACTTTTGTGCCAGGAACGCTCTTTGTCAATACAACTGAAGAGATTTGGTGCACTTACTATCCGAATGGGCTTACAACGTTTCCATTCACGATTTTCTACAAAGATTGCGAGAATCTTGTCGCCTACCAAGCGAATCTAATCGGATCGGAACTTTTCCGGGATCTGCATCCATACGATGAAGCTTGGGGCTGGTACGAGCGGTTTACTCTCGCTGATGATGAGCGTACTGAACCTCATATGATCCGCCGCCGCAACCTCATGTTCGATCTGCCCAAGAGCTGGACAAAGATCGTCAATCATCCCTGAGCTGCTTATTCAGGTATTAAAGAAGAACCGAGGGTGGGGAAGGATCGCTTGTAGACGGAGATCCTTCACCCAAGAATATTTTTTAAGGTTCTTGACTTTCCTTTTTGGGAAATAACTGTCTTGCTACAAGCGAGCTGATTGGTTGACTGGGTCGAACATTTACATGAGGCGGAGTAGTAAATTCTAGACGGTCTACAGCAACTTGTTGGAGCATTTGCAGAATTCCTGCTACATTGGGAATGGGCGCGGCTTGATCAATAGCTGCATTCGGGAATGGTAAGGGCGGAGGTAGGGCTAGATCCTCCATATCTTGGGCGAATGCGGGAGGTTCTTGGGGGCCGCCCATACGATGTACACTCATATATCTCCAATAATTTGTTGTTGATTCGTGATATTATAGTTAATATTAACGCAAAAAGCTATATTCATAATTTATTTAATTAATGTTAAAGATTCGATTTATTTTGGTTTAATTATGGTTAAAAGCGTCCGGTAGCGTCCAATTTTTGAGTTGATTTGCGTGTAAAGGCTGACAGGAATAAATCTTTTTATATAATTAATAATTTTTTTATTTGTTTTATGTCTTATTATTATATTATTTAGTCTGAACAGGAGATAAATATATGGCAGCAATAACCCCAAGAAATATTCACGAACAATTAGATTGTCTATGTGACGAGGCCCGTTGGCTACATGTTAAAGCTGAAAATCGAAATGTCGGTGTTGTAGAAGCAATGGATCAGATTGAGTCAATTGCAGAGAGAGCCACGAAACTCTTTGCGAGCAGAGAGCCCCTTGATCCACAGCAGAAATATAGTGTGGAATCTCAAGTTAAGCAAGTAAGAAAGGTGATTGTTGAGCGTGCCGGTAGAGAATATAATCAAGCTCTATCTTTTCAGAAGGATGTGAACTCTGATGCAGCTAAATCGGCAGTAGCAAAAGCATATAGTATATATGAGCGGGCGCGCACAAACTGTTCAAAAGAACTTTAATTTTTCAGCGAGAGCAATTCTGAGTGTCTTCCCAATAAAATCCCCATGGTGTATGGGGAAGTTATGGAACGGAAGAAAGCTCTTCTTGTAGGTACGCTCGCGATCGCTTTGTCTATTTTTAGCATGGCCTCTCTTTATCAGACGGTTAGGCGAAGCGCTCCTGTTGCTATGAGAACGGCAGGATTTCCGAGCATGGGCAAAAGCTCCGCGCCTGTAGAAGTGGTTCTTATTGAAGATTTTCAGTGTAAAAACTGCAGAGCTTTCAGTAAAAAAATATTGCCCAAGCTGCAAAAGCAGTATGTAAAAGAGGGCAAGATCCGATTTACCTTGGTGCCGGTTTCCTTTCTGGCTGGCTCTCAATCGATTGCTAATGCTCTCATGGAAGTTTATCATCAAAATCCAAAGCTGTTCTTTTCCTATTTGAAAGAGATCTTGAACTACGAGGAAGAACTGAAGCTGGATGAGTTGCTCCGCCTTGCCCGCAGATTGAATGGAATCAATCTGGATAAATTGGAAAAGTGCATTCAAAGGCAGTGCCATAATGACGAGCTGCAAAAGAATCTGTCTTGGGCGCAAGGGATTATGGGCAGCCAATTCCGCACGCCGGCCCTTTATGTGAATGGCGCTGTGGGTTCGACCTATTCGTTTGAAGCGATTCAATATCAAATCGATCAGATCTTGGGGAACAAATGAAGTGGATTCAGAAAAATGCCCTCTATCTTGCTTGGGTGATCGCATTGGTTGGGATGCTAGGGAGCATTTTTTATGGGGAAGTACTCCGTTTTGAGCCTTGCAGGCTTTGCTGGTATCAGCGGATCGCCATGTTCCCGCTCGTTCTTTTTTTAGGCATCGCGTTCTATAAAGAAGAGCCCAAAATGGCCCGTTGCTGTCTGCCGCTCATCGCGATCGGCGCATTTTTTTCTTTCTATCAATCGGTCAGTCAAATCTTTCCAGCGATCCAAATTGCAAGTCTTTGCAGCGAATCGGCTCCTTGCACGACTGCGGGAATGGCCCCTTTTTTAAGTTTTTTTGCATTCCTCAGCATGGGACTGCTTATTCACAAGAATAGATTTTAGAAAAATCAGAAAAAGCGTACGCTGTTTTCTCAACCAATTTGAGGTTTTGTATGGCAAAACTCTATTTTCGTCATGGGACAGTGGGAAGCGCGAAAACGTTGAACTTACTTGCGGTCGCTCATAACTACAGGCAGCAGGGAAAAAAAATTATTTTGATGAAACCCGATCTCGATACCCGGTTTGGCAAGGAGCGAATTAAATCGCGGGCAGGCCTTGAAATGGATGCCGATGCGCTCATCTCCGATGAAACTTCATTGCGGGGGATCGATTATTCAGGGATTAGCTGTATTCTCGTCGATGAAGTGCAATTCATGTCTGCAAAAGTCATCGAGGAGCTAAGAAGAATTGCCCTTGACTACGATATTCCGGTGCTTTGCTACGGCCTCAGAACCGATTTCAAATCGCGTCTTTTCGAAGGATCTCAGCGCCTGTTAGAGCTTGCCGATTCGATCGAAGAGGTGAAAGCGACATGCCACTATTGCAATCGCAAGTCGATCATGAACCTAAAACATGTCAATGGACTTGCTACAAATGAAGGCCCTTCCGTCGAATTGGGATGCGAAGAGAAATATTATCCCACCTGCTACAAGTGCTACCGCAGAGAATTGGATAAAGCCCGCATCGCAAGAATGCAAACAACGACCTGCGGCTGCAAGCATTGAGACTCTCTTAGTTACTTGACATGCAACTGAAGTCACTCTATTCTTATATTTTTATAAAGAGGGTTTATGACGAAAGAAGTAGTAAAGCATCGCAAAGAAGAAAAGAAAAAAGCAGTATTGACGCCAAAAGAGAAAAAAGCAAAGAAGCAAGAAAAAAAGCTGAATAAAGCCGGGAAATCCTCGGGGGGATAAAAAGTCTCGCCAGTGTATTCATCGAGCAGGCCGTTCAGTAGAACGGCCCAGAATATGATGGGCGATGTAGATCGCTTTAACCGAAGCGAGGCCTAGGTCGGGTTCTCCCTGACGCAAAAACTCAATTTCCCTTGCCGGATTGATCTTTTCCGTAGAGCATAACGCTTAATTTTTCGAAGAAAGAGGTCGTCGTTTCTCCATTGATGAGCGTTTTTCCAATAGGGTCCCAATCAAAGACATAACCTTCTTTATAGTGGGTTTCTAAACCATTTGAGTATGGGCCTACTCGAGGATCAATAAACACAACCGTAGAGGTGCGCATTTTTTCTTTCTGAGTTGTTACTCGATGTTCGCAAGCCGACACTCCGGGTAATAGTTTTTCCATCACGTACCCGAAGTTAACGATAAGATATCCATCTTCGATATAAAGGCTTCTCCACTCGCCATCGATTTTAGCTTCCAAGCCCGGGTCGGTTACATCAAGAATCGAAACAAGGCCCCAATCTTTGTGCGCGCCGACGCCAAAAGGTTTTGTCCCAAGTTTTGGGTCATAGCAATTGAACAACAAGAAAAGTGAGCCTTTGTCGTGGGAAGCTCCGGCGGTAGCATCGAACCAAAGATTTTCTGGCAGCTCATGCCATTTCAGAATGCTCCTTATCACCTGGATCCCTATTTCATTCATTTGGGAACCCAACTTTTGAAGTTCAGGAGAGTAATTGGGAGGACCTTCAGCTTCCCGCAGATTCACATAGCACTTATTCCAGTGGTCTCTTTCCAAGGTGAAACGCACTGTTTGAGCGACTTCGCTATGGAGATAGCCGTTAACGACATCTAGCACTCCGAATTGATTATAACGGGGGTTCGAAGTAAAGGTTTTGGCGAAAGTGCGGCCTGATTCTAGATCGAGTTCCTCTGGTGCTTTGATACGGAAAAAGCCCGCTTTCATAGCTTCTCGGAAATCATCATCAGATTCGAAAGCAACCTCTCCATTGACCATTGATACAGTGACCATGTGATAAATGGGGGCACTTTCTTCAGAGGCAACTTTGAAAGGCGAGCAGATAGCCGCACAAAAAGCGAATAGTCCAATCATGTATTTCATATTTATAAAGTCCTTTGAAAGGGGGGAACTTTATCAGTATTTTTATATTTTATGCAAAGGAGTTGTTCGTAAGGAAGAGATCGCGCCAGTGATAGCCATCGAGCAGGCCTTCTGTAGAACGGCCCAAAATATGATGGGCGATATAGAGCGCTTCAACAGAAGCGAGGCCTTGCTCGGGATTCGGCTCTCTGGGGTAGGCTGTTTTGAAGTGAGTTGGAAGGCTTCGTTCTTCAAGCTTGAAAGGAAGTTGATTTTCCATTACGGCCGCAAGGCGCCAAGTCCCGTCAATCAGAAGAAGTCCTCGATCTGAGTCCTCTTTTGTCAAAGGAGGCGCGCCCACTTTGAGCAGAATAAAGCCTGTAACATCGGGTAATTGATGGATCGGATAGGTATAAAAAGCTAGATCGTCCCGCTTTTCCAAGCCTCTCAAAGAGCATTTTTTTAAATTTTCCCGCCTGTGGCGCAGTATGATTGTTTTCATCCAAAAATTTTGTGATCTGTCACTTTGAATAGGGTTTTCGGTATCTCATAGAGAAAGCGGGAAGGATTCGTAGGATGGGCTTTGCCCATTTTCAGCCGGGCGCGGGCCATGCTGAGGGTTAGAAATTGCTGCGCGCGTGTAATGCCGACGTAGAAGAGGCGTCTTTCCTCTTCAAGCCCTGTCTGCATCATGCTTTTTTCATGCGGCAAAATGCCATCTTCAAGCCCCACGAGAAAACAGATTGGGAATTCGAGTCCTTTTGCACTGTGAAAAGTCATCAGGTGGACTTTGTCATCCGTCTTTTTTTGGCTTGTGTGCATTTGACGGTTCAAAGTTGTGTTCGCGATGAAATCTTGAAGCGATTCTTCTTTTGCTTCAGCCAGCGCATTGACGCATTCTTGTACGTTTTCCCACTTAAAGGCCCGCATCTTTTCCGATTTGACATCTTCTTCAATGGCTTTTTTGTAGTTGATTTTCTCAATCAGCCAGCTCATCGCTTCACCAAAAGGAGGCTCTTTAAATCTCCTTTGGGCTTCTTCAATCAGATCGACAAATGCCTTCACTGCCTTTTTATCTTCTTTTTCGAGTAAATTCCAAAGCGGCACATTTTGCGATCTGTTGGCTTTGGTCAACTCATCCAGATATGCGTCTGAAATGCCTCTTCTCGGCACATTGATGATGCGGAGCAGCGCTTCTTGGTCGACCGGATTTGCAATCACACGCAAGTAGGCGAGGAGATCTTTGATTTCGGCCCGCTCTGAAAATTCCATTCCTCCAAACACTTCATAGGGGATGCCTCGCATCCATTTTCCATCTCGGTTTTGCCAGGAAGCTTGCATGAGCGCCATTTCAAATTGTCTCGAAAGGGCATTCGAGCGATACAAAATGGCCATGTCGCGCCAGCGGAAATTTTGTTCCTTAAACCGAAGCAGCCGGCTCACGACTGCATTGGCTTCTTCCACATCAGTCGGCGCATTAAATACTTCAATCAGCTCGGGACTTTTTGATGCGCTCCAAAGACTTTTTCCATGTCGGTTTTGGTTGTTTTTTATCACCGCATTGGCTGCATCCAAAATCGCAGAAATAGAACGGTAGTTTTGCTCTAATTTGATGATGTGGTCGGCCTTGAAGTTCAAGATGTTTTTCACTTCTGCGCCGCGCCAGCCGTAAATGGATTGGTCGTCATCGCCCACTACGCATAGGTTGTTATACTTGCCCGCTAGCAATTCGGCTAATCTAAATTGAGCCGGATTTGTGTCTTGGTATTCATCGATCATCAAGTAGCGGAAGCGGTCCTGATATTTTTCCAAAATTTTTGGATGTTCTTCGAATAGCTGAATGGTCAATGTAATCAAGCTATCAAAACTGACCGCGTTATAGGCTCTCAGCGATGAATTGAGCCTCACATAGAGGTCTTTGGAAAAGGTGTCGTGCCAAGTTGTCTCTTCTGCGGAAAGGCCCTGATTTGCCGCCTCTGCTAGAGCTGCTCTCGTTGGAGCAAGAGAAGGAAGTTCCCCTTCATGGCCCAGCATGTCTCTCGCCAGCTGCTGGACGAGTCTTTGCATATCGCGCTCGTCATACAGGCTGAATTCCTTCGTATATCCAAGTTTTTCGATCTCTTTGCGCAGCACCTGCATGCAAAAGCTGTGGAAGGTGCAAAGGGTGACTTGCTTGCCAACCTCGCCGATCAGTCCTTCAACGCGGTGGCGCATTTCTGCTGCGGCTTTATTTGTGAAGGTGAGGCCTAAAATCCCACTTGGATCTACTCCGAGCCTAATTAAATGGGCGATGCGGTGGATGATGACCCTGGTTTTCCCGCTGCCGGCGCCGGCCAAAACGAGGACGCGGCCATTCACCGTTTCAACGGCTTGCTGTTGCGGAGCATTTAATGAGGGTTGTGATTTCATTTTGGATATCTGAAAATTTGGCTCCTTTGGCGCACTGTCTGGGGACGACGTGGATTTCCCAGGATGGCAAAGAATTTTGGCGATAGGCTTCCCTGACCAATCGTTTAAACCGGTTGCGTTCGGGGGCTGAGCCGTATTTGCTGGAGGCGCTGATCCCTAAGCGCCCTTTTTTGGCTGGGCGCAAGTCGATGCAAAGAAAACGGCCTACGAGCCGTTTTCCTTCACGCATAACTTTATTGAATTCCCAGCGTTTGAGGAGGCGGGATTCTTTAGGGAAAGTTAAGCAGCCAATTTTTTTCTGCCAGCTCTGCGGCGGCGGTTGATGACTTTCCTTCCGGAGGTCGTTTTCATTCTGGCGCGGAAGCCGAATTTTTTTCTGCGGCGGGTTTTGCTTGGCTGGTATGTACGTTTCATAATTCATCCGATTCTATAAAATGATTTTTCTGCAAGGATATATCAATGAGATAGATATTTTCAATAAGAATAAAGAGAGAGAAAAGACGTCGGGCATGCTACGCGCCATAAGAAACGCAAAACGCTAAACGCAGAATGCAAAACTATGGGCTGACGCATCGGCCCCGCTGGGTCAGCGGGGGCCCCCGCGCGTCAGTGCTGAGGGGGAAGCCCCCTCGCACCCCCATTTGTGCGCGAAGCATTGGGTGCATGCAAAGGAGGGCTTCCCTCCTTATGCCCGGAACGCGGGGGCGCAGCGCCGAATGGCGCGTAGCATGCCCGGCGTCATAATCTAACTTACTTTCTACCGCTTGAATAAAAATGGCGATAGGTATATAAATATAGCCTTTGAACGTAAGGAACATTTCATGAAAGTCGGAGCTTCTATTAAAGCCGATCCTTCCAAGGGCGACATCATCGTACGCCGCCAAGGACGGATTTACGTAATCAACAAGAAAGACCCTAACCGCAAGCAGCGCCAAAAAGGGCCTGCCCGTAAGAAATAAGAGGAAACATGGCCAAAAAATCGCAAGTCGCTAGACAGCAAAAACGGGAACGGATGGTAAAAAATAAGTGGGATAAAAGAAAAGCCCTCAAAGACACCATTCTCGATATGACCAAACCCATCGATGAAAGGCTCGCAGCTGTCGACGCTTTGAATAAAATGCCAAAAAATTCCTCCAGAATCAGACTCCGCAACCGCTGCCAATTCACCGGCAGATCCCGCGGATTCTTGCGCAAATTCAAACTTTCACGCCTTTGCTTCCGCGAAATGGCAAACCAGGGTCTCATCCCAGGCGTTGTGAAAGCTTCTTGGTAAAAAATTTTCCCGATTAAAAGGGTGTTGGCAATTTAAGTGTTTAACGACACTTAAATTGCTTTTTTTTTACAGCGTCTCTAATTTTAGAGTCTCTTTAAGTGGCTTCCAATCTGTCAGTTCTTCATGCCAAACATAGGTTGACAAGCCGATTTTTCCAGATTTCCAAGCTGAATTCAGTGCGTCGAAGCTCATCGGCCCTTGCTGTGCGTGGGAAGGATCTAGATAGTACCAAAGCTTGTCTGAGGGACCGTCGATCCGGAAAACGGGCTGCTGAGGAGCAGGCGCCGGCGCTTTTTTGGATGAGGTGAAAAAAATGGCAAAGATGCCGAAAATGCCAAATAAAAAACCGATAAAAAACCAAAGATAGGGGTTTTTGCCTCGTTTGAAGGCTAAGTAGGCCGAAATCGTTCCGATTACTGCCGCGCCGATAAGCATGACGGGATTGAAGGGTATATTCATTTTATGAGTCCTTTGAGCTTAGGATACCCGATTTGAGAAAAAGTTTCCAATGTTGACCGATTTTGTTATAATGGCAAACAATTAGGAGAGAGGGTTATGTACGACCAATTAAAAAATATGGATGCTAGGGAGCTGGAACTTCCTGAAACCGTTTTCATCCGAGACATCGATACCCGCGTCTTTCAAGCAATTGCTTTACAATGTTTGGCTAAAATCGAGGGAATCGGACTTTTGGAGGGCAATCTTTTCGACAGTCTGCTCGGCCGCGAAGTCGAAAGGGTCAAAGGCATCCATGTCGAACAAGACCAGAAAAACCACTCTGTTGAAGTGAAAGTTGAAATCAACATTAAGTATGGATTCAACATACCCTCTAAAGCAGAAGAGGTACAAGAGAAACTGGTCGAAGAAATCAGTAAATTGACCGGCCTCCACGTATCTTCTGTACATGTGATTTTCAAAGATTTAATTGCAGTTTCGGCTGAACAGCCGGTACAAGGCGAATTTGAAGGGGCGTTTTAATGTTTTTCAAGCAGGCGATCGCATCAGCTCTCCACCTCTTTGTGGTCTTCGCCTTCTTTACAGCAGGACTCTTTTTTGTCCTATTGCCCTATCTGCCTCTGACTCGGATTGAAATCATCGATTTCCTCTCAAACCGCTATGAGCAGTGCACCCAGATCGGAATGGGGCTCTTCCTCGTCGCACTCGTTTTTTTAATCGGCTTTTATGCTCTAAATCGGGGGAAGTATCTTGTGATACGCATCGGACTTTCTGCTGATTTAAGAGTCGTCCAGCATGCCATCGAAGATTGCTTTGCTAAGCAGTTTAAAAAGAAAATTTCACTTAAGGAAGTGGCTTTGGGACCAAAGTCCTACCTCGATTTTAAAGTCCAACTTGCCCCCATCGACGAGGCCGCTCGCGAAGACCTCTTCATCGAAGTAGAAAAACACCTCAGTCTGCTCCTGCACGAAAGATTCGGCTATTCCAAGCCTTTCCACCTCATCGTAAAAATTTAGTTTCCAAGTATTGCCTGCCTCATGTAAAGGGGTATTATAAGCGGTATTGCTGAAGGAGACTTATGAATATCAAGCAAATTATTGGAATCATTTGCGGCGTCGTCATCCTCGGAATTGGTGCCTATCTCATGAAATCAGGCTACAGTTCAATGGATGCGACCAAAGAAAAAATTAAGCATAAAATTACTGGAAATTATTCTAGCGGCATCAAAAATAACGTACGGGTTGGAGTTACTTTAATCGTTGTAGGCGTTGTTGTTGGAGCTGGACTTGTTTACTTTTTCAGATCGAGAAGAAAAGCTCATTAATTTTTATTTAGCGGCGTAAATATTTTGCGCCGCTATTCCGCTGTCTAATAAAATTGTTTTATTAGATTTATTGCCTGTTATTTGGTATAATTAACCTGTATTTATAATATAATAAAATGGGGTTAATTATGTTTCCGGTTAATAAGGGTCAATATTTTGACCTTGATACTTTTCCTTTACATGCCGACGATAGGGCGCCGGCAGCAGACCTTAGTTTCAAACAAAAATTATCTAAGCTTTTTTGCTGTTTCAGCCCATCTCAAACTCTCGAAGATCGTGAATCTGAAGCATCAACGCCAAGAGTTGATTTGAAGAAGAAAAAGATAAAAAATGAAAAACGAAGAGAGAGCGTCGAGTCGACCGATTCTGAGGGAAGCTCGCAAGGGTCTAGATCCAGTTCAAGGACTCCAACGCCTCCGCCTGAGCCGAGCACTCCCCTTGTTGTAGCAAGACCTGCTGTCTCATATGGTTCAACAGCAAATGCTAATCTTTTAAGCAGATTGCAGCAGGGACAAGACCAGCCTATGGCAAGAGCTATTCATGCGCAAAAGAGCGCCACGGTAGTAAAAGCTGCTGAAGTTCGAATGCAGCCGCGAGCCGAGACTATAGAAAGACTCGTTCAAGGCATTCAAGCTTTGAGCTCAAATACACCGGTAGTGACCGTCTCCCACCAAATTGGCGAGGAGTTTCAAGTTCATGTAGTCTATACTCGAAAAGATGGACCGTTGCCTGGAGCCAAAGGTAAGAAAACGTATTTGATTCCTGTAGAAGAAATCAGATCTTTAGGATCTTCAAGTACAACAACCATTTTGGATTTGGGTGCGCATTTACGGGCTCACTTAAGAGAAAATTTCTCTCACATTACAATCAAATAAGATCATCTCCACGTCTTGTTTTTGGCGCCGTTCGATCAGCGGCGCCTTTCGTTAAAGTTGATCTGTTTTCGATCTCCACTCTAAGATCATCTCCACGTCTTGCTTAGTGATTCCTGGAACAGCTTGTATTTCTTCCGCTTTGGCTGCTTTCAGAGCTTTTACGCTTCCAAATTTCTGGAGCAGGCGCCGTTTTTTAATGGGGCCGATGCCAGGCAGAGTGTCGAGTTCGCTCGATATCGTCCTTTGGGATCGTCTTTTTCTGTGAAATTCAATCGCTTGCCGATGCGCTTCATCCCGTATTTTCTGCATCAGGAAGAGCATAGGAGAGCGGGGATCGATCAGATAAGGATCGGGCCGGTATGGGACATAGATCTTTTCTTGGGTAAGCCCCTTATCGTGGCGAGACTCTTCTTTAGTTAGCGCGATCACATCGACGGAGGCAATCCCGAGTTCTTGAAAAATCTCCAGTGCGATATTGAGCTGTCCCTTCCCGCCATCCACAATCAGAAGGTCGCAAAAATCGTTCTTTTCTTTCTCGCGGATGAAGTGGCGGTGCAGCACTTGCCGCATCGCTGTATAGTCGTCCGCTTTTTCCATCCCTTTGATCTTAAAGAGGCGGGTTCGCGATTTGTCCTTTTCTCCATTCACAAAGCATGCAAGGCTGGCCACTGGATCGGTTCCTGAAATATTGGAGGTATCAAAACATTCGATGCGTCTCGGAAACCGGGTGAGCTGCAATGTTTCTTGCAGATCGAGAAGCATTTTTTCTTTGAGGGACCGGGCATCTTGTTCACGCACAAAGAGCGCTTTCGCATTCCGCTCGGCCATCTCGACGAGATCTTTTTTCTTCCCCTTTTGCGGCGTGTGGATTGAAACTTGCAAAATTTCCTCGACGTCGGCTTGTTGGGTCAGCATCAACGGAATGAAAATTTCGGCAGGCATTTTGGTATTATTTTTATAGTGCTGCAGGAGGAAAGACTCGATGATCTCGGCATCGCTGGAGGCGATGAGATGGAAGCTAAAATGCTCTGAACCGATCAGTTTGCCCTCGCGGAAAAAAAGGAGTGTGATTAGGACGGCGTCGGCTTCGCGGTAAAAGCCCACCACATCGCAATTTTTAGCCGCCGGATTGTCGACATGCACCACTTGCGTGACATGCTCCAGTTGATGGATCATCTCGAGGTAGGCGCCCGCTTTTTCAAACTCGAGTGCGTTTGCGGCTGCATCCATCCGCCGGTTCAGTTCGGCTAGCACCTCTTTGTCTTGCCCTTTTAGAAGGCGGGTGGCCGATTCAACATGGCTTGCATATTCTTCTTCGGTGCATTTATTCACGCAAGGAGCCAAGCAGCGTTTGATGTCGTAGAGAAGGCAAGGACGCTGGCGCGTGGCCAATTCTGCATCCGAGCACTGTCTAAGAGGAAAAAGACGCGAAATGAGATCAAAAGTTTGCCGCGCAGCTAAGGCATTTGTGTAGGGGCCGAAGTAGATGCCGTCATTTTTCGGTTTTCCCTTGTAGCGTACGATCCGGATCATTGGCCATTTGTGCCGAGTCACAACAAGGCTTACAAACGTTTTATCATCTTTGAGAAGAACGTTGTATTTTGGTTTATGAAGCTTGATGAGATTGTTTTCCAAGATGAGAGCATCTTTTTCAGTGAGAGCGATGATGGTGTCGATCACATCGATCTGCGCTGTGAGATAGGGGACCATTTCTCTCTGATCGCCTGATTCCGCAAAGTATTGCTTCAGACGGGAGCGGAGGTTTTTTGCTTTGCCCACATAGAGGACGGTTCCCTTGTCGTCTTTCATCAGATAGACGCCGGGCTGGTCGGGATAGAGGGCGAGAGTTTTAGGATCGAAGGGCATGTGGATTGTATATGAATAGTGGAAGTTGGCTGTCTGGTTTTTTTTCGAGCTCTTTCAACATCTCTTCGGCTCTTTTAATCACTTTTTGAGGCAGACCAGCAAGTTTTGCCACATGGATGCCATAACTTTTATCGGTGCCGCCTCGCACAATTTTTCTTAAAAAGACGATGCCGGATGCGATTTCTTCAACAGCTGTTTGGAAATTCGCCGCATGAGGGAACTCCTCCTCCAGCTTGGTCAGCTCCCAGTAGTGGGTCGCAAAGAGTGTTTTGGCTGTTTTTCGATGGGTGGTGAGCAGATATTCTGCAACCGCCCAAGCAATTGAAATGCCGTCGTAGGTGCTGGTTCCTCGGCCAATCTCATCGAGAAGAACAAGAGAACGAGAGGTTGCGTTATTGAGAATATTCGCAGTTTCAGACATTTCCACCATGAAGGTCGATTGGCCGCGCGCGAGATCGTCGCTTGCGCCGATTCGGGAAAATACCTTGTCGATCAGGCCGATTTTGGCCGATTTGGCAGGGACAAAGGAGCCAACTTGAGCCAAGATTACAATGAGCGCTACTTGACGGATGTAGGTCGATTTACCAGCCATGTTGGGTCCTGTGATCAGCATGAGCTGCTGCTCGGGATTCAAAACCGTATCATTCGGAATGAAAGAGGATCTGCCGATCGCACGTTCAATGACCGGATGGCGTCCTTCGATGATTTCAAGCGTTTCTGATTCGTCGACAATCGGGCGGGTCCACTGATAAAAGGCGGCTACTTTGGCAAAAGAAAGGAGAACGTCATGCTTGGCAATCAATTTAGCTGCAGCATGCACCGCTTGCGCAAAAGAGGCGATTTCAGCTCTCATTTGCTCGAAGAGCTCTGTCTCAATCGCTTTGGACCGATCCTCAGCTGTGAGCACCTGATGCTCAAATTCCTTGAGTTCCTGCGTGATGAACCTTTCTGCATTGACAAGCGTTTGCCTTCGGACAAAAGTGGCGGGAATTTTATCGCCTTGAGCTCGGCTCACTTCAATGTAGTATCCGAACGCTTTAGTATAGCCCACTTTCAATGTTTTGATGCCCGTTTGCTCGCGCAAACCCACCTGATAATTGGCCATCCAGGTCATCGAGTCTTTGCAAAGAAGGCGGAGCTGGTCAAGCTCTTTGTTATAGCCGTCTTTGAAAATATCCCCTTCGCCGATGCGCAAGGGCGGAGAATCGTTCAAGCTTTCTAAAATTTTTTGGGCAAGGGGCCCTGCGTCAAAAAGGGAATCTAATTGGAGAAGTGTTTTAATGGCTGGGAGATGAGAAAGAGAGACTCCAAGAGCATAGACGTCGCGCGGCGTAGCAAAACGGGCCGAGATCTTCATCATCAGCCGCTCAAGATCTCGCACTTGCGATAAAATCTCGCGCGCTTTTTTAGCTACATCGGCCCGATGGATATAATTTTCAATTTCCTGCTGCCGCTCTGTGATTTGCTCGCAAGAAAGGAGCGGATATTGGAGCCACTGCCTGATTAGACGGCCTCCCATCGGCGTAGAGGTTTCATCGAGCAAATCGGTCAGGCTGGTGTCTATTTCAAGGTTGCGCATTGTTGAACGGTCGATCGCCATTGATGGGAGAGAGTCGAGTTGGATCGTTTGGATATGTTCGAGATTGAGATTGAGCTCTTCTTTCAGATAGAGCAAAAGGGAGCCTGCAGCAGTAATCGCAGCTGTTTTGCCTCTCAGGCCAAATCCATCGAGATTGTGCACATCGAAATGGGCTGTGAGCACGTCGGCGCTCAATTTGGGATCGAGCGCTTTTTTCTCATTGGCAATGAAACCAAAATTGTAGGAGAGATCTTTTAAGAACTCAAATTTTTTTGAAACGAGCATTTCTGCAGGTCTTAAACGGCAAAGCTCATCAATCGGCTCTTTTTCGTGTTCGCTTACCCTAAATTCGGTTGTCGTCAGATCGAGGGCGGCCAAACCATATGTCTCGCCGATTTGCACGATCGATGTGAAAAAATTGTTTTTCTTGTCGTTGAGGAGTTGAGAATTGACGACTGTGCCTGGGGTGACGATCCGGACGATTTCCCGTTTGACAAGTCCCTTGGCAGCTTTTGGATCTTCTGTCTGTTCTGCGATTGCAATTTTGTATCCTTTTGCAATCAATTTATCGATGTAGCTTTCCGCAGTGTGGAAAGGGACGCCGCACATTGGAATGCCTTGGCGTGCAGTCAGCGTGAGGCCGATTTCTTTGGAAATGATTCCTGCGTCGTCGTAGAATGCTTCATAAAAATCGCCCAAACGGAAAAGAAGCAGCGCATCCTTGGCTTGCGCTTTGCAAGTTTGCCATTGGGACATCATCGGTGTAACAGTCATGGAAACCATGATGGCACTTTTCTATAACAGATGTAAAGAGTGAAAAAATATGGGTTCAGCAGTAGATATTCAAATAGCACAGCCTCCTCAAATTGTCAGCCCAACGCCAGTTCGGCATAGAGTCTTTAAGTTCCCTCCCGATTCCGTGCTAAATCCTGCTACGGCCTTAAACGTGATCCAAGGACCTGATCGTTCTCAAACTCCTGCGCCTATAGAATCGAGGCCGCCGGTTTCAATGAAATACGGTTTTTCGTTGGAGCCCATCCAAGAAGAACAGGTAGAAAGCAAAGAGAAAAAAAATGACTAAGAAAAAAACGGCTTTGGCTCTCGTCCTTGCCTGTTTTTTTCTTCATGCTGAAGCGCCTTGGTTCACAGGTCCTTTGATCGCTCCGCCCGGAACAGCCATTCCCTATGGGAGATTCATGATCAAGCCTCAGATGCCATTTACCGTCTATCGCCCTCATTTTTTCAGCGCAAATCCCCAGCTTTCTTGTTTTTTCGGCCTCACGCCTTGGTGCGATATCAATATTATTCCCCAATTTTTCTATCAAACGACCTCTCATGAGCATGATGTGCAGTTTGGAGATCTGACTGTTGGGCTGGACTTCCAGTTGCTGGATGCCGATGCGACCCCCTATTTCCCCGGCATCAAATTTGCCATCCGGGAAGTATTCCCAACAGGCAATTTCCAATTTTTACGCGCCAAAAAGTTGGGGACTGACCGTTCTGGGGAGGGAACGTTTGCGACGCAGGCGGCTCTTGTTTTCTATAAAGAATTTCATCTCTATCAGCTCTATTGGCTAGCCATGACTGCTAGCGCTCAATATACAATCAACACACCCGTTCATGTTCAAGGATTCAATGCCTACGGGGGAGGTTTTGGGGCCAAGGGCACTGTTTTACCTGGGAATGCTTTTCAAGGGATCGTCAGTTTTGAGCTGTCGCTCAGCCAAAATTGGGCGCTCGCTATGGACAGCGTTTATACTCATAAAGATGAGTCCGAGTTTTTTGGCCGTCCTGGGATTGCTCTGATGCGAACGTTTGCGACCGTGGGCGGCCCCTCTTCCGATCAGCTCAGCTTCGCATTCGGCCTCGAATATAATTTCAGCGCCCATTTGGGCATCATTGGCGGATATTGGTTTTCTGCTTTAAGCAGAAACATCCCTGAATTTCAAAGCGGAGTTGTGAATGTACGCTATCTTTATTAGCCTTTGTCTTTTGCTTTCCATCGAAGCGAGAGAACTTGCGCCGATCATTCACGAAAATCTAATAGGCGATTCCATCATCGATACCAAACAGATCAAGATTCCAGGATTTCCAAAACTCTTCAATCCATCAATCGTTCCCTACAAAGATGGCTATCTCCTTTCCTTTCGGATTAGAGAACATCTTCCCCATCAAGAAAAAAAGATGCGCATAGACGCATCTTTCATCGGCCTTGCGCAATTGGATGAGCAATTCAAAGTTCTCGAAAAATCGGTTCAGATTTTAAATATCACCTCCTATGATTCTAAATTTTCTTTTCATGCAGAAGATGGACGGCTTTTCAAAGTCGGGAATCGCATTTTTCTTTTGTTCAATGACCTGCACCGTTTTGAAGAGAGGGATGGTTTTGCAATGTACTTAGCAGAATTGGTAGAGGAGGGGGGATTTATGGCGTTAAAGGATCCGGCGATTCCATTAAATTATTCTTCTTCGATCCCTGTCGAAAAAAATTGGACCCCTTTCATTTCTGAAAGCAGGGTGTATTTGATTTACTCGGATCAGCCGCGAGTGATTTTAGAGCTTGATCTGAATACGGGGGATTGCCAGGAGATTTCACGCACAGAGTATGGAGATCTTTGGGATTTTGGCCAGGTTCGGGGAGGGTCGCCAGCGTGCTTGGTCGATGACCTCTTTGTTACTTTTTTCCACACGCGGTTTTTCGATGGAGAAAATCGCATTTACATCATGGGAGCCTATGCGTTTGAAACGCAATTTCCTTTCTCCATTCGAGCGGTTACGCCTGCGCCGATTGGCATTCCTTCCTATTATCAAGAGGATAATTCAAGGAAAGTGGTATATCCATGCGGAATGATCGTTGAAGGAGATCGGATCCATGTGACATGGGGAAGAAGCGACAATGGAGCTTATCTGACTACCTTTGATAAGAATAAACTGATGAGAATTTTATGCCCAAAGTAACATTTGCGACTTCTTGCTGGGAAAGAGATTGGCGTACGATTTTGCTCGACCCTGAATATTTATCCAAGCGGCAGATCGGAAATCACCTATATCCTTTCTGTGAAAAAATTCTCATCATCAACAATGTAGAAGATCTTGGGCTGGTGGAAAGAATTGCTCAAGGCAAAGTGGACGAGGGCCTTTTGACTCGCTATGTGGTGGCGCGCGATGTACTTGAGTCCTTCGGATTAAAACGCTCTGATTTCAATGAATGGCAATATTACAATGCTTTAGCGCCGCTCATGGCCATTTATGAGGCGAGAGGCGATTATTTACTCTATTTGACGGGTGATGTTTCTTTGAAAAAGCCGGTCGATTGGATCGATAAGGCGATCCGGTTCATGGAAAAAAGGCCCGCTGTCAAAGTAGCCAATCTCACCTGGAATGATAATTATAGAGAAGCTAGGAAAGAGTCGTATCGGTCCACCTGGAATTTTTACGTGGCGAAAGAGGGCTTTTCAGATCAGATGTTTTTAGTGAACACAGATGAATTTAAAAGACCGATTTATGGGGAAATCCGTGCCGATGGCGCCCATTATCCGCGCGGCGATGTGTTTGAAAAGCGCATCTTCAGCTACATGAAAAACCGGGGATGGGAGAGGATTACCTATAAACGAGGGAGCTATGTTCATGAGGATGCGAACTTTTTCCGTCCTCAGAGTAGCGGCCCAAAATCGTGATAAAGCCGTTTTGATCGATCATCGCGAGGTCATTTGTGATATACCAGCCATCGCGAATCGGATTTTCCCGTCCGTTCAAATATCCTTGCATCACATTCGGTCCCTTTACAATCAAAAGCCCTTCGGATCCTGTCGGTTTTTCCTCGAAAGAGGTTGGATCCACAATTTTAGCTAAAACGCCGGGGATGGTTTGCCCGACAGATCCCGGCACAGTGCCGATCTGACAGATGCCCGCTTCCCGAACATCGATGGTGCTTGTGGCAATCACAGGAGAGCATTCTGTTGCTCCGTATCCTTCAATCGGGCGTATTCCAAACCGTTTTTCAAAAGCATCGCTAGTTTCGATTGCGAGCTTTTCCGATCCAGTGATCACGCATTTCAGAGAGCCAAACTGTTCGGGCAAAATCTTCTCGAGATATTTTTCGAGCATTTTGGGCGTACACATCATCAATTTGACATCGTATTTTTTCACCAGTTCTCCGATCGACTTGCAGTCGAAAGGATCTGGATGGATGATGAGTCCAAAACGCTGATTGAGTGATAGCCAAAGAAGCAAGTATCCATAGGCATGGGAGAAGGGGAGAGTTGTCAAAAGCGTTTTCTTTTTGCCTAAATAGGGGAACACTTGAGAGAGCGATTCAATATTCGAGCTCACATTGAAGTGGGAGAGCACTACTCCTTTTGGTTCTCCTGTAGATCCGCTTGTGAAAAGAATGGTGAGCGGATTTTGGCCGAAAATCTTTTCCATATCGCCAAATAGTCCGATCATTTTAGCCATGAAATTGCCCCAAGCACTTGTTCGAAAGAGATCTTCAACATAGAGGACTTCGATTCCTGGAGGCTGGTATTTCCGGCTCGTGATTACAGTCTTTATCTGGGTCTCTTTGATTGTCAATTCAACGAATTCAGGATTGATATTGACCGTCGTGATTCCTTTCAGAGTCAGAGCAAAATTCAAAAGGGCCGATTGAATCCCTGTTTCAAGCAAAATGCCAACTTTCTCTTCCGCTTTTATTTTTTGTGCGAGAGCAACGATTTTGAATAAGGCCTGCCAGCCCGTTAGCTTTTCATGCTGATCAGCTAAAACGGTCTGTAAAGGGGATTTCCTTAGGTTGCTGATTAACTGGCGATAAATGGGGATTTGATCATCTTTCCTTGCCATCCAAGCGTCGTACTCCATTTCCTGGATGACTTTAAAAAGATCTGAAACAGATGTGTTTGCAGGGAGCGGTTTTCCAAATGTCATCGTCACGGAATAGGAGAACCGCTTAGGCCACTTGATGAAGAACTTGCCGCGCTCAAATGAAAAGATGCTGCCCCACACGTTTGCGATATGAATCGGTACAATGGGAAAGGACTTGCCTCGCGCGATGACTTCCAAGCCTCTTCTGAAGGGGAGCATTTTTCCTGTATGGGAGACTTGGCCCTCAGGGAAGATGCAAACGACTTCTCCTTGCTCTAACGCTTCGGTCGCCTTTCTCAGGCTTTCCAGAAGAACCCGCGGGCTAGATGTGCTCATCACCGGGATCGCGTTCATGAGTTTTGCGATCGGATGGATGAATCGCTTATGGTAATACGATTCATTCACGATAAAACGGACAGGGCGGTCGAGGGAGGCCATCACAAACAAGGCATCGATGACAGAGATGTGGTTTGCGACAAGTAGAATGGGCCCTTCTTTCGGTAAGTTTTCAAATTGTTCGATCCGGAGGCGATAAAACGTCCTTGTCAATATCATCACGCACAAACGGACAAGCGCTTTTGGGAACATCTTGATGTACCAAAGTGCGGCAAGCAGCACGATGACCGAAGAGGCGATCAGCATCGTTTTTAGCCCAAGGCCGAAAAATGCCATCCCTGCTGCAAACAGAGATCCGCCGATCATCCCCGCTGTATCGAGGAAGCCGCTTAGGGCGATGATCGAGCCGCGCGATTCATTCGAAGCGCGCATTTGCAAAATCGCATGGATAGGGACGATCAAAAGACCGCATGAAAGCCCCATTAAAATCATCAAAATCAGAGTGCCTATCATCTCCGGCACAATCGTGCCTAAAAGAAGGGATGAAATCGTAAATCCAATCGCCCCAAGAGGGATGAAGCCATACTCGATTCGGTCTTTGGAGAATTTTCCGCTTAAAAGAGCGCCAAAAGCGATTCCGATTCCAAAAGATGCGGGGAGTATGCCTTGTAAAAGTTCGCCTTTCTCAAGATCCATCACCAACGCTTTTGCATAGACAAGAACGTTTTGTCCTAAAAGGCTCAAGCAGGTCCAATAGACGATAGAGCCGCCAACCGCGAGAGCCAATATCCGATCCCCCCGGATCTCAGCCCAGGCATTTTTTAAGGAGCTTGTCAGTTTTTGCTTACCTCTCGAAGCGGGAACTTTAGCGACGAAAAAGGAGCTAAAAAATCCAATAATAGAAAACCCTGTCAGCCATAATGGCCCTATCCAAGTGTATGCCGATCGAAGCCCTCCATGATCAGAAGCGAGTAAAATAGGACCAATTCCTGTGCCAGCGATGATCGCGATCATCGTCCACATTTCCATAAGGCCGTTACCCTTGGATAGTTCTTCTTTGGGAAGAAGCTCAGGTAAGATTCCATATTTGGCTGGTGCGAAAAGAGCGCTCTGAGCGCCCATGAGGCCAAGGAATACAAAGGGGATCGTTAAATGGGAGGGGGCAATATAGAGCGCCAAACAGCAGCAGGCCATCAGTATGACCTCGAGGCCCTTCATAAGAAGGATCACGGTTCTTTTGCTCATTTGGTCTGCAAGCGCTCCAGCGGGGATTGAAACGAGCATCATGGGCAGCAAAAAGATCACTAATGAAAGCGTAGCAAGGAGCTGCGAAGAGGCGGCGAAGGACCCATCATTCACTAAAGGCCTTGTGGCGATCGTGAATAGCATGACCTTCCATGCATTGTCGTTGAAAGCGCCAAAAAATTGGCTGACCAGCAAACCAAAAATTGAACGTTTTTTTGTTTCCATGGTGCGAGAATTATCGCATTTTAGTCCATTAAATGTGAATCGATAGGAAAATATTTTTTTTACTTTTTGGTTCCTAGAGACAGGGTGGGAGGAACGTCCTTTTGCCCGGCGAAGATGAGGATGAATTCGGCGTCTGTCTTCCCCTGGTTTTCCCCATAGTGCCAGATATTGACCGATTCAGCCCAAGCATCCCCTTTTTTCAAGGTTACGCTTTTGACTTGGGTCGGATTGTCAAAACTCCCCATCGGATCGTTGGTTGAAAACATCGTCAATTCGCCAGAGATCATATAGCCCGCCCCATTCATAGGATGAACGTGGACCGTGGTTTTGGCTCCAGGTTCTATCCGATAATGGAGAATTTTAAATTCGGTGACCCCGGAATTGAAGCCGGGAAGCGGCGTTCCGCTCCAGCTTTGAGTCGTTTTGAGGACCTCTTTGATATAGACCTTCATATAACATCACAATACAGATTTTGAAATATTGGACTACATGAAAAATCTCCAATCAGAGAGAATCAATTTCGATGGGCACTTTTTCCAGAGAAAGTCTTGAACTTTTACGATCGCGGATTGACCTCGTTGAGGTCCTCTCTCCCTATCTGAAACTCCAAAGAGCGGGCGCGGCGCATAAAGCCCTCTGCCCATTCCATGATGAAAAAACCCCCTCTTTTGTAATCAATCGAGGCGATAACCACTACCACTGCTTCGGATGCGGCGCCCATGGCGATGCAATCCAGTTTTTAATGACCCATCTTAAGATGAGTTTTTCGGAAGCTGTGGAGAGTTTGGCCGATCGATTCCATGTGCAGTTGGAAGAGGTGAAGGGAGACAATCAACCCAAAGGCCCTCCAAAAGCAGCTCTGAAAGATGCCCTCGAGCGGGCCTGCCAATTTTATCAGTTTTATCTGTTACATACTTTAGAAGGGCATGCTGCTTTAGATTATCTGTATAACCGCGGCATTACGCTTGATTTCATTCAGCAGTTTCAGCTTGGGCTTGCCCCAAAGCAGCCGCAGATTTTCTCAAAGGCAATGTGGGAACAAAAAATCTCAAATACGCTCCTGGAAGAGGTTGGGCTTCTGTCCAAAGGGCGTGAATTTTTCTCGGACCGGATCACGATCCCGATCCGCGATCCGCAAGGCTCTGTCATTGGCTTTTCGGCTAGGAAATATAAGACAGACACATTTGGCGGCAAATATGTAAATAGCCCAGAGACGACTCTCTTCAAAAAGTCCAAAGTGCTCTTTGGTCTTAGTTTTTCGCGCAAAACGATTGCAAAAACACGGAAAGCGCTGATCGTCGAAGGGCAAATCGATGCGCTCAGGCTCATCTATTCAGGTTTCGATTGGACTGTGGCGGGGCAGGGAACAGCTTTTGGAGAAGAGCAGGCCAAAGAACTCATTCATCTCGGGGTCAGACAAGTTTATCTAGGCCTAGATGGCGATAACGCAGGGCAGGAAGCCGCTGTAAAGATCGGCAATCTCTTTCAAAAAGAGGGGATCGAGGTTTTTGTGCTCAAATTGCCCGAAAAATGCGACCCCGATCTCCTTTTGCAAGAAAAGGGTCCGGAAGAGTGGCAAAGATTGATCGAAACGGCGCAAGATTATCTCACTTTTTGGGTGGAACATCTTTCCAAGACGATCAATCCGCAATCGCCCGCCGGGAAAAACGAACTGGTGCAAACCATTGCGAAAAGGATCCGCGAATGGGATCACCCGCTCATGGTGCACGAGTCTTTGCGTAAACTTGCCCGCTTGACCCAGACTCCCGAATCCATTGTCGGTACCCCTGAACAAAACGCCCCACAAGTGCATATCAAGCGCTCCGCCAGCGTCTCATTTACCGAGATCGATCCAGACAGGATACTGGAGGCCGATCTCCTCCGTTGGCTTTTCCTCATGGGAGAGAGCTGTCCCAATCTAATATCGATTGCTGAAGCGAACCTAAAACCAGAACATTTTAGGGTTTCAGCCGGCCGCAGCCTCTATGAAAAATATCTCGAAGCAACCAAGGAAAATAAGCCCCGCGACCTCCTCTCTTTGGCCATAGATTTAGAACAGGCTGAGCAGCAGCTTTTCATGGCCGATATCTTGCAAAAAAGGGTCAATCGGGAGCGAGCTGTTGCCTGTTTTGTCGAAACGGTGCAAAGGCTTTTGGAGCGGCACTGGATGCATCAAAGGGAAGAGATTAAACTCAAGATTTTCAGCGGCACCTGCAGCGAGGAAGAGGTGCTGGAGCTGGCCCGCAAATTCGATGAAATCAAAAAAATGCGTCCCCAGACGATTGTTCCAGATCAATAAGAGAGAAAAGTCATGAATCAATTCATCTGTTATATTCTGATATTTATCAATTCTTCTCTACTTGCTGCATACGGCCAATTTCATTTCAAAGGCATATATCCTCTATGGGAAACTGCGAGTACAGCTGCGGAAAGACTGGAGATCATGAATTATTTTCTCCCAGAAAATCCTACAGTTTTTGAAGCGGGGGTTTTCGATGGGCATGAGTCAATCCAATTTGCAGCCTTTTGGCCCAAGGAAGAATCATTTCTTTTGAGCCGAATCCAAGACAGTTCATGAAATATCAGCAAAATGCTGCCGGATTTCCAAATATGCAAGGGTACAATCTCGCTGTAAGTACGTATAATGGCGTTGCTGAATTCTATCTTTGTTGGGGATCGACCGGTGCAGAACCTGCATTTGAAGGCGCAAGTTCTTTATTGCCTGCTTCAGAAAGCAGAAAAATAGATTACCAAGGCCCAATCATTCAAATTCCTTGTGTGATTTTTGATGATTGGTGCGATCAAAATCATATCCATTCTGTCGATTTTATGTGGCTTGATTTAGAGGGTTTTGAGCTGCAATTTCTCAAAAGTTCGCCTCAGATTCTCAAGACGACCAAAGTGATATATACGGAGACCAATTTTTTTGGATTCCGAATAGGGACTACCCAATATGCCGACTTGAAATCGTTTTTAACGTCGGAAGGATTCGAATTGATCGCCCATTGGTACCATGAAGGATTGCAAGGAGATGCCATTTTTGTCCGCCGAGAATTATTGTGATGAGGATATATAGTGTGTAATTGTATATTATTTGGGAATTTATTTTAGGTTTGTATGTTATTTTATCTTTCAAGCGGCGCTCATAATACTCATCTTGAGTATGTGGTTCGGTCTAAGAGACTGTTAACGGATTTTGGTTTCGTCGAGTTTTCGGGATTATTTTGGCCAAATTTTGACTTTTTTTCGGGGGTCAATATACGGAAGTTGATATTAACCCCCGAAAAAAAGGTCGAAATTTGGCTCAAAAGAACCCGAAAATCGACTGAAACAAAATCCGTTAACAGTCTCTAAGATCGATGGGAATTCCAATGAGCGGGAGATGGCCCGTTTGGCAAACGAACAGGGTTGCATACTCTTTTATCAATCACCCCGAGATCATGGCTCAATTTTCACTCCTTTCCGGGGAAGAAGCCTTTTGGATAGCGCGCAAGCATGCCGATCTCATCCGTTCTGATTGGAGAGAGATCAATGTCCAAGTAATGAGAGAGGTTTTGAGGGCAAAAATCTCGCAAAATCCGCATATCGCCGGATGGCTCGAAGCTACCGGCCTCTCTATTATTATTGAGCACACTCCTGTGAAAGGCAGAGATGCTTTTTGGGCAGATGATCATGATGGTTCTGGAAAAAATATGCTAGGGAAGCTTTGGATGGAAATTCGAGCTGAACTTTGCAATTCGCAGAAATGAGTTAAAAATCCATTTTAGCAAACTGGGCTGTCGCGACTTCAACGGCAACGTTGTTGATCGCTTTTCGCATCTGAATTAGTCTCTCTTTTAAATTGGGAATAATATCCAGATATTTGAATGCAGTTCCTAAGTCTTCCAGTTTAATAATCTGGACCAGCATCTGGTTTTCATAGCTATTTGATTGATATTTTGTCGCTCGCGATTCATGTCCATTCGAAACGCAAATAGTCTTTTCTTTAAAGCTTACAATTGCCGAAACCGTTGTCATAAGAAACCCCTGCGTTAAAAGGCATCAATTATAAAGAATCTATTCATTTTTAACTATATATAATTCCTTTTTTTAGCCTTTCATTTCTCCATGACGTATTTTAAATTTGAGCTCTTCGATCTCTTGTTGAGCTAGTTCGAACTCGAGTTTTCTTTTCGTTTCCACTTCAACGAATTGCTCTTTGAGCTTTTCCATGTCTTTGACGGTTTTTTGGATTTGTTTTTCAATTTCTTGAAGAGTCTCTTCAGAAAACTGCTTTGGGCCGGGAGGCTCTCTGTGAAATCCCATGGGCAATTGCTGCGGCGGCTGTGAGGCTTTCATCCTCATTTCCATCATCCGGTTCATCTCATCGAGAAGTTTGGCGTTTTCACTCTGAAGGTTTTCCATCTGCTTCTCATAATTCTCATGGATCCGCTCCATTTCTTTTTTCGCCTTCATTCTCAAATCCCGCTGATACTCTTCCAATTCGGATAGAATCTTTCGCCGCTCTTCGCGTAAGAGTTCATTTTCCCGGTCTTTTTCCTTTTTCAGTTCCTCGATTTTCTTTTCGTACTTTTCCTGAACCGCTTGAATGCGCCGCTCGGCTTCCCTTTCATTTTCTTCTTGAAGACGCATCACCTTTTTTTCAAAATTATCGATCAGCTTATGCAGTTTTTTGATGTTCGTTTCTTCAAGATTTTCAAGAGCTTCCGCTAACGTTTTCTCTTTGACTTCCAATTCTTTGAGTTTTTCTGCGATGAACCTTTCTTGTTTTTCAAAAAAACCGCGGTTCGACTCGATCATCTTGTCTTGGTATTGAGCCTCAAGGATTTTTAAGTCTCTTTCGATTTTTTTGGTATTGAGCTGTACGCGATACCACAAAAGAAGGAGGAGTAGGGTGAGGAGGACAAAGGCCCCGAGCGCATAGACCCAATTGCCCGCTTCATTTAGGATTTCCATTCCTTACCATTGCCCGAAACCCTTTTTAAAAATCAAGAATGGGATTAAAAATTCAAAATCGACTTTAATTCGTTTTTGAAATTTCTTTGGTCTGCTTCTGAAAGAAAACCTAATTTTTGAAAAATCAGTCTGTGATCTAATGTAAATATTTTGAATCTGATGATTGAAGGTGCAGGGAGCCCTGCAGTTTTAAGATCGGCAATTTGAATGTCGGACGGCCAAAGATATCTGTCTGGTTTTAAAGAAGTAATCATAGCTAAAATACTAGATCCAGTTTTTGCGTTGAAATACTTGGCTGTAGAGATCACAACCGCAGGTCTTACTTTCTCCGCATGAATGTCTGTAAAAGGGAAAGGTACTTTAACCACATCATAAAGCTCAAAGGTTCTTGTAGGCTTGTTCATCTTCTTCCGATTCCCATTCATTCATTGTTTGATTTAAACTTTCGAAATACTCCACATCTAATGGATGATTCTTCCTGATCACGACTGTGTCATCAGGGAGCAATTCGTAGAGAATTTTGTCCCCTTTCTCTAAATGGAGAGCCTTACGAATCTCTTTTGGAATCGTTGCCTGATATTTTGATGTGAGCCTAGATGCGTAACGCGATCTGACTTTGGGCGCGCTTTTTAGTTTCTGTTTTCTTTTCTTGATTCGAGACTTTGCGGACATATGATTTGCCTCTTTGCTTCGAGTATTATTGTAATACAGTATTACCTATTTGAGAATATTTGTTTTAAGTTGCTGTAAATTATATAGTTGCAGCAATCCAAAAGGGGTTGGAAATTGCTGCTTGCCCCTATCTCCTTTTTTTTAATAGGATGCAAGTTATGTACGAGCATCTGATTTTCTTCGACGGGGAGTGCCCTTTTTGCCATAGGGCGGTGCGCAGCATCATCGAAATCGATGTAAATAAACGGTTTATATTTGCGCCTCTCGGCGGAGAAACCGCCAGGGAAATCCTTACGGGGCCGCAAGCTCCCCTCAAAAAGGCAAATAGTCTTGTTTTGGTAGAAGATTATCAGTCGACCGAACGGAAGTTTTGGATCGAATCGAGGGCCGTGCTCCGGGTTTACTGGCTAGTTGGCGGCTGGGGATTGATCGGAATTTTTTCATTTTTCCCCGGATTCATCGGCGATCCCATCTATCGATGGTTTGCAGCTCACAGGCATCAGTTTAAATTGAGAATTCCTGATGCCCCAGGACCGAAAGAACGATTTTTGCCTTGAGGAGAGAAAAATGTATTTGGGTATCGGTTTAGTTGTTCTCTCGATGTTCTTTTTCTCCCTCCTTTATGCTTTTTTCAAGGCCTGCACTCCGTTTCTTTCCAATACTCAGATCATCTTTATTCAGAGTGTGTTCAGCTGGCTTTTGCTTTCGCCCATTTTGGTCCGCAAAGGGCCAAAGTATTTGAAAACGCATCACTTTTGGCGCATTTCTCTAAGAACCGTATTCGGCCTTTTGAGCATGGTTTGCATCACCGTTGCATTAAAGACAGCGGCCCTTGCGGAAGTAGTCTTGCTCAACAATACAGCGCCCCTCTTTGTTCCGGTGCTCATTTGGGGGCTATACCGAGAAAAAATCTCCGCTTATCTGGGTTTGTCTCTTTTAATAGGTTTTGTGGGTGTTTTCATTCTGCTAGGCCCTAGCTTTGGAACGCTTCAGCCAGGAATGATCTATGGCGTACTATCCGGGCTTTTATCGGCGTGCCTTCTCATTGTGACCAGGCAAATCGCAGGCGAACATTTTATGAGGATCCTATTCTATTATTATTTGCTTTGGTGGATTTTAACTGGCCCGTTTGCCGCCTCTACCTGGGAAGCTGTGCCAACAAATGCTTGGATGATGCTTTTTGGAGCGGCAATTGTTTCAATCGCTGCTCAATTCACATTTACCGCAGCTCTTCGGTATGCCTCTTCGCAGGAAGTGGCCCCTTTCATCTATACGAACGTGATCTTCTCGGCCCTTATTGGCTGGGTTGTATGGGATGAAGTGATCAGTCCTGTTTCTATGATCGGGATGGGACTTGTGATTCTTGGAGGCATTTCTACTTTAATTCTAGCCAGGAAGAAAAAAGCCTAATGGATGCTGTTGTTCTTTTTGATGCAATCAGTTCTGCAACGCCTTTGAAAACGGCTGCCTCTCAACTCGGGTTCAAAGTGATTGCCGTTTACACTAGGCCGCTTAGCATCTATGAAACCGAATTTCACCTAGATGAAAAGGCGCTTAAGCAAGACGCCGATCTAACCCTTTTCTCCGATAACCTTGAATGGATTTATCAAAAAATCAAAGAATCGCGTTTTACGCTGCGAGGATCGATCCCGGGCCTCGATTCGGGCGTGGAACTGGCCGATCAAATCGCTCTTGCATTCCAATTGCCCGGAAACCGGATCGATCTTTCTTCTGCTCGAAGAGATAAGGGGAAAATGAGGGCGGTGCAAAAGCAGGAAGGATTTTCCTGCCCTGATTTCGCCGTTTGCCAAACTGAAAAAGAGATCAAAAACTATGTCCGCACCCATCCATTCCCACTCGTTATTAAAACGCCCAGAGGGGCGGGAACGAGCCATGTCTATGTGTGCGATGATTTAGAAAATCTGCTAGAAAAATTTCGGATCATTCAAAAAAGTGAAAATCTCTTCGGAGAAATACCGACCCACGCTGTCGTTGAAGATTTTATCGGGGGAAATGAATACATCGTCAACACTTTTTCCGACGGAGAAAAAGTGCATGTCACCGATCTTTGGATTTATGAAAAGCTTCAAACAGAAGCTTTTAAGAACATCACGACGAGTGCGATTTTGCTTCCCTTTAGTGGAAACAAAGAGATGCAGGAAATGGGTAAAAGGATTGCTGAAGGATTTGGAATCTCACGCGGGCCGGCGCATTTGGAAATGAAAAAAGACCCAATCCGAGGTCCTACTCTTATTGAATTGGCTGCAAGGCTTTGCGGGGCAAGATTGCCCTTTTATGTGAAGAAGTACAGCAATTTCGATCCCTACCGCGCGACGATTGAAGTATTTACAAAAGGGAGCTATGAAGTGCCGGAGCCGATTGTGTTTTCTAAACAGATCGCTCTAGCCCTGTGCCCGATTTTTAAAGTGGGGATGATTCAAAAAATCATCGGAATTGAAGAAATTCAAAAGCTCTCTTCTTACGAAACGCATCAGCTGAATGTCAAAATAGGGGATTTACTGCAGCCAACGACCTATCTAACCACAACTCCGCTTGTTGTTTTTCTTGCTCACAAAGACAGAGAGCAACTTCTCAAAGACCTCAAGAAAGTGCACCAAATCTTTCAAATCGATGTTAAATGAGTTTGGCGCTCAAAGTTGCTACAAGTTCTGAAATGGCAACGCGCGTCTGCTCCATTGAGTCGCGATCGCGCAAAGTCACTGTATCGTTTTCGATGGTGTCGAAGTCGATTGTGACGCAGTAGGGCGTACCAAGTTCATCTTGCCGGCGATACCGCTTTCCAATCGCGCCAGATTCATCGTACTCGCAAGTAAAATGAGCTTGGAGCATGTCGAATACTGCTTGCGCTTTAGGTCCTAGCGGATCCTTTTTCATCAGCGGGAAGACGCCCACTTTGACAGGCGCAACTCTTGGATGGAGATGGAGAACGGTGCGCATTTCGCCATTTTCAAGCTGCTGCTCATCATACGCGTCGCAAAGAAGCGCTAAGATCGTTCTCTCTACCCCAAATGTAGGTTCGATCACGTGGGGAACAAACTTTTCTCGTGTTTCGGGATCGGTGTATTCGATTTTCTGCCCCGAAAATTCTGCATGGCGGGATAGGTCGAAGTCAGTCCGATAGGCAAGACCGTAAAGTTCAGATGTTCCGAATGGGAAATCATAAACGATGTCTACAGTTCGCTTTGAATAGTGGGAAAGCTGCTCTTTCGGGTGCTCTTTTTCATGGATCCGAGCCTTATTTAGGCCGATCAGCTTACACCAATCGTGCATGCTCTTGAGCCAATCTTCAAAAGTTTTTTCCCAAGTCTCGCCGCGGATGAAATATTCGATTTCCATTTGTTCGAATTCGATGACTCGGAAGACAAAGTTTCCTGGCGTAATTTCGTTGCGGAACGCTTTACCGATTTGGGCAACGCCGAACGGAATGCGTACGCGCATTGTATCAATGATGTTTTTGAAGTCGAGAAAGATCGCCTGGGCAGTTTCGGGTCTTAAATAAGCGACATCGCCTTCGCTGCCAGTTTTGCTCATGTGGGTCGAAAACATCAGGTTGAAATTACGGGCGTTTGTGAAATCTTGAGCTCCGCATTTGGGGCATTTCACCTTTTTGGAATGGACGAGATGCGTCATCTCTTCCAAAGAGAGTCCGTCCGCACTTTGCTTGAGCTCTTCTTCAATCAGGTGGTCGCAGCGGAATCTGCTTTTACACGCCTTGCAGTCGATCATCGCATCGTTAAAACCTTCCAAGTGTCCGGAGGCTGCCCATGCTTTCGGGTGGAGAAGAATTGGTCCATCGAGGCCAACCATATCACGCCTTTTTTGAACGAAGGTTTGCCACCAGAGGTCTTTTATATTTTTTTTGAGCTGGGCGCCATATGGGCCGAACGAGTAGGTATTGGCAAATCCGCCGTAGATCTCCGATCCGGGGTAAATAAATCCTCTGCGTTTGCAAAGGGCTACGATGGGTTTTAGGGAATCTTGGATGTTTTTAACTTGGGTCATAATTCTTCATTGTTTTAGGATTTCAAGCATAGCAGATGGAAGACTTTAGCTTAAATCTTTTATGCAGGGGGAAAAACCACCTGCTGCCCCTCACTCTCGATTCCTTAAAGGCTCAAGGAGGCTCTTTTGAAATCATTCTTTTAGATGGAGAAGGGTCTGAGAAACTCCATGATTTTGAAAAACGGTATGAAGGACTCAAAATCCGGGTCGAGGTGGGAAAGGGAAAAAACCTGCCTCAATTGATGAATTTGGGGATTTCCCATTCGCATGGCAAGTATGTGCAATTTCTTGAACCGGGTGAAACATATCTTTCTCAATGGGGACTTTCGTATTTGACCGACCTCATTGTAGGCGGGCCATCCATCATCACAGCCCGAGGCGTGGAGGACGAGACCCAGTCCCACTGGTTTTTGAAAAGCAAGTTGATAGAACTTGGCGGGTTCAATGAAAAAGTTCATCATAGGCCGCTATTCGATCTTTTGTGCCGGCTGCAAAGGCAAGGAGTGGAACCTTTGCATTGCACGCGGGTTTTGATCGATGGAGGAAAAGAGCCTCACGGGCCTTTGCTAGAGACCTGTAATATTCTTTATCGCCATTTTGGTTTGTCACGGACCCTGAAATGGCTTTTCTTGCATGGCCATTCAAAGAACTTGCATCGCGCGGCCCATTTCTTCAAAAACGCCTTTTGGCGAGAATAGACAAATAGATAAAAGATAGAAGAATAATGACAGTCGGGCATGCTACGCGCCCTTCGGCGCTGCGCCCCCGCTGCCCAGGCCAGGCTTCATCTCACTTTGAAAAAGCGTGTGCTCGACTCTGGGGTGTGCAAAGCACTACCCCGTCGCCCGAAACGGGCTTTCGCCTGCGCTACGTTTTTTCTTCGTGATACGAAGCCAATGTCTGGCGCATCGGCCCCGCCGTTAGCGTGGGCCCCCGCGCGCCAGTGCTGAGGGGAGGCCCCTCGCACCCCAGCGCTGCCGCGCATTCGCGAAGCTGGGTGGATGCAAAGGAGGGCCTCCCTCCTTGTGCCTGGAACACGGGGGGACCCCGCCAACGGCGGGGCCGTGGTCCAGCCCTTGGCTTCAGGTCACAAAGAAAAAGCGTAGCGCAGGCAAGAGCCCGCTTCGGGCGTTGGAGCTGTGCTTTGTACTGCCCCTTGCCGAGCACGCGCTTTTTCAAAGTGAAATGAAGCCTGCTGGGCGCGGGGGCGCAGCGCGTACGCGCGTAGCACGCCCGACGTCATATCTATTTTATTCCTACCTTTAAGGATTCGGATAATAGTTGATGCCGTAGACCTGCTCGGTTCCGGCGATAAGATAGTAGGCGTGGGTTAGGTTGTTGATGGAGTTGTAGGTGATGTAAAGGAGCGAGCCGTTGGAAGTGAAGGATGTGACACCCGTGGTGCTGCAGAGAGAATTGGGCGTTAGGCTCACGCATTGGATGTAGGGAATAATACCGTTTGTTATGGGGGGAGTATTCGTCCCTGTCAATGAAGTTTGCATTGTGAAGTAGGACTGGGCTTTATATCTAAAATATGTTGCATTGCTCTTGATAATGGAAAATACATTCACGATGTCGGTCGCCCTTTGAGATAGATTGACTGTGTAGATGGGCAAAATACCCGTTGTCACTACTGTTAAATAGGCGCTCCCTGTCGCAAGCGTATTGTATGCTGAGAAAATCACTTCCACTATTTGTTCAACTGGAACGACGTAAAACGTCAGGTTATTATTGCTTCCTCTGATCTGCTGCGAACCAACGATTAGAATGGTTGAGTTGGTTGTTGCCCAAACATTGCTGCTGACAACGTATCGGATGAGCTGCGGCTGGCCATTTACACCTAACGATCGCGTTTGGATGGCAATCTCTGAGTTGCCGTATTGCCCAGTTGTGAATGGTGCAGCAGAGAGAGAGGCGATCATATTGACAATGTCTTTGCCTCGGTTGGAAGGATCAATGTAGTAGATGGAGGTGCCGCTCGGAATGTTGAGAGACTGTCCATACAAGTTTGCAAGAAATAGGAAAACCAACCAAAAGCGCATAAAACACCCAAAAAGGAAACACTCTAGCAAAATTTTGAATTGGGGACAAGATTTGAATAGGTGTATTGACATCAACAATAAGGGCTCACACGTCAGTCCCGCTGGTCAGCGAGTCCCACTGCGTGTCAGTGCTAAGGGGAGGCCCCTCGCACCCCAAAACGCTTCGCGTTCACAAGCTTTCTTGTGTTCCGACAACTTTCATTTTTCTTCGAAAAAAGAGAAGTCGTTGTGAGGGCCCCACGCCTAACGGCGAGTAAAGGGGGGAGTCCGAGAGGGGGCAAGCCAGCCCCCCTTCGCTAGTGGGGTGGATAGGAAGGTGGGCTTCCCTTCCTTATGTTCTGGCACACGAGGGTGCAAGCCCTTAGTTTTGCATTTTGCATTCTGCATTTTGCGTTTATATTAGTATCTGGGTTGGTGGTTAACCCAACGTCTGATCCAGGCGTCGATCGAAACGCGGCCCGGTCCAAAAATAAAGACGAGCAAAGTCGTAATCAGGAACGGGTAGGGGTTTTCGCCAGCGAGCGATTTTGGATCGAGAATAAACGAGAAATTTGCAAGATTTTCGGCGTGCGCAGTAGTGAGGGCGGTGATCAGAATGATTGTGAGAGGGATGGAGATGAGTCTGGATGCAAAGCCAATGAAAAGCAAGATGCCTCCGATCGCTTCTAAATGAGCGACCAAATAGGCATGGATTTCAGGGTGGGGTAACCCTAACTTTGTAAAAAAAGCGATGGTGTCAGGAAAATTTTTAATCTTTTCAACGCCGCTTAATACAAACTGGTGGCCCCAGGTCATGCGCATGTAAAGGAGGAACAGGCTCTGTAGGTTAGAACCAATTTTAATCAATAAGCCGTAAGCCTTATCCATCCAATACAGGAACCGGTTCTCAAGCATATCTATCCCCTTTTTCCGCATTATGCTATACTTTTCGGTACCATGAAAGAAATTTGTTCATTTTCATTGAAAGATCTCAAAGTTTGGATGGAAGAAAACGGCGAAAAAGCGTTCCGCGCCCCCCAAATTTTTGACTGGATTTATGCTAAGGATGCCCAGAATTTTGACGCCATGACCAACATGAGCAAAGAGTTCAGGGCCAAATTGGCAAACGAGTTCTCGTTCCCTGTTTTAAAACTCTTGAAAACCCAAGAATCTGAAGATCTGGAAACGATCAAATATCTTTGGGAGCTGCCAGATCAAAAGAGAGTCGAATCGGTTCTGATTATGTCTGGAGACCGCCGCACAGTTTGTATTTCATGCCAAGTTGGATGCCCAGCCAGATGCGCCTTTTGCGCGTCGGGAAAAGAGGGGCTGATGCGCAACTTAAGTCCTGCCGAAATTGTTGAGCAGGTTCTCCACATCAACCGCTCGCTGAAAGGAAAAGGGGAGCGAGTTTCCCATCTCGTTTTCATGGGAATGGGCGAACCGATGGAAAACTATGATGCCGTTGTGAAAGCAATTCAGATCTTCAATGCGGAAGAAGGCCTTGGAATTTCTCAAAGACGTATTACCGTTTCTACGGTCGGAGTGGTAGAAGGAATCCACAAGCTTGCCAAAGAAGAGCTCAAAGTAAATTTGGTTCTTTCTCTGCACGCCCCAAATCAGCATATCCGGAAAAAAATCATTCCGTACGCACGAAAATATCCGTTTGAAGAAGTGATCATGGCTATGGAAGCCTACTCAAGAGAAACCAAACGGGACATTACTTATGAATATACACTGATGGAAGGAATTAACGACCGTCCCCAGCATGCTGAAGAATTGGCGCAGCTTTTGTCAGGTAAACAGTGCACGGTCAACTTGATTCCATACAATCCGGTAGATGGGCTTCGATTGCAAAGGCCCAAAAGAGAAGCCATTGAAGAGTTTCGCGAAATTCTCGAACAAGCTGGCATCAACACCACTTGGCGCTACACGAAAGGAAAAGATATTGCCGCAGCTTGCGGTCAACTAGCGTTGCAAAAAAGTTAGACATTCTTTTATCTTATCAGCAAATGAATCCGTCGCATTACTTGACGCTGCTCAGAATCGTCTTGAGCCCCATCTTCCCAATCCTCTACCTGGAAAGGGAATGGCTCGGGATACCGCTTGTTTGGCTTCCCTATATCCTTTTGTTTCTTCTGATTATCTGCGAATGCTCCGACGTCTTGGACGGGATGCTCGCACGAAAGCGGAACGAGGTGACTGAGCTCGGAAAAGTGCTCGACCCGATGGCCGACAGCATTACTCACATTTCCTTGTTTCTAACCTTTACCCAAGGAATCGTCTCTTTGCCTCTTCTCCTTGTGTTTGTCTTCCTTTACCGCGATCTTTTCATTAGCACTTTGAGAACTCTGTGCGCATTGAGAGGCGTGGCTTTGGCAGCAAGGTTTAGCGGGAAAATGAAAGCCGTTTTACAGGCGGCAGTCGCCTTTTTGATTATTCTTTTAATGATCCCTTATTCGACGGGACTCATCTCGCTTGCTCTTTTCCAGCATATCTGCCTATTTTCTGTTTCTGTAGCAGCTCTATATACGCTGGCTTCAATTGGCGACTACGTTTATGCGAATTGGGTTTACATCAAGCGCGCTTTTTAAAAGCGTTCGATAGAGTTTGATATATTCTAAAGTAGGATTTTTCCAGCTGAAATCAGTCTGCATGCCTCTACGGATGAGTGTTTGAAAAGTAACAGGATCGGAATTAAATAGCTCAAAGGCCCTTTTCAGGGTTTGATTCATCGAAGCCTTGGTTGCATCGCGAAAGACAAACCCATTCCGTTTTACTGCAGGAGTTGAAGAATCTTCGGCATCAAAAACGGTATCTTTTAGGCCGCCAGTAGACCGGACAATCGGAACAGTGCCGTAGCGCATAGCGATCATCTGGGTTAGCCCGCATGGTTCGTAGTGCGAAGGAACAAGCAAAAGATCGAGAGCCGCATAAAGCTCATGGGCAAGCTGCTCGTTGTATTCGAATTGGAATAAGACTCGGGCGTTTCCTTCGTATTTTTTCTTCAATTGGTTGAAATGCTCCTGCATCTTCGGATGAGGAGATGAGCCGAGAAGAGCGTAACTGCCTCCCAACTTAAGGGTAGTTTCAATTGCCTCTTCAAGAAGTTCAGGTCCTTTTTGAACGACGAGCCTTGTGATCGCGCCTATCCAGGGCCGCTTCGTGCCATCGAGCTTGATTTTCGCGCGCGCCGCCTGTTTGCCCTTGGCTACCGATTCCGTGCTGTAATGCATAGAAAGAGCAGGATCTTTTTCCGGATCCCAAATTTTTTGATCGATTCCATTGAGAATGCCAAAAATTTTCGGCTTTAACTTTCGTAAAGTGCCGTCGAGCCCGCCTCCATATTGCGGGGTGAGGATTTCCTGAGCATAGGTTGGGGACACGGGGATAAGAGCATCTGAAAATACGAGCCCCCCTTTAAGCAGGTTGATCGTTTTTGGGTGCTTTGGGTTGTCGTCTTGCAGGAGGTGCGGGGCTAGATAAAAATCGCCCTTAAGCCCAATCCGGTCGAGGTCGGAAACTGCACATTTGCCTTGATATTCAATATTGTGGATCGATAGAACAATCGATTTGACCCTCAGTTGAGTAAAAAGATGTCTTACCATGGGGGCGCAAAGAGCTACATGCCAATCATGGAGATGCAGGACGTCGATCGGTTTGTTTTGCAAAGCTAGATATTCAAGAGCGGCTCTGGAAAAATAGGTGAATCGAGCGATATCATCCTCGCAGCCATAGATTTTCCCTCTATGAAAATAGCCTGCAGGGTGGCGAGATTCTAAAAGGCGCAGTTGACACTCCTCATAGCGGCAGGACCAAACGGCGTTTTGGCTATCAAGACACTTGAAGTTAGGAACTTCAATACTTAAATTTTGCACTTTGGAAAGGTCGATCAAATCATATTTTGGAAGGATGACTTCGACATCGAGCCCTTTTTTTGATACTTCTCTCGTGAGGCCGAGAAGAACTTCTCCAAGTCCTCCAGCCTTTGCGATAGGGGCAAATTCAGCTGCCAAATGAACGATTCTCATGAGTCTTCATATAGCGATTGAGAGGATTTCTTGCCAAATATATCCCAACTTGGCTATGATGGCTGCTTTAAATTTTTCAATGGTGGGGCGTCGCCAAGCGGTAAGGCAGCGGTTTTTGGTACCGCCATGCGGAGGTTCGAATCCTTCCGCCCCAAGTAGAAAAAAGAATGGCCCAGTCACCTCTTATTTTTGCAGGAACTTCTCACCCGGAGCTTGCGCGCGAAGTGGCAAAACACTTGAAGCTCGAGCTGGGTAAGGCGGCTTTTGAAGCGTTTCCTGATGGTGAAATTGGCGTTCAGGTTCTCGAGAACGTGAGGGGAAGGGATGTGTTTATCATCCAATCGCCTGCAAGGCACCCCAATCGATACTTGATGGAACTGCTCATTTTGGTTGACGCGCTGAAGCGCGCTTCAGCAAAGAGCATAGTGGCAGTTTTGCCCTACTATGCTTATGCAAGGCAAGACCGAAAAGAGAAAGGGCGTGTGCCCATCACAGCGAGATTGATTGCAAATCTGCTTGAAAGAGCAGGCGTCACCCGTCTCCTGACGATGGATTTGCATACAGAGCAGATCCAGGGATTTTTCGATATCCCTGTAGATCATCTGTATGCAAGGCCTCTTTTTGTAGAGGCGTTGAAAAAACGGAAATTGAAAGATGCCGTTATTGTTTCTCCTGATATCGGGAGCAACAAGATGGCGAGAAAGTTTGCTGAAGATTTAAAGTTAGAGATCGCGATTGTCGATAAACGCCGGATCAATGGGCGCGACGTAGAAGTGAATGCTCTGATCGGCAACGTGAAAGACAAGGTGGCTATCCTGGTTGATGATATTAGTTCAACCGGTGGAACCTTGAAAATGGCTGCAAAAGTATGCCTCAAGGAAGGGGCAAAAGCCGTTTACGCAGTTGTAGCCCATGGACTTTTATTGGGCGGGCATAAGTTGAAGGGAATTGACGAGCTTTATGTGACCAATTCGGTTCCCCAAGATGATAAGCCTAAGGGGATGCATGTCGTGTCGATAGCTCCGCTCCTTGCAGAAGCGATAGAATGTGTGATTTCGGCAAAGTCGATCTCATCGATGTTTAAGAGGAAAGTATGAAATTAGAATTAGCGAAAAGAACATCCGGTAAGAAAGGGGAGAACAACAGACTCCGCCGGGAAGGGAATATTCCAGCCATTCTCTATAATTCGAAAGGCGAAGGACACCCTGTCACTGTGAAAGGTGAAGAACTCAAAGCGATTTTGCGTGGAATGAAGTCAGGTTTGCTCTCCACGACTGTGTTTGAGTTGCATATTGATGGCAAACGGGTCAAAGCGCTTGTCAAAGAAGTGCAATATCATGTAGCTAGCTATGACATCGAGCACATCGATTTCTTGCAGCTTACTGATAATGAAGAAGTGACAGTGAATGTGCCAATCCAAATGACTGGCGTTGCTGATTGCGCAGGAGTGAAACTGGGCGGGTTCTTGAGACAAGTGATCCGTTCGATGAAAGTTTCTTGCTTGCCAAAACACATTCCGCAAGAGTTTTCTATCGATGTGCGCGAAATGGGCATTGCTCAATCAAAAACCCTCGCAGACATTGCGCTTCCTTCTCATATCAAGCCGCTCTCTCGAATGAACGAAGTTGCGGTTGTAGTTGGTAAGAAAGCAGGAACGTAATTGGTTGTGGCACAGTTTCTCATAGTAGGACTCGGCAATCCCGGAAAAACCTACGAAAGGACGCGCCACAATATTGGCTTTGAAGCTGTAGATATACTGGCCCGAAAACATGGGCTGGAATTCAAAAAACAGCTGAAGTTTAAAGGCTCTCTCGCCGAGGGCAAAATCGGCGAAGATGAAGTTAGAATATTAAAGCCGCTGACTTTTATGAATCTCAGCGGCGAGTCAGTAGCGCTCGTAATGCGCTACTTTCAAATTGATCTGTCTCGGCTGCTCATCCTTGTCGATGATGTAGCGCTTCCTTTGGGACAGCTGCGAATCCGAATCAATAGCGGTTCAGGCGGACATAATGGCTTGAAGAGCGTTGAAGAATGTTTGCAGACGAATCGTTATCCTCGGCTCCGCATTGGAGTGGGGGATAGAGATCACGGAGACCTGTCAGACCATGTGTTGGGCCGGTTTTCGAAGGAGGAAGAAACGCTCCTTCCAAGCGTTTTGGAAAGAGTGGTCCAAGCTGTTGAAATTTGGCTGGACGAAGGTTTAACCAGTGCGATGAATTACGCGAATAAAGATAAGAATTCATCGTCTCCGAGCATTGGAGAAGAAAATGAAGAAGCATGAGCGAAAAGGGCTCTATGAAGGGATGTACATCCTAAGCGCGACGCTGAGCGATGATTCCCGAAAAAAAGCCTTTGATAAAATTACCGATGGGATCACCCAAAAAGGGGGAGAGATCCATAAAGTCCACGAGCAAGGGCGTAAAAGACTCGCCTATGAAATCGATGGAAAACGAGAAGGCTATTATTACGTTCTCTATTTCACAGCGCCAACTCAAATCATTGGCGATCTTTGGAAAGAGTACCACCTGCATGAGGATCTGATCCGGTTTGTTACAATGCGAACAGAGAAAGTTCTCGATACACTCGAATTCAAACCCCTCAAGATGCAAGGTTAATCCATGAGAAGACAGCAATATCAATCTCAAGAATATTCATCACCAGCGGCAGGAGCTCCTGGCGAAGCATCTTCTCCTTTTGCGAAGAAGAAAAAAGTGTGCCCATTTGTTGCGGCGAAAGTGGATAAAATCGACTTCAAAGACATTGAAACTTTAAAGCAATTCATCACCGAGCGCGGTAAGATTTTGCCAAGAAGAATCACCGGAGTGTCTTATTTTTATCAAAAACTTTTGAAAAAAGCGGTTAAGCAGGCCCGCCATATGGCGCTGCTCCCATTCGTGGCGGAGGAATAAGATGAAACAACAATTATTGCTCCTCCAAGATGTAGAATCGCTTGGCAAAAAAGGGGAGATTGTCTCCGCTAAGCCGGGTTATGTAAGAAACTTCCTTCTTCCAAAAGGCCTCGCAGTGATTGCAAGCCCAAACACTCTCCGCAAGCAAGAGCGCTTAAGAGCAGAACGGGCAAAACAAGCTGTAGTCGACCGCAGAGAATCGGAAGAGCTCGCGATCCAAATCGAAGGAACTTCTTTGGAAATCCGCGTGAAAGTGGACCCAGAAGGCCACATGTATGGTTCTGTATCTGCTGCAGATATCGCACATCTTTTCCAAGAGAAAGGACTGCCTGTCGATAAGAAATCTGTTCTTGTGACAAAGCCAATCAAAGAAACTGGCGCGCACAAGATCTCTCTCAGACTCAAAGAAGGCGTTACCGCTTCTTGCCAATTGGCGATCATCCCAGAAGGTGTCGCTCATGTAGGTATCGAAGCAGTGACTGCACCGCTCCCATCTGAAGAGACAAAAGAAGAAGAGAAATCTGAGTAAAAATACTCACGGTTTTATAACACCGAGGACGCTTCAACGAGAGTCCTCGGTGTTTTTTATTCCCATCAGTGGTAAGATTAACGGTTATGAAACGAAAAATCGTTGTCACTGGCGCTTCTGGCATGATCGGATCTTGTCTGGTTCGCCATTTAAACGATCTTGGGTTTACCGATTTACTCCTAGTCGATGATCTCAAGTGCGGCGAGAAATGGAAAAACCTCGTTGGCAAACAATTTAATGACATCATTTCAAAACACGCACTTTTCGATTGGCTGAAGGGCAAAGAGTCCGAAGTCGATGCGATTTTTCATTTAGGTGCTTGTTCCGACACTGTTGAGAAAAATGCCGATTATCTCATCCAAAACAACTTCCACTATACCATCCAATTAGCCGAATGGGCTCTGAACCATGGCAAGCGATTCATTTATGCATCGTCTGCTGCAACTTATGGCGATGGATCTCTCGGATTCAATGATGATGAGTCGTCTTTAGAAACATTAAGACCGCTCAACATGTACGGCTACTCAAAACATCTCGTCGATCTCTGGATGAAACGGCAAAATGTTTTGAAGCAAGTTGTGGGATTGAAGTATTTCAATGTTTTCGGACCGAATGAATATCATAAAGGCCGCATGGCTTCGATGGTTTTAAAAATGATGGAAAAATCGCACGATGGAAGTGCAGTTCATCTTTTTAAATCGACAGATGCGAAATATTCAGACGGCGGACAAATGCGCGATTTCATTTATGTGAAAGACGCCGTAAAAATGACTGCCGCATTTCTAGATCCTAAATTCAGAAATGTGGGCGGAATCTACAATGTGGGATTGGGAACTCCAACCACTTGGAATTTCTTGGCTGATGCATTTTTTAAAGCGATTCAGAAAAAAACGAACATCGCTTACATCGATATGCCAGCCGATTTAGCGAAACAATATCAGCAATTTACTTGCGCTTCTATGGACAAATTCCATAAGATCTTCTCTCAGGATAGCAAGTACATACAAATGACGCCGATCCAAGATGCGGTGCGTGAATATGTACAAGACTACCTTGTGAGAAGTGATCGATGGTAAAACTTGGCCGCACATTCATTCATTTTAAACCGTTCAAAGTGTTAGTGCTCGGCGATTTCATGCTCGACACTTACACAACTGGCAGAGTGAAACGGATTTCTCCTGAAGCGCCTGTTCCTGTGATGGAAGTGCTGAAGCAGGAATCAAGGCCCGGCGGTGCAGGAAACGTCGTACTCAATTTAACAACGCTTGGCGCAACTGTTTTTGCAGTAGGCCGCATCGGCGGCGATACTGAAGGACTTGAGTTGAAGAAGCGTTTATCCAGCGCAGATACGAGCTGTCTTCTTGTTGAGCCAGGTTACAAAACTCCAGTAAAAAATCGACTGATTGCCGATAGCCAGCAGCTCATCAGAGTCGATTTTGAAACAATCACGCCGATTCAGGCTGAATTTGAAGAAGCGATTCGGGAAAAACTAGAAATTCTCATCCCGCAAGTAGACATTGTTGCGATATCCGATTATGGAAAAGGGTTCTTATCAAACCGACTCATCCAAACGGCGATCGAGCTTGCAAGAAAAGCGAAAATACCTTCGATTGTCGATCCGAAAGGAATCGATTTCCAAAAATATCGAGGAGCTACAGTTTTAAAACCCAATCTTTCCGAAGCCTATGCAGCTGCGAAATGCGCATCTAGCGCAACACTCGACGAAGTTGCCAAGGCGCTGCGTCCGCTTGCAGAAATCTTGCTCATCACTCGTTCGGAGGCGGGCATTTCTATATTTGAAGCCGATGGAAAACGTTTTGATTTTCCTGTCCGCTCCAAAGAAGTGAAAGATGTAACGGGAGCGGGAGATACTGTCCTTTCAATGATTTGTCTGGGGCTTGCCAATGGACTCGATATCCAGCAAGCTGCCCAGCTCGCAAACATCGCAGCAGGCCTGTCGATTGAACGGCTCGGCTGCGCGCAAATCACTTTATCAGAGCTTGCCGAAAGGCTTCTTGAAGAAGATTGCGATACCAAGATCTTTGATGAAAGCCACACATTTGCCATAAGGCAGGTGCTAAAGGGAAAAAAATATGCTCTTCTTGTGTTAGAAAAAGGACAAATGATGTCAAACGGCCTATTTCGAACAATCCGGCAGCTTTCTCAAAAAGAGGGCCAAGAGCTCATCATCTATGTGCGCGATACCGAGCCGGGAGATGAATTGATCCACCTCTTATCATCGCTGCACGAAATCGATTACATCATTTTGCAAACGGAAAGCTTGAAAAACCTTTGCAGCGAGATCCATCCTCATGAAGTCTATCTCTTAGAGCAGGATAACCCAGTCAAAATCGATTTGGCTAAAGACTTGCTCGGCGCACTCATCCGTCAATTGGTTTGAAAAAATCCTTGTCTTCTTGTAATTTTGAGGAATGGATATCAAAAAAACTTTTCCATTTCTATTCATTGCCTGCCTTCACGCACTTCCTCAATCGCCCCAAGTCGTATCTGGTGAATTGGAGACTCTTCTGCAAACTTCAGAAAGTCTTGAATTGAAGGTGAGTGATAAAACGATGATCGAATGGGAAGATTTTTCCATTCAGATGAATGAAACGGCTCGGTTCATTCAACCAACGGAACAATCGATTTTGGTGAATCGGGTGATGGGCAATGCTCCAATCGAGATTTTTGGCGCTCTTAAATCCAACGGACAAGTCATTTTGATCAATCCAAACGGAGTTGTTTTTGGAAAAAATTCCCAAGTCGATGTGAATACTCTCATGGCATCGACCTTTGATCTCAACAAAGATCTATTTTTTTCGACCGGCGAGCTTGATTTTACCGGTTCTTCGATCCATTCGATTGTGAATGAGGGCGTTTTACGAGCAAGCGACTGCATTGGGTTATTTGCTCATCAAGTCGTGCAAAATGGAATAATCGACAGCGGGAAATCGGCCGCATTGGTTGCTTCGAATGACTTCATCGTCAAATCAACGGATCTTGATCGGATTCACGTGCGCACCTATTCCCCCAATGCATCGATTTCTTTAGAAGGATCCATTTCTATCCCGGGCGGCACAGTCGATATTTTGGGAACAACTGTTCTATTGAAACCGTCTTCTTTAGTCGATGTTTCATCTTTGCAGTCCGGCAAAGGAGGAACGATCACGATTTGGAGCGATCTGGAAACCCATACTTTTGGAACCATTTTAGCAAAAGGAGGATCCTACGGCGGGGATGGCGGATTCATCGAAGTGTCGAGTAAAGGACATCTCAATCCCCAAGGCATCATCTCTACGCTTGCTCCTATGGGGAATACAGGAACGCTTCTTTTAGACCCGACTAACGTTTGCATTGCGAACAATGGGGGCGTAGATACCTGTACGGCAGGTCCTGGCTACGCCTTTGCTTGTAACGCTGCCACTCCTTGCGGTTTTCTTGGAGCCACCATCGACAGCGGCAATCTGACCGCCTTTTTAGCGGGAAATAATGTGACGATTTCTACAAATGCCGCTACTGATCAAGGACAAGCTGGCTTATTGACCGTTCGAGCAGGAGCCAATATCAACTGGAATTCTGGCAATAGCTTAACGTTGATTTCTGCAAGCAATATGGTGATCAATGCCAATATCCAAGAGTCGAATGCTGTAAATACTGCTGCGAACCGCGTGACTCTTATTTCGGGTGCGAATATCACTTTGCAGCCTTTGCTATCGGGAATTATAGTACCGCCCGCAAATAGCGTTTCGGTCGGGTCGCAAAACGGCGGCACTTTGGTGAACGCAGCCGGCAATATCCTTTTACAAGGAAGTTTAGTCGATATCCAGGGCCAAGCGCAAATTGGGTATTGGCCTCCTGGAATCGCTCCGATAGTGAGTACCGGTGATATCGTTGTGAATTGCGGAGGCAATTTATCTTTACTAACCGGCACTACCAATCAAACTTCGGCTTTGATAGGCCATGGAGCCTTTAATATAGCAGGCCCAATTCTTGGTCCGGGTCCTGAATGGGCAACTATGGGCGCCGATATCACTGTCAATGTAGGCGGGAATGCAATATTAACGGCGATCACAAATTTTCCTGCATTCCGAAGCTATGCGCACATCGGCCACGGAGCGAATACTCTCTTTTATAGTGCAAATGACAATCAAGATGGCAATATTGCGGTGAACATTGGCGGAAATCTTTCCTTATTTGCGAATGGAAGCGGAAATGCCGCTGCAATCGGGCATGGATTTGTTCAGGTGATTGGCGTTGCGGGAACTGTTCCCTCCATTTCCGGAAATATCGATGTCAATGTAGGCGGCGATATTTCGATGACAACCGGACCCATACAAACCTCAGATACTGCGATCGGCCACCATCTTTTTCAAGCCGGTCCAATCATTACAGCGATTACCGGAAATCTTCATGTATGCGCCCGCAATGTAACGATTGCTCCTGCAGCAAGCGGCGCAGCTTCAAATATCATTGGGCATAATACACAGACTGTTACAACTTTTACCGGAACGTATTTGATTGACATTCGGGGCGATCTGGTTATGACTGATCCGAATGTGACTAATAATTCTGTTTTCATTGGCACCTTGGGCAATACGATCACAAATATTATACCGAATGTAACCATGTACATGGCTGTGGGTGGGAATGCTACTTTAACTTCGCAGTTCAACACGGTCACTAATTTTGGGATTGGCTTTGCTTCCAACACAGGAGGAGCTTCATCTCTCTTTTTGATGGTCGGAGGAAATCTGACTGCGCAAGGACCCCAATCCGTCACAATTGGTTGCAGGGGAGGCGATTGCAATGTCGCGGTGGGTGGAAATTTTTTTGTGAATGCAACCGGATCTCCGAGCACGGTAGGAACCAATTCTCAAGGTTTGACTCGGCTATTTGCAGGAGGCAATCTGATAGGCCAAGGAAACGTGACTTTTGGCGCAACTCGAACACCCGGCTTTATTTTTTCTGCTTCGGATGATTTTAGGGCGGGTGGAAATATGCAAATTCCTGCATCGATCACTCTGCCGGCAGTAGGCGGATTTATCAATATGATTTATGGCCATGCCTTCCAGGCAGGCGAGCTCTATACTGCCAATACCATCGTCGATCCACCTCAGAATTTTCTTACCTTTTGCCCAGTTTTAGGAACTTCTGCAGCTACAACGGCCGCTTGTTCTGCTTTCACCACGCCTTCGACCTTGAACTTCAATGTTCGCAGCGGGCCGTTGAGAGTGAGCATGGATACAGGACAAACCGATCTGGCAAATTTTTGCGATGGCCTCTGTCCAAACGCCATGACGATTGGCCCCGGCGGAACTTTTACCTTCACAAATGTAGCGCTCAATCATCCCGACAACGTTGTGTTTGGTGCAGGACAACTCACGTTGAATCAAGCTTTGACGTCGACAGGGACGGTTGCAGGAACCAATTTAGGCCAAGTTTCCATCCCATTCGGCGTTGTGATGAATGCGTGCCAGGATCTGACAATCAGTCCTGCCGCAAATATTACTGCTACAGTTGCAAATGCGCCGATCAGCCTCACTGCTGATGCAAATAGCAACTGTTCAGGAGACATCCATTTACAAGCCAATGTCACCTCCAATAATGGGGACGTTTTTCTTTCCGCAGGCCGCGGCACTTTCAATTGCGCAAGCAGTAACTGCAATTGCGTAAGGGCGCAAGGTCTTCCTATTTGTCCCGCAGGCTCTTCAATCATTCAATCGGGCACAAGCCAAGTCAGTTCAGGAAGCGGCACCATCTACGCGACAGCAGCAACTGATATCACAATTTCCGGCAGCAATCCAAGCATGGCCTCGACAACCGGCAATATTTTTCTGACTGCGGGCCATGATCTGACGATCAACCAGCGGATTCAGACCACTCAAGCAGGAGGAGGAATTTTTGCTTTTGCAGGAAACAACACAACCCTTTCTCCTCTCAGTGCAGGAACATTGGTCTCCACCCTTGGAGAAATCAGAATGGTCACCGGGAGAAATATGGTTTTGGAAACCAATGCCATCATCCTTTCTACGCAAGGACCCGTTACTTTGGTTGTCGATAATAATCACCCAGTTATGGTTACCCCGCTTGCACCGCCTGTAGATAACACGAACTACGGTTCATTTACCATGAATGCAGGAAGCGGGGTCAGCTCAGGAAACAACCAACCTTTGCGCATTTACACGGCGATTTCGCAAGCTTCGAATACGAGTGGAGTGAATGTTTTCAATCTGATTGATCCAACAGCCATGCTGAATGGCTACTCTGTTTATGATCCTCTATTTGGATATCCTACTCAGCTTTTCAACGATACAGCTTATGAGCAATATTGTTCCTATTTTGGGTGCCCATTTCCCTACACCTATTTTGGATCCGGTTTTCCTTTCACGATTTTCTATAAGCCATGTTTAATTTCAGTAATGACTCAAGCTACAATCGTCGTGGATGAATTTTTGATCGATCTTCACCCATACAATGAATTCCCCGGTTGGCTAGAACATTTTTGGGTCCAGTATCGTTCTGATAATCAAACGTCATCCAGTCTCTCTTTACTGCCCTCAGAAGGATATACTTTGCGCAGACGTCATTTGAACATCATCCATCAACCCAAAACCTGGACCGTTCTGCTTCCTGAATAGGGTTTAAATTTTTAACAGCCCGCGAATCCTCTCCTCATCATCTTGCGCTACTGCGATTTTTAAACGTTTGAGCCGAGAAGTATGGCCGCTATGAATGGTGATTTGCGATTTAGCAATCCCGAATTCTTTAGCTAAAAAGGCAATCAATTCCTCGTTTACTCGTCCCTTTTCCGGCACCCCCCTAACCCTTATCCGCAAAAGTTCGCCTTCCCATCCCATTATTTCGTTCTTTGATGAGTTTGGTGTTACTTTAATCTGAATGTCCATTAAAGATGTCTCGTTAATCGTTGTTTTTGTTTCTGTTTTATAGTGTTTTGTTTATAATATTCCGTGTTATTAAATTAAAATGGAGTATAATATGTCTTCTCAATCTTCGCTAACTTTAAGTATGGTCCGAGATGGCTCAAGACTTTGCATGGACGCTTTTGCGAATAATCAGGGAATCCACGAAGAAGAGTTTTGTTTTGGCGCGAAGGGATCGGCGAAAGTCGTTTTCCAAGCGGCAAAGTCGACATTTACATCTTTGGGATATGAGGTAGTTTCAAATGAAAATGGATTTTCGGCTACCAAATCATTTGATAAAAGCCAAGCTATCCCTGTAATGCTTGAGTATTTTCATGGCTTAGAGTCAGTTTTCCAAAAGCAATTTGATCATGCAATCAATGAATTCAGCGCAGTTCAAATTTAATTCTTTCGAATTTCATATCGATCCGTTACCTTGCAAGAGAAAGAGGGTAACGGATGTCTTTAAAAGCCTATAAGCAAAAACGAAACCTCAAAAAGTCCAAAGAGCCAGCAGCAATCGTCCGAAAAAAACGGGCGGGTGTTCTTAGATTCGTTGTGCAAAAACATGCAGCAACCAGATTGCATTACGATTTTCGTTTGGAAATGGACGGCGTTTTGAAAAGCTGGGCTATTCCTAAGGGCCCATCTATGAACCCAAAAGAGAAACGGCTTGCGGTTCATGTAGAAGATCATCCGTATGAATACAAAGACTTTGAAGGGATTATTCCTGAAGGATATGGCGCAGGAGCTGTAATCATTTGGGACGAGGGAACTTACACTCTCGATGAGCAAAAGAAGAAATCGTTTCATGTGACGCTGAAGGGAAAGAAATTGAAGGGCGGTTTTGCTTTAGTCAATTTCCGTGAAGATCAGTGGCTCCTCATCAAGTCCAACGACCGTTATGCAACGACGGAAGATGTGACAAAAAAAGACCGCTCCGTTGTATCGAAGCGGCGATTGGAAACTCTTGTGAAAGAATTTAAAAAAAAATCAGACTAGTTTTTTTTCTTAAGAGAGGCAAGCCAAGCCAAATTGCTTCTTAAAAGCAATTTCAAGCTGTCAGAAGCCTGTTCGCTTGCTTTCATAACGCCTTCTTGAAACTCCTTTTCATTCAGTTTCAATACACCCAGCTGAATTCCTTGCACTAAAGAAGGAGTCGAATCGGCGATTCGTTCCCAAACTTCGCTCAAGCGAGGATCAGCTTCATTTGGGATGCTATCGGTGATGCATGCCTTCAAACTATTGGAAACAGCCTTGCAAATATGATTAGCTAAAACATCTGGTTCTTCTTCGATCATTTTCACAAAAAATGCATGGAGCCCCTCTGCTAATTTAGGATTGATAGACGGCTTTTGAGCACGAGGTGTCTGAGGCGGAGTTTCTGGATCTGGCGCCGGTGCATCGTCAAACATCCCTAACCCCATAAACTCTTCTTCCTCATCTTTTTTGACAGGTTTTGACCCCTGAATCATGGAAGTACTATCAATGAATGATACGGCAGCCACATTGCCTTTTTGAGGTGTTGTATGGACAAGGACATTGCCTGGATTTGCTTCAGGTGCTTCTACGAGTTCAAAAGAACCGGAATCATTTTGGCGAAAACGGAAGAAACGGTCAAAATTTCCAATGAATAGATCAAAAATAGCAGCTTTGCCAAAGGCTTCCATCATCTGATTCCATGCTTTCTGATTCAATTTAAAAACTCCGCCTGATTGGCATAAATCGTGTAAGTTCATCCCTTGGATTCGATTCATCGCAAGGAGCTGGAAAGGTTCCGGATTGAATGCCGGTTTTTCTTTCCTCGTCGGAGTAACAAATAGCGATGAGGTTTCTTTTTCGATTTTCCGCATCGCAGGGGCCTCTAGTCCAAAAAATTGAGCGAGATCAGTACAAGTAAGTTCATTGTCTGCATCATGGATCGGAACCCATTTCAATACAAAACCGACAGAAGATTCATCGGAAACATGCTGCGCCACGGTTTGAGGTAAAACAGTTGATGGCGCCTTTCCAAGAAGAGTAAATCCGCTCGATCCTTGCCCTGATGCTTTTAAAGTGGCTTGCCCTTGTTTATAAGAATGCCGAATCGCTTTTAACGTATCTGTAGTTTGCCCATTGCATGCCAAAACGGCTCTCACAGGCGAGTCAAAAAGTTTGCGAGATACCCTAGACATTTTTTCATCATCTTGTGTCAATCTGGAGGTGGTAGGGGGAGGCGGCGATTGATAAGTTTTATTTAGATCTATAGAGAAAAATGGATCGAAAGACATATATAATTTCCTTTTATTTGATATTATTTTATCAAATATTAAAATAAGATAGAATAATTGAATTAATTATTTGATAATTCCGCCGCCAAGGCAATATTCACCTTGGTAAAAGACGATCGATTGGCCTGGAGTGACGGCCCTTTGGGGCTCGTCGAAGAGAACATGGCCGTCTGAATGAAGCGTGCAGGGGGTATCGGTTTGCCGATAGCGCACTTTCGCTGTGCAGCGAAGCGGGAATGCGGGTTCTCTATCTACCCAGGAGAGGTTTTGGGTTTGCAGTTCTTTGCAGAAAAGGGCTGGGTGGTCAGCGCCCCTTTCGACGAAAACAGTGTTGCTTGGCAAATCTTTTGCGACCACATACCAGGCGTCGCCTTCTCCTCCAAGCCCCATTCCTTTCCGCTGTCCTAGGGTGTAGAAAGCGGCGCCATCATGCTGGCCCACCACTTGGCCCGCTAAGGTTTTGAAGGGCCCAGGTTTCGTGCCGAGGAATTGCGAGAGGAAGGGTTTGAAATCCCGTTTTCCAATGAAACAGATTCCGGTGCTGTCTTTCTTGGAAGCTGTGGCTAATCCCGCATCGCGAGCAAGGGCCCGCACCTCTTGTTTGAGGAGATGGCCGATTGGAAAAAGAACTTTTTGAAACGCTTCCCGTTTTACAGCATGTAGAAAATAACTTTGATCTTTGTCAGGGTCTTTTCCGCGTAAAAGCCTGCCATCGGGGTCGAGCTGGCAATAGTGGCCTGTTGCGAGATAGTCTGCGCCAAGAGAAAGGGCTTTTTCTAAAAAGACTTTAAACTTGATTTCGCGGTTGCAGAGGACGTCGGGGTTAGGTGTGAGGCCTGCTTGATAATCGGCGAGGAATTGAGCAAATACAGATTCGCGGTATTCTTGGACGAAATTGACGTTGTAATAGGGAATTTGGAGGGTTTCACAGACTTTGACAACGTCTTCAAAATCCTTGGCAGCAGGACAAGGTCCCTCTTCCTCCCAGTTTTTCATGAAGAGGCCGATGACGTTGTATCCTAAATTTTTTAATAAAAGGGCGGAGACAGATGAATCGACTCCACCCGACATTCCCACAACAACTGTTTTTGTCATGGGAAATAGGATACGTTATGAGCGCAAGTTTTGCAATCTCTCGATGCGGTCTTCCAGTGGGGGGTGGGTGGCAAAAAGAGCGAGGAGCCCTTTGCGCCCCTGATGGGAGATTTTGAAGGCAGCCATCGCTGGATTTTCCCTTGGATCTTTGATTTCCTGGAGAACCCGTAAAGTTTTAAGAGACGAGATCATCGCGTCCTTCCCGGCGAGGTTAGCGCCCCCGGCGTCGGCCCGGAACTCCCGATAGCGGGAATAGGCGGCTACAACAAGAGAGCCAAGAATCATAAAAACAACTTCAAAAAGGTAGACGAAAAGGATGTAGCTTCCAGAAATGCCGCTCGACTCTTGCCGGTTTCGGCCAAGGCCCGAAACGACATAGGCAAGAACACGGGCTAAGAACATGACGAAAGCGTTGACGACGCCTTGTAGAAGCGTCATAGTCACCATATCGCCATTGGCAATGTGGGAAATTTCATGGCCGATGACGCCTTCAATTTCTTTTTGACCCATGCGGTTCAAAAGACCAGTGGATACGGCAACGAGAGACTTTGCTTTCGTGGGGCCTGTCGCAAAGGCGTTTACTTCGTTGGAGCGGTAAAGCCCTACTTCAGGCATTACGGAAAGGCCTGCTTTTTGAGAAAGGCGGTGGACTGTATCAAGGAGATGTTTTTGTTCAGCGTCGTGAGTATTTGGATCGATCACCTGCACTCCCATCATCCACTTAGCCATGGATCTGGAGAGCGCGAGCGAAATAAATGCGCCTCCCATGCCCCAAATGAAACAGAAGATGAGAAGAGATTTATAATCGAGTCCATACGATTGGATGTAAGGGCGGATGTTGAAGATGTTCAAAACAACTGAAATCATCAACACGACGAGAAAGTTGAGCGCTAAGAAAAGAAAAATTCGTTTTGCCATGATTTGTCATCCGTTTCTTTAAGCTCCATTTTATCCGATTTACGAATTTCGATTGCATGAAATTTCGTTTTCTGTCATCAATTCGTGGAATCGGAGAAAAATTTGATGAGTAAAACAGTCAATCCTGAAAAGCATTTCGAAAAAGCAGTGAAAGAAAATTGTGCTTGCTACGTTCTAATCACATGCAGTGAACCAAATGCAGATGGGAAAATGGAAGTCGAGATGGATTATCAAGGCGATGAAACCCTTGCTGCTTTTCTCGTCGAAAATGCGAGTCAAGTTTTTGATGATCGCTTCCATTGCAGAAAATCTAAATAACAACTTATTATGACCTGCAAATGGAGTTTGCATGTCGTCGCTTGAAGCGCTCAAAAAGTGGTTCTCAACTCACAAAGAAGAGCTAAAGCGGGACTATTTCTCCTTTCTCCGTTTCAAATCGATCAGCACTGATCCCGATTATGCAAATGAATCCAAAGCGTGCGCTGAATGGCTTCGCAGCTATATCGCAAAACATTGCGGTATGAAAACAGAACTCATTCCAACGCCTGGCTATCCGCTTGTTTATGGCGAAGATATGCGCGCAGGAATTGATGCTCCTACGATTTTAGTTTACGGCCATTACGATGTGCAGCCTGTTGATCCGATTGAACTTTGGCATAGCGATCCCTTTGAACCGACTGAAAGAAACGGCAAAATTTATGCACGCGGCGCTGTCGACGACAAAGGGCAGATTTTTTTCGCTGTTGCTGCTGTTCGCGCTTGGCATGAAATGGGCAAACAGCTTCCGGTGAATCTAAAATTTTGCATCGAAGGCGAAGAAGAATCGACCAGCGTCGGATTGTCCAAAGCTCTTCCTTCTTTGAAAGAAAAGCTAAAAGCCGATGCGCTTGCAGTTGTCGATTTCGGCCAGTTTGATGAGACGACGCCTGCAATTACGCTTGGCGGTAGAGGCCTTGTTACTTTAGAACTCATTTTGACAGGATCTAATGGAGATCTCCATTCTGGGTCGCATGGCGGGATTGCATACAATCCAAACCGGGCGATGGCTGAACTTTTAGCGAAAGTTTGGGATGATGACGGAAGAGTGAGGATTCATGGATTCTACGACGACGTTTTAGAGATGACGGAAAAAGAAAAAGATCTCTTCACTCCGAACGTAGATGAAAAAAGTTATAGAAAAGAATTTGGGATTGATGCGATAGGCGGAGAAAAGGGGCTACCCCTTTTCGTGAGGAAAGGTTTTAGGCCCACATTTGAGATCAATGGAATGAGCGGAGGCTATACGGGCAAAGGATTTAAGACAGTCATTCCTGCGCATGCAAGCGCGAAAATCTCTTGCCGGCTCGTCCCCAATCAAAATCCTCAAAAAATCGCATCGGCTGTGATCGATTTCCTGAAGAAAAATGTTCCAAGCGGAATCCGCATTGAAATCAAAAATGTTAGCGGCGAAGAAGCTTTTCGAGGCAGCGCCGATTCCGATCTTGCTAAAGCAGTCTGTTTAGCTTCTACTGAAGTCATGGGCAAAGAGTGCAAGCGCGTTGTGAGCGGAGGATCGATCCCCATCATTGCATCGATGTGCAAGATTTTAAATGCTGAAGTGGTGGGAATGGGACAAGGCCTTGCGACCGATGATATCCATGCTCCGAATGAACATTTTGATTTCAAACGTTTCGAAAATGGATTTTTAACCTTTGCCAGGACTATAGAACTTTTATGATGGAAAAAGCGGTCCGATTCATTCAGAAAGAGCCATCTCTTTGGGGACCCATTTTCCTTCTTTGCACGGTCACTCTTGCAGCCCGCATCGGAGTCCCTTATGATCTTCTTCTGCTAGCCGCAGGCGGGTTTTTCCTTTCTGCCCGTATGCAGATCCGCGGCTGCTGTTATGCTCTTGTTCTATTGGGGCTCGTCGCTATTCTCCGCCACGCTTTCCTGGTTACTGATCACCTTTGGTCGCTTGGGCTTGAAAGTTCTCTTGGAATCGCATTTTTTATCACTGCTTTAGCATTTGAACAGGAATCGGCTTGGATTCAGACACTCGAATCGCAGATTGAGACTCGCAAATCGGCTCTTGAAAATCTTGAAGAAGAGATGGCAAAAGTTCAAGAACATGCCCAAAGCCAGCAGATCGCTTTCCAAGAGAAAGCAGCCACTCTCCAAAAAGAGTTGGAAGATCTCCAATCCGATCATTCATCGATATTGATTCTCAATGAAGTGCTTCGGAAAACAACAGCTCGTCATATGCAGGAAGCTGCCTCTTTTGAAGAAAAACTCTATGAGGCAAAACGCGAGATCGATCAATTGAAAGTTGAATATCGTGAATGCGAAGAAGAGATTTCCCGGATCAAAAATAATGACGAAGTTGTGAGCCAGAATATCCAATTGATGAAAGAGCTCAATCAAGCACGGTATGACAAAGAGCAAACCCACCTCATCAACGAGACATTAGCCCGGCTGCATGCGAAAGAAGTTTTCAAGGCGAAAGACGCTGAAACTGAAACTGAGTCGCTGAAAGGGATGCTCCAAGCGGCGCATCAAGAGATCCGCAGAATCGAAGAGCCGCTAAAACAGCAGGCGGCGGAAGCGAAAAGATTGGCAGAAGGTTTTAAATTTGAGTTTGAAAAAGCGAATAAAGAAGCCAACCGCGCCCGGGAAGAATTGCTCAAGCTGCATGAGATCCAAGCAGAGCGCAATTTCTTGAAAGAGCGCCTCGACGCAGCGATGCTCGAACTTGCAGGACAAAAACATAGAGTCGATCCGCAGATGGCGGAAAAACTCAAATTTGCCGAAGAAAAAATGCTTCATCTTTCTCAGATCGAGCCTCTTTTCAAACAGCTTAAACAGCAGTTTGAGGACAAAACCAAAGTTCTTCAACAGGCTCGGACCGATTTATTCAAAACGGACACAGAATTACAAAAGCTCAAAATCGAAAAATCAGCCCTTGAAATGAATCCTATCCCTAAAGAAGTTGAAGTCGAGCTCCAGGAACTCGCCAATCGAGTTGAGGCATTGGAAGAGGAAAATGGAGAGCTTCAAGAACTGGTTTCTGTCCTAACAAACGATTCGCCAGAGAGGCGAAAAAAAAAACTGAAGACGTCGCCGGCTTCTCCTGACCAAACCCTTCTTTTTTAATATTTTGAGAATAGAAGAAGCGGACGTTGGCGTTCAGAGAGAAAACCACCATCACTCGAGCATATCTGAAGTAGCATCCGAGTCAAAGAAGCCATACATACGAAAGAGACATAGAAATCTTTTTTAAGGGAATGATTCTCTCCCTACGAAACTCGCGATCACCTCCGCCTTCTCCGGCAGCATCCTGATCAAGGTGAGCTTCATCGCCTATTGAGTTATCTGGCTGGTGTGGCGGTTTTTGTTGCGCAAAGAACTATGTTTCCATAGCTTCTTCCCAAGTCATGCAGTGAAATCCGCCGTTCGCGCGCAATCTTTCTTCTAAGATGTCTGTATCGTCTGCGACGAATAAGACTTTCATATTGGGGCAACGTTCCTTAACGCAGCGTTCGAATTGCCATTTAAAATAGGCGCTGAGAGGACAATTAGAAGTTCCGTTGGTCATGAACGTGTCGCCAATACAAACGCCGTTCATAAAATTCATCCGACGACGCCTTCCCTGAAATTCGCCTGCGATCAACACGACTTTATATCCCATGCCTTCGAGCATTTGTCGATTCTTTTCCACTAATTCTGCTTTTCTCATTTCAGATTCTGCATGAGGGATAAACGACACTGCTTGGTAGGCTAAATCGTCATCGGCGATGTTCTCAAGCATTTTTAAGGCGGTTTTGGGATCATCGAGAAATACAATCCGGCCGCAAGGGCTGACGAAACACTCGAGATCGATATGGAAATCGCTTTGATGAATGAAAGCGATGTTTTCTAAGGGGATCTCAAGCTCCTGAGCGATGATTCTTTTTGCATATTCTCTTTTCGCTTCAAACTCGAGCGCTGATCGAATCGGATCGGCAGCATCGGGATAAAGCTCATTTGCGATTTGGATCGATTCGGGTTTAGGTTCGGGATGGTTGGATGTGTATTCTATTAAAAATTGCAAATATTCAGGAGTTTGGTATGTTTTTGTCTTTTCCAAAGCCAAGAGCGTCAAAAGAACGCTGCAATAGCCGATCAAGGCTCTTGGGGCTCCATCTGGGCCTCGGAACAGCTTGCAATTTCCCCCTTCAATCACGCTTTTTGTATTGGGTTTAATGGGAATTTTGGCTTTTCTTGCTTGGTGTCTGGCTGCGGCCAGGTTTACACGGGAAAATCCCTGTCCAGACATGCTTTCTGAAGTTTCTCCCAGCATGCATCGCATTTTTTTATCGAGCTCTGGGTCCAGCTTCAATCCATAAGGGATTAGGTATTGCCCCGATTCAAGAAGGATCCTGGAATCTCTTCCCCAATGAGTCGATGGATCGAGTCCCACTTCGAGAGGTACGGGAAAATAAGAAGCGATTTCGCGCCCTGAGGCGCTAAGCCATTGGAACACTTTTTGATTTCCGACCATGAGCCTTTTCTTAAACGGGGTTTCTGTTAGCGATCCCAATACAGTTCTAGGCAATACTGGAGGCAAAAATTCTGTTGGAGCCGACAGGTCTTCTGCGGCTGGTTCTAAGGGTTGCAATTCGAGCCCCCATTCGTTCCTTTCATCCCTGCGAAGAGATGCGATTTCGTCTAAGATATCTCGAACATCGACAGTATCTGAGCTATCCAGCAGTTGGATCGTTTTTCTGCACAAAAATAGACGCACTTTTTCGTCGATTTCGGCTTCGGTCATTTCACTTACAGCCAATTTTTGCCGCAGCCATGAACCTGCCATGCGATAGATATCTTCGCCTAGCCGATCGACGATAAAAGACATTTGTTCTTCCGTTAATTTCGCATCGTGCCAGCTTTTAATCCTATCCCTGTTTTCGAATTGCACCGGCGGAATTTTTTGATCGATGAAGACAGTTGGGACAGTTGGGTGGTCTTTATAAAGAGCTTCAGCGTCGCGCAATTCATCTCCTGCAAAAGCGCTTTCGGGGTACCAAAAAGCACGTTCCGAGCCAGGCGTATGACTTGTGTCTAGGCTTCGATAAGGCTCAGAGTCGGGATGGGGTTTTACTTGACGAACAGTGGACCAAAAGAAAAGCCCAGGAACTGTTCGAAGGCTTTTCAGCCCTGAGTCGCTAGCCTCCGAAGGGCATACATACTCGATAGCATATCCATGAGGAAATTGCGAAACGCGAGCTAGCACCTTGGAATGGAGTTCAGGCACATTGATCCAGCCCAAAACGCGTTCTTCATCGACTTGCCGTATCGGTTCAAATCCCGATATTCCTTCTATTGCCCGTTGAGGCGCGCATGCTGCCATAATTGATCTATATTTAAGATCAATTATGGCAAAAATATATTTAATCCTTATTTACAATGTGTTAATTTACTGTGAAATTAAATTGCCGCAATTTCGTAAGCGGAGCGGAGAATCTTATTCCCAACAGGGAAGAAGTTCTTCAAGCAGGTTTTCTCTCTTTTCAGACACCTTCATAATCAGATCCTCTTAAAAACATTTTGAGTTGTCGCAAAATAAATGTCGGGTTTATAGTTTTGTCGCATATTTTTAACCAAGAGGTGTTTATGGCAGTTGCAGTTACTCCGCATAGTATTCAGTTTGCTTTCAAAAATAACAGACTAGATGTTCAAACAGCAGGAAATCAATACACGATCTATGAAGATCTTGACCAAGAAAGTTTAGTCCACGAAGGCGCTGGTCCGATCAAAGTGGTCCGTTGCAAATTAAATACCTTAACAACAAATGGCGATGTTGAAATTTGTGAATCTACTGTGAGAAAAACGGTTGATGCTGCTGGAAACGTTTTTTGCAGAGATTGCGAAAGTCTTGGAATTGTGAAATCGAAAAAGGCCATTTGCGATTGGAATTGTGAGTCTGCAGATTTGCTTGATGGAACCCAAGTATATACGGTCGGAGAAGTCCTGGCTGCAGTCAAAACTCCTGATGGACATGCTTTTATTTCTCCGGGTTTCAAAGCTAAAAATGGCTGCGGCCCCACCCATGCGGATCTCATTTTCAAAGCCTTTATCAATGCAGACCCAGATGATTCAAAGGAACAAGAAAAAGAGGCGTCAGTTGAACAAGAGGCTGTAGCTACAGAGATTGATTTAACGTCTCTCGGACTGCAATTAGCTGAAGAACACGAAGCGGATGACTAAAAGGATGATCGGTCGCCGCTAAAAGCGGCGACTTAGATCAGGGTTAAGATTTCGTGGCCGGTTTCAGTGATGAGGATGGTGTGCTCCCATTGAGCAGACGGTTTATGGTCTTTTGTTCTGACTGTCCAGCCGTCTTTAGGATCGAGAACTGCATCTCTCACCCCTGCATTGATCATCGGTTCAATGGTGAAAATCATGCCGGGGACGAAGGGGATTCGGACGTTGTTGTAATGATGCGGCACTTCGGGTGATTCATGGAAAGCGATTCCAATCCCGTGGCCGACGAATTGATTTACGACTGAGCAGCCTTGCGAACGGGCATAGTCTTCAATCGCTTTGCCGATTTCCCAAAGTTCATTGCCCGGCTTGCAGACTTGGATTGCTAAGTTGAGCGATTGGAGAGAAACGCGCACGACTCGCTCTTTTTCTTCCGATACGTTTCCGATGCAAACCATGCGGCTGCAGTCGCCAAAAAAGCCATCGACAATGCAAGAAGCATCAATATTGACGATATCGCCTTCTTGAAGGGGTCTTTTATCTGGAATGCCGTGGCAAATCACTTCATTGAGCGAGGTGCAAATGGTCTTTGGGTAGGGGGGAGATCCATAGCCGAGCGGCGCTGGAGTGGCGCCTGCTTTTTTATGCAGCTCTCTGGAGAGCTCATCGAGTTCGAGGGTCGTCACGCCAATTTGGGCTGCTTTGCAAAGTGCATCGAGGATTTTTGCAGTGACTTGGCAGGCGGTGCGTATCTTATCGATTTGTTCTGGAGTTTTGAGAATGATCCCATAGTTTTCTAAATATTCTTTAGCGAGAAAAGGGCCTGCAGCAAGTTTAGGGTAATGGCATTTCTTCCATTTATTCCCGCTTCCGCACCAACAAGGATCATTTCGTGTAATCATGGAATCTATTTTAACCCGTATTGGACTTGGTGTAAATAAAGACCGTGCGCTGGTGCGGTTATTCCAGCCCGAGTCCGGTCTTTGGAGGCCAAAATTTCGGGTATGGTTTCGGGAGAGATCTTGCCGCATCCTACATACACAAGAGTCCCCACTAAATTGCGCACCATTTTATATAAAAAACGATTGCCGCGTATACGGAATATTCCGTCGAATTCAATCGATTCTAGAGTGCAAACGGGATCTTTTTCTTCTTCATTTGCAAACGCCGTAAAATCGTGGGCGCCAATCAGATGTTTGGCAGCTTGCTCGATTTTTTTGCGGTCGAGGGTGTATCGCAGATGCCAAGAATAGAGCCTTAAAGTTGGATCTTGGGCAAGTCCTTGGCAAATCCGATAATGATATTCTTTGCCTGTCGCGTCAAGGGTTGGGTGAAACTCTTTTCTTTCTATTGCTTTTATGCGGATGTCTTTGGGCAAAACGGCGTTCAGTCCAAGCTGCAACTTGGCAGGCGCCCATTCATGCTCTAACCGAAATTGAACAACTTGGCCTTCAGCGTGGACCCCCCGGTCTGTCCGGCTGGCAGCTTCAGGCAAAACGGTTTCATGAGTCAGTCGATGAATCGCTTTTTCCAGCTCTTCTTGAATACTGGGGCCCGTTATTGTTTTTTGCCACCCGAAATAATGGGTGCCGTCGTAGGAGATAAGAACTTTATACATTGCGGCCCATGAAAGTACTTAGGCCGCTCAGGAACATTTGGACGGCGATCAGGATCAAAACAAGGCCCATAAGCCTTTCCATGGCGGTGATGCCTCTCCAGCCAAGGATTTTTTTCAAAAAGGATGAGCTCAGGAGGATGATCAAAGAAGCGATCCAAGCGAGTAGGATCGAAGAGACCATGACAAAGGCGGTTTCCTGTTTGGCATAGATCATCACAGCTGCCAAAACTGAGGGTCCGGCAACTAGCGGCACTGCCAATGGGACAATGAAAGGTTCGGTATCATGGCGGAATGATTCGCTCTGGTCGCCTGATGGGGGAAAGATCATTCGCAAGCAGAGAAGGAAAAGGATGATACCGCCTGCAATTTGAATCGTATCGTTTTCAACGTGAAGGAATCTCATCAGCCCATCTCCCACAAAGTTGAAGAGGACGATGATGAGCAAAGCAATGACAAGTTCTCGGAAAATAACGACCCTTTGCCGTTTGGGGTGAAGCCCCTTCAAAAAACTGATATAGAGGGGGATATTCCCAATCGGGTCCATCAGAAGGAAAAGGGTAAAGGCTAAAGAGAGGATTTGTTTGCCCATACCCTTATCCTAACGGGTCTCAAGGATTCCTCACAAGGAGGCTTTTTCCACCCACCGTTTGAGCATTGCCATAGAAGGACTACCTCTGAATTGGGTTCTAAAATAATCGGTTAGAACTCTCAAGACAGCCTCTTTTCGGCTGTCAGGATCTTTTCTTAGCCCGGCTTCAAGCTGTTGAAAGGATTGAGCCGGCAGCTTGGCAACAATGAATCGCATAAAATCTGAAATATCTACAAAGATATGCTCTTTTCCAAGATACATCGTCCAGACTTCCCACACATATCGGGGAGGGAGATTGGGCACTCCAATATGCAAGAAGTTTCGAAAAGTAAGTCTTCCAAACTCCCGCTCATTGCGGGCAACTAAGTTCATGCTTACGGCAAAATCATCTGGAATATAGCTTCGGGTTGTTTTTTTTTCTCTGAACAAGGTTTTGATTCCTTCATCCAAAATGTGAGCGCCGCATTCCCAAAGTACAACGGCATGGTGATTTAGAACATCTTCTCGAGCTTTTTCCAATTCGCTTTTTTTCTGAAATAAACCAGCTAATTTGAATCGCAGATTCTCTGATAGCTGGAAGAGACCCACTTTTAATTCTTTAATTTTAGCTTTTTCATGTTGGGAAATGGCGAGTTGTTGCACGAGAGCGGGAAATTGACTTTTACAAATGGGGAACCTTGGCACATCTCCATATCGTCTTGTAAAAGTATAGATATTTTGGATCGGTTCTTGGAATTCCGCATCATGGTAGATAAATAGATTGAGATAGGAATCGACCCGTCCTAAAGCGTTAATAACGACCCCTTGAAGTTTTTGGATATCGTCAATTTGTTCTGGAATAGGAAGAGATAAAATCTTAGTCGCTTCTTCAATGAGCGCAGGCCCTGTTTTGCTTTGAGCTAGCATTGCAGGTAATTCGCGCTCAAGAGAATCAACGCATTTTCCGAAACGAGAATTCAAGAGACATGTTGAATAAAGAATGAGCAAGGATCTTCTTAATTCGTCTTTCCTGTTTTGCGGGTAATCGACATCTTTTAGAAAACGATCTATATCTCTATGCAATTCTGCTTTTCGATAATCAGATAAGAGATAAGTTGCATCTGCAGGAGTTGATGTAAAGATGTTGTCTGCGGATTTAGCTGCGGAGAAGCCATCTGATAATTCTAAATAGAGTCTCCCGCATATAAGAGAAAAATGTTCAAAACGAGTTTCCTGTCGTTTGAATACTTGTAATTCCTCGTCTTCGACTTCCTGTTTTTCCTGTTTTCTCTTCAGAACAGGATCTGCAGCTACAACAATTGCCATAGGAGCAACAGCTTGGACTTGAGCGGCCATAAGATACCTCCATTTTTTTGAAGGTCAAGACTTTACTCCCTACAAAACATTTTTGTAAATTTGCTTTTTAGGTTTGAATGATCCTATCGTCGTGAGCATGGACATCGGTGATCTTTTCAAAGCAAAGACCGTTGGTGCCTATCGCAGTGTAATTCTCTTCGGTTGTATTGGGATGGTTGAGATTGTTGACGTATTCACCTACATGATTGCCTAGTGTCACATCGGGATCCGATGCATTGAAAATAGAAACGGTCTTGTCGGGGAATGCCCGTTTCAGTTGGTGGCTTAGGTGCAATACGTCGGTTTGCCGATCATGCAGATTGATGATTTTATCTAGGTTTGCTAAAGCTTCAGGATTGTAAGCGTGTCTTCTGCGGTATTCATCGAGGAATTGTTGGAATTCGGCGCCTGTTTGCCCTGCATATCGACCGCGAGGTGTTCTTTGATGGCGCGGGTTGACGAAGATGTGTTCAATTTCTTCCGGCGCTTCGATGACTGCATCGAGGAAAGATTTCCAATAAAGCTCTGGATCTCCTCCCCACACTCCCATTCCAACCGCTGGGAAGACGACATGCCCGCTTTCAGCGCTTATGAGTGCGGTTCGAAAAGCTTGCGTCATAATGGTTCGGTTTCTAATTGTCCCTTCCGGTCTGGCGTAGAGTCCTCGAATGCCGCACGCATTGATCAGACGGATTGTGTCCCGATCTCCAACATTTCGTTCTCGAAGGGCTCCGTCGGGATTGGTGAGGAGGATATAGTCTTCTGTTTTCACAACGAGAGAGCCGAGCTGATAGATCGTTAAATCGAGAAGATCTCTTAGGTCTGGGTTGTTCGCAGCTTCTTGGACAACTTGTCTGCAATGAGGAGTGTTCAATTGCGATACCTTGATCGGAGCGCCATCGTTTCCTGGAAGCGTAACGATGCCGTCCTCTTGCATCGCTCTTTTTAGACGAAGATAAAATTCGCGGGGGAAAATAGAGGCTGTGTAAATTTTTTGGCTATCCAGGATGGATTGGATTTCATCTCTAGAAATCCGAAATTCATTGTCTCCATACAGTTGCAACAACGGGATTTCTCCATCACGGCCAGCAATTCTGCAATTTCCTTCAGTAGTTATTGTGATCTCATCGTCCAAATCTTGGATTTGCGCGCGAATAGCCTCAGGATCTTGCGTAAATGCAAATAGCTGGCCCGATCCAGGCATTGTTGTGGCTCCATCCCCAAAAAGGGCTCGGAATAGCAAGTTCGCAGGCCGAATGGTTGCAGCTGTCAGATTTGTCCCTGCCAATTCTGTGCCTGGCTCTCCAATCAGATAGCCCCGGAACTGAGGTGTCGTATCCAACACAGCTGTAATTTCAGCAGGAATCGGGACTTGGGGCGCCAGCGGCATTGGCGGCATAGCGCAGCAGGTTAGAATAGGAACTTCCAAAGAACCGGATGAATAACGAAGATAGGTCTTTATGGCGAGCATGATCGCTGGAATGATCAGCGTTGCGTAAGAAATCACCTTCAATGCGGTTGCGATGCAAGAGGAATTTTTCAGGTCGAAATAGTTTTCAACAAAGTTTTGAACTTTATCGCCGAAGGTTTGCGGGTTCCCGATGTATTCTGGAGTAAAAAAACTAACTGTTGCCATAGTTCACCTTCTTTGAAAGGAGAAAATTTACACCAATTTAGGAATTTTTGAACAGCAGTTTTGACCCATATATCCCGATATTTCGAATTTAATATCGGGATATATTAATAATTATTTTAATTATAATTTACAATATAATATTACTTTTAATTGATAGGATAAGTATGGGCACAGTCTCTAGCTATGGTTCAATGGATCAAGCTCCTTTAATATCTCCAGTAGAAGAAACTGGTTCGGAGTCGAGTCATAAAGTGGATGTGGTAGCTCGGGAAGCTCTGCCGACCAAAAACTCCATTGATCTTCGATCTTTGAGTAAAGAGCAGCGTAGAGACTATGCTTTAGCAATGGTTTGCAGGGGAGCGAAAAAGGGCGTCCTTACGTTTAGGGATATGACGAGATCTTCTCTCTCGATGCTAACAGGCGTGCAATTATCCGGGATTCTAAATTCGCAAACAGCGACAACGGTAAATACCTGGTTTTATGCGAATGCCCAGGACGATGAGAATTCGGTTACACTATCCACTGAATTTCCTGTTCAATCGCCTCCTGTCTCCTTAAAAGAAACTTTCAATAAATCTCTGAAATTGCCCATTGATACTCTCACATATGGAGCTGCAGTGGGTTGGTTTCTCATGCACTCTGCAACACCGCGAATCGAACGTTTTCTTTCAACGAAAGAAGATGCATTTATGAGGCGTGTGATTGGGAATCAAGCGGCTGAAGAAAGCCCGCCTGTAGTTTTAAGTACGCCTGCAAGCAAAGCTTCTTTCTTGATCGAATACCTAATGCCTGTCCTCTTTGATGGGATTCAAAATGCGCTATTTTTGCGTGTTTTAAAAAATGTTGGAAGCATGACGTTTTGGCCAGATCAACAACCCGATTACATTTCTAAAAATTCTGGAGATCTGAATCTATTAGTTGGTTCGGAAGTAGTCAATACAGTTGTTCAATTGCTTTCCGGGGATGATCCAATTTCTAATACGGCTTTGTATTTGCTTTTTGCTGCAGGAATCGTCATGTATGCGACGCAAGCTTGGTGCAATTTCCATCACGACTTGCAAGTAAAGCAAGCAAAGGTTGAAGAAGTTTCGGGACTCGATAGCGATACATCGGTTGGTTCTCCAACAAGTCCTGAAGTATAAGTCATTGTACAGTAGTTTCGACTGTGCGCCAAAGGCTGTTCATAAATTTTTTCTGCTCTTTGTTGAGATGGTGCAAGGTTAGGATCACGTCGCTATTTTTATAAAACGCAGCTTTCGTCCAATTTGCAGAACCTGTGATGAGCGTTTTCTCATCGATGTAGATGAATTTGTGATGCAGCAGCTGCGTGCCTCTGCTCAAATGGACAGGAACTCCGGCTTGACGAAGCTTTTCTACCACCTTTGAGCTTGCCCCAAGCCCTGAATGCATATCGATCACTACAGTTACTTTGACTCCGCGCTTGTACGCGTCGACCACCTCTTCGACAAGGCCCGGATGAGTAAAGGTAAATAGGGCGATCCGGATCGATTTATGGGCCGATCGGATCTGTTTTCGCAATTCAGTAAGGGCGTGGCCGCGCGGATCGGGGAGAAGCCAGATTTCCATTTCCTGCCCGCCCACCATGGTTTTAAGATAGCCTGGATCGTATGGCTCATGTTCTTTCAAAAATTTTGCCACCGTTCTGCTCACGAGTCCGATGACCAAATTGTCATGCATGCGCAAAGAGGCCGATGTCATGTTGGCCGATCCAAGGAAAACAGTCTCGTTGTCGAGAATCAAAATTTTTTGGTGCATGAGGCTGCTTTGCTTGACTGGATGGAGTTTCCCTCCTTGCAAATATCGAAATACCTTTGGCGAGCCGCCAGTATCGTAAAAAATGGTGGTGGGGACATTTTGTTCAATTTTTTTCGAAAGGGCGGAGAGGATGGGCCGGTCGCTTAACCCAAACATGACGAGATGGATCGAATTCGTCGCCCCCTTTATGCCGCTAAGAAGGGTGGCGCGGATATCTTGCTGGCATTGATTGGAGTAGAATTTAGGAGGGGCAAACGGTTTTGGAAGGTCTGGTTTTAACGAATCCCAGACAAACCAGGACCAGACCAAAACGAATACAAATAGAATCCAAGGGAAACGAAATTTTTTAGGAGGAGGAGGAGGTACCTTGATGGGGGGGAGTTTTTTCTGAAACATCCCGCCCTCAAGTTATCGAGTTAGACTCTCTGACCGCTTTTTCGCATCTGATGGATGACCGCGCTGATGCCTTTCTTATCGATCGTTCTCAAGGCAGCGACAGACAGACGCAATGTGACAAATCGTTTTTCCTCAGGGATCCAAAGACGCTTGGTCTTCAGATTCGGCAAAAATCGGCGGTTTGTGCAACCGGTGATTTTAAGACCAATCCCTTTCTTTTTCTTCGCAATACCGCGCAATGTGTAGCTGCGGCCGAATTTCGAAGTTCTTCCAGTAAGTGCGCACTTTCTTGTCATGATAGTTCCTTAATTTGCCCACTCAGCATACACCAATGGACATTTTCCTTGAAGTTATAATTTATTCTTTACCTCATATCCGACCGTAAAGTGATCTCCATCCTTTTTTCCGGTGAGGAATAGTTCGCTGTGTTTGGGGATTTTGTTTTCCAAAATCGCTGTAGCAAAAAGGTTCACCACCTCTTGCTGGATGAGCCGTTTGAGCGGCCTTGCTCCAAAGGAGGGGTCATAGCCTTCTTCTGCCAGGTATTTGACCACTTTTGGGTCCCATTTGAGAGAAATGTGCTTTTCCTGCAGCCTGTTTGCCACCCGCGCGAGCTGGATTGCCACGATGGCCTCCATATCTTTGAGCTGAAGCGGCAAGAAGGGAAGGATTTCATCCAGGCGGTTCAAGAATTCCGGCCTAAAGGTCGACTTGAGTACCGGCTCAACGATCGCTAAAAGTTCTTCTTTGGTCTCTGCGTTTTTCTTTAACAGCAAATCAGAGCCCAAGTTCGAGGTCATGATGAAGAGGGCGTTTTTGCAATTGACTTTGCGTCCCTTGCTGTCGGTTATCCTCCCTTCATCGAAGATCTGTAATAAAATATTGAACACGTCGTGGTGGGCTTTTTCCAGCTCGTCCAGGAGCACGACCGAGTAGGGTCTTCTCCGAAGCGCTTCTGTCAGCTGCCCGCCCTCTTCATAGCCCACATAGCCTGGAGGGGAGCCGACAAGGCGGGAGACGCTATGCTTTTCCATGTATTCAGACATGTCGAGCCGGATGATGGCGTCTTCTTTGTCGAAAAGCTGCTCGGCAAGAGCTTTTACAAGCTCGGTCTTGCCAACCCCTGTAGGGCCGATGAATAAAAAGACCCCGATGGGCCGCTGCGGATCGCTAAGACCCGATCTCGATCTGCGGATCGCTTCGCTCACAGCTTGAATGGCAAGCGGCTGGCCAATGACCCGTTTTTCCAGATATTTTTCGAGCTGAAGGATTTTGAGCGTCTCTTTTTCGAGCATTTTATCGACAGGGATGCCGGTCCATTTGGATACGATTTGCGCGACGAGGTTTTCATCGACTTCTTCTTGAAGGAGCCGGTCTTTCAATTGGCCAAGCTCTTTTTGCGCCGATTCAATCTCTTTTTCTTTTGCAGGGATTTTGGCATAGCGGATTTCAGCGACTTTGTTGTAGTCCACTTTCCTTTCAGCCTCTTCCTCTTGGAAGCGGAGTTTTTCGAGCGCATCTTTTTTCTCTTTCAACGTTTGGATGAGCGCTTTTTCTTTATTCCACTTAGCTCTCAGCGTTGCGATTTCTTCTTTCAATTTGGCGATTTTTTCATCGTCTGCTTTCTCTTTTGTCGCCTCTTGTTTGACGATCAAGGAAGCAAGCTGGCGCTCTTTTTGATCAATCGGTAGAGGTAAAGAGCCGATCTGCATACGGATCATGCTTGCCGCTTCGTCGATCAAATCGATCGCCTTATCGGGAAGGCGCCGGTCGGTGATGTAGCGCGATGAGAGAAAGACTGCTGCATGCAGCGCATTTTCTAAAATCCTAACGCCATGGAAAATTTCAAAGCGCTCTTTCAAGCCGCGCAAGATTGCAATCGCATCTTCCAGGCTCGGCTCTGGCACCTGCACAGGCTGGAAACGTCTTTCGAGGGCGGCATCTTTCTCAATGTACTTTTGATATTCATTGAGAGTCGTGGCTCCAATGCAATGCAGAAGACCGCGCGCGAGCGCAGGTTTTAACAAGTTGGCCGCATCCATCGAACCTTCGCTCGCCCCCGCGCCAACAAGCGTGTGCACTTCATCGATGAAGAGAATGATATTCCCTTCGCTCTTTTCGATCTCATCTAAAATGCTTTTGAGCCGCTCTTCGAATTCACCGCGGAATTTGGTGCCGGCAATGAGGCTTCCCATATCGAGGACGAGGAGTTCTTTACCTTTCAGCGAATCAGGGATATCTCCTTGCACAATCCGTCCAGCCAGCCCCTCGGCGATCGCTGTTTTTCCAACGCCCGGCTCGCCGATCAGCATTGGGTTGTTTTTCGTACGGCGGGAGAGCACTTGGATCGTTCGGCGGATCTCTTCATCCCTTCCAATTACAGGGTCGAGCTTGCCCTGTCTTGCAAGAGCAGTGAGGTTTTTGCAAAACTTTTCAAGCGCCTTCAAGTTCCCCTCGGCGCTTGGAGAATCCATGTGTTTTGATCCTCTGATCTTCTTGATCTCTGCCTCGACGTCTTTTAGCGATTTTTTGGAGATTTTCTTCCAAGATGCAAATGGTTCAATCGGTTTGTCCCAGTAGGCGAGAAAAAGATGGTCGCTGCTGATATATGTGTCTTTCCAAGCTTTGGCGAATTGATCGGCCGCTTGCACTTTGTGCTGCAATCCCACCGAAATTTGCGGTGCGCTAGGTTCGCCTGAATAGGTGGGCAGAGAGTCTAATGCCGATTCAACCTGGTTGAGAAGTAGCGTAGGATCGAGGCCCACCGCGGAAATGATCGAGGCGAAATAGCCTTGGCCATCGAGCAGGAGCGCTCTCAATAGATGGTTTTCGCTCACTTCGACATGTTTTTTCCCTTGTGCGTATTGGAAAGCCTCTTCAAAGGCTTGCGTTACTGCTTCTGTGAATTGGGGTGTCATGGCGTCACCTTTTGCGCTTTACGAGCTTTTACTGTTGAGCCAGTTAAGTGATTCGTTAAGGTATAGGGATACTGTGTATCGGTGCTTTGACCAATTTTAATTTCGGTCGGCGTAATCCAGCTTTGGGTAATTGGGGTGTCGCCCGGTTCGATTTCCCAAAGAGAACTGTCGCTAAGGCGGACAAAACGACCTCCCTTCAACACTTCCTGCAGGATCGGGGCGGTACTTTTTTGTGCGACCATTTTTTTAGTGTAGTGGTCTTCAATCCAATCGCGAAGAGCTGCCCGTTCTTGGATGTTGAGTTTGGCAACTCCTGTTTCTTTTTGCTCTTCTTTGGTCATCGCGCTTTCCAAAGAGAGGGCGGCTGCAAGAATAAAATGGATCATAAAACACCTTTTAAATTTATGCAGATTATAAAAGAGCAAGCTGTTATCCTCAACCCCCCTTATGTATATCTACAACAATGTCCAATATTCAGATCGAACTGCCGCTCTTCAAGCGATTCAAGCCGATGAAAATATGGCTAGGAATGAATTGAGAAGATCGAGGATGCATTTTGTGGCAAGCGTTGCTCTCACTTTGGTCCTTTCTACAATTTTTGCATCAGATGTTTTGGGATTTACTTCATCAACTCTTCAGACAAAAGTGCTCACGGTCATTGGATTGGGTTATTTTCTTGCCGAGGATAACCAAAGGGCAAGATGGATCCTTTGGAGAGAGAATGAAATTGCTCGCTTTTTTCAGGCTGCGCGTGACCAACTTGGCCAGCTTCCGGCTCAAAGAGCTAGCGGCTAATATTATTGAGGGCTATTTCCAGATTTCCCATGCAGAAAAAATAACCACAGAGACCGAAACCACAGAGGCGAGGGATGCCCCCGCACCCCCCCCATTAGGGGAGCGCGAGGGGCTTCCCCTCGCCTCTGTGGTATCTATCTCTGTGGTTATTTTTTGCTTAAGTTAATATTGCTGCGCGCTTTTGTTCTTTGTGGTATTGTTCTTGCGTGAAGTTAATTTTATTTATTTTTGTATTTGGTTTTTTATTTCAAAAAATTGATTGCGATCCTGAATTAAAAAATACTCTGGCTCAGATTCAAAGTGTAGAAAAGGGATCTCAGTTGATTCGTGAGGTTTTGAAAGAGGGGCCGATTCAAATTCAGGATCGGCGAGGCCTTCAGTTCGGAGGCTATTGGGATCCAAATATCCGTGCAGTTGTAATGGATGGGCGGGTAGATCCTATCTATACCCTTGTTTTTGAATTGCATAACGCATCAGCTCAAAAAGAATTTGATCAACTCAGTCTTTTAGCGAGCCAAGGAAAAATCTCTCGGGAGCGATTCATTCGAGATTTCGAATGGATCGAGTATCAAAATACTTTTAAAACCTCGGCCGTGGTAGCTGAGGGGATTCAAAAGGGGGTTTTTCCTGAAGAGAGTCAGTCATGGTATTCCTCGAATTTTGAAGAACATTTAAGCATCCAAAAAAGGGCTGGCCATTCGGAAAGAATCGGCGAGTTTTACGACTTATTGACTTCGTAATGGGGCTGGTGCTGTTATTTAAAGTCATAAATGTTTTCTTATAGATGAGGGAAGCTCTCAGAATTTATAGCCGATCCCTCCTCCAAAAGAAAACCCGCTGATGTCTGCGTTGTGGGGCACTGTTGTTCCTCCATGAGTGTTATGGTAAGGTATTTTCATATATGAGTAATCCGCGAAGATATCGAGCAGAAGGGACTCATATAGGCGGAAATAGGCTCCCACTTTTGCGATTCCTCCTAGTCCCCATTTCCTGACAATGAATGTTTCATCGAGCACACGATCTTTTATATGCAGAAAAGTGGTTTCTATTCCAATTCCAGCATAAATATCGGCCCAGCAAGCCACGTTGGCCACATATTTCACGCCCGCAGCTAAAGGAACAAAATATATTTTTGTGGGAAAATCGCTTACGGCGGCAGATGATCCGATCGCCTTTCCTTTTTTGGTGAAGAAACTGGCGCTGGACCAACCGTATAAGCAGCGCCATAGATCCCAAGTCAATTCAAGCCCATAAATTCCTCCGCCGGAATAGATTTGTCGGAAAACATGGTTTGTTGGATAAAAGTAGGCGGCTTTTGCTTCTGCAACGGTCACTCGTCCATTCAGGATTGGGCAAACTGCAATCAGAACAATTAAAGCTTTTTTAAACATGAAGAATACCTTTTAATTTGGTGAAATTGAAATGCTGGCAGGTTCAGATTCGGCTCCGTCAGCGCCCACTGCTGTCACATAGTATGTCGCCACTTCATTTCTAGGACTTTTTGCATCGACAAACTGAAGAGGTCCGCTTGCGGGGACTTCGCCTGCGAGAAAGGTCAAAGAAGCATTTCGGTAGATCCGGTAAGAGACGACCCCAGCTGAGTCTGATGCTGTCCAAGACAAAATGTTGAAGTAAACTGTTTGATTGAGAAAACGGCTCGTCTCTTGAATCACTGCAAGATTCGTAGGCCTGCTTACAACCTGATCTATAGAAAAAGCAAAATAGTCGGGATTCAATCCAACAGAAAGAGGGGGAGGAATCAACGCTCCATTCGCTGCATCATTAATGGTAATGTCGTTGGATCCGGCATTTGCTACATATACAAGGGAATCGTTGGGATTGAAGCGCAGAAAGTTAGGATTATTACCTGCTGGAAATGGGCCGGAAACGGTGTTCGTTGCGGTTTCGATGGAATAGACATCGCTTGTGCCGGCACAACAAACAAAAACTTTTGAGCCATCCTCCATGAACCTATCCAACTAAATTCTTCAACCACGCATAAATCACACCGAGAGTCACGAATCCGGCCCAGACTTCCGCTTTCCGTTCCCAACGCATCAAAAGGCGTCGACAACGCCGCTTAATCCACGCAA
>JAIBBX010000004.1 GCA_019694475.1 Parachlamydiales bacterium
AACGGAGTTTTTTCCCAGCTCTTATCCTTTCTCGGATGTTCTTCAAGTCTTCCATCACAATCGTGGTGCAGCCGTTTCTTTGAGCTTCCAGAATGATCTGCTTGGAAATGCAGTGATTGACGCATTTAACGTGACGCTCCTCTCGGCCGGAGATTTTCCTCAGTCGTTGTTTAGCAGACTGAGAACCGTTGCTTTGAAGGCGTCCACGCATTCCCAAAAATCGATCTCTATGCGCTCTCAAGAGCCCTCCTCCAAACAGTTTCCCTGTGGAGGTTGCGGCCAAAACATTTTCTCCCAGATCCAACCCCATCGCGCGACCAGCCTGCATCGGCAAGACATCGGGAAGGTCCAGAACGACGTGAAAAAACCACCGCTTTCCTTTACGAACAAGTTCTGCTTCTTTGAGGACTCCAACATCGAGAAAACCTTGGTGGTATTGGCTGATTTTCAAAGGGACACGGATCCTTCCACGCAAAGTAAATATGGAAAGCACATTCCCTTTCAAAGAGTAGGTTCTCTTGTCGAAGTGGACAGAACACCCCCTTTTAAACAGAATCTGATTAGGCCTTTTAAGAGCCTTCAAGCAGGCTGCGGTTTTCGCAATCACATTACAACTCATCTGAGAACCCAGCCTTGGCAGAGTTTGTCTCAAATTCCGATAGCACAGATGGTGCAGCCGAATCCGGTTCCGCTCTTTTTCAAGAGCAGCTACTGTTGCAACCTGGTTGCAGCCTTTTGCGAATATCTCTTGCAATTCGCAAAGAGCTTCACTTTGCTGATCGGATATGTTAAGTTTGATAGCAATGGTTCTTTTCACAAGAAAAAGTTTACATTACAGAAGTGGTTTAACTCAATATTTAGGGAGCGGCAATTCCTCCAAGCCCTGAAGGGCATCATCCCCTGCGGGGTGCACCCTGGTTTCCTTGCCGTCAATAGAATGAAGTGACTTCCTCTTTACTTTGGCAAGTTATAGAGAAGGCTTTTTTGCCGATCATACCGGCAGTTCCTGCATTTTCAGGCCCATCTGCCAGTTTATATGCGGATCAATGCGCCCAACAGGCAACAAGATATCTGTGCGAAGACCTTTCAGAAAATCGCTTCCAAATGTTTCTTGCAATTTTCAAAAAACAAAAACCGGAAAAGAGCGCAGAATATTTGAAGGATGTTCTAAAAGCGGCTGCGCAAGAAGGAGACGAAGCCATGATTCGAAAGGTCAGAAGCTCCTTTTCCAAGGAATTGGAACCAGTGGTAAACGATATGTTCCGCCCGGAAAATCTTCTCCGAATATTATAGCTTTACTCCAAATAAGATCCTTGGTATGGAGGGGGTATGCGCGCAATATGTTCCTCATTCCTCCTTCTTATCGGGTCTCTGATGGCACAAGAATCGGAAGAGATCGCAAAGACTTCATTTCCAGTCCGTTTGACTCCTGAAGAGGAAGCGGGACAAGTCGATACAGTTGCTCCCTGCTGCCCGCCAGAACCTTCCTGCAAGCCTAAATGCTGCGAACCGAACAATCGGTGTCCTGGGATCGTTTTTGAAAAACCATGCTATTCCCCCGGCCCCTATTTTTTTGGAGACTGGCTTTTTTGGAAAACGGTGCAAAGCGGAATGCAATATGCTACGAAATATAATCCTTCATCTGGAGACATGTTGAATGCAAAAACTCGTTCATTCGAGTTAGGATGGCATTCTGGAGGGAGAATCGGCGCTAGATACGATATTCCATACGACTACTGCGATGCCGTGTTTTCTTTTTCCCACCTTTGCCCTGAGACAAGCCAAAGCACGAACGGACCTTTATTTCCCTATCTCATGTACCAGGGAAGTCTGAGCATTCCTGCAGTCACAATCGTCAATCAAGCTTTTGGCAAATGGAGAGTCAATTTCAATGCATGGGAGCTGGAATTTGGCCGGAAAATGATTGCGAGCGACCATTTTATGCTCCGTCCTCATGCAGGAATCAAGGGAGCCTGGATCCATCAGAAAACCAAGGTCTATTATTTAGGAACCCCTCTGCAACCTTCAGACCGATTCGATATCAAAATGAAAGATCGGTTCAATGGTTTTGGTCTTCGAGGCGGATTCGATTCCATTTGGACGATTGACTATGGATTCAGCGTTTTTGGGAATCTGGCGGCTGCCCTTCTTTGGGGAACTTTTAATATCCATCAAACACAGACCTTTGTAGGAATTCCAAGCATCGATTGGAAAGACAATTTTAATGCTGCCCGGCCTGTTGTAGAAGCCAAGCTGGGATTTAGCTGGGATTGGCGCTACTACCATGATCGTTTCTTGGTCGGGATTGATGCCGCCTGGGAAATGCAATATTGGTGGGGACAGAACGTCTATGACCGTTTTACAAGTGCGGAACTGCCCACTTCTGTGAAGACAGATTACGATTTGGCATTCTATGGGTTAACGTTGGGAATTAAACTCGGCTTTTAACTGCCTCTTGCCTTCGCCTTTTCTTCTTGGCGGATTTCTGCCCCGAGCCTTCCAAGCTCATAACCTTCAAAATCGACGAATTTGAAGAATCTTTCAAAAGCTGGGATGGCTGTGCTGACTTGGCGCGCCATCTCTTGTGCAATGAGCCGATAAGTGGGATGGCCTGCTGCTTGCGATCGCAGCTCGCAAAGCCACTGCAAAGAACGGAGGTTCACATGGAAATACCAATGGATATTGTAGGCCATCGGAACAACATATTGCGCCTCTTCAGGCAGTTCTTGAGAAATCGTGTCATAGGCCGCTTTCGCTTTTTCCATTGCTTGGAGATATTCTGCTTCCATCTCTGTGCCGATGATTTCAGGCGGCGTATAGAAGCCGAAATTGCAAGATAAAAGTTGTCTTTCCTGCGTGAGCATGCGGTGGCGGTGAAGGTCGCGATAAACGCCGAAGTCGGCCAAGATTTCGAAGGTGAAATTGGCGTGTTCGAGGGCGCGAGGCGATTTGTGGCGGCGGTTTTCGCGCGCAGAACAGGCGATATCCAACAGACGGGCCAGCTCCTCATCGGGAAGATGACGGCAATATTCTTGCAGCTCCTGAAGTCCGGCTGACGTGCAGCCAAAAAGAAGGGCTCCGCCCACTTTTGCGGGTGCATCTGGATCGAAATGCGAAAGCCTCACGCCCGGTTTTGAAAGAGGCGCGATTTCCTTGGCGTGCATTTCGGCAAATTGATGCAGGTCGTTTTGGACCGTTTCATTGAATTGTTCAAAAGCTTGGTAATGACGGTGAGTGAGATCCGATCTACGAATGAACGAAGGGATCACTTTCGCAAGCTCTTGGAATGATTTTTTTCCGATTTCCTGCATCTCAGCTAAATTGGCAGAGTTCAATTTTTGAATGAGGCATTCGAAAAATCTGCCGTTTCCGTAAACACCCATGTTCGTCATCGCGCTTGCTGGGAGAAGCCCTCGAAGGCAGTCGAGCACTTTTGCTCTCAGAGCTGCTGTGTAGGCAGCTTTTGATACATTCGGGTCTTTAGGAAATCCCTGCTCGATTAGGGCGGTAAGAGGAGGAATGAGCCTGCTATAAGTATCGAAAAGATGGTTGCAGACTTCCGTATACAGCTCCTTATAAGCTGATGTCATCAATACAGGTTCGCGGTAAAAGAGGTATTCTCCATCTACTTTCTGATCAAAATAGATATACCGGGTCGATTTTTCAAGCGGCGAGCCGCCGATGCGGCTATCTTCGATCGCCTTCGCTGCAAGCATGGATACGTTTTCAATCGCAAGATGCGCTCCGCCGAGCTCTCCGATCGAATCATCGCCATAGCCATCAAGAATGCGGTCGTAAAAACTTTGCGCCTTTTGAATCGCCACCATCTGAGTGCTTTGATCGGCATCGAATTTGCCTACGATCGAAGAAAAAGCAGTGTCTTCATTCAGAATAAATTCTTTGAGAAGCAGGTTTCTGAGTCCAAGAGTGGATCGGGAATAGCGCGAAAACAAAGCTCCTTTTATCACCTCAGGGAGATTGCGCAGTACGAAAACATTGCCAGTAGTGGTTGTGACAAAATGCTCCAGGATTTTGATTTGGTTTTCTGTAAATTCTCCTTGCAGCATTTCAACCTCCAAAAAACATAGTGAGAATGTCCCAAAGAGATAGATTGCCAGAATCCTTCAAGGAGCGCAAGAGTCATTATTATGCTTGTACAGAATCTTAAAATATTTTTATATGGAGAATCCTGTCTGGGAGAACCTGAAGAATGAAAAAATTCACCCTTCTTTGCATCTTGCTTTTCTCGATGGCTAATGCCAATGATTTATATTTGCAAGCGAGAGGCGCCTATTTTTATCCAACTAGCCATCGATTTCGGGAATATCATTCCGGTTCGGGGATATACGGACTTCAATTCGATTATCAGATTTACAAATACCTTTCAGGATGGGCCGGAGCCGATTATTATCGCCAAAAAGGGCACACCCAAGGCCTGCATAACAGCGCTCATATCGATATCGTTCGCTACAGTCTGGGCGTGAAATTTTTGTACGATAAATATTGTATCAAACCCTACGCCGGAATCGGGCCTGCAGTCGTTTGGGTTCACACACATGTCGATTCACCTTATTTGATCCGCTCTGCTTCCAAATATGGAGTTGGGGCTCTTGCTAAAACAGGAGCCTTCATTATGCTGCGCAGATCCTTTTTCATCGATCTGTACATCGATTACTTATGGCAAACAATGAACATTCATGGACATAGCCACAAATTTGTCGTTAAGCACAAAGCGGATGTCAGCGGATTTTCGTTTGGAGCGGGCATTGGATATGGTTTCTAAAGAAGGCAAAATATGTTAAAAACTGTTTTTCTCGCTTTTATCTTTTTCCACAATTTTCTAGCCGCTGTCAATTTCAATTGGGCCGTAATTTCCGGAGTCGTTAACAATGAAATCACGGTTCTTGATTTAGACTCGAACACTACTCTTTCCCCTAATATCCCGCTGCCCACGAACCCGTCGCCTGCAACTTTTCCTCTGGGAGTTGCTGGCACACCTGACGGAAAGAGAGTTTATATTGCGGATCATGGCACCAACAACATCTCAGTGTTTGATATGACTGCGACTCCGCCTCTCGCCGTGAAAAACATTCCTGTCCCCTTGGGAGCAGCAGGGCCTCGCTGGATTCAAGTAACCCCAAATGGGCAATTTGCTTACGTTCTAACCGATAGCCCCACAAATGTGACAGTCATAGATCTTGCAACCGAAACTTTTCTTCCCACTATCATCCCTCCGAATCCAATGGCTACTCAAATGAATTTTTTCGCGATCGACCCAACCGGCAACTTCGCTTATTTTACTGACAATTCAGCAAATAATGTTTCTGTGCTTGATTTAACCACGAATACGTTCTTGCCCGCAGTAATCTCGCTTCCCGGCGCGATGAATACTTTGGGAATTACAATCTCGCCTAATGGGCTTTTTGCTTACACTGCAAACGGCACCTCCAACAATGTATCAGTAATTGATCTTACAATGAATACCTTTGTAATGAATATTCCATTACCAGGAGCGCAACAACCCATAGCTTCCGCAATTACTGCAAACGGAACATTTCTTTATGTTATCAATAGCATCAATAATACAGTGTCTGTTGTAGATACAACAATGAATGCGCAGATTCAATTGATCACATTAGCCGGCGTGTTCGCTTCAGTTGCCGATATTGGGATCAGTCCTAATGGAGATTACGCCTACATCCCCATCTCTTCTGGCGCTGCTATTAAACGCATTCAGCTCAGCAATAATATGGAAATTCTGCCAGAAATCGCCACGCCTATGGGCACCGCCAATTTAACTTTCATGGGAATCGGAAGAGCTCCTGCAGTTCCTCCCACTCCTCCCGGCACAAATCTCGTACAAGCAACAGCCAAAACCAATAGCTATTTTTGGGAAACGGATGTCTATAATTTGATCTCATGGTCAGCCCCATCCGGATTCACTCCTGACACCTATTCTATCTACCAAGATGGAGTCTTAATCGGGCAGGTGCCTGCGACCATTTTTACATTTGAAAGCCACAACCTCAATAGCAAAACGATCTATACTTACAATGTCGTGGCCACAAATGCTAGCGGAAGCACTCTTGACTTGGGTTCAGTAGCGGTTCAGACAAAAAAAGGTTAAATACGAAACTGCGTAAGATACTGCTGAATGGTCGTATCTTGCACTTGATGGAAGGGTTCAAAGATGGCAGGGTCAAATTCTTTGCCTTGATTCCTTTTATCCATGTAGGCTTTCTCGGTTCGAGACCAATAATGGTGGACGCGCACCTGATCGGGTTTAAAAGTCCTAGCCCCAAACCCAGGATTTAATTTTTTAGCAACATGAACTAAGCAAAAATCGACCGCTTCGGGACGATGGATGCTTTTGACTAATCGGTTCCAGGGATGCTCATCGGCAGCTCTCATAGTCAGTTTCTCGGTGAGAAGTTCTCCTTCATGAAGCTCTCGGACGCCGGATGTTCCAAACACGCGCCATTCCATGGAAACAGTTCCCCGCTTATTCTTTTCGGCCTGATCGAGCAAGGCATAGAAAGATTTAATGCCTTTCACAGGAACAATAAACTCATCGATATCGATCATGGCAACCCATTTGGCTTTGCCAATTGCCCTGGTTTTTAAACAATCATTATAAGCACCGAGCTGAGCCGCAGACCAGGGAGCATCCATGAAAGCGCCTTGGGCCAAATGATTTGGATTTTGCGAATCCCAATCGATCACCTCGACTACGCCTTCATCAATGTAGGGCTGCAAAACCTCTTGGTAATTGTCTGTGCTTTCATTGTTGTACAAATAGAAATGATCGACTTTCAGAGCATTCCGATGATAGGCAACCCATTCTTTGAGCCAGGGTCCTTCATTTTTGAACATAGCGCAAATAGCCAACCGGTAAGGATATGTAGAGTTGGAGCAGGAGCAGAGAACGAGAAGCAGGAACAACACTTTGCGCATTGACATGAATTTTAACGGGAGTGTAATTTTCCTTCAAAAAGGATTTTTTTTGCATGATCGATCAAATCGCACTCAACATTCCCATTCGTTTACGCCGGAATCGGAAAATGGATTCCATCCGAAAAATGGTTCAAGAAACCCGTTTAAGCCCTTGCGATTTTGTTGCGCCCATTTTTGTAATCGATGGAGAAAAAAAGCGGGTCGCTATTGAAAGCATGCCCGGGGTCGAAAGGCTCTCCATCGATCTGGCAGTGAAAGAAGCAAAAGAACTCCACGCCCAAGGGATCCAATCTGTGGCTCTATTTCCAGTCATCGATCCTTCGCTCAAAACGCCAGAAGCGCCCGAAGCTTGGAATGAAGATGGGCTCCTTGCTAGAGCCATTCGAGAGATGAAATTTGCCCTTCCTGAACTTTGCGTGATGGCAGACGTTGCTCTCGATCCATTTACAAGCCATGGACACGACGGCTTGGCAAATGAGAAAGGGGAGATTTTGAATGATGAAACAATCGAATGCCTCATCCAAATGTCTCTTATGCAAGCAAGAGCAGGCATCGATTTCGTAGCTCCTAGCGATATGATGGATGGGCGTGTTGCTGCAATCCGCGAAGCTCTTGACGACGAAGGTTTTCATAACGTTGGCATTCTGGCCTATAGCGCCAAATATGCTTCAGCTCTTTATAGCCCCTTTCGCGACGCCTTGAAAGTGCGGCTTGGCTTCGGCGATAAAAAGACCTATCAAATGGATCCGGCCAATTCCAGAGAAGCGCTTCTAGAAGCAGCTCTGGATGAAGAAGAGGGAGCCGACATCCTCATGGTAAAACCGGCCACTTTGTATCTCGACATCATTGCAAAATTGCGCGAACAGTCCAAGCGTCCGATCGCAGCCTATCATGTCAGTGGAGAATATGCTATGGTCATGGCCGCGCATAATGCAGGCTACATCAATGCAGAGAAAGTCTTTTACGAAAGCCTGCTCAGCATTAAGCGCGCTGGCGCAGATATGATTTTCAGCTACGCCATTAAACAGGTCTTGCCGCTCATATGCTAAACAAAGGAATTTACGCCGCAGCGCTCACTCCGATGGACCGGCACTATCAGTGCAACGTAAAGCAATTAACAGACCACTGTATTGATCTTCTCAAAAGAGGTTGTCAGGGAGTTGTTCTTTTTGGAACGACGGGAGAAGGAGCCTCTTTTTCTACCCCGGAAAAAATCGAGATACTCAATGAAGTGATTGGAGCAGGTCTAGATCCGAAAAAAATCATTGTTGCAAATGGCAGCGCATCATTTCCCGACACCATCGCATTGGCAAAAGCAGCACATTCATGCGCAGCAACACTCATCTGCCCTCCCAGCTTTTACAAAAATGTAACGGACGAAGGCGTCATCGACTACTATCGGGTTATTCTTCGCAGCGTCCCTCAAATCAAGATGCTCCTCTATCACATTCCTCAATATAGCGGAGTTCCGATCTCCATCCGCACGATTCGCGCTTTGAGAGAAGAATTCCCAAAAAACGTCTTCGGCCTCAAAGAAAGCGAAGGCAATCAGCCTCTTGTAAAAGAAGTGGTAAAATCCTTTCCAGGATTTCAGGTTTTTGTTGGAAAAGAGAGCCAGATTATTGAAGCAGTTCATGCCGGAGGGGCTGGATCGATTTGCGGTCTTGCAAATCTTTTTCCTGAACTCATCGTTTCTCTTTACGGCCATTCTGGACCCAATCCAAAAGAACTAGAAGAAATTGTAAATCAATTCAGAAAAAATTCCTTTATCCCAGCCGCCAAAGCATGGCTGGAAAAGAAAACAGGCGAAAGCTGGAAAGTCGTCCGCCCCCCACTTACGGAAGCTTCATGAAAAAAAATATAGGGACTATAGGTCGAGTCATACGACTAATTATTTCTATCATTCTCTTGGTTTTCGCATATTTGAAAGGAAGCTGGCTGCTTCTCTTCTTTGGAATATTCACCCTTTTTGAAGCCGCCTTCAGCTGGTGCATCGTTTATCAGCTCCTAGGCAGATCGAGCTGCCCTAAATAAAAACCGTCCTCAATTGATGTAAATATGGCCAGCAAATATAATAAGCTCAAACAGAAATTCATTTCTGTTTAGGAGAACTTTATGAAAACACAAGCATTTGCCCAATCTTCACTCTTTGCTTCTCCTGTTCATCATCACCATCATCATTCCTAATTTTTTTTTGACCGCACGCATCTAGTTCTTTTTGACTAGAACAATATTTTTACACCCTTTTTTGGAAACAAATTTTTATGAATCAAACATTTTTTGTTATTGCTCTATTTTCATTGCAGATCCTTTATTGGATCGTTGGAAAATTTTCCTCCCGCAAACTTAAAGGAAAGGAAGATTACTTTTTAGCCGGAAAAAACGTCCGCTTTTTTCCTCTAATGATGACATTTTTAGCGACTCAAGTCGGAGGAGGGGCAGTCCTTGGCGCAGCCGATGAAGCCTATCGTTACGGATGGTCCGTCCTTCTCTATCCGCTTGGAGCTTCTCTCGGATTGATTGCCCTAGGACTTGGAATCGGCAAAAGGCTGGCTCAATTTCCCGTTTCCACAGTTGCGCAAATCCTAGAAATCGTCTACGGCTCTTCTTCCTTAAAAAAGGTCGCTTCCGCCCTTTCAGTTCTATCTTTATTTATGGTGCTTGTTGGACAAATTGTGGCCTCAAAGAAATTCTTGTTGGCCATTGGCTTTACAAATACCCCGCTTTTCATTCTCTTTTGGGGGATCATCATTTTCTACACAGTGAGAGGAGGATTAAAAGCTGTGATTGCAACGGATATTTCTCAAGCGATTTTCTTTGCTGGAGCATTTCTCGTCACCTTCGCCGCCGTTTCGTCCAACACTCCTTGGCAACCAACTGTTGAATCGTTTGCAAACGCTTCTTCCAAATGGACCGGCTGGCTTCTCATGCCCCTTCTTTTTATGATTATTGGGCAGGACATGGGACAGCGCTGCTTTGCAGGCAATTCGGCTTCCACAGTATCCAAAGCCACTTTCTGGGCAGGGATTGGTACAATGATCATATGCTTTGTGCCAGTCTTTTTTGGAGTAATTGCCAAAAATTTGGGCCTCTTTATTCCTCAAGGATCAAGCGTGCTCATGGTAGCGATCGAAGCCTTAACCAATCCAACCACATCCGCCATCATTGGATGCGCAGTAATCGCCGCGATCATCTCAACAGCAACCTCGCTTATCAACGCGATTAGCTCGAATCTTTCGCAAGATTTTTTCAAAAACAGAGAAAGCCTGAGATTTATGCGATCGCTGACAGCCATTCTGTCCATCGCATCGATTTTCTTCGCCTTCTACTGCAATAATATCGTCGATATCTTAATCCAAAGCTATGAGCTTTCTCTAAGCTGTCTCTTCATACCCATTTTTATAGCCCTATTTAGACCGCGAGGAGAGCTGCTTTCAGCGGTTCTCGCTGTTCTATTCGGCATCTGCAGTTTCTGTATTTTCAAAGCCTTCCCTCCGCCTTTGCCATCCGAAGTTGCCAGCATCCTGGTTTCCTTAGCCGGATTCCTTTCTGGAGAATGGCTCGCGCAAGCGAAGAAAAAAAAGGCCCTCAGAACCTAAATCGGCCCGCCCCCTTATTAGGGGGCAAATCACCCCTCTTATTCAAGCAAATGTAAAGCAGCTTTACATATAGCGGCCATTAAGATTAGGTTAAGATAACCACGCATACTATTAACTTTCAGTAACTTACGATCATTCAAATCTTTATTTTATCCCTGTAATTATCTGCTATAATATTGGTATAAAAAGTAATAAAAATGGGTAATTATGGCAGTAATAGAACTCCACACAAACAAAACCAACCATTATCAGCACGCTCATCACCACAAAAGCAAGACCAAAAATCATCATGAAAAAACCGAAGAAACCAGGAACTCCAGCTCTTTCCGATCATCGCGCCGCAGGCTTTCAGTTTTAACGACAACAGCTCCGCAGATTTCCCCCTCAAACTCGTTAAACGTTATTATTCAAGATTTGAAAAACATGAATTCTGACCCTTCTGCTTTTCAAAAGCTTTTACAAGACATCGGGGGCATCCAAAATTTAAGCAGCTGGCGATCTCCAGACAATTGTTGGTCACTATTGGATCTTTGCTGCCAAGACAACAGAATTTTACCTAAAGCTGCAAATATACTATTGAATAGCGGCTTTACATTTTCTACGGACGGATCCAATGGCTATCAAAACGATCTTCCCCCAAGATATCAGTGGGGTGCAAATGGCGGTTATTGCGGAGAAACAAGTTTTGTCACAGCTGCATTGAATAATGGAGAATATATTTCTCAATATGACGCTCGTTATTATGCGACCGGAGATAAAGCACAACAGCAGAATCTATTGATTGGAGATGGATCTGATATTGCACTAGCGAAATATCTGCATTTGAAATACGAAGAATATCCCAACGAAAATAAAGTAGATCCTCATGCGTTTTTAAACTGGGTCAAAAATCAGGTAGAAAGCGGGAATCAGGTAATTATGGGCGTATACATGAATAAATCAGTTTTCGGCCCCGATGATTATCAGCCCGATTATGATCATATTGTAACCGTAGTTGGAGTGAAAACTGACGCAAAAGGAAATCTTATTTCAATTCAATTCAGCGATAACGGTCTTTATGGAAAGGGCCCAAAAAACAGTCCTTATATTTTTAGCATGACGGTCGATCAACTTTTAAAAAACCGAGAGCAAGCCAACATTCCTCTTGATAAAGGAGGAACGATTTATTCGCTTGCAGATGAGTACGCAAATTATGGAATTGCCATCAAAGGATCAACCGCATCTTCCGAAGCTTCCCCTATTCACATCATCCCGAATAAAAATGATGAAATTCCAGAAATGCAAGACAAGTCGAATCAGCGTCCAAAACCAAGCAAAGTAACCTTGACAGTTTGTGCAACAGACCTCAAACCGGGAAAATATTATATCTATGAATATGACGGAAATCTGTCTAATGTCCCGGACAAAGACATCAATGCCTATGCAAAAGCACATGGCTTAAAACCCATCGAAGTGACAATCAATCCAGGACAATCGAGCTATGTTTTTACCAAAGATATTGAATCCGACCAGCAAATAGCCTTCCGCTGCGTCCCTGCTGACGGACCGTAAATGTAAAGCTGCTTTACATTAAGAGGGTGTTTAAGACACCCTCTTGGGTTGGCAGTAAGCCTCCTCTAAGCCATAGGCAAATTGCAATCCCTATATTATAAGTCCGAGAACCCCTTCTCCTAGAAAATGCGATCGAAAATAAGGTAGGTGCAAATGGGCAAAAAAAATTACTTGCCATAAAGTTGGGGGTACGGGAACCTCAACATCCAGCTATATATCAGCACCTTAAATCCATGTAATTAAAATTATGTCTTCTATTTATAAAAAATAAGAATTTATATAGAATAGTAGCAAAAAAGTTAATATAAGGTATTTATGTTTAATGATCGAAATCAGGCTTTTAAGACTGAATTCATGATGATCCAGTCTTGCGAAAGACGCAAAGATGCGATGATTTATAAGAATGTGAACCGCAAATTCTTGAGCTTCAATCTAGAAAATCATGAGCAGATGGTTCAGGTAGGCGTATCGATCAAGCCATTTGGATTTGTACAGCATTTCCAGCATAAAGCCATTCGATCTCGAATCGAATTATTGAGAATTTGGGCAGAGACCCAGATTGCAAAGCGCGGGGCAAGATATGTCCGCAATTTATATCGGGAAAACCCCGAGAAATTCTTCGACATTCAATTCAATATGGAAGGCTCTCCAGTAGCCGAAATCTGTCAATGTAAGTACATCTTAAGCGACAATACTTCGCAAAAAACGATTTCGCTCGCTGATGAAAAAGCATTGCCGAATGAGATGCAGCAGATCCGTCAGGCTCTCCTTGCTAAAGAAGAGATCATGCAAGAAGAACAAAAGCTCGCCGAGGAATTTACTCCATCGGAAGAGCTCAGCCTTTTGAATCCTGTTAAAGCATAAGATTTTTTTCTTTGTAAGATATCTTGTTTTTCCTGTAGAGATAGCCTCATGAGAGACATCTTGTCCATGAAGGTCTTCGAGAAGCGGGAAAAGTACTATCGCTGCGAAGTTTGTCACAAAAAATATAAGACAAAAGAAATGCTGCCCATTAAGAATTTGGGCCCTTCTTTGCTGGATGCGCTGAAGCAAATAGCCCCTAAAAACGATTCCCATGGATATGTATGCAGAGGAGATTTGCGCAAAGTGCGCATCCAAAGCATCAAAAATCTTTTTGAGATGGGAGATAACAAATCGGAACACATCCAACGTCTTCTCATGCAGCAAGACGACAACTATCCTTATAGCTTCAACGACGAATATCAAAATGAGCTCAGTTTTGGCGAAAAGGTCTCGCAAAAAGTAACGCCTTTCGTCGGCAGCTGGGGATTCGTTTTTCTATTTGTCGTATTTGTATCCATTTGGGTTACCTACAACATCCAAGAAGAGCTAAAAAAGCACTTTGACCCATTCCCATTTGTACTGCTCAATCTTTTCTTATCTTGTATGGCGGCCGTTCAAGCGCCGATCATCATGATGGCCCAGAACCGCCTGGCAAAAAGAGAGCGCCTCAGAGCTGAAGAAGACTACTATACAAATTTGAAAGCCGAGATGGAAATCCGCCAGCTCCATGCAAAATTGGACGCTTTTTTAGAAAGTTTAAAAAACAAGAATCAATAGAACACAGGCTTGGAATTATATCTTTCCCAGAAAAGGGTTGGATACAACTGTTTACCTGTTGCAGCAACGGCGCCGCAATCTCTAAGCCATGCGGACATCGCATAACCAATACGAGTGCGGCTCGATTTATTTAAGAAAAGATCGAGCGGCATCGTGATCGAAAACCCCTTATCGTAGTAGCGGCTTCCATTCACCCTATCTTCGGCGTTTGTAAGAGTGTACCACAGACCAACTCGCAGTCCGCTTTGAAAAGTACGTCCGCCTTCGACGCGGATCCCTTTATCGCGAGCCAAAAATTGCCCGGCGCTCACTTTAAAATCGAGCGCAAGCGGTTTGTATTGATAGTAGAAATCGACAAAGTATTGAAATCCTGTGTAGGGAACATGGGTTGGCCCATCGTCAGTGAGTTTGCGAACCTTTCGCTGAAATCCGAGGCCATAATAGCTTCTTTTCAACAGCCCTGCAGTCTGAAATCCGATTGCCCAGTTGACATTGACTGGAAAATAGAGAGCTTCAAGAGCCAGGCCCGAGTAAGCCATTTCAAAATAGCCGAGTGCAATGCGAGAAAACCATCCTTGGCCCATGTTCCAGCTTTTTTGAACAAAGGCCTGATCGATATGCCATGTATTTGATTGATTGTAGAGGATGGAATCGGTCCTGACATTGATGAGCCTTGAAGGATTGATAAAGTCTTGCGCTTCGATATCGCCCGTGCTCGACTTGATGGTATAAGTCCCGCAGATGTTGTAGTAGATTTCATCAAAGAGATAGCCTTCTGGATTCAGCGCGAAACCGGTTTCATATTTGAATTTCCCTCTGCTAGAGCCCAAAAACGAACGGAACCAGGGACGGAAAGTAAGGATCCAAATCGCTTTGCGTCTGTGATAGAGATGCGCTGCATCATATTTGCTTGGGGTCCAGGAGGCTTCTTTTGGAGGAGCAATGATCCGAAATTCATCTTCCCCTAGCTTCCCTTCCCCATATCTTCTTAAATCTTCAAGCCGGAATCGATATTCTTGAATGGGAACGCCATCAGCTTCTGTAACGACTGTCGCCGCACAGATATTTGAAGGGGCGAGAGCGGACAAAACATATTCGATGCGGCTACGCACTTCTTCTTCTTCGCGGTAGCGGACATTAACCAGCTTCATCCAAAGCTTATCGCGCCCGCAATCTTCAGGAACAAGGTAAAGATCATAGAGATCAAAGCCTTGCTCTTGGAATGCATAAGCCAATTCTTGAGCCAGCTCCTGCCGGCTTCGTAAAAGCCCGATAGGCTGTCTATCGATTGGCGCGCAGTAAGGCTCCGGGTCTTTGGTTTTAGCAATAAAGCCTTTTGAAGCGCCAAGGTTGTAATTGAGCGCAATGCTCCCCGCCAATTCTTCCCCGCGCAAGGTGCTGCCCGAAAGGCGAATGAGATCCCAAAGAGTGAATTGCAGTCCGGCATTGATCCGGCTTTTCACATGGCGCCCTCTAGGATGCTCATGAATATGCCGTTTATAATCATTGGCGTCGTATTCGGCCGCCACAGTCAAGTTCTTGAGAAAGGAATTTAAGCGGCGGAAAGGAGTCCATGCTGCGCCTCCATAAAAACCTTTGATTCGACCGTTGCCCCATCCGAGGGTAGCCTCAAAATTCCATCGAATGAACTCTTTTGTCGCAGCTACGTAGAAAGATTCGAAGCGGCAAGTGCCCATGAAATCATTCCATCCAAGAGCAAAATCAGGAAGAAAGGGGAAGCCGTCCTCTTTTCGCAGAAGGATGAATTTGAGGTTCGCTGCTCTTTCTGCCGAATCTCCAAATCCCAAATGGCCGAAAATTTCGTCGGGCCTGTGGCGAAAAATCCAGTAGTTGCCAGTCGCCTCTAGATGGTCGAAGAATTGAAATCCGAGGCCCCAGATGTGATAGGGAGGGGTGTATGCAAATCCTAATCCGAACATTCCTGCATTGAACGTGCGGGCCGACGGCATTGTAAAATACCCGCCCTGCAGCTGATAATTGATGACAAGCGGAAGACTTGCATGGATCTCTTGATTGATTTTTTCCACCATCTCCAGATCCTTGAACAGCCGGCAAGCGGGCGGCTCATCGAAACAGCACGGTTCTTGCGATAGAAGTGCAAATGGAATAAGAAAGAATCCTAAGCGTGCCATGAAGGTCAAAGCGTAGGGCTCTATAGATTTTTCTTGCAAGAGAGAATTTGTCCTATCTGAATCAGTCGAATTCAGCGGCTGTTTCTGCAAGAATTTGATGGATTGCAGCGCCAGATCGCCTAGCAGTTTCTTCGATCAAGTCGACCATTGCTTTTTTCATGTTTAATTGAAGCAGCCTTGCTCGGGCAGTTGCGAGTAAATTTTTCTGCGCATCGCTTAATGGATTTTCATAATTTTCCATCTCTTCATCAAAAACTGCGGATGTATATCGATCTTTAGCAAACATCCTGGAAATCGGATCAAAAACTGCAAAAATGTGCATCATGGGAGTTGTTGCATCAGTCACCCGAGGGCAAGAAAAGGGAAGCCCTGCATAGAAAATATCCGCCCATTGTTTGGGAAAGGCATGGCTTTGGATCACACGCGATCGGAGCGCCTGAAGGGTTCTCTTGTTTTTCAAAATTGCAAGGGTTAAGGTTTCGAATTTTTGATTGTATTCTGTTTTCATTCTGCCTGGAGCATCGGTGACTAACCCTCCGTCGGCTTTTAAAACAGCTCCGTCCGTAAACCACTTTTCTCCATTTTGTATGAATCGGCGCGATTCCAACCCGTTTCCGCGCCCTAAAAATGAGATCTTATGCAAAAAAGCCGGTTGATTCGGGCGGCGCACTTTATAGGCCGTAAAAGGCTCTGGGAAATAGGGCATGGGCATTGTGGCGCGAACCGCCATGTCTATTTTTACCGCGAGCCTGAGGATAATCTTCTCTTGCTCATCCAGACTATAGCCCAGGCTCGCAATCGATGGACTCTCTTCCTCTTCAATAAGCTCTTCGAGCCGAGAAAAAATTCCTTTGCGAGTGCCCGCCCTTAAATCGGAAAAATCTGCATCCATGGTAGTAAAGTAAATGGATGCATCCGGAGCATCTTCTTGGAGCTGGGAAACATAGGTCCGGGTAGCTCCAGAATTCTTGATTTGTTCTCGGATTCTTTGATAAGGAACCTGATCGACGATTGAAGGATGAAGCCCTCCTGGCTGTTCATAAGTTTTTCGCACCTTGGCAGCATTTTCTGGAGACAAAGCTTTTAATAATAAGAACGCTTTTTCAGCAGGCAATAGCCTTTTTTTCAATAATTCCCATTGGTTCTGATTCATCGCATCTTCCGGCTTTACGCCTATGTCTCTGCGCCAAATGGGCCTCCAGAAAAACCCAATCACCCGATTCGCCACATCTCCAATCAAAGGGACAGTACGGATAAAATCCTTGAAATTCCTATTCAGAGCCGGATCTAAGGAATGGATTTGATTGATTCCCAATACTACGGCTAAACGTTTTTTGACTTGCTCAGCAGAAATGCGGGATGTTCGGCCGAAAGATTGATCTCGAATCAGATCAAAAAGGTGTCGGATTTTCGAATGATCCAAACTATTCGAAGGAAGCCTCCTCATGGGAATATTTACAATGAAATGAGAAGAGGCGCTTTCATCGGGACTGACTCGAGACCCAACTTCTTCGCCTGCGGAAAAAGGTTTTAGAACAGTCCCTTCCGCGGATTCAGACGCTCGGTAAGGAAAAGCTTCTTCATCGCCGCCAAGACACTGCTCTAACCAGTAATGATTAGCAAATCTCTGCTCGACATGCCTTTCTAATAATTGCCGTATGCTTGTCATAAGGGGATGCATTTTATTACCCCCTAACTAAATCTTCAATAAATATTAAACTTTATGCCGTTAAAGGTAAGGGCGCAAAGATTTTCCGCCCATCTCGCGACAAGAATTTGAACATTATTTTGCTTGCCTCTATACTCTCTACGAGTAGTTTAGCAATTTTTTTGGAATGAACATGAAAGATACAGCTTATCTAAAAGACTTTCGCGAGCGGATACAAAATAACGATTACCCAGGTTTCTTGAAGATCTGGGAAGAGTATTGCTACGGGGATCAGCCCGATGGAGAAGAGATTGTAGCTGTACTGGAAAACATCAAGGCTTCTGACCTGTCAAAATCTTTCGGCCTTCACGTCGAAAGAATCTTGCCTCTTTGGAGAATGCTGAAAGACGCTGGTCAAGCTCATAGAGCCTTGAGGCTCGTGTTCGACTTGCAAACAACCAACAGCGAAGAGCTTGCTGATTTAGCCACAGAATATCTGCGCAACCAATATGGAAATGACCCCCTATTTTCAGAAAAGCTGCGACTCATCGGCCTTAGAAATCGAGAAAGGTTTCAGGGAGCCATCCGCAATTTCGAACTTCTGACTCATATGAAAAAAGGGAATTTCGTCTTCCACACAGGAGGATGGGGAACCGGGGAGATTGTAGACCTGTCGCTCGTCAGAGAAGAGCTTTCTCTCGAGCTTGAATATGTGATTGGCGTGCAGCATTTATCTTTTGAAAAGGCCTTTAAAACCCTCCTCCCGCTTACGCCCGACCATTTTTATTCCAGAAGATTTGGCAATCCAGATGCGCTGGAGAAAGAGGCGCGCGACAACCCTAGCGAAATCATCCGGCTCTTATTGAAGGACCTAGGACCTAAAACAGCAGCCGAAATCAAAGAAGAGCTTTCCGATCTCGTAATTCCGGCAGATGATTGGAACCGCTGGTGGCAAACAGCTAGAGCGAAGCTGAAAAAAGACACGAAAATAGAATGCCCGAAAGAGCTGAAAGACCCATTCCGCCTTTTGGAAGAGGAAGTCCCTCACGAAGTGGCGCTGCACAAAGCGCTCGAGACGAAGCCAAGCGTCAATGCAACGATTCAGATGGTCTACACCTTCTTGCGCGATTTCCCAGAGACTCTGAAGAATGCAGAGTTCAAAGCTTCTTTGGAAACTCGTTTCAAAGAGGTGCTAACTCAAGAACAGCTGAATGACAGCCAGAAATTGCAGGTCCTTTTCTTCCTGGAAGACCTGAATGTTCCTAAAATGACTCAAGACATTCATGCGCTCATTGCAGCAATGCACAATTCCGCCGACATCGTCCGCTCCATCAGCGTGATGGGATTCCAAAAAAGGGCTCTGCAGGAGATCAAAAAAACGCGGAAAGATTGGGTCGATGTCTATTTAGATCTTCTTTTTACAGTCGATCAAAACCTGCTCAGAGATTTCATTTTGGGCGAGTTGGATGCGCCTCAAACAAAAGATGTTTTAAAGCAAAAACTCAATTCGCTTTTGATCCATCCTCTTTCATTCCCAGAAGTATTCATTTGGTACTTCCAAAAAATTATCGACAAAAAAACAAAACTGCCTTTCTCCGATCCATCTGGCAAAAACCGGTTTTTCGAAGGCTTGCTCATCATTTTAGATTTCTTGGAAAAGAAACCGCAGCACCGCGATCTTGCGAAAAAAGTGATTTCATTGATCACCTCCGATCGATACAAGATCGTCCGCGACATCATGGATCATTCGAGCCTAGAGGAGGTAAAAGAATATCTCCTTCTGGCCACGAAGTGCAATACCCTGACCGACCACGATATCAAGATCCTCCATTCGCTTGGAGAGGTGGTCCATCCATCTCTAGCGCGGCTCAGAAAAGATAAAGACCGTGTAGTGGATGAAGAAAATGTCATTTGGACCACGCAAGAAGGCTATCAGAAAACGCAGCTGCGGATGCAGCAGATCGCGACTGTTGAAACGGTCAACAACGCGAAAGAGATCGAAGTTGCAAGATCCCATGGCGACCTTAGAGAAAACGCTGAATTCAAAGCGGCTCTCGAAAGACGCGATCGTCTGCAGTCGGAGCTCAAATTCCTTTCTGATCAGATCAATCAGGCTCGCATCATCACCCCAGATGATGTAAAAGCCGACGAGGTGGGAATCGGCGCAGTTGTCCATTGCCGCGACTCGAAGGGAGAGCATCTACGCTTTACTCTTCTTGGGCCGTGGGATGCCGATCCCGAAAAACACATTCTCTCCTTCCAGTCTAAGCTGGCTCAGGCGATGAATGGGAAAACAATCGGTGAGAAATTCGATTTCCAAGGGGAAAGCTTTACGATCACCGATATCGACAATTATTTTGATCAGAAAAAATAGATCCACTATTGTGAGAGGATAACGAGAAATTTTATGTCATCCTCTCCAATTGAATTAGTCATCGCCAGCACCAACGTCCACAAGGTACGTGAATTTAGAAACATGCTTAAGCCTTTAGGCCGTTTTGACATTTTAAGCCTTTGCGATTTCCCCAATTACGTTCCCCCTGAAGAGACGGGAAAGACCTTTGAGGAAAACGCAAGCTTGAAGGCGGATCATGCGGCAAAAACTTTGGGACGGTGGGTCATCGCCGACGATTCTGGCCTTGTTGTGCCAGCATTGAATGGCGCGCCTGGAGTCTATTCTGCTCGTTACGCAGGCAATGATGCCACAGACGTTGAGAATCGAAAAAAGTTACTCGATGAAATGCAGCATCTCATGGACGATGACCGGCAAGCCTTTTTTGAATGCGTGATTGCTTTGGCCTCGCCTCAGGGGATAAAAAAATGCGTCCGAGGAACTTGCGAAGGACTCCTTCTTGCCAAAGAAAGGGGCGGCAGCGGGTTCGGCTACGACCCTTTATTTGTAAAACATGGCTATAGCAAAACGTTTGCCGAAATAGGCGAATCGGTCAAAAACAGGATTTCACACAGGCGCAAAGCCCTAGATAAAATCCTCCCCTCTCTTGAATCGCTCATGGAAACCTGATGATCTATCTGATCGACGGTTACAATGTGATCTTCAGCCTCATCCATACCAAAGACAGTCTTCAAAAGATGAGAGAAAAGGTGATTCACTATCTACAAAAACGGTTTGCTGCAAAAAAAATATCGGGAATGCTTGTTTTCGATGGGGCTCACCGCAGAGATGAAGAAAGCGGCCTTTCCTATCCAAGCCCTCTCATAGTTGCCTATGCGCCGAAAGGTCAAAGCGCTGACGAATACATCGTAGAAAAAATTCGCGTCTCCAAAAGCCCTAAGCAAATCACCGTCGTCACAAACGACCGAGGTCTTAGAATGCATGCGAAATCCGCAGGAGCCAAAATTTTGGAGAATGAACTCTTCATCGAGTGGCTGAAAAAGAAAAAGAAAAGAACGGAAAGGGGCGAGGTAAAAGAAACCCAAGCCAATATCGACAGGCTTGAAAAGATTTTCGAAGAACGGCTCAAAAAAGATTTAGGGGACTGATGGAGGCTGAGGCCAAGGTACATCTTGGCAAGGGCCGTACCCGCAGTAGTAAAAAGAAGTTGCGGCGTTTGCGCAGAGCAAGATGAGAATACAAATCGCGGCTAACCATTCGAACCAATTCATGCTTGAAGAGGGCATTTCTTTGGGATGTAGGATCAAAAGGATGGCGATCGCAAGGATTGAAATCGCGAAAGCCAAAAATGCCCAAGTATAAAGACTCAAGCCCCATACGGGAATTCCGAAAACCGGAAATCCGGGGCAAGCGTGAAGAGCCATCTGTCTTAAAGAAACAGTACCCCCGAAAAGAGCAAAAAAGAGCGAAAACCCATAATGCTTGTGATTGATTCCATTTCTCAAGTTTAAGAAGAGCCCTAATGAAATTCCAAACATGGCAAGTCTTTGAAGTCTACAGAGCGGACATGGCTGCTCATGATGGAAAATCTGCTCATAATACCCCGATGCGAGCATCCCTACAAAGACAAGGATGAAAAGAGCATTCGCAAACCGCAAAAATTTCTCCATTCAAAGCCTTACTTTCAATGTGTCTGTGGCGTGGTGCATGAGCATGAGGATCAGCAAAATGAGATTGATGATCCCAAAAATCATGGCCGTTTTTTGAAAACGAAACAGGATAAAAAACCAAACCGCAATAAATACAAGAAATAGAAAAACCATACTTCATAAATGGCAGAAAACAGACCTTTTGTCAACGCACTTCAAATGAGCTATATGTTTCGCTCATAGGTTTGAATTTAGTCTCTACGGCAGAGATAGAACCTGCCCCTGGCTTTGCTTGAACGGTGTGGATGAACTGATTGATCTGATCTCCGCGTCCTTGTGCACAAATCTCGACACGGCCGTCAGGTAAATTGCGGACATATCCTTTGATATTGTGAAGCAAGGCATGTCTTTTCACAGCCGCCCGAAAACCAACCCCTTGAACTACGCCGCTGACAAAAATATGGATCTCTTGCATTCAAACCAAGATACGCATTTGTACAACAGCAAGTCAAGTTGGTTAGTAGGTCGATATCACGGCTCACAAATCGGCGAATATCGGTTCTTGGGACATTTGGATTGCTTCCCAAGGAAAAGCTTCCAGATGCTGGAAGACTTCCGAAGTGCTGGCAGAGCGATTGAGCTGGATGCGCAACTCTTTTACTCCCGACAGCCGTTTTAGATACCAGCATCCGACTCTTCGCATATCGAGCATCGATTGCCTTTCTGGCTGGTATTTGAGGATACAATCGAAATGTTCAAAAAGGCTTCTTTTGAGGTCGGCAACGGTGCGATAGATGGGTGGCAAGCCGTCGAGGGCTCTAAGGATATCCTCCGCGATCCAAGGCTGGCCCATGGTTCCGCGAGCAACCAGTACAGCATCGCATTGAGTATATTCAAAGATTTGGAGCGCGCTTTGGGCATCGAAAACATCGCCATTCCCGATTACTAGAATATTTTTAGCGACCTCTTTGCATGCCTTGATGTGATCCCAATTAGCCTTGCCTTTGTAGCCTTGCTCCCTGGTTCTTCCATGGATCGTGATTGCCTTAGCTCCAGCTTTTTCGGCTATTTGAGTGATTTCAACGGCATTGATGTGTTCATCGTCCCAGCCCGCCCGGATTTTGACTGTTACCGGGACCTTCACCGCAGCAACAATCGAGGAGATGACCTCTCCGATTAAATTGGGAGTTTTGAGCATCCCCGAACCGCTTCCGTCTTTGGTGACCTTATCAACAGGGCAGCCACAGTTAAAGTCGATCACGTCAAACCCCAAATCCTCTACGATGCGGGCAGCTTCTGCTGCGATTTTGGGCTTGCTCCCGCAAAGCTGGGCCCCAATCGGATGCATATCAGGTTCATAATCGAGCATCCGATAGGTGTTGGAATCGTGGCGGATCAAGGCATCGATTTTGACCATTTCGCAATAGACGATTCCTGGCCTGTATCGGCAGGACATTTTACGGAAGGGCAAATCGGAGCAGCCGGCAAGAGGGGCGTAAAGAACTTTATTGGGCAGCTTGGCTTTGCCGATGAAAAATGGTTCTGTCATGGGAGAAAACTTAGGATGATCATTTCTAAAAGACGCAGCGCAAAAAAGGCCAGGATAGGGCTAATGTCTAAAACCCCGCCAAGAGGCGGCAGGATGCGGCGGAAAACATTTAGATATGGGTCGGTATAAAACGCGACGAAACGGACAAAGTTATGCCCTTGCCAAGCTGGAAACCAGGAACTGATGATCCTTAGGAATAGGAGCACCGTGTAACTGGTAAAAAGAAGATTTACAATATAGGCCAAATTCATCAGCACTATATTAAGGGTATTTCCTATTTTCGTCATGTACTGTAAACTGGATCCTTTTAGAAGGTACCATGCATATCCTCGGCGTCCACCTCGACTATCCCTTTCTTCGAATCAGCCGTATTCGAAAGACCCAAAAGGGAATTGTGCTGGATTGGAATAAAACCGCCCTCCTTACTGCTGAAGATGAGAATCAAGAGGCCCTTTCTTTCCCAAATGTAAAGCGGCTTTACATTGAAAATTTTGCAGGGAAAGTGGTAAGCGGCCTATCGCCAAAAGATTTTTTAGTTCGGCAGCTCGATGTAAAAATTTCCAGTCAAAAACATGTCGAAAAAGCGATCGCCTTTCAATCAGAGGCGCTCAGTCATTTTAAACCGGGCGAAGTCATTACCGTCCCTTTGGTTGAAAAGAAAGAAAAAGGAAAAGCGGAAGCTCTTTTATTCACAGTCCCTCGAGAAGCTTTAAAAAAACACTTAGACGATCTCAAAAAAATCGAGATTGATCCGGATATTGTCAGCACGATTCCTTCAGCTCTTTGTCATTTTTTCCGCTGGAAATTTCCAAAACTCAATGAAGCTTTGATCATTGATCTCGGCTCTAGCGTGATCACTTGCGCCTACATGGAAAATGGGCAGCTAAAAAAAGCGCACGCGATACCCACGGGCATCGAAGAGCTTTTAGGAGCTTTATATGAGGACCGAAAACGGATCTTGTTAAAAAATGAAATCGAAGGAGCGGCGAAGCAGATCGATCTTCTTCTTCTAAAATCTCAGCTCAACCCCCATTTATCAAATGAGCTGAATGCGTTGAAGCAAGAGATTGCCAAAATCGATTATTCATTTTCGCGCGGATTGAACAAGCCGATTCTTTTTACAGGAAGATCTGATGCATTTATTCATTTGAGAGAATTTTTGGCCGATTTTTCGGATGCCGAGTGGCCTTTGTCGATAGAAGAGCAAAAATCTGCAATCAGCCTCGGGTTATGCATCGAGCAAACACAAAAAAAGGCTCTTCAGCTGCGAAGAGAGGAATTCTTTCCCGAGCGCAATTGGACTCGAATGGGACGTATTGCATTGATCCTTATCGCCAGCTCTATTGCGATTAGCGCAACATTGGCAGGGCTCGGAATGCAGGCAGCAAAAAAAAGCAAAGAACAGATGCTGCATGCAATCCAAACTCCTTTGCGTAAAAATTTGATCGCTGACGGCAGCGTGGAAGAACAAATCGATCAATGGATTGATGCCATTGAAAAAAATAATCAAGAGTATCCGTACATTCTTCAGGCGCCAAAGGTGACTGAAGTTCTTTCCTGGCTCTCTTCCCACCCGCTTTTAAAAGAGATGAAGCAGGAGGGCGACCCGATCGATATCCAAGAATTCAGAGTGCAGCTCGTCAAATTCCCAACCAACCGATCTGAAAAAGATCCGTATTTGGCAAAAGCAGAACTGGAATTCCGCTTTAAGAGCATGATGAACGCGCGAAGATTTCATGAGGCTCTTAGAGAAGGCGATGCAATGGTGAACCCCAACCTAGAGATCACATGGGAAGTATTGCACGACGGCTACCGCACCTCCTTCTTCCTAAAGAATAGGAGTCCTTATGTTCCTTAAAAAATGCGGCCAGCTTTTTTTCATGCAGATGCGCCCTCTATTCTTTTTTATTTTGATTGCATTGCCTTTGCTCGGCGCTAGTTTTTTTCTATCTCAAGAATCAGCTCGAGCTCAAGATCTTGAAGCGCGCTTTGCTAATGCTGCAAAAAAAGAAAGGCAAGCTTTAGAAAGAAAAGGAAGAAAAGAACGTTTCATCCGTCGTTATTCGGATGCAAACCCATATTTCATCGATCAAACGATTGAATCGTTTCCTCTTTTGCTTGCTGAAAAACAGAGACTGGAATCGCTTCTTCACCATCCAGCACTACCTGAATCGGCAGCGTTTCAAGAAAGGATCCGGTTCATCAACGAAAACAAATTGGCTTTTCAAGAGGAAAAGATAGAGACTTCAAAAGAGATGAAAGAAGTGCAAGAGCGCATCCGCCATCCGGTTCAAATGGATGAATCCGACTTGAAACAGATTCTTTCCTTGATCGAAGATCTGCCTATTGAAGAGAATTTGCCAAATGAGCATGCGCCTCAGATTTTGATCAAAGATTTTCGCCTCAAAAAACTAGAGACCCCGCTTCATACTGAAGTGTTTGAAGTCGAGATGGATCTCATCAAACGGGAATTTACCAAACCATGAAACGGCTTTTGATTCTTCTCTTAGCTATTGCTGCAGGATGCCACCATACAGCGACCGTCGACACTCTCTCCTTGATTCAAATCCAAGATCGAAATGGCCTTACAGAAACCATCAGCAATCCCGACCGGCTTGTCAGTTTTCAAACCGTTGATTTTCTCACATCTCAGCCATATAAAAAGGTGCTTCGCGTTTACAAAAACGAGGGGAAAAACCGCTCCCGCCTTACGACCTATCATCCAAATGGTTTAGTCCACCAATATTTAGAGGCAGAAGAAATGAGGGCCAACGGAAGTTATCGCGAGTGGTTTCCGAACGGCCAATTAAAAATCGAAGCAAAAGTGATTGGGGGAACGGCAGATCTAGCGACTGGAAGCCAAGAGGATTGGGTTTTCGATTCGATTAGCCATGTTTGGGATGAACAAGGCCATCTCATCGCATCTATTCCTTATGAAAAAGGAGTTCTCCAAGGGAAGAGCATTTACTACTATCCGAATGAGCAAGTTCAGAGGGAAGCGCCCTTCGCAAAAGGCAAACTTGAAGGAAATCTAATTGAGTATTGGCCCAACGGAAAAATGAAATCCAAAACAGCCTATAAACGGGGGCTGAAAGAAGGCGAAAGCCTTGGTTTCTTCGAAGAAGGCGGGGCATGTTGGGTCGAAGATCATTCAGATGATCGGCTTCGACAGGGCTCCTATTTCAACAAAAGGGGAGAACAGATCGCCCAAATCGTCGATGGAAGCGGTTATGCTGCCCGCTTTGAAGAAGATGGGATGTCGCTTATTGAATACCGAGTGGGTCTTCCAGAAGGGTCTGTCCGTAAATTCAACCAGCAAGGAGAGCTAATCAGAACATTTTTCGCCAAAAATGGGCTGAAGCAAGGCGAAGAACTCGAATATTACCGTCCTTCAGAGGTTGAAGGGGCCTCTCCATGTCCAAAATTATCGATTCAGTGGAATGAAAGCCGGATTCACGGCTGCGTGAAGACTTGGTACAATAATGGACAGCTCCAAAGCCAAAGAGAATATAGCCGCAACCAGCGAGTCGGCCCATCGCTTGCTTGGTACCGCGACGGAAGTCTTATGCTTTATGAAGAATATGAAGACGGGCGCCTGATTTCCGGCCAATATTATAAACTTCAAAAAAAGGAACCGGTTTCATCCGTATCGAATGGAAATGGACTTGCCACTCTGTTTGATGAAAAAGGAGCCTTTATAAGAAAGATCAATTATCAAAAGGGAAAGCCTGTTGATCCAGAAGAGTGAACTTCGGAAGCTTTTGCTTGAAAAGCGCAAAGCAATCCCGCAAAAAAGAAGGATTGAAGCCGCTAAGCTTGCATTAGAAAGCTTTAAAGAAGCTGGGCGGATCCTCTCCTTTTCTCCATTCGGCTCCGAAATTGATCTCACTCTCTTGAATGAACATCTAAAAGCTCAAAACCGACTTTACCTAGTTCCGTATGAATTTGAGGCATTGATCCATGTGCCGTTTTCAGAAATCGATTGCATTCTGGTGCCAGGCCTTGCCTTCGACCGGAAGCATTTCAGGCTTGGGTACGGGAAAGGTTTTTACGACCGTTTTTTAGCCACGGTTCCAGACATAATGACGATCGGCGTGGGCTTCAAAGAACAATTCTACGAAGGGATTCTCCCAATAGACACTTGGGATATCCCAGTCAAAGAAATCAGGTTGTTCTAAAAGATGATAGCAAGCTCATTCAGAGTTATGCTGAAATGCTAATGCAAATACTCTATTGGTTAAGAACCCATTTATTAGAAACAGGAACTATTTCAAATATCTTACAACTAGGAATTTGACGGATGGGAGGGAGCCCTAAAATAAAACATAGCTCAAGAAAAACTCGGCCGTGACTTACGATGAAGGGATGATCATGATATGACTGAGCCAGAGACATTCCGTATCGCACTCTTCGGTGAAAATTTACCCTAGACTCGGCCCCATGTTGAACAATATATAGAGGATTTTGTTCTTCTAATTTTTCGATTGCGTACATCTCTTCGCTTGGCATCCCTTCTAGGCCGCCCCAACAACGCTCCGCAAGCTCTGGAACCACATGAAAGGTTGCGCGAGGGTGCGCTTCTTGAATCGCTTTGGCTGTTTGTATCGCACGCATAAGAGAACTGGAGACGATACACGGGATGTCTAAATGTCTAGATTCTGAAACGAGCCTTTGTGCTTCTAATATTCCCTTTTCATTGAGCGGTATATCTTGCTGTCCTTGACAGAGATGTCGACTATTCCAGTCTGTTTCTCCGTGTCGTGCAAAAAAAAAGCGTTTTTTTATTATTTCTTTCAACATTTTTTAAAAAACCGAGAACTATTGTACAGTATGCGATCGATTTTTTGAGGTAGATTCTTATGTCATTTTACTTTTTGCAATCTCGAGGCGGGTGCTTGCTTTTCGATTTTCTTCTTTGGCGAGCAGAAGTGTGAGCCGTCGCATATCGTCGCCTTCACGTAGGCGCCAGGAGAAACGTTTGTGCACATCGAAAATATCCCTTCAGAAGGACATTGCCAAATCACTGTGTAAGGGGTGATTGAAACATTTGGGGTTCCAGGCCTTTGATAACTGGTTGGCGACATGTTCGTTGTAAAATTCTTTTGCTGGCCGGGCTGCACAGAAAACTGCCCTAAAAATGTTCCGTCGGATGCTTGAATCACAGCCGTTAAAATCATCGTTGTGTCGTTATGCAAAAGAATGCTTCCATCGCTTGTTAATCCCCAAGCCATGAATGGAAGAAAAAAGAGGAAGAGCGCTTTCATGCTTTACACATACTCCTGCTAGATATATTGTGCAAGTCTATCAATGTGGAAGGGCTTAAAAATTTTCAATTGACTCGAATATTTTGACTCTTGCAAAAGGAGGGTCAATGGAACAGTCAATTAGCATCATCGGAAAACGTTCTCCCGAATTTGTTGTCGATGCAATTATCAATGGTCGGATCGAGCGGATTAACTCTCTCGATTTTTACGGAAAATATCTCCTTCTTTTCTTTTATCAATCAGATTTCAGTTTGATATGCCCAACCGAAATGCTCGCGCTCCAAGACGAACTGAATGAATTCAAAAAAAGAAACGTCGATGTGGTCTCCGTTTCAGTAGACTCCCTCCAATCTCATATGGCTTGGCTGAATGTCCCTAGAAGCCAGGGAGGGATCGAAGGGATCACTTATCCGATGATTTCAGATATCCACAAAGATCTTTCTAGGGCTTTCTGCGTATTGGACGAAACAAATGGGTGCTCGCTCAGGGGTGCATTCATTGTCGATAACAGAGGAATTGTTCAGTATGCCGCCGTCCACAATTTCTCAATTGGGAGAAACATCAAAGAATTACTCAGAGTGGTTGATGCCGTTCAGTTCACCCAAAAGCATGGCGAACTTTGCCCAGTTGACTGGAAACCGGGCGAAAAACCAATTCATTTATAAGGATTATGGACTTAACTGACATCTATTTTCGAAAGAAAAGAAAGCAGCTAGAGCGTCTCACAGATCATACAGTCCTATATTTCGCCCTATTCATCTCCATATCGATAACCATAATCGTCTTTCTATTCGCAGCCTACAAAGGGAAAATCCTGGACCCAGAAATGCCGATCACACCCATTCCTGAATCTCAGGTGATATCTATGTCGGATATGACGGTGGATACAGGAATCTTAGTGCACGATTTTTCAGAATTCAATATGTTGAAAAATCACTTCATCGCTCAAGCAACTGTCTGGTTTTACTTCAATCCCGCAACTGTCGACAAATCGATCATCGATAAATTTAGTTTCGAAAAAGGTGTGATCCTATCTAAAACAGAACCTCGCGAAATAAAATATGGCGACAAACTACTCGTCCTCTATGAGATTGAACTGCAATGCCAGGGATTCTTTGACTATAGCCATTTCCCTTTAGATCAGCATCGGCTCGACTTCATCCTGATTAACCCGGCCGCCGATCCAAACAAACTCCTTTACGTAACAAGCCCTGATTCGATTGAACTTGCAAAAGGTGCCTTTACTGAAGGATGGCGGAACATTGGAAAATCAACAAAATATGGGTATATTCAAGACACTTTCGACCCTCCCAAAGAAAAATTACCCGTATCCTATGAAAGGACGATTTTTTCATTTGCCTTCGAACACAGCTCGTTGAAGGAGGGGATCATCATCTTTATGCCGCTCATTCTCATGTTTATGATCGGCCTCCTCTCTCTTCTGCTCGACATGGTCTTTGAATCCAGAGAGATCATTGAACTTGCCGTCGGAAGCACCCTTGCGCTCGTGTTTTTTTCGAACTATATCCGGACCTTTACGCCAGTTACAGGAACATTTAGTCTGGTCGATGCGTTTTATGTACTTCTTATGGCATTTATGAGCGGAATATTCTTAATTCAGATTTTTGCCCTACAACACTACCGAAAAAAACAAAAGACCACCCAGTTAACAGAAGTACTTGAATACACGCTCTCCTATCTCACGATATTTAGGAGTGTATTTTTCTTAATTATCTTGCTCGCTTTCAATTTCCTATTCTTTTACATATTGATTTTGAGATAGGTTCAGATGATTATAGTCGGTAAAGAGTGTCCGCAATTTCAGGCGCATGGGTTGTTAAATAACCAGCCGATAACGATTACTCAAGACTCTCTGAAAGGGCGCTACACTTTGCTATTTTTCTACCCTCTAGATTTTAGCGCAGTATGCCCAACTGAACTGCGAGCGCTGCAAAAAATTCTCGATGAATTTTCGAAGCGCAAAGTGGATGTCATCACCATATCGTGCGATTCGATTTATATACACGCCGCTTTCGCCGCAACCCTTCGTTCAGAGGGGAAGGGTGTCCCTTTCACCATGATTTCCGACCAATCTCAACAATTATCCAAATTATTTGGCGTGTTTGATCAGGCAAATGGAGTATCTCTCCGAGGGACCTTTATCATAGATGAAAATCTCATCATCCAATACGGCCAAGCAAATAATTTAGCCTTTGGGAGAAGTATGGAGGAGATCGTGCGCGTGATTGATGCAATCCAATTTTCAGCCACGCACGATACCCTTTGCCCTGTCAATTGGAAACCAGGCGAAACAGGGATCAAAAAACCGGTTTAATACCCTAGAATACTTTACACATACTACCGGCAGTTATATTCTGCATGTATGTGGGTACTTCCAACTTATGACCGCCCTGAACGGGCCCAGCAAACACTCGACAGCATTGAAAAAGCCGGATGCAACACTCCAGGGCTTGTCTATATCGACGGATCCCAAAATCCCTGTTACGACAACTTGCGTCTGCCATGCGGCTGGTCTGTTCTGAGAGGCGAAGTCAACCGAGGCGTTTGCTCCGCATTGAACACGGTGTTTGCCCGTTATCCGAATTGTTCGTGGTATGGATTTATTTCCGATGACAGCATGATTCGCACTCCGTGTTGGGATACTTTGCTCCTTTCCAAAGCAGATAATTACACCATAGTCCATTCCGCCGACGGTTGGCGGACAGACCATAGGATTCATGGAGCTGTTATTTTTGGCGGAGAGCTGCTCCGCGCTCTTGGATGGTGGGTTCCAACAGGGCTAATCCATTCATTCTGCGATGATGTTTGGGAAAGCATCGCCGATGCCATCGATGGCCGCCGCTATGTTCCTGAAGTGATGGTCGAACATTGCCATTTCGGAAATGGAAAAACAGCTGTGGACCGCAGTTATTTGAAAGCTTATGCCTCTTTTGATGAAGACAAGGCAGCTTTTTTGAAATGGAAAAAAGAAGATTTTGAACTCGCGCTGAAACGAATTGCCAAAAGAAGGGGCGGCTCATGAATGAGCTAAGAAAATTACTTCCTGGCATTCAAAAAATCCACTATTTTAACTATGCCAAAATGGGCCCTTTGCTCACTCCAACGGCAAAAAAAATGCAGGAACTTGTTGAAGAAGGAAGATCGCCTTTTGAACTTCATGATGACCAATGGATCGAAAATCTGAAGCAAAGCCGCAAAATCATTGCGGAACTGATTGGCGCCTCTAGCGAAGAAATCGCCTTCACTGAAAGCACATCGAGCGGACTATCGCTCATTGCTGGAAGCATCCGATGGAAAGAAGGGAACCGCATCCTCTATCCGGCAGACGAATATCCCTCGAATCGTTATGTATGGGACAACTTGGAAGAAAAAGGAGTCATTACAGAAGGGATCACCCCCGAAAATGGCGTTTCATTTTCTCACCAATTGGAGTCGATGGATCTATCCAATGTGCGCTTGATTGCCGTTTCAGCCGTATCTTTTTGGGATGGCAGGCGGCATGATCTCGAAAGGATTGGAGCTCTCTGCAGAAAGAAAAAAATCCTCTTTTCTGTCGATGCCATTCAAGCCGCCGGCGTCATTCCCATCGATGTAAAAACTTGGGATTGCGATTTTCTCGCATCTGGCGGACAAAAGTGGTTATTCGGGCCTATCGGAACAGGGTTTGTATATTTCCGTAAAGAAATCATTCCAGATCTCTACGTCCCTAGAATCGGATGGGGCAGCTATCAGCCTCTAAAACATGCCCTCACTGAAGAGTTTGAATTTGCAGAAGGGGCGAAACGTTTTGAAACAGGTGTTGGAGATATCATAGGGTTTATAGGTCTTGGCACTTCAATCGAATCTATGAAAGAGATCGGATGGAAAAAAATCCATTCACGAATCGCGTCTCTCGTTGAGATGACGCAAAAGCAATTGTCCAATATCGACTTGACTCCAATTGCAAAAGGGCCTCAATCGGGAATCATCGTTTTCGAGCATCCTGAAGCTGAAAAGATTCATGAAGCGCTTGAAGCGAAGCATATTTATACAACGGTGCGCGCTAAACGAATCCGCATTTCGATCCATGCGTCGTCTAGCGAAGAGGAGCTTACGCTCCTCATCGAATCACTGCGCCGCCTTCTCTGAAAAATGAGCCCAGCGAAAGTCGATTTTACCAAGCGGGGAAAGAGCCACTTCTTCCAGATCGGGCCGTTTTAAATAATTCAAAGCAAAGTGAAAGACAGGAATGATCGGCATTTGGTCCATAAGAACTTGTTCAGCTTCTCTCAAGATGCCAGTCCGCTCTTTCATATCCTTGCAAAGCTCCGACTGATTCAATAAATCGACGAATTTGCTGCTTTCCCAGTTGGTATTATTCGTGCTCTTGTCTTTATATTTGAACACCTCTAAAAAGTTGATCGGATCGCTGAAATCAGCAGTCCAAGATCCGGCAGCGAGCTGGAATTCTTTGTTCGAAACTCTTTGGAAATAAGTTTTAGGCTCAACGGCCTCGAGCTCAACCTTGATCCCTAGATTCTTCTCCCATTGCTTTTGTATGGCTTGAGCAATGATCGTATTCCTTTCAGAGCTTGCGAAACTGACACGAATGGGTTCAAGCTTGTCCAAGGTAAGATCGAGCGTAAGCAAAGCATCCATAAGAAGCGACTGAGCTTGCGCCGCATCGTCTTTAAAATACCCTTTTTCAGACAATCCCAACTCAGGCGGAACTAGTCCCTTAGCAGGAATTTGACCTCCTTGAAGCACATTTTCTGTAATGCCAGGACGGTCGATTGCAAGAGCTAAAGCTTTACGGAAGGAGGCAGAACTGAGAGGATTTTTTTTCCCTTGAATCTGGTCCGTTGTATTCACGCGGAAGAAATAAGTAGCGGAAAAGGGGTTGATGCAAAGTTCATTTTTCGATTTTAAAGAACGAATCGAGTCGACAGGAATCGTCGACAATGGAGATCCCGCCCAATCGAGATTTCCTTCTTCGAACATTTGAATTTCGGTATCGTTGCCCATCATGACAAGCTCAAGCTTAGAAAGCTGGACTTCATCTACCTGCCAATACCGATTATTTTTGATCGCGATGACATGATCTCCGTGGGCCCATTCTTTGAGTTTGAAAGGACCGTTGCAGATAAATGTGTCCGTCTGAAAGGCCCAATTTGGATCCTTAATCGCGATTTTTTGGGAAACAGGCAAAAAGGTAGGTAAAGTAAGAAGCTGGAGAAAATAGGGGATCGGATGTTCGAGTTCAACAACAAGGGTTTGAGCATCCGGCGTCAATATACCTACTTGAGCCACGCTGATCTCGCCCTGCTTGGCTTTTCTCGCGTTTTTGATGCCATAGAGCTGATATGCCATATCAGTGGGGAATTGAGGATCTAAAATAGTGCGCCAGCATTCAGCAAAATCAAATGAAGTCACTGGATCTCCATTCGACCAAAATGACTTGCGTAAATGGAATCTGTACTGCAGCCCGTCGCTGGATACTTCAATGTTTTCAGCTAGAGCCATTTCAGGTTGTCCGTTTTTGGAAGTGCGCATAAGCCCCTCAAAAAACATGTTCACTAAAGTAATAGAGGTTAAATCACGCGCCTTTCTAGGATCCAAACATTGAGGGTCAGACCCAATATTAACCCGAACCACCTGATCCATAGATGGCGGGTTTGAAGTTTGGCAACCGGCAAGAAATAATACGCAGATTAGAAATAACCTGAACATGAACACCTTCTTAAAAAACATTTAGGGAAAACTTATCACAGATCTGGCTATTGCCAAAAGAAAATATCGTAAGCAATTCACTTTTAACCTCTTTCACAAATGAGTTGATTCACAATTCAATTGGTTTTAAAGGGAAGGTATGATGCAAGAACATCCATTCTTCTCTAAGCCGCAGATTTATTTCGGCAAGCCGGAAGGTGACGATGAAGAAGAGATGATTGACGATCTCTGGGGCCTTTCCTTAAGTGCCATAAAACCAAAATCTTCTCATGAAAAAATTGGTCTTATCTTCTTTTGGACTGAAGAGCCGCCTGCAGATGAGTCGGCTTATATGCAAGAATGAACACGGCTCCTTCGGCAAAAAGATCTAACGACGTCACATACTGATTTGCACAAGCCTTTGGGAGGCGAAACTATAGTTCTTAAAACTCCATCAAAAGCATCTTGAACCTTGCAATCAAAAAGGAGGCGGGTCCAGTTGTTGGCATAAAAGAAATCGGCTCTGATCTTTTCGCGCTCTTGAATCAATTCCTCAAACTGCTTGAAAGCCTCAACAGACAAATCTGCGCACGACTTGAAGAGCTCAGCCCTTCTTAAATTACCTCTGTTAAGAACTGTTTGTATTCGAACGGCATATAGTTCTCTTGATTCTCGAATTTTCTGTAGCTTCGCGCCAGCATAGCTATTATCAAGCAGCAAGCGATCTCTCGCTGCTTTTTGTTCTACCTTATCGCCGATCCCGTTTTGAATTCTCTGCTGAAGCCTTTTCGCTTGTTCTCCTCTTTCGTCCATCTCTTTTTCTAGGTTTTCAATGTCACGATCAAAAAGAGGAATGACCGTTTTAAAGCGAAAATACTCTGTTCGGTCTGTCAGGATATCGTACATTTTTCTTCTAACCGATTCAGAAAACGTTCTTATGTATCCTAAACTCTCAGAATATGTTCTTTGCGCTTTTAACAGGGCTTTTTCAAATTGCGAAAAGGAAACAGCTCCCTCTTGCATCGACATGCGCAAAAAGCGGAGAGCGCAATCAGGGCAATACCGATAAAGTTTGCATGCATTCGCAAGCACGCAGATATTTCTTCCGATTTGGCTTTCTAATTGATTCATTTTTTTCTTTGAGGCGAAAAGGATACAAAAAAATCATACTATCGTCAATGCGAAAGACTCCGATTCGTTACGATGGAAGAGAAATCTATTTCACTTGATTTAATTTTCAAATTGAGTTTAAGATCTGCATTGTATTTTTGAATCGCTGCTGACAATCTGCATGATTTGGAGATACTGACGTCTAGGAACGAATCGCAGACAGTCTTAGCGAAAAAAATAAAAACAAACTATTTTCGTCCAAAATGGAGAGCAAAAAATGCTAAACGTATTCACAAAAACAATGCCTTGGATGGTTGCATCGCTTCTCGCTGCAACATCTGTATTTGGCAAACCTGCACCGCAAAATCTGGCGCAATGTGCTCCTAAACCAAACTGCCCGCAGCCAAGCGTACCAACGCAAGTATGCCCAGGAGACCCATGCTGCCCAGCTTGGCCAACTCCTGTATTGAACGCAGCATACAATTACCCAGCACGCATCCAAACAAGATGCCCATGGGATATCTATGCAGATGCTAGCTTCATCTACTGGCAGCCAATCCAAGAAAATATGGAATTGGGCTTTCAGAACAACGTTGCTGCAGTCGGGGGCGATGTAACTGGCTTTAATGGCGAATTCATCAATATGGATTTCAACTTCAAGCCAGGCTTTAAAGTAGGTCTTGGTGGCAACTTCGACTATGATAATTGGGATTTGCACCTTGAGTACACTTGGTTCCACAGCTCGCATAATAAGAGCGCTACCCGTTCAGGGGATGGCCAAATCGTTGCTGATTGGGGACTACCCTTCTCTACGAGCTCAGTATTTGCTAGCACGATCAATGAAGATTGGCATCTTAAGATGGATATTCTTCAGCTGGACTTAGGAAGATGGAATTACGTAGGAACAAAACTAACTTGCCACCCATATTTCGGAGCAAGAGCTGCTTGGATACGACAACAAGTTCATGCAGTGTTTGCAAACCTGGGCGATCTTGGGATTGGAACCAATCTTGAAACGACTGTTAAAGGAAGAACTCTTTCTTGGGCTGTAGGTCCTGAAATTGGAATGGACACCAACTACAATTTGGGTGCAGGCTTTAGATTCTACGGAAACGCTGAAGGCGATGTATTGTTCACTCGATACACAAAAGCAAACTATTCTGAAACCCACTCAAGTGGAGCAGATCCAGTTGTCACTAGACAAAGCAACATCAATACTTTGAGAGGACACGTGGATATTGAGCTTGGATTTGGCTGGGGCACCTATATTGATTGCAATAACTGGTATTTAGATTTTGCGGCTGGCTACGGCTTCCAAATCTTCTTTGATCAGAATATGTTCAGATCTTTCCATCAGCTGACAGACAGCTCATTGCCTTATGGCAATCTCTATGTACAAGGCGTAACCGGTACATTCAGATTGGATTTCTAAATCTAATCTGTCTTGATCTTTCGACAGGCTGGGTTTTCCCCAGCCTGTTTGCTTTTTAAGCATTTCTTGTTATCCTAACATTGATGAAATATTACATAGCCACATCAACTGATAGAATGCCCGCACACAATATGGTGAGAGACGACCTGCAAAAGATGGGTTATCAGATCACTTATGATTGGACTTCTCATGGAAGCGTCAGACACACGAGCGCATCAAGGCTCCAAGAAGTTGCTATATTAGAAATTCAGGGCATTTTAAGCGCCGATTTCGTCCTTGTTCTTTTGCCGGGAGGAAAGGGGACGCATGTCGAATTGGGCCTTTCTCTTGCAAGCGGCAAGAAAATTTTCATTCACTGCGAAGACCCGAACATGTTTGAAGTGGGTCCCCAAGTATGCGCGTTTTATCACGCGCCTGGCATTATTCGCCTTACCTGTCCCATCAGCGAGATAGCTAAAACTCTGCTTTTTGAACTAAATACGGTCAATCTCTAAGCTCTTGGATCAGATTGGCGATCAATCCTGTCCAACCGCATTGATGGGATGCGCCAAGACCCCGCCCATTATCGCCATGGAAATGTTCATGGAAGAATAAATAGTCCTGGAAATGGGGGTCCTTCTGAAACTTTTCGTAGTCACCGAAAACGGCCCGATTGCCATGCTTGTCTTTCTTAAAAATATTTAAAAGCCTCTCTGAAAATGAATCAGCCATTTGAGTCAGCGTCACTTCCGCTTCGCCTTCGACCTTGATTTTCATGCTGTCTTTGAAAACATGTCCTAACCGATAGAGGGTCTCAACAAGGAAGAAATTAATGGGGAACCATATTGGCCCGCGCCAATTCGAGTTCCCTCCTTTGATTTTTTCAAGAGCTTCTCCAGGTTCATAGGAAAGCGTGAGGCCGTGCAATTCAGCTGGATGAGCTTGGTGATACTTAGAAAGGCTTCTAAGGCCATATTCAGACCGGAATTCCTTTGGATCCCAGATATTTTGCAGAAATCTTTCTATCTCATGCGCTGTTAGGAGGCCAAAAAGATGGTGAGAGCCAGTTTCATGAGGAACGCATTGGATGCATTTTGAAGTAAGATCTGTTTTTTTCTGAACCATCCACTCATATGCGTTGTAAAAGTTGGGAAATTTTCTGAGTTCATCTTCGTCCCAAAAATCGCATGCAAAAAATGGAATCAAACCTACAAGAGAGCGAACTTTAATCTCGTCCACGCTTCCATCTGGGAATCGGATGAAGCTGTAGAAAAAACCATCCTCTTCGTTCCACATGTCGTAAGGGCGCCAATATCCTTTCCGCATGGCAGCCGTGACATAAATAAAGTGCTGGAAGAATTTAGTACCCAATCCCTCATAAATCGGATTTTTTCTGGCCAAAGTAAGCGCGATTCTCATTAAATTGAGACATAATAGGGAGATCCATCCAGCTCCATCTGCTTGGTCGACCAAAAATCCTTGAGGCAGTTTTTGAGAGCGGTCGGCAAATCCGATATTGTCCATCCCCAAAAATCCACCCTCGAAAACGTTATTTCCCAAACTATCGACTTTATTGATCCACCATGAAAAATTGAGAAGAAGCTTGTGAAAACACTTTTCCAAAAAGGTGTAATCTTCCCGGCCGTATTTTTTCTTTTCGTATTCGAACATTTTCAGCACGGCCCAAGCTTGTACAGGAGGGTTCACGTCGCTGAATTCCCATTCATATGCTGGAATCGATCCGTTAGGGTGCTGGAATTGGTCGAATAAAAGCATCCAAAGCTGATTCTTAGCAAACTCGATATCAATTAACGACAAGGCAAGAGAATGGAATGTAAGATCCCAAGCGGCAAACCAGGGAAATTCCCACTTATCTGGCATCGAAAAAATTCGATATGACACAATGTGGCGCCAGTGAAAATTGCGGATCCAACGATGCGATTCGGGCGGAGGATCTTTCGGATTATCTCCTTGCAGCCAGGCTCCGACATCATAAATGTAGATCTGCTTGTTCCAGATCATCCCTGCCAAAGCTTGCCGTTGGATCATTTTTTCTTCTGCGGTCGCATTCTTGGGATGAACCGTTTCGTAATAAAGATCGGCTTCTTTCTTTCTTTCTGCAAAAATGGAAGGAACGTCTTTGAGCGGATCGGCCAAAGCCTGATCGGTCAAGCGAAGATGGATCGTGACGCTTTTTCCTGGATCGATCGCCTTGAAAAAATACCAAATAGCAGCCTTGGTGCCCACTCTGGCGGGATTGACGGCCCCTTTTTCGTTTTGAATCAAATACCGGTGGAACGCATCCTTTACAAATGGCGTATCATTCGGCTGATTCCAAAGCGCCTGCCGATTTGTGTCATTGTTCGTAAAAAGGGGAGTTCCTCCAGCCGATGCATACAAGTGCCTTAACCCTAACCGATAATCAAAGAGCAGATAACGAGGAGAGAGGAGATTGCTGTCATCAACTGTTAGGCAAAGAGGGTTGTCCGATAAAACCTTGATCTCGGGCTCTTTAAGCCTCTTTTCCTTCCAGGCCCATTTATTACGAAACCAGACCTGGGGCAAAATATGCAAAGGCGCCGGATCGGGGCCGCGGTTGAATGCTTCGATCTTCACGCAAAGATCATCGGGCCCTGCTTTCGCGTATTCGATAAAAATATCGAAATACCGATTTTCGTTAAAAATTCCCGTATCGATGAGCTCGAATTCCCGATCCTTGGGGCCTCTGCGCCCATTCTCATCAACGAGCTGGCTGTATGGAAAGGCCTTCTGCGGATACTTGTATAGATATTTCATGTAGCTATGAGAGGGGATCGCATCGAGGTAATAATAGATTTCTTTGACATCTTCGCCATGGTTCCCTTCATAGCAATTAAGGCCGAAAAGACGTTCTTTCAAAATGGGGTCGGCGCCATTCCAAAATGCATGAGCCAAGTTGACGACGCCAAATCGATCGGAAAACCCGGCAATCCCGTCATCGCAGCGCCGATAAGTGCGCATACGGGCGTGATCATGAGGAAAATAGTTCCAAGCATCGCCATCCGCGCTATAGTCTTCCCGCACACTGCCCCAGCCACGCTCTGTCACATACGGGCCCCATTTTTCCCAAGGAAGGACCTGCCTGGCAATGTCGACGGTTTGGTGTTCCTTGATTCGATCTAATTCTGGATTCATAGCTTTTCCGCAAAATAAGCGGCTCCGAGAAGAGCAGCATTATCATTCATCACAACCCAAATCGGTATGGATGCAAGCAGTTCTTTAAACCGCCCTTTGTCAGTGAAAGAAGAATGAAAAGCTCCATTTTTCATTTTATCAACCAGATGAGGCGCAATCCCTCCTCCAATATAAAAGCCGCCCAAAGCCAGAAATTTTAAGGCCATATTTCCTGCCTCAGCTCCATATAGCGAAATAAACCATTCGAGCGCATGAACGCAAGCTTTGTCTTGATTTTGGGTTCCCCATTCAGAAACAACCCTAGCTGGATCACCCTTTCCCATGGCCGCTTTTAAATCTGGGCTCAGCTTTTCTTTCCCCGAGTCGATTAAAAAATGGAAAATGCTAAGCAAGCCTGGCCCAGACACCACCCGCTCATAGGAGACATGGCCAAACTTCTTCAAAAGATATAGAAACAATTCAACTTCTTTTGCATTCCGAGGGGCGAAATCGGTATGTCCTCCCTCGCAAGCAAAAGGGATGTGCTCTTTCCCATTCCAAAATAGACCCGCTTCGCCAAGACCCGTCCCTGCTGCGATAAGCGCCTGATTGCCTGTCTGTTTTTGCCCTTCATGGAAAAGGAAAAGCTCATCTTTCTTCAAAGCTCTTAAGCCGTGAGCATTCGCTTCCAAATCATTCAATAATGCGACCTTCGCGACTCCCAGTTTAGCCGCATCAATCGTCCATGAAAGATTCGTGATCTTGGCTTTACCATTTCGAACGGGGCCGGCCACGCCGAAACAAGCTTTTTCGACCTTTTTTCCCTGTAAGAATTCATGCACGATGGCTTCCAGGCTGTCGTACTTTTGACTAGGATATTTTTTTTCTTCGCCTACTCTTTTGCCATGTTCAAAGAGAGCAAGACGTGTGTTCGTGCCGCCAATATCGCCCGCTAAGATCATTTTGCTCCTTTTTCGGCATTGAACCATATTTTTTCTCGCTTGACGAGAAGAAAAATTCCGAACATCGTATAATTCAATCAATCCAGGAGGAATTTATGTCTCAGCAACAACCCGATACAGCCAAGAAAAAGGCTTTAGAACTGGCCATTTCCCACATCCAAAAGCAATTTGGCGATGGGGCTATTATGGCACTAGGCAAACACGCGTCCGCCCAAGGCCTTAGCGTCATTAAAACTGGCGCCATTTCACTCGACATCGCGCTTGGCATCGGCGGCGTTCCAAGAGGCCGTATCGTCGAAATTTTTGGCCCGGAATCGTCAGGTAAATCGACCCTTGCCCTCCACATCGTCGCCAATGCGCAAAAAACAGGCGGCCTTGCAGCCTACATCGACGCAGAACACGCGCTCGATCCAGCATACGCCGCCAAAATCGGCGTCAATATCGATGATTTGATGATTTCTCAGCCGGACAACGGCGAGGAAGCTCTAAATATCGCCGAGATGTTGGCCCGTTCAAATGCGGTCGATGTCATCGTGGTCGATTCAGTAGCAGCTCTTGTTCCTAAATCAGAACTTGAAGGCGAAATCGGCGATCAATTCATGGGCCTGCAAGCGCGCATGATGTCGCAAGCTCTGCGTAAACTCACAGCAACACTTGCCCGAAGCAACACCTGCGCCATCTTCATCAACCAGATCCGCGAAAAGATCGGCGTGATGTTTGGCAACCCAGAAACAACTACGGGCGGTAGAGCGCTTAAATTCTATTCATCCATCCGCCTCGACATCCGTCGCATGACTGGAATCAAAGGAAGCGGCGAAAATGCTACCGATATCGGGTCTCGCGTCAAAGTCAAAGTGGTGAAGAACAAATGCGCTCCTCCATTCCAAGCTGCCGAATTCGACATTCTCTTCAATGAGGGGATTTCCCACTGCGGCGCTCTGATTGATGCTGGAGTCGAACAGGGCATCGTTGAGAAAAAAGGAACTTGGTTCAGCTACCTAACAAACCGTCTCGGCCAGGGTCGGGAAGCGGCGCGCGAAGAGCTGAAGAGCAATCCAAAGCTTGCTGGTGAAATCGAAAAAGCGATCCACGACAAGCTCGCTGCCGCTAAAAAACCTGCTGAAGCGACGGCAAACGCTTAGACCTTCATGCCCCCAGTGATCCAGATTGGGGGCTTCTTCTTTTGACAAGTATTTTTTCTGTCTCTATCTTGGATCTTTTGAAAACTGTTCGAGAGGGAACAATGCGTCGAATATTTGGAATTGCGTTTTGTTTATTAAATGCTGCGTCAGGGTTTGCAGAATATGCCATTATTGGCGGGGATGCGAGCAAGGCTTATTCGGCCTTGGTTTCAATTTCAGCCCAAGCCACAGAACTTTCTCCGTTGCCTACAGATCCCACATAGCAAATTTTTTCTGTATGTATCTTTGGATTTCCAAGGTGAATTTGGATCCGAATTCCAGTCCTATTTTGCTGGGCTAGAAATCGGACGAAAATTCTAAAACCCCCCAGATGTAAAGCCGCTTTACATCTGGGGGTTCCTATATTCATTTTTTTATATCTAGACCCTCACGCAACGTCATAGCTTATATTCTGGCCATTCCTTTAAAATCATAGGGATTTTAGTGGGGTAAAAAATGGTTTATACAGTTCGAAAATTAGCCAACATTTCGGGAGTGAGCGTCAGAACGCTTCATTATTATGATGAAGTGGATCTTCTGAAGCCCGCCTACATCGGCGCGAATGGGTACAGGCATTATGAAGAAGCACAGCTTCTACAATTGCAGCAGATCCTCTTTTTTCGAAAGTTGGGGATGGAGCTGAACAAGATACGGCAAATCATCAAGAAGGACGATTTTAGCCAAATAGCGGCCCTCCATTCGCATCGCAAGCTGCTCGCTCGAGAATTGGAAAATACGCGCGAACTGATCGAGACCATCGACAATACGATTAAACACCTGCAAGGTCAGAAAAAAATGAAAGACAAACAGTTTTTCGAGGGATTGAATTCCCCAAAACAAACAGAGTATGAAAAATACCTCGTCGACAGCGGCAACATTACGGCTCAAGAAATTGAACGGGGACGCAAACGATTAGAGAAGTGGTCGAAGGAAGATTGGGCTGATACCCAAAAAGAATGGGAAGATTTGCTGAAAAGCTATGTAAAAGCGATTCAGGAAGGTCATGGTCCTGAATCCAAAATTGCGCACGCTCTAGTTGAAAGGCACTTCAAGTATCTAAATAGATTTGGAATTGAAGTGAAAAGGGAAGAGATGGTCGAGAAGTCACAATTTTATTTGGGCCATCCCGACTGGATCAAGCTTTTCGACAGTCATCACCCAAAACTACACGGGTTCATGCTCGCAGCGATCGAAGACTATTCAAAACAATAACCCTAAGCCCCCGCACTCTTTTGCGGGGCAATCTATTCTTTCTGTGCCACGAATAAATATGTGCTGACAGCAGCGAGAGCTCCCGGCACAAATTCTTTGACCCCGCGAAAGAGCGATTGAGTACCAATTTCATAATGGCGTTTAGCAAGCTTTTGATAATAGTCTTTTGAGCTGCACCTCATCAATTGATACGTGACCATCTGAAGAGAACCGATCACCAGGTTTGTGATCCCTTTCAATTCGGTAGCGACAGGAATATACCTCATAGGTTCTCTCAAAATCTCTCGATCGAACCTCCTAAACGCCTGCACCAAAGTCATATATCCCTCACTTAAAAGGAAAAGAGACTAAAGAGGTTTTGGATTTCTTGCAATTGGTTTAGTGAGTGCAATATCGGTAATTGGAGAGATATTCCACGAGCTCTTGAAATCCCTCATTCCAGAGACCAAGTTTTTTGAGAGATTCAATAAAAGCCTCTAATTCGGAAGTAAAGATTTGTTCTGCTTTTTCAACCCCAACAGCAATAGCCATGTTGATCCGCGAATCTTGGCTTCCATCGATCAAATCATCAGCTGTTTGAAAGGCCAGACCCAAATGATAAGCGCAAAGTTTTATCTCGTCCAATCGCTTGAGATCTCCTCCGCCGAAAACCCATCCGAAAATGAAAGAGATTTCAAATAATGTGACTGTTTTTTGATAAATGATTTTCTGAACAGCTTCCAAGCTATAGCCAGGAGGATACAGATCGAAAAACTGTCCGCCGGTTGCTCCATTGATTCCTGCACAGCGAGTCGCCGCTTCGAGGCAGATAACAGCTCCCTCAGGATAGGATTTACTGTTTCGATAAATTCCGCCATATCCTTCAGCAATCAGCGCGTAGCTGGCTAAAATGGCAGCGCTTTCTCCAAATGCTTTATGGAGAGATGGGCGGTTTCTTCGGAAATCATCGTTGTCCATGCAGGGGAGATCGTCGGCAATGAGAGAGGCGGTATGGAAAAATTCTACGCTAAGAGCTGCCGGCATCGCATCGGCGCCTTTGCCAAGAGCATCCGCGATCATCAAGACGATCATAGGCCGAAGTCTTTTCCCGCCATTGAGCAAAGCGTATTCGCAGGCATCGCGCAAACCATTTTTTTCGCCCAAGAGCTCAATAGAGCGGACCAATTCTTTTTCTATTTGGGAGCGGTAGAGCTCGATTGCCATAACAATTTCTCTAAAATATTTTGTTCGATTGGACGAACACCCTTCGCATCGACTTGGCTGCGGGACGGGATACAGCCCTTCAAGTTCATGAGCGGGTGGGAAAAACTCTCTTTGCCAATGAGTGTGCCTGGATTGAGAACACAATTGCAACCAATTTGCGTAAGGTCGCCAACAACGGCCCCGAATTTCTTTAGGCCGGTCTTCCATCTCTTCCCATCTACAGGAATCGACACCTCTCTTCGGTCCAGCCTGAGGTTAGCGCACTTGACCCCAGCCCCTAAATTCACCGAATTTCCCAAGATCGAATCGCCGGCATAAACAAAATGGGTCGCCGCCGCGTGATTCAGAAGGATTGAATGTTTGAGCTCCGAACTATGTCCTATATGGCACCCATCGCCGAGAATCACCTCTTCGCGAAGGTAGGCCCCATGCCTGATGACGCAATTTTTTCCTATGATGCAAGGCCCGATAATCATTACGCCCGGTTCAATCACGGTTCCTTTCCCAATAGAAATTAAAGAGGGATTTTGAAGAAAGACCCCATTTGGAATCTCAATCTCAATTCGGAAGTGATGCCTTGCCATGTAATCTCCAATGGCAGAAAGGGCTGTCCAGACCGGCTCGCCTTCTTTCCAAAGAGATCGATGCTCAAAGTCGTCTAAAAAAAGGTATGTAGGTACGTTGATCACGTCCCCATTATAGCGCGAACTCCCCACAACTCATAGGAATATTTATCTTTATATGTATATAATTTCATTCTCTTCTGTTGTTGTGGAAATGTTGATAGAATAGGCGTCCTTAGGAGAGGAAAAAAATGGTTCATAACTTGTCGATTTCCCGTTCAAAAGTGCCCACTTTTCAACAAAGGAAAATTTTGCGAACAGTTCATGAACAACCTTTGAACAAGTTATGAACAAACCTTCCGCATGCCCCCATTTTTCTCTTTGCAGCGGCTGCGAGCTGCCCGAACCTTACAATCCGCCCGTTTGGCAAGAAGCTCTCGCATTCTTTCGTGAAAATGGAGTGGAGCCTGAATTTGTATCGGATGGCTTTTCCCAGACTAGAATGAAGGCCAAGCTGGCCATTCGAAATGGGCCGGCCCTGGGGCTTTTCAAAAAGGGGACGCACGAGGTTCTGTCCATTCCAAAATGTCTTGTCCATCATCCGTCGATTAACAAGGCTGCAGCCATATTACAAGAAGAAATTTCACGCCAAAAGGTGGAGCCATATGATGAGGCTCGCAGGTGCGGCGTGCTGCGCTACGCGCAATTCTTTGTAGAAGCGAAGACGGGGCGCGTTCAGCTTGCCTTAGTCGCGACCAAAGAAATCGAGGCATTTTGCAAAGTGCTTGCCAAACACGATATTTGGCACTCTATTTGGCAAAACATTCACACCCAGCCCACAAACGCTATTTTCGGATCTACATGGAAATGTCTTCATGGAGAACCTTTTCTTTGGCAGCCGATTGGATCGCATTCATTTCCTTTTCACCCTGCCGCATTCTCTCAAGCGCACTTCCCTCTATTTGAGAAAATGATTCAAAAAATCGACAGCTGGATTGAGCCGAATCAACGCATCATTGAATTGTATGCAGGCGTCGGTGCGATCGGTCTTTCATTAAAGGCCTCGTCGCTTGCTCTCGTTGAAAACAATCCATTTGCGCACCTTTCTTTCCAGCAAATGCAAAGAAATGTTCCCTATTTCTGTATCGATGCCAAAGAAGCAGAGCTTTCGGGCTATGATGTAACGATCGTGGATCCGCCAAGAAAGGGGCTCGATCCAGAAATCATACCCAAAATTGTCTCACCCAATCTGATTTACGTAAGCTGTCAATTCAGCAGTTTTCAGCGCGATGCTAAGAAGCTTTTGGAGTTGGGGTGGAAGCTCAAAAAAGGGGCCGGGTTTCTTTTATTTCCCGGCACCAACCACGTAGAAATTGTGGCTCAGTTCGCTTTTTCCCTTTTGCACTGAACAGAAATGTTCAATGATTTAGAAAGTTCTTTCAACCCATCGAAAGCTCTTGCCAATTCTCTGGAGATTTTTAGTGCCAGTCCATCATTTGCATCGGGATTTTGGACGTTAACCGTTTTTTTAAAAACTCGCATGGCCTCTTGAGCATTAAGATATTTTATAGCCGCTTCCTTGCAGGCCGAGACGTTTTGATCTGTCAGCGAATCTTTTTGGCCCAAAAGTTCAACAGAAAATTGTGCAGATTCGAGAACCACATTCATTGATACGGATATCATTGTATTTTCCTTATTTTTAACCGAGACAGAATCGCAGAAAATGAAGTAAAAAACAACGGTATTAACGAATTAACGTGACTGGTTCGTATATCCCCATCTTTGAAGGGAGGGATAATATTTTCGATAATTGTCGTCCTGAATCCAAGGGCAGTTGTCTATTTCGAGAGATGGTCTGTCTTTTGCTTGAGCAAATAACCCATTGGCAAAATCCCTTCCTACATATTTTATGCAAAAGAGATCATCGTAAAAGGGCAAGGGGCCAGTGAACTCTTCAATCAAATCGAAAATACTCCCGATCTGTTGGTCGGCTACTGATACGATATTCCCCGCAAGCTGTGGTTCCTTGTAAAAAATCGTGAAGGGAGAGCCGATGAAGGCGTTCGGGTAATAGACCCTCCACCGTTCCGTATTGGTATCGACGTTGAAAGGGCCGGGAGTGAAAGGAGAACTATTGATCAATCCAAATATGTTATTTTGATTTTGTCTTGCTGTAAAAATCTGTACCGGGATGGGGGGCGCTCCTGGATTAATTTCTGCCGTTGGATCTAGGAAAAATGTGCCGTTGCCAATCAAGGGCGCAGCAGGATTCAGATTATCGACGACTAAAGTCACTGAGCCAAGCATGCCAAACCCTGCGAAGCCGATGCTGCTTTGAGGCCCGATACTGATATTTTGATCTGCTATGACAGTGACAGTCCCTGTATTCATGAACCCAGAAATGATGTGAGAAGAGAGGCCGAGGGTTACGCTTCCGCCCGCATAAATATCAACAAGCGAGTCGCTGCCTAAAATCGCTGCAGGGAATCCAGCTCCGCTTGGGTTCTCAACCAGCACGTTATTTCCAGCATTGATATCGAGGATTCCAAGAGCAATGATCATACTCCTTGCCGAACCGAAATTTTGAACCGTCACATCGCGACCCACATTCAAAGTCAGGGGTCCGTTTGAATTGATTTGCGAAACTCCATTTGAGTTTGAAGTAATCAACAAATCCCGGCCGATATTGAAAATAGCTCCCAATCCGAGAGGAACAAACCCTCCATCAGAAGAGCTCGAACGGAGAAGGAAAAGATCTCCCCCAATATTGGCTGTTAAGAATGAATTTTGAAAATTGAACTCATAGTCTCCCCCCATTGTGTTCGCATCGCAAAGAAAATCTGCGCCCACATTGAATGTTGAGGGTAGTCCTGTTGCACTGTTGCAATTGGTGTTAATAAACCCGCCATTTGCAAAAACTTGGTAATTTTGTCCCACAGAAAAATCGAAATAGTTATTCGATTGAATTGTGATGATCGGGTTGTTAGCCGAATCGACGAAAAAATTGCCATTCGGCACATTGATCAAGACTGGGCCGGCCAAAGGGCCTCCGATTGTAATGTTGTCAGAGCTTGTCACGGATGAGATGGAGAGGTTCCCTGATGCAACAGAAATATTCAATACTCCTGTATTGACATTCGTCCCTATGGTGACCGTCCCCCCGCCGTTTCCCCCGATGAACGACATTCCGCTGGTTGCAGCTAGGGAAATGTTTCCGTCCGTTGTTGCAGAAGATGGGTTTGTGCTGGCGGTATTTCCGAAGACGATTGTGGGAGCTGTCATATTGATATTTCCCGTAGAGGTACAGGTAATGTCTCCTTGGATCGAGATAAGGCTATCGGCGATTAAGTTGAGGTTGTTGGGAAGAGCCCAAGAAACTGTGTTCCCAGCGACGAGAGTGATGGTTCCTGTACCGAATGAACCTGCCGAGGTGAGGATGTTGACTGTTCCTGCCGCTAGGCCATTGTTGAGGTCGGCTACGTCAAGCTGTCCAGGTCCGATAGCAGGGTTATACGTGGGTGCAGCAAACGCGGGATTGCTGTTCCCTGCGCCGCCGAAGTTGTCGATGGTCACATCGCCTGGATCGAGGAACAGCTCTCCTCCTCGGCCAATCTCCGCTTTTCCGTTGTAAATCCATTCGTTCGGAGAGGAAACTTCGATGCGCCCCCCTTTCCCACTGCCTGCTGGGAGGGCGCTCGCTTTCCCTCGAAAATCGATCCGGTCATCTCCCCACAAAACGATCATGCCTCCATTTCCATCTTCGGTCGCGTTAGCTTGAAGGGCAGCGCCTGTTTGGATTTCGGTCGTTGAAGCAGAGCGGATGTCGGCATTCAAATTCTGAAAATCGGCGCCGACAAGAATCGTCCCGCCGCATCGTGGCCCGCTAGAATCGATGAGAGCTCCATCCGCCAGTTTGATATGTTCGCCCAAGACTTCGATTCTTCCTGAAGGAGCCTCCATCGTTCCGCTTACGCTCACCGAATCGGCCAGCAATAAAATTGACCCGTTTACCTCTTTTAAAGCATTTGCGCGGAGGATCCCATCCATATTAATGGCTCCGTCTCCCAGCGGTAAATCGGCGGAGCGTACTATCGTCCAATTATCTTTCTCGACAAGGTCGACAACAGATGCGATAAATTCAGATGCATGGATGATGCCGGTCTTGCTGACAATGACTCCCATCGGATTGACTAAAATGACCTTGCCGTTGGCCTCTAATAAGCCATCGATGAGCGAAGGGGTGAATCCTGTGACGCGGTTCAACACAGCCGAAGAGGTGTTCGGCTGGATGAAACGAGTGATTTCCTCCGAGCCGATTGAAAAAGACTCCCAATCGATGATAGTCCTGTCTTGGGCGATGATTTCAAGAAGAAACCCTTCTGTGCGGAAATTCCCTTCCCCGTCGATTACGACAGGATTAGTTGGATTTGCCAAAAGGGAAGAAATGAATCCGAAAATGAGCAAATTTCTCATGCCATCACAAAAATTAATGGCTGTGTGCAGCCGTTTTTGTTTCTTGCATATATGAAACCATTCTTTTCGGCAAGCTCAGAGCCCCTTTTAGGACAAACTATGCCATAGGTCATAACCTTCTATTACGATCGTTTAATAGAGCGAAGAGCGCGGCATGGTCTATTATTTATCATCCTTGACGATGTAGCGTTTGAACGACTCTTCATGCCAGTGCTGATAGGTGCATGGATCGCCCGCTTGACCGCCATATCGGGCATCTTGGGTCAAGGTAGAAACGGAATGGATCAATGTATCGAAAGGAGCGTTGAAAAAGAGAGCCATTGCATAGCGCTCAATTTGTGCGCAGTTTGCTTTATGAACCTTATGTTCAGTCGCTCGTATAGCGTCATCTGTAGCAAGTTGTCCGAATTCGCCCACCTGGAACATGAGTACTTCAGGATCTGCGATCACTTTTTTGAATCGGTCTCCTATTCTGACAAACAATCCTGCTTCGATTGGTTCAGTCACTTCGACGCCTTCTACAAAGTAAGCGGCAGGCGTGATTGCTGTAAACATTCCATGATCATAGTGAGCCCCGCACCAATAGGGATTGTCCTGTAAGGTGTCCGCGGATTTTTGATAATAGAGCATTCGTCCAACTTGAGGGGTATCTCCTAAAAATATCCCAAGACGAGGTCCAATGAGATCGATTTTCTCCATCACAAGCTTGGCCGTCTCCGCCATGATGATTCCTAGATCTTGGTAGGGCGATTGTAAATCAACCTCTTTCGGCCACTTGTTTTCTCTGCTATCTGGAACATAGGCATAGTATGAGTTTTTGAGATCATCAATGACCCACCTTCCGTCTGGACGCTTGAATTTTTCTTTCCCCTTTTCATATCCGAGAAACATCTCTCCCTCGTTCGGAGCGTAGGACTCTTTGATTTCTTCAGGAAGTGCACAAAATTCGCGTGCTCTTGCAACATATTGCCGCAATTTTTCTCTGTATTCGGGAATTCCTCGAATGCCCACTATTCCCTTTTCAAAAAGGGCCTTTTCTAAAGTGCTAACAGCTTCAGGATCGTTCTGAATGAATGCCTCATAAGAAATCACATCCAAATCGAGAATCTCAATTTCTTCGGCATAAGCGAAGATTGCAAATAGAAACATCAAAGAAAAATGCCATTTCTTCATAGATCGCCCTCAATATTTTTGAGAGAAAAAAATATATTGAGTTTCAGATTTTCTGCAATCCATTTTATCGAAAAAGAATCTGGGTGAGAGGATTTGAACCTCCGACCTCTTGCACCCCATGCAAACGCGCTAGCCAAGCTGCGCTACACCCAGATGATCAGATAGAACGGCCGCAAGACCCTCGAATTGGATCTCGGAACGCTTGAACTCTTTAACCCCGTGGCGCGCACATTCTTCAACAATCTTTTCAAGAGTGTCGCCAGGGTGAAGTTCGAGTGCTGTAATGTCGACGGAAATCGAGGCAGAAAAGACTACCCCGTTTCTCAATCCTTTCACTCGGAAGTTTGCGAAAATCGCATCTTTTTTGCGTGTGATGTTCGTAAATCGGATCAGATTATTTTCAGCCAAGTTTTTCATATGCTCCACAAAAAGGTTCAATGTTAGTCGCTTCCATTTCTTTCTGTCAACCTTGACCCGTAAAAAGATTTGCTGATAAGCTGGGCTCCTATTATGGCATTGGTCGCTGAAAAAATTGCTTACATGGAAGCCTCTTGGCTTGCAAAACTCCAAGACGAGTTCGATAAGCCCTATATCAAACAGCTCGAAGCCTTTTTGGCCAGCGAGATCCGTTCGGGAGCTGTGATTTATCCGCCATTCGAACTCATCTTCAACGCCTTCTGCCAGACTCCGTACGATCAGGTGAAGGTGGTCATCATGGGCCAAGACCCTTATCATGGCGAAGGGCAAGCTCATGGGTTATCGTTTAGCGTTCCAAAAGGCGTTGCACAGCCCCCGTCCTTGCAAAATATTTTTAAAGAGTTGAAGGAAGATTTGGGATTAGAGCCTCCGAATCATGGCTGTCTGATTGACTGGGCAAAACAAGGTGTAATGCTTCTCAATGCAACTCTTACGGTTAGAGATGGCGAACCGAAGTCTCATTTTGGCAGAGGATGGGAGATATTTACGGATCGGGTCATTCAGCTTCTTTGCGCAAGAAAGGATCCCATTGTATTCATCCTTTGGGGAAAATCCGCTGCTGAAAAGTTTGACCACATCTGCTCGAATGCTCCTCACCATCTTGTATTGAAAGCTTCGCATCCATCCCCTTTTTCTGCTTATACGGGTTTTTTTGGATGCCGCCACTTTTCTAAGACCAATGAGTTTTTGATAAAAGCGGGGAAAACGCCGATCAATTGGGCGATTGAATCATGATGCTGGAATCAAAGCGGATCAGTTTTTTCACACTCAGCTTCACCTTTTTTGTCGATTATCTGAGCTGGGCTGTTGTCTTTCCCATTTTCGCCCCCTATTTTCTCGATGTGAACAATCAATTGTTCTCTCCGGAGACGCCGACGGGAACAAGGACCATGATCCTCGGTTTTTTTCTCATGGCATTTTCTCTAGGACAATTTTTGGGAGCTCCCCTTATTGGCGAATATGCTGATAAGCATGGCAGAAAAAAAGCGCTCGTGTGGAGCGTATTGATCGTCTTTTTAGGTCTTGTTCTCACAGCCTATAGTATGGGAAACAATGATTTATTCGGTCTTTTTGCTGGGCGTCTTATTACAGGGATCTTCTCGAGCAGCACAAGTTTGTGCCTAAGCTGCGCAAGCGATCTCAGCGATGATGAGAAGGGCAAGATGAAAAATTTTGGAATCCTTTCCATGCTCGGAGGATTTGCCTTTGTCTTAGGAGCGTTTGCGGGGGGGAAACTTTCCGATCCGACAGTGAGCGCCTATTTTTCAGCCAATATTCCGATTTGGATTGCGGCAGGGTTTACCTTGATTAACCTTATTTTTATTTTTTTTGGATTTCGAGAAACTTCGGTGGTCAATCCCGATGTGAAATTCCATTTTCTAGAATCGTTTCAAAATATTAAGCTCGCTTTGAAAACAGAAAAAATCAAACGGATCTACATGATCTATTTCCTGTTTTTCACTGCGTGGACCATTCTTTTTCAGTTCATTCCCGTTCTGACTGTCGAACGATTCTATTACACCAATTCCAATATCGGAGACCTAGCCCTCTTTATGGGTGTCTGCTGGGCGATCGGATCGGGATATATCAACAATTTTTTCGTGCATCGATTCGATTCAAAGCGCGTTTTAGAATTTTGCCTCATCGGCTTTACCGTTCTATGTGCCTTAATCGTATATCCTCATCACATTTACTCATTGATGCCGATCATCGGCATTTGCGTCATTCTTGGCAGCATCGCATGGCCTATCTGCGCTGGCGCGATTTCCAATACAGCTCCTCCGCAAATGCAGGGAAAAATCATGGGCTTAAGCCAATCTGTTCAGTCTTTTGCTATGACGGTCGGTCCAGTCATTGGGGGCATTGCGTTTAAGTCTTCTTTGGAGCTCCCTTTTTTCATTGCCTCAGGAATCAGTTTTGTGTCTGTCGTCATCTATTATTTCGCTTTGAAAAATCGTTGAAACAAGCGGCCATATCATTTATTCTGAAAATATGCGCGAATGGATTGAAGAGATCACCGATTACATGCAGGAAAAAGAAAACGTTCCTCTGCCAATCGTTGATTTGTCAGAAGAATTTCATCAAGCAGCTTTAGAAACAGAGATGTTTTTACAGGCGACAAGCGAACTTCAATCCGCAATCACTTCGATCGTGGGGAAAATGGAACATGCAAACTCTTGAAGAAAAAAAGATCGTTATCAAATTGCCTCAAATCCGGCTCCAATCATTTCTTTCAATCCGGTTTGCGATTGCTTTGGCTTTGCTTCTGTTTTCTTCGGGATTTGCCTATTGGTATCGGAACGTGCGCCCATATCTATCTATTCCATCCGCACACATCAATGCCTATTCCACGGTTTTAAGCAGCGACAAAGCTGGCCGTATTGCTGAAATAGGGCCGCAGGAAGGAGATCGAGTAAAAAAAGGAGCTTTTCTTTTTTCTTTCGATCGGGATGTCTCTCAGCACGAACAGAAAAAAGGATCGCTTGAACTTTTGCAGCAGCAGATCGACTTCGAAAAGGGACAAATGATCAAGGCAATGGAAGGATATTTGGCTGCAAGCAGCGATTTCGAAATGGGGATCGGAGAACAAGAGACCGTGCAAAAACATCTGCTATATTTAGAAGATGCGCAAAAAAGAGCGGAAGAAGCTCAAGCAAAAGCTGCCGCCATTCAAAAAGAGCTCGATTCAACGCATGCTGAGATGAAAAAAGGGGCGTTCTTTGCGCCATTCGAAGGGATTATATTGCGCAGATATAAAAATGAAGGCGAAGTTTGCTCGATTGGGGATCGTATCTATTCTCTTTGCGATCTAGATCGATTGTGGGTTGAGACAGAAGTAAGCGAAAAACAGATCCGCAGCATCGCTATCGGCACGCCCGCAAGGATCCGGGTAAACGCCTACCCAAACAGAGAGTTTGCCGGCAAAGTGAGTTATATTGGTTCTGCTACCGTTGCCAAAAGCGATCATCTTCCCTTGTCTCAACAAGAGGAGATGATTCCGATCAAAATCACTTTTGAAAGCAAAGATTTATCTCTAAAACCAGGGCTTTCAGCCAAGGTAGACCTCAAAGTCCACTAAAGCGTATACTCCTTTTCCGATATATGCAGCTGCCCTCGGAAATCCAAACAACTATCGAATCGTTTTTTGAAAATGTTTCAACTACGGTTCTACGCAAAGCCAGAGAATCCCTCACATCCACATACAAAGAGGGAGGCGCATCTCCGTTTGATGACGAAGCTAAAAGGCTTGCCTATTTAGGAGCTCGAATGCCAGCTACCTACGCTGCTGTCAGAAAGGCCCTTGAGAACGTTCGTTTAACCGGCCATCTGCTTGACCTAGGCGCGGGTCCCGGGACAGCTTCTTGGGCCGCGCTCGATCTGTTTCCTGATCTCGAAAAAATCACACTGATCGAGAAAAACGCCAAGGCTATCGAGCTAGGAAAAACGCTGGCGCGATTCCACCCCATTCTCAAAAATGGGAATTGGATCCAGCAAGTGTTGAATGGCCCAATCCCTAATGCAGATTCAGCCATTTTATCCTATGTGCTGAACGAATTAGACAGCCCAGAAAAAATCGTGGAGAACGTTTGGAATGCTGTAAACACAATCGTCATCATTGAACCCGGCACCCCGAAAGCCTTTCAATTGGTGAAAAAACTGAGAGAGCAGCTTATTCAAATGAACGCGCACATTATAGCGCCTTGCCCTCATGCATTGGCTTGTCCCAATGACTGGTGCCATTTTTCTGCCAGAGTGGAAAGAACTCGCTTGCACCGCCTATTAAAGGAGGGCACTCTAGGCTTCGAAGATGAAAAATTTTGCTATCTCATTGCATCCAAATCGCCAGGACCATCTTTTTCCAACCGCATCATCCGCCATCCCAACAAACAGTCAGGATTTGTCCGTCTGTCTTTGTGTACTGAGGAAGGGACGCTGATAGAAAAAACAGTTTCAAAAAAAGATAAACAATTCTATCGCCAAGCCCGCGATTCCGAGTGGGGAGACGTTTTAAATGCAAAACGCTGAATGCAAAACGCAAAACTATTCCAAATGTAAAGCCGCTTTACATTTGAAAAAAGAGGTCTGAAAACCGCTCCGGTTTTGAGGCTGTATATTCCCGCTTTACATTTGGGATTTAATGAGATATTTGCTATAATAAACCTCGGGTGAGGTGGGGTATGTACAAAAAGATTCTTGAAAAGCTTCTTTCTTTTCCGCGAAGAGGGCAAATTCAAATCAACTTTGATTCAAGAAAAAAAATCTTTCGTCTGACCGCCCCCATCTTCTCATCAGGAAAAATGCCTGGAAAAATAAAAGAGTATGTTCAGGCAAGAGAAAAATTGACTTTCAAGCCGCACGTTACCTCTTATGAGATCCAGGGTGAAAAAGTCTTTTTAGTGCAGGAAATTCCCTTTTCTCTCGATTTCCAAGAAACAACGCGCAAAGATGTTGATCAATTTTTAGAGCTGTCGCGGCATTGCCATAAAATGCTCTCAGAAATCGCAATTGAAGATGTTTATAAAAATGCCCTCCGTTTATAATTGAGGGATGAAATTCGATCTTTCGGAATGTTCCATCGTGATCCCTTTTGCAATCGATTGCAAAGAACGGTTGGAACATCTTCATTTTTTGTTATCCTATTTCGACCGCTACTTTTTGAATCACGAATTAATTGTAGTGGAACAAGGAGATGAATCGATCGTCCCTAAGCATCCGAATGTGCGCGTAAAATTGATCAAAAAAGACTCGATATTTTCCTCAGGAAGCGTGAGTAACCGGGGTGTCGAGTTCGTTAAGAGGCCTTTCTTTTGCAGATTCGATGTGGATGCTTTCGTTCATCCAAAAGCTATTTTCGATGCTCTCGAAGAATTTAAAAGAAATCCCGATCTATCGATGATTCTTCCTTACAATGGAGTTTCATTTACGATTCAAAATCCATTGAGAGAAGAAATCATGCAGTCGTGCAATTTTGAGAAACTTCCATTCGTTAAAAAAGAAGATCTTTCTCGTTGGGAAGAAAAAAGCATGTATGTGAAAAATGGCGAGGCAACGGGACTGATTTATTTCTTCCGAACATCTGTTTTTAAGAAATTTGGCGGCTTCAATGAGGAATTAATGGGGTGGGGTTTTGAGGACGAAGAACTTGTAGCCCGATTCCGGCGTTTGAAAAACCCTCCCAAATATTTGGAAAATTACAACGCATTCCATTTAGATCATCCAAGAATTCCTGGAGACCCGATTCAGGCTTTCAAAAATCAATATCGAGCGCACGCTGTCGATACGATGGATGAAGAAGATTTGCAGGAGTACATTCGCTCTTGGAATAGGTTTTCTTGACAAAGAAGAGTTCAAAAATCAAAATAAGGAGGCATGCGATTCACCGGATCTTATGTTGCCTTATTAACTCCTTTCGACCTGAAGGGACGCGTCGACCGTAAAGCGATCGAAAAGCTTGTCGAATGGCATATCGCTGAAAAGACGGATGGCATTGTCTGTTCTGCAACAACTGGCGAGGGAGCAACTCTTAGCGAGAATGAAAGAAAGAAAATCGAAGAAATTTGCATAAAAACTGCAGCTGGGCGGATTCCTATAATTGCTGCCACCGGAACAAACGATACCCGCGCTTCAGTCCGTTATACTGAAACAGCTTTGAAGCTAGGCGCAAAAGGATGTTTGGCTGTTACGCCCTATTACAATAAACCAAGCAATCAAGGTTGTCTTCTCCACTTTGCAGAAATCGCGAAAGTCGGTTTGCCTGTAATCGTGTATCACAACCCGCCAAGAGCTGTGGTTCGGCTGACTGTCGAAACGGTTGAAGCGCTTGGAAAGATTCCCAATATTGTTGGATTCAAAGACTCAAGCCACGATTTAGAGTTCGTCAGAAAGATCGTTCCCCATATTGCTGTTCTCTCAGGCGACGATGATGTCACGTTTGATATATTGAAGGCAGGCGGAGTTGGTGCAATCGCCACAGTTGCTAATTTGGTTCCGCGCGGCTGGAACCGGATGGTAAAAGCGTGCCTGGAAGGCAGATGGGAAGAGGCCAAAGCGCTATCTGATAGATATTTGCCGCTCATTAAAACCATCTTCCTTGAAACCAATCCGCAGTGCCATAAATTCGCCCTTTCTTGGCTGGGACGCTGCAAGCCTGTCCTTCGTTTGCCGATGATCTTGCCTCCCGAAAAAACAAAAGCAGAGATCAAAAAAGCGATCCTTCGTTTGTGCCTGCCCCAGTTCCATTCTTACGCAGTCCAATGCAAATAAATTTCTTTTGCTAAATCTTTAAATACCTATAATTTTTCCTCCATTTTAAGAGGAGTTTATATGAGTGTCACCGCTGCATCCCATCCGATCGTTGATATCCTTATCGATCCATATCGCTATGCGATAGCCAATATTCAGTCGAGCTTAAGTTGCAGAACACATCAAGTTGCAACTTCTGCGATTCATGAAAGTTTTTTCTCCAATGATCCAATTCTCAGCCTCATTTACCGAGTTGGACAACTCTGTATTGGACTCCTATTGATTGTTCCGTTGGTCAATATTGTTGCCTTGCAATTGTTCAAGTTATTGCGATCGCCTTTCGTCGACCCATCTATGATTATTGGAAATACTTGCTTTGGAATTTTGGGTAGTTCTCAGAACCAAACAGACGATGAAGCATATCTTGAACTCAAAAATAAAGGCGATGTATTGCTTCCTCAAGAACCAGCTGCTCAGGCCCCTGTTGCAGAGGAACAATATAATCAAAGAAAGCAGGCTGCAATCGATCGGTTGAGAGCGCCTGTTGCTCCACAAAATGCGCAAGTCGCCCGCTTTAAATGCGCAGACGAGATTATGGAATTTAATTTAGATCATATTTTGGCTCGATTCAATGCAGAAATTAACCCGTCTCGATTATCCGAATTTTTTGATTATGCAGAAGTAGAAATTACCAAACGATGGGAACTAGAAGGCTATTTCAGAAATTATGGTGACCGTCAACCCAGAGAAAGGATCATCCGCCAATACTTCAGCAAGCTTTTTGATTTTTTCAACGAGAAAAAAGCCATGTTCCAAGGTCATCAGAGAGAAAATCTATTCAAAGCAGAAATCCGATATGTGTTTGATAAGATCATTGATGCTCATCGCAATTGCATCGATCAGGTTCTCTCTCAAGTTGAAGGATTAATGCTCGATGTTATTGCAAGCTTTGAGACGGCTCATATTCGCGGCGGGCTTACTCGGGAACAGGCCCTAGCGCATCAAGCTGCTTATTATTTATTCAAACACAAGCTTGATTTGATCAAGACAATCTGCGTGAAAGAGTATCCAAATGAGGCTCATATGGCCGATTTAGAAAGAATGACCAAGCAAAAATTGGCAGATATTCTTGGACTGAATGGGGAAATTTTCGAGGCAGGAGCGCAGTACAATATTGTCAATGATATGGATATGAAAGCGTCGAATGTCGCACACATTTTCCTTGAAGGACGGCCATTGCATGAGTATCGAGGACGCGCAGTCAATCTGGCAAGAGCGGGCAGAAGATATGCGGAAGATCAATTTAAACCAGAAGAATTTTTTGCTGAAGGCTTGAGAACTTATCACGGCGAACCAAGAAATTTGCGAAATAATATTCTGCTTTGGGTTAGATCTTATTTTCATCTCGATGCAGACAATGATCAAACTCGAGAGTTTATTCGAGCCATTTCTGAAGATGAGGCGCTCACTGCCGATGAAGGGGGCAATTTAACGACGCCAGCCCTACTCCATCTTCTTGAGACGATCGGAGTTTTCGAAAGAAGACCTTAAATAACTCACCCACTCGGGTGCATTTTGTTTAAGCCATTCACGGAATTTTCCCGCATACCGCTCTATTTCAATTTCGCGGCTATGCGGGAGAATCGGTTTGAAATTCCCAAAATCCAATTCGATTGCTTGATTTTCCAGAAACCCAAAATTGCGCCCAAGCGTTGGATCTGAATTGTAAATCCCTTTTTCAACCCGCGTTTTCAGTAAAGCGGCAAATTGATTGATCCGGCTTTGCATAAGGATCGGATCTTTCAGAGCTTCTTGCATTGCGATTTCAAAAGATTTTGCTTTTTTTTGTATGGCAAAGCGGTATTCATCAAGCCGTAGACGATAGGTTCTTCCGATAGCATCCTTCAGTCGGATTGTTGGTAGATTCTCTTGGGATATATTTAGGTGAATGTAAAGCAAGCCCGTCTCTTCTTTCATCCTTTGGAAGGCGATGTGGGCCGCATTGAAAAGGGTAAATACTTTCAGCTCTGATCGAGCGTCGCTGAACCGGAACAATTTAATCACAATCTGGCGGTCTTTGCTTTCGAAAACATAGCACTGAGACCCCTTGTCGAGATAGTGGAATGGCTGGTTCAAAAGAGAATTCAATTCCGGATCAAATGGAACGTTCCATTCTGGATGCGATGGATATTCTACGTGCAATTTTGCAAGCCGAAACCCCCCCGTCATCCGCTTGACAAAGGAAGGGATGGAAAGAACGGCGAGAGAAAAAACAATGGCCAGCAAGATCCGTTTCATAGGAAAAAGAATAAAAAAGAACAAGATTCGTGGCAAATGACAAATAAATCCTTGACCTATATATATTTTTTTTCAAAAATCTTTGCGCAAAGTTTATACAGAGGTGCGCATGGCAGCAAAGGTTGTAGGAAGTGGTGACGAATTTAAGGAGCCATTCCTTGGAGCAGATTTTGATAATTTGCAGCCACCAGCGGAGCTTCCTCCGTCTTCAAGCTGCGTTCCTTGGGGAAAAAGAACAGTTGCTGTTGCAGCAATCGCGGGATCGATCGTCCTTAGAGTGGCTAACCTCTATTTGGCAACGAATGCAGTAGCAAGTTTTGGGGTTGGATATGCGGCTCTTTATGCTGTGACTTGCACGCTTGCCCCTGAAGCAATGGCCCGCGTACGTCAAGTGGCGTTGCCTATCATCGGACAAACTTCGATGTTTGCTTTTTCTCAAGCATGGGCGAATGATCCTCAGCGCGGAGATCAAATCGCCTTTGACAATACGATTACGGCGTGTCTCGGAGCCAATATGCAAATCGCGATGGGGTGGCTCCTTCAGCAGGGCGCTATTCGCAGCGAAAGCCAGCCGTCGGCAACGGTACGCGGCGACAAATTGCATCGTCCCGTTATGAATTACCATGCCGTGCACGCGCTTAAGCTTTTAGTGTCCGCTGGATTTGGAACTTTTGCTTTCCTGACTACAGATCCTATTCTGAGAGGAGTTTCTTCCTTTCTCGGAACGTTTTTCATTTCGCAAATCATTGGAGAAAGGCTCATTGACAAAATCGATAATGAAATCGAAAAGCGGGATGCGGGCGGGCAAGGAACGCGCGTTCGGGTTGCTAAAACAGCATTGCTCACTCTTGCTTATTTGGCTCAAATTGTCAGTTTTGTTCCTTGGTATAATCCTAGTTCGGCTCAACGATTGACTCAAATGGCTTATGTGGGCATCAGCCTTGGGTTTTTTGATGGCGTATTAGATAGAAGCGAGATGCGTCGCATAGAACGGATTCCGATTGATAACTTGCAAGAATTGGAAAAATTAACTCCTCCTGATAGGCCAGATGGTTCAAGCTGCGATCGCGATTGGCTAAAATATCAAGCCTACCGCATCTGGAAATATTCTGTTCCCTTGATAGCGATGGCAGGGATTGCTGGTTTTACGCTTTGGCAAGAGATCGCAGTGCTTCCAGGCGTAGATCCGAAGGTGACTCTGGGGGCTATGCTTGGCGGTTATTTGCTCGGAACTGGCGGGTGTCACTGGATTGATCATTCTTGGGATCCGAGAAAAAGACACGCGATCAAGGATTCGCTGATGGCCACAGTATGGTTTTCTCCCAGAATCCTAGGAATCGACCCTCTCTTCATATACTACGCAATGACGAATGCGGTGAAGATGGATGGTGCAGCGATTGCAGCGCAAGGAAGTCCGTACCATTTAGCTGGAATTATTCTGGGCTGGCTCGCTTATGGCATAAGGATGGGGCATGAATCATTTATCGGGGCATCAGACAGGATTGGCAGCCCGCAGAGAAAATTCCCCAAAATGGCCGTAATCAATGGAACCAACACAACGAAATTATACATAGATGGAAAAAACTAATGGCGATCCGTGCTGTTTCTCAATCAGATGTTGAATTGCTAAAGGCTCAACGAAAAAAGGCCACCGTTCTGCCCCCTCAGGAGGCTTATGAATTCGCTTTGCGCCTTTTTGACCTATTTGGGCAAAGATTTGCGAAGGATGCAATACGGCCGAAAATCAAAGTGCAGGCTCAATTCGACCAGGTTCATCACGCTCTTGTGGAAATTCAAACCAGATTGGAATCTGGAAAAACAACCTATGTAGATGTTTCATGTCCGCGGACGACGGTTCTTTTGTCAGGCAGAGAATCTCAGAACTTATTTTCCATATTTCAAAGATTGAAAGAATTTTCCTATGCCCTTCTCCCATTTCCGCAAAAAATGATCTTGCACTACTCGGAACCAGAGCTGGGCGAATTGCAAAGGCTTGAGGCAGGACGCAAAAAAGGGTTTGCTTTGATTACGGAAGCCTTAAAACACGAGGAACATGATGATGGCAAAGGGGCTGATGATGAACCGATCAGACAACTTTCTCCAGAGGAGGAATTTTCTTTAGCACGTCTATATTTTAGAGGAGGAGCCCTTGTATTCAATCGTGTAGTCTATTTCTCGGAAATGGTTCACTTGTGGGGCAGTCTTGCGAATCGGAATCTTTCAAAGGTTGAACGCTTGAAGAAGAGTTTGAGCGTGAGAGAATGGGTTGATGAAGCCCCAGCTCCAATCCTGGCGTTTCTTTCTTTTGGGCCTGGTGATCATCAGGAAACATGGTCTTTTCCCAAATATTTGGTTTATTGCTCAGTTCTTAGCGTCCAAAAGAATTTTGGGTTCGACTTCCCTGAGACTGTGAAAGCGAAACTCGCAGAAAAATTTACCGATTCGGAAAATTGCCGGACCGATCTTTGCTATTTTTCAGCAACCCCGCGCCTGCTTTATGAATTAGATATCGGTCCCTTTGAAAGATCGTCTGCCTTTTTAGTACGAGCTTTTCAAGCTTTTTTCTGGGTCACTCGGAACGTCGATTTAGCTCCAGAAGAACACGGAGCTCTATTAATTGTTTTTGTTTATATGGAGAACATATGGAGGCCGGAAAACTTCCCAAATTTCGCGAATAGAAAGTGGGTTCAGCCACCTTGGAATCAGGAATATGTGGATGCATTCAAAGAGTCTTGGAAGGGACTCGAAGACATTTTAAGCTGTATCGCCAAACGAAAAGTAAAATTGTCCCAACTTACTAAAGACGATGAGGCTCTTATGGCATGCACACAATGCTGGCAATTGCTCCGTTTTCTTTGGCATCATCCTCAGAGAAGTTTTTTTATTGATTTGCTGATCGGTTTAGGCAAGTTGCCTCGATTCACCATGACACTTTCGACGGCATTAGAATTTTGTTTATGTAATCAAAATAAGATAACGCCCAACATCCATCAGCATCTTCTAGAAGCTTATGCTGCTACAATACAAACTCTCGATGGCAAAGAAATTGTTATAGAGCATACCGAATCTTTATTTTTCAATCCTCCGCATGCTTTTCATCAATCTGTTACATACGGTTTTGCGATTCCAAGAACCAACAGTTTTGTGGAGAAGATGGCGCCGTATAATTTTCCGAAGGATGATAAATTTTGCTTTATGCTGCGAGAATTTATTCTGCATCCGCAAGCGCGCTTATTTGAGCTTCTCAAGGACTGCGAAGAAATAGGCATTCCAGTTACCCATTTACTGATCTACGACGTTTTCTCTAAACGGCATCCTCAATTCGCGCCGCAGCATGATCCTCAGCCTCAAACCCGTGCGGCAGCGATTGCTTTGGCCAAACAAATTCAGCAAACATATCGCCTATCTGAAATTCAAATTTTCTCAATTTATATGGAGCTGCTCCGCCTGGTTATGAATGAGCAAGTGGGTTGCGTCGATCGAGTCAGAGCATCCGTGCAAGCAATGGCACAATTGTGCCCAGCGATTAGCGCCGAGACGGTTTGGTTCCTGTTCCGCTATCATCCTGAAAATCTCACCGTTGAAAGGGTTTCAACGATTGCCGATCAAAGACAAGCTTGGGTCGAAGATATGGATGAACGCCAGCGCTTTGTCGTGGATCAAACGATGTATCAACAAAATGCGCAGGGCATAGAAGAATTTGCAAATACTGCAAGCAGCGCATGTCCGGATGAAATTACGGGCAGCCATTTTTCCCTTTCATGCCAGATGGATCTTCTCGCCGCATTTTTCCCCTATTTGCAGCCCCTATCCAATTTTTTTCATATCACGAATCTTACTGTAGCAAATGGTATTCGATGGGGAGAACCCGTTTGGAAAACGCATGAAGGGCAATTGAAGCAGATAAAACACTCAAGCGTTGGAGTTTACTTGAATTGGAGCGTGATGAAGAGCAGGCCTGTTCTCTTTATCTCTTTTGCCGATCTTCGAACAGGAAGGGCCGTTTCATCCTACGTTCCGCTCCAAGTTTTAAACGCTGTCATTGATCCCATTCGAGGCCCTTTTTATGGGCTGCTTGGGACTTTAGCGCAACAAGTATTGAAAGAGCAGGCTCATGGGAATGTAGAAGAAGATGCTCCTGAAACACCTCAATCTTGGGCGCCTGCTTATGTCGGAGTGAAAGAAACAATAGACAGTTTCCCCGATGTATCAGAGCAACTGATTCGAATCTGGGAATTCTTGCGCAAAGTAAAACTTGGCTACAGAAATCTCTATTTAACTGCGATCACGAATAGCCCCGTTAATGTAGATCCAGCTATGGATCTATGGAGAGTAGCGGCGGCGGGCAATATTTTCACCTCGCATCCAAGAGGCTCTCTTATCCCTGAGCTGCCAGAGGAACATCCGGAACATTTCACGCCTGATGCGAACGAACAATTCGTAGAAGGATGCCGTCAATTGTTTACTCAATCGACGCAAAAACTCGAACTTTTGAATCTCGATTTAAAAACCGCCAGCGGCAATTTCCCGATTTTATACCATACTCAGACAACTGAAGAATTTGTGGGTGCAGCTTTCGGTGATAGAGAAAATGAAAAAGCTGCGCCTCCAGAAGAAAGAACGGGCAGATACATCACACTCAGTGCTGAAGGAATCAAAATCCCCCTTCGATATCCATCGGAAGCCTTTCAAAATGAACAGCTTTTTAGGCGCTATTTCGATTATCACAACCTTCTATTGAAGTCGGCTTATTACTTTACAAGATCCTTGGAATGATTTAGGATTTTCACCTCTTCGAAAAATCCAACTTGAGGTGAATATGAAAAAGATGATTTTTTTAATGGCAGCGCTTTTTCTCGTAAGCAGCGCACATGCCTGGACTTTGAAAACTGGAACTTATGCTCTTAGCGGCGGAAATAGCAGCTGGGGCGGAAGCAGCTACCAAGGCGAACTTGTCGTTGCTCCGCAAGGAGAAAATTACAGCGTGGTCTGGAGAATTGGCAACCGTCAAGCGCAAATCGGCGTCGGAATTCTGCAAGACGATATTTTGAGCGTAGCATTTACCGATGTTGGCAATCCCACATTTTGGGGCGTTGCTTCTTTCCGTGTAAAAGCATTCGGCGAATTGGAAGGAATGTGGACTGGTTATGATGGAACAACCGCAAAACCAGAATATTGCGTGTGGAAAAGTTACTCCACATATTAAGATGATGTGCATGGGGGCGTAAGTGCCCCTATGCACCCCTATGCCAAGTAAAGAATATCAAGAGTTTTATCAGCAGCTAGTCTCAAGAGCGTTGCCCGCCAATCTCAGCATGGAAGATTTGCGTGCAGGCTTTGAAAGATGGATGGCAGAATATCCACCTCCTCCAGATGTTCGCATTGAACCATTTTCGATAGGATCCATTCCCGCATCTTGGTTTATTGCGCCTCACGCAAACAAAAAAAATATCGTCCTTTTTTTCCACGGCGGAGGATATACAGCCGGCTCCATTCGATCCCATGCCGGGCTTTTGGGAAGAATTTCTCAAGCAAGTGGATGCGCCGTTTTAGCCATTCAATACCGGTTAGCGCCAGAAAATCCTTATCCTGCTGCGCTCGATGATGCATTAAGCGCCTATCAATGGCTTCTTCACAGCCACCATTTCCCAGATCGTATTGCTTTATGCGGACTATCTGCAGGAGGCGGAATGGTTCTTGCGCTGCTTTTGCGCCTGAAGTTAGAAAAAATTACTCTGCCTGCTGCAGCGGTTTGTCTTTGTCCTTGGGTCGATTTGGCGAGAAGACAGTACGCAAATCGAGTCGATGTCCTCAAACCTGAGAGGCTTATTGAAGCATCCAAAATGTATGCGGGAAAATTCGATCCAAAAAATCCATTCATTTCCCCTCTTTATGGCGATTTAAGCGGATTGCCGCCTCTTCTGATTCAAACAGGCTCTGGAGAATTGCTTTATGAAGAAATTCTCGAGCTCGGAGCAAAAATTAAATCGGCTAAATTGGAAAAATGGCCCGATATGGTTCACGCTTGGCAGCTATTTGCAAGCAAAATTCCCGAAGGCGAGCAGGCGATCGGCCATATTGGCGAATTCCTAAAAGCACATTTTATAAGAAATTCTTAATTTCGATAATTTCTATTCTTTAACCTTTCAGCGCATGTTCTTAATCAAAAATTTTTAGAGTTTTTATATAATTATTCGCATGATTAATGTAGGTCAATATTTAACATCATTAAGGCGCTATTTTCCTGAAATTTCTGACAGTTCATGGGGCTTAAAGGTAAGCGAGCTTGGATTGAATTCTAACAGCCCGGTCGAAAAAACAAGCAAGGTGGCTTTGATTCAGTTTGCGCTTAAAGAGCAGAACTACAGTGATATAAAATCTTGGACTGACCATTACTATAATAAGATCAATTGTTCTTTCGAACCTCATCCACCCATAAGGGATCTGGTACTGGGAGCAGCTATGTGGCTTTTTCCGGTGATTCTATTTGCGTTGCGGGGCGGGTTTACTTATGACTATTGGGACAGTCTTATCAAATAATATTTTAGTACTCATTCATTGACTAGCATCTTTTTTCCGTATTAGAATGTCATCCCCAAAATTCAAAAAAAGGCTCTATATGTCTCAAGTCTCTCTTGCAAATTCTAAAGGGAACGCAATCGTCTTTTACGATGCAACCAACCAGGCTGGCGCATCAATTCTATGCGATGATGCCGCAACATTGGAAGAGGTAAAGCTTCGCGTGAAAGAAGCGGCCGAAGCTCAGCTGAATGGAATTGCGATTGTCGCCATTCAGTTAAAAAGCGTTAGAGTGATTTCATCTGTTTGCGAAGGCGAGCAAGTTTTTCGATTTCATGCATTATCAACTGTAGAACAGCTCAAAAACGATATTTTGATGAGAACGGGTATTGCCACTGTAGATCAGACTTTGATATGCAACGGAAGACAGCTTCGCGATGATCAAAGACTGGAAGACTGCGGAGTTAGAGATGACTCTTCCATTGTGCTGGAAGCAAAAAATAATGGGAAAATCGAAAGAAAAGGGTGATTTTTTACACTTCGATGCGCGTTGAAGAGACTTGCTTTTGATTTTGATGCCGCTTTAGGAAAGGCGCGACCTCTTCTTTGAGGAAATGTCGTGTTTGGTCAGGGGCGAGTCCAATGAGCTTCGATGGGTCTACGCAGGATGCGACTTCATTTGCATCTAACCCAAGTTCTTTGGTTAAATTCACATTTTTTTGGGTTGAGAGCTTTCTCAATTTCTCATGCACGACTTGACGGTCTTCTCCCTTTTTCACGGCCATCATGAGGAGATTTTCCATCGCAAGATGGTGGATTTGAGCTTCCAGATTTTCCTTTGCGCGGACCCGGTCGATTTCCAAATGGGTCAGCAAATGAATGAGCAAGTTGAGGATCGCATCGGCGCCCAAAAAGGCTTCAGGGATCGAAAAGCGCCTGTTTGATGAATCGTCTAAGCTTCTTTCAAGCCACTGCGTTGCGGCTGTGAAAGCTGGATTTTGGGGTAAAGACATGACAAATCGGGCAAGACCGCAAATGCGCTCCGAATAGATCGGATTGCGCTTATACGGCATAGCAGACGATCCTATTTGCTCTTCTCCAAATCCTTCAAACATTTCTCCTTCGTGCGCAAGAAGACGAATATCGGTTGCCATTTTGTGGCTGCTTGCTGCAAAGGATGCAAGCGCATTCAAAATGTTCAGATCTAGCTTGCGAGTATAGGTTTGCCCAGCGATTGAAAGGATCTTTGTAAAGCCAAAGTCAGAGGCGATTTTTTTTTCAAGCTCATGCACTTTTTTCTCATCGCCTTCAAATAGGGCCAGAAAGGAGCTTTGGGTGCCCGTTGCCCCTTTTGCGCCGAGAAAAGGAAGCGATTTTGCCAGTCGCTCAAACTCTTCGGCGTCCATGAGAAAATCTTGCAGCCAAAGGCAGATGCGCTTGCCGATTGTGACTGGCTGGGCCGGCTGGAAGTGTGTGTATCCTAAGCAGGGGGTTGCAGCTTCGCTTGCTGCCAATTTAGACATCAGCCGAACGACCTCAACCATTTTTGAAAGCAAAAGCTCTAGTCCCAGTTTGAGTTGGATGAGATCGGTATTGTCTGTCACAAAGGTGGAGGTGGCTCCTAAATGGATGATCGGTTTCGCCTCAGGGCATTGATCCCCGAAAGCATGAATGTGGGCCATCACATCGTGCTTGAATTTTTTTTCATACGCAAGCGCTGCATCAAAGTCGATTTTTTCGACGTTGTCTTCAAGCTGCGCAATCTGCTGATGTGTGATTGAAAGACCTAATTTTTGCTCTGCTTTAGCAAGAGATACCCATAGTTTACGGAAGGTGGAAATTTTGAAATGCGCCGAGAAAAGGCGCTGGCATTCGGGACTTGTATAGCGCGCCGAGAAGGGAGAAGAGTATTCTTCGTAGCGCGCTCTCATTGTTAATTCTTATCTAAAAGCGATTCAATTTGACGCAGCAAATTCCGAATAGCTTGCTTTTCATCTTCACGAGGCGTGCAATTACGATTTTTCACGAGATCGCGCGCTTTTTTTAAATGAAGGATCGCATTATGAGAATAGTGAGGAAGACGTTTGTCATCTTCAGCAAGAGGAAATTCCAGGCGGATCAGTCTTAAAAGTTCATCTTTCGGCTGGCCTGTGTAGTTCTTTACGATCTCTTCCTTTTTCGTAAAAGTGCCTGCTCTGCTTGCTAGACTGTAAACAGCTTGGCGCGGCATTTGATCAAGCTTTGGGTGAAGTGCTTGAGGAAGAAGCGTGTAAAACTCGTAATATTGGAGGAAGTTGTATGGAGTTTGCCGGTTACCATATGTGGCAAAGAGCCATGCAGTGAAGGCGCCTTCTCTGTATTTCTTCAAAATATCTTGCGCACGTTTGATTCTTTCTCCGTGCAGGATGACAGCTTGGTTGGTGATCGCTTTCACTTCTGAAGTGATCGCCATGAGAGCTTTCAAATCGCTCTCAAAATCTTCCGCTTCATTCGTGCGGTAGGTGCGCAGGATCGATTCGATATCTGCTTTTTCTTTTTCATTCAGTTGCGCGACGCGAAAAACTCCGGAAAAGCTAGACAGCTCTCCGTTATTTGCCCGCTCGACAAGCGCGGTCATTTTTTCTTTTGCGTCTTTATTCTTGCTGAAACGCAAGTGAAGAAGATCATTGAATTTAGACATCATCAAATCCTCGTAAGTATTTCCGACGTGAGATCCATATAATCCTTTGATGCTCGTGCTTGAGGCGCGGTCTCAAAGATCGGCTTTCCATAAATTGTCGCCTCAGATACAGCGATATCGCGTCTCACTTTTGCATGCAAGAGTTTTCCTGGAAATGTTTGCTCAATCACCTTCAAAAATGCATCGTTGCTTTTGCCCCGAGGATTCCAAAATGAAAGAGCCACTCCTAAAACCTTCGTTCCATGCCTTTCGGAAATATTGTTAATAAATAACGAAAGCCGTTGCAACCCTTTTACACTATAAAACTCTGGCGTTGCGCAGACAAGAGAATAATTCGATGCAATGAGAGAAGATTCTGTCAGCCAGCAAAGAGAAGGCGGCGTGTCGATCAATACAACATCGTACGGCAAATCGCGCAAAATCTCTTTCAATCGTTCATGCGAATAACGATCTGCAGCCAGCGATCCAGAAACTTCCACCCTTTCGAGCCAAGTATCGGCGGGAATGATGTGCATATTTTCAATGCACGTGGTTAAAATGACTTCCTGAATCGGCTTTTCGCCTTGTAAAACAGGAGCCATGCTGTCTTGTTCATCCGGATCAAAACCAAGACCTGTTGTTAGGTTCGCTTGCGCATCAAAATCGATGAGCAAAACTCTTTTTTTATGAAAAAGCGCAAGCGCAGAACCAATATGCAGCGAAGTGGAGGTTTTTGCCGTGCCTCCCTTGAAGCTGCTGATTGAAATGACCTTCATAACACCTCTTTTTCAGGGAGCTGTTGAAAATGGCGACATCAAAGCTCGTTCATCTCGTTCTTTTACGACTTTAGCAAGAAAATCAGAAATGTCAATCTCTCCGTGCACTACATTGTCGCGCGTGCGGAGTGCCACAGTTTTATTTTCCACTTCTTTATCGCCTACAGTCAGCAAGTAGCAAGTCTTGCGCATTTGCGCTTCGCGCACTTTTTTGCCAACCGATTCATTCGATTCATCGATATCGCAAATAATTCCAAGTTTCTCGATTTTTTTCTTCAGTTCATGGGCGTAAGGCGCATGCCGATCGGCAACGGTTGCAATGCACACTTGATAAGGACTGAGCCAGAATGGGAATTTGCCTGAGAAGTGTTCAATCAAAATACCGAAGAACCGTTCAATAGAACCAAAAATTGCTCGGTGCAACATCACAGGCCGTTCATGCCCTGCATTGCTCGCTACGAATTCAAGTTCGAATTTTTGCGGCAAAGACATATCGAGCTGGACAGTTCCCATTTGCCAAGATCTGCCAATAGCGTCGCGTATATGAATGTCGATTTTCGGACCGTAAAAGGCTCCGTCGCCTTCATTGATGTGATAGGTGTGACCCCAAGCATCAAGAGCTCCCTTCAATCCGTTTGTCGCATTTTCCCAGTCTTCGTCGCTTCCGATTGTTTTCGATTTCTCTGGCCGGGTTGATAATTCAAGACGGAACGGCAAGCTGAATGTTGTGTAGATCTTCTCGATCAACTCTAGGATCCGCTCAATTTCATCTTGAATTTGATCTGGCCGCATGAAGAGGTGGGCATCATCTTGGTGGAAACTGCGCACTCTAAAAAGACCATTCAATGCGCCGGATGCTTCGAAGCGGTGAACATGGCCGATTTCTGCAACGCGCAATGGCAATTCCCGATAGCTGTGAATCGCTGTTTTATAATAAAGCATGCAGCCTGGGCAGTTCATCGGCTTAATCGCAAAATCGCGATTTTCAACCTGCGAGGTGTACATGTTATCGCGATAGTGATACCAGTGGCCTGAGCGCTCCCAAAGTTCTTTGCTCATCATCGTCGGGGTTTTGATTTCGACGTAGCCGCCCTCTTTCAAATGCTCGCGCAAAAAATCAATCAGGCGATTCCAAATGATCATTCCGTGGGGAAGGATAAAAGGCATTCCGGGAGCTTCTTCCTTAAATGTGAACAAATCGAGTGCAGGGCCCAATACTTTATGATCCCGCTTTTTGGCCTCTTCAAGAAGCTGCAGATATTCTTTCAGCCGTTTTTTTTCAGGAAATGAAATCGCATAAACGCGAGTCAGCATTTCTTTGGTTGAATCTCCGCGCCAATATGCGCCGGAAGTTTTTAAAACTTTAAATGCTTTGATTTTGTTCAGCGCCGCCATGTGGGGGCCGCGGCAAAGATCGAAAAATTCTCCTTGCCGGTAGGCGGATATCGGGGTTTCTTGAAACCCTTCGATCAGTTCGCATTTATAAGGATTTTTTGAGAAGGCTGAGCGGGCTTCTCCCTTATTCGCGAACTCCATCCTTTCGGTTTTGTAATTTTCGCTCAAAATCGATTCGACTTCTTTTTCAATCTTGGCAAAATCTTCATCGGATATGGTTAAGTTCCCGAAGTCGTAGTAAAATCCGTTCTCGATCGGAGGCCCGATGGTGGGCTGTGCCGCCGGCCAAAGCCTCAAGATGGCTTGGGCTAGCACGTGGGCAGAGGTGTGCCAAAAAACTTCTTTTCCTTTCGGATCGTCAAAATTCCAAAACGTGACTTCATCTCCATCCGATAAAGGTGTGCTAAAATCGCGCAAATGTCCATTGATGCTGACCGTAACCGCTTGGTCGGGAGCAGTCAGGTGGAGTTTTTCGGCGACTTCTTTCGGGGTTACGCCCTCGGAGAATTCATGAATTTTGTTGTTGACCTTGATTTTCATAACAATCCTTAAGAAAATTTACTGAAAAAAGTGTACAAGAAAGAAAAGGAAAATGCAAAACCCAAATGTAAAGCGGCTTTACATTTGGAGGAAAAGATCTAAATGTCTGGTTTTCAAGAACTTTTTTTACAAAAGCTGAAAGGGACTCTATCCAATGTTCTCGATTTGGGTTCGGAAGCGTTTGCATCCAGCATGATGGATCGGTTTCCGATTCAAGACTCTTTTCGATTTCGGACGAAATACTTGGGATTGCGTGTTGCTGGCCTGTTGCTCGACGAGCAAGGCGAGCTGAATCGAGGGGCTCTTCAAGAGCTGGTCTCTCTTCTCGATCAAGGATCCTTTGTTCTCGGCCCAGGTAGAGAAGGCGATTCCTTGATCTACACACATGTAAGAAACTGCTTGCGGGAGCTTTTGGAGAATAAAGAGGTATGGATTGCCATCCGGCGCTTTTCTCCGCCTCTATGTCATAAAAAGGCGGAAGAGCTGGTTCGGGAGACCCTCTGGCCTGAAACCATCCGGACGGTTCAAACTCCGCATATTCGGAAAGCGGTATTGGCCTCTTGGCTTACTCTCTTGAGGCAGACAGCCGGATCCTGCTTTGCAACAGCGCCTGCAATTTTAATTCAACGTGGCGAACCGCTTAGATTTTTCAAAGATATTTATGACTTATTGAGTATCGGTCAAATGAAGAGGACTGTTGCAGGGAAGGAATATTCGGTTCCTTTGAGTTTCAGTTCAGGCGTAGGCGATTTGCAGCGGGTTGTTGCTGGGCCCTTTTTTGGAATGGTGGTTGCTTTGGAATCTGTAGGCGTGAAGCTGCCAGCAGAGAATAGCGTTTGGGAATCCGGTCCTCAAACGGTCGCTGTTTTCCTGAAAAAAATCTTGCTTATGGATGCAGGGCTTACAGAAGAGGATCTCCAGGATGAAGAATACTTGTCTCGGATTCAAATGACGCAGCTTCTCGCTAGACAAGGCGCCGTATATTATCAAAGGCCCAGCGCGCGGGGGCAAAAAGTATCTGAATGGAAAAAAAAGTACGAAAAGGCTTGCATCACTTTCAAAACGATCACGGAATGCGCTTTGCTTCGCGTGTGGGAATATTCCATGGCCTCTTTTTGCGATGTGAAAACCGAATTCGCCAGATGGAATTTATATATAGGATTGGGTCTTCATCCAGATCAGAAAAACGGAATCGGGGCTTTCCTTTACGCCGAAATCAATGATCGCTTGCAAAAATGCCACGTTGAAATTGATCGGTTGGCTAAAGAATATGAACAGGAAATAGGAACGCTGCAGGCAATCGAAGCGATGATCCAGAATGCTTTGGGCGAACATAGGCTCAATCAGCTCAAGGCGGATTGGATGTCTCATACAGCTAATGCGAATACAATTATAGAAATGAGAAATAAACTCATTCTAAAAGCCGAGGGGCTGACGGGATTTTTCGCTTGGCTCATAGAAAATTACGATAAAAAACTGCAAGAGTATTTTCAAGAATTGTTCGATCCGGCCCTTGTGAAAGATGCGGCCCATTTATATGACGATAGTCCCGCAGGCTTTCGATTGGTCTATAAGCATGGAAGAGCCGACGCTTCTCAATGGACTGCGATCTACAATAGGGAAGAATATATAGATTCTCTCAGAGACTTTTTTTCAAGAATGGAAAATGAATTAGATGCGCCTGCTAATGTCGGAAAAGAGTTGTTTTCCGAAGTTACAACAGCTCTCATTCAATTCATTCAAGGAGACGAGTTTTTTGAGTGGGCAACTGCGAGAGCAAAAGAAAAAGGGAGGCTCTCGCCTTGGGACTATATTTCGGGCGGAACCTTACAAACCCTTCTGATGTCTTACTGCAACCGGGATCGTCCGTTTACAGAAGCGGGGGTTATTCCCCATTCGACTGAAGAGCTGGTTCAATTTTTGGCAACGATTCAAAGCAAAGAACCTTTGCTCATGCATTCACCAACCCATGCTTTTGTTTTTTATCCAGAGCTTTTAGAAAATCGAGAACGGTTGGCGCAGACGCAGAATCGTAAATGGGATGAGACTATGCAAGAACATATCGCCCACCGGTTGAGCGAAAGGCTTCCCGAAGAAGAAAAAGCTCTTTTTATCCATCTTTTTAGAAAACAAACTGCCGCTCCTTCCAATAGTCTTTTCAGAAAAGGACTGATGGATGCGTTAGGCCCTCGCATCAAAAACAAAGAAGCGCTTGTGGACTCGATTCTATATGAAAATTCGGTTCTTTTAACGGCGGATCAAGCTCAGTTGGCAATCATGCAAATTCTTAGGGCATTAGGAAAAAATGAACCGGTAAAAAAAATCGAAGGATCTTTCTGGGGATCTTACGATTTATACAATCATGTAAAAATGGTTGTTTTGCAATATTCGCAAAGCGCAATTAGCTCTATTGATTGGGATCGGCAAATCGCCGAAGCAATGAGGAAATTGAAGTTTTTGCCCGATGCGCTCTTGTTTGGAGATACAAATTGGGCGGGATGGTTTTTTGGATTTGTCCAAAATCCAACGACCGGAGCTGTCGAGTTGTGGCGGCTCAATCGAACGGCGACCCAAGGTTTTCCCATGTTTGATTGGAAAGAGTGGGTAGGAAATGAAAATTTTTCGCCTTGGGTGGTATTGGCTAAGCCGCTGGAATACACAACAAATTAGCAGAGAGAAAAAGATATTTTTGAAATTTTCTTTTTCTTAAATACTTTCAAGTGTAGTATTGGATTTTAGGAAAATGCGACTCGCTTCTAAACGGAGGGTTACGATGAAAAAGTTTGCGGTGTTGATTGCGGCATTAGTTGCATCTACAACGCTTTATGCAGCACCTGTGGGAAATACATCTGCACCTGAAATCATACAAGAAGGGTTTTTTATCTCTTGTGATAGCTGGATTAATTTTCGAGTAGGATATGAGGGTGATTTTGTCGCAGACGGCAGAATGAAGCAATATAATCAAGGTCATGGTCGAGTAGATACATACGAGCAATGGACTAATTCAGGAACGGTAACGTTCAATATTTTAGACAGAATTGATGTTTATGGCGTATTTGGATCATCGCGAACAGAAGCAGATTGGAGATTCGGGGACATTTCAGCAGGAACAGTATCTAGAATCCAAATGGAAACCAAATACAACTTTTTGTGGGGAGCTGGTGCTCGCGCTATTGTTTATGAATGGTGCAACACTTCTCTAGGTTTTGGCGGACGATATAGTTCGTGCAACTATCAGCCTATTTGGCTCACAACAGATGGAGTTTTGGTTGATACATCAGGTTCTCATTTTCGATGGAGAGAATGGCAGGTCAATCTAGACGTCTCTTATAAAATAGATCTTTTCACTCCTTACATTGGAGTTAAATATTCGAATGCAAGGACTCGCCTGAAAAATTTTGCAACGCCGATTTCTGCTCATTTGACAGGATCTAATTCCTTCAAAAACAGAATTCCAGTCGGTCTTTACGTTGGATGCGCTCTCTCTACTGGGCAATACTTTATGCTCAATGTAGAGGGTAGAGTGATTGATGAAGAAGCTGTCACAATTTCTGGCGACTTCAGATTCTAATCTTCAATTTTTCGAAGTAGTTTGTTAGGGCAGGAGAAATCCTGCCCTTTTCTTTTGCATGGAAAATCATTTCGAATTATAATCCGAAATTCCAAAGGCGGGCCTCTCATCGATGCACAAGGTACTTTGTTTCTTCCTAGGAACCTTCCTTATCAGCACTCCAGTATTTTCTGAGGAAAAAACAGAAGTTCCTCCTGCAGCCCCTTTGGCAGCCACTCCTGTGGCGCAAGGCGATGTTCAATTTGATGAAAAACGAGATCCGGATGTCGACGATATGGAAGCATTGCGTCGGTGGATCCGCGATAAACGTTTCATCACTGTCAAAGAAATCGGAGGAGATCTTTCAATCAGCGGAGAGGTGAGAACCGAATTTCAAGACACTAGCGAAGTAAGAGATGGCATACGCCAACGAGGCAAGGGAGCTGCAACCAGCAAACCGCAGTATGCTTGGGACGTAGAAGTCAATATCATGGTTGACTATCGAACTGATCGAACATGGGCAGCCATTAAGCTCGAGTTCGACAACGATATGGGGACGGCCAGCGGCACCGTCAATAAGATTAAGTTAGAAAAAGCATACCTCGGCGGCCGGATTATTCCCGGAGATACGTTTACCATCGATGCGGAGGTTGGAAGACGCTATTTATTCAACGTCTACGATTCAAGGCTCGAGTTTTCTTCGCTTTTTGATGGCGTGCTATTCCGGTTCAGCAAAGCCTGGCCCTCTATAGGCAACTTTTACGCAAATCCAGGCGCTTTATTGGTCAATGACCGGACCAATCATTACGCATATGTCATGGAAATCGGAGCACTTCAAATTGCCAATTTAGGACTCAATATGAAGTATTCCATCATCGACTGGTATAAGCCTTCGGCCAATAAACTGGAAAACTTACGCTACAAATTCTTGGTATCGCAGTACCTTGCCTACTATCAGTTTTATCCTGAATGGATTGGCAAGCGGCTCATCAAATTTTATGGCGCAGGGCTTGTCAATCACTTGGCATCCGGAATCCCAATCACGCATAACAAGAGGCAAAATTGGGCCTGGTATGCCGGAATGACCATCGGCCTTGTTCGAAAGCAATACGACTTTTCCATCGATATCAATTATCAATGGTGCCAAGCGCAAGCGATTCCAGACTTTGATAATAGCGGGATCGGGCGCGGGAATGCAGCCAAAGTCGGCTTTTATACTGTTGACGATGATGGAAACCCTAAAAGCGGCGCAACCACATCGGAAACAGCCGTAGGAGAGGGAAATTTCAAAGGATTTGAAATCGATGCTCTTTACGCCTTTACAGACAACCTGACCGTTTTTCAAAGCTTCAAATACTCGACAACGCTCAATAAATCCATCGGCCCGAATCTCCATTACAAGCAGTATGAAATCGAATTCATCTACGCTTTCTAATTTGCATGGTTAAACTGAAAATATTCGGAAACGTCAAAAATGTTCTCAACGGAAATATCACAGAGGCAGTCCTTCGCCCCGCAAAAGAATCGCGCTTAAGATTTGCTTTAGGCGCGGGAACTTTTTCAGATGGACAACATCTTGGCGAAACTTTGGTGATCGAACAAAATTGCCATGTTTCCTGGGTTCAAAAGAGCCATTTGCAAAATGGATCAGGGCTAAATGCTAAAACCCCATTTCTAATGGGCATCGATCGAGATGAACCTATGGGGCTTCTCAATTCATTAAATCGAGAAACAGCGCTTGAATCGCTTTATGGAGAATGGGCCAAAAAACATCCGATGGGGTTCGCCCTTTTGGGGAGTTTTCGGATGAAGGAATGGAGCTGTACGTATCTCAAAAAACCGCCGATTTTTCAGGAAAATATCAATCAGCACCACGACGCTTATTGGGCGAAGGTTGAAAATCATTCAAATGCATTCATCTGTCTTTTTGGGGTAGTCATCCCGCCTACGGCGGAAAAGAATTTTCCAAAGTCAACTTTAGAGAAGGCTTTTTATAAAAATCCCCAGGATTCGTCTCAGGCCCCCTTTCAAAGCCACACGCATGCCGCTTTTGCCGATCGCCTATTAAAATCAGATAGTTTTCTATTTAGAGATTTCAAAATAGGAAGTGTTCGCCATACTTTAACTCAATCGATTTTGCACGAGGGTTCTTTTGTTCTTTTCCCTTTACAAGGAATCGAATCGAATTGAGGTCGAAAAACATTAATAAATCTCTTATTTGCTGGGAATGGATGTGTATTTTAGTCCTTTAAAGGGCGTTTCATCCCAGGTGTATTCACCTTCGTAGACAGGTGTAGAAAAACGATCTGCAGCAACGGCGGCTGTTTTTTCTTTTGTATCAAAGTAAAAGGTGACTGTTTTGGGGCCTTTAACCTTTTCTGCTACAGCGTCTACTGCATTTTGTATGCCGCTTCCAATTGCTCTTAGTGTTGATGCCATATGATTTTTATCTCAATCTTTGGAAAAACTCAGGGTGATTTGCTTTTGATAGTAGCGAAAGAATAGGAACCGTTTTGGAATTCTTTCTTTGACGCCATGAGCGTAAAGCACAGGGAAATTCAGCTGGCCGAAAATTTTGTTGTAGGCGTCAATGATTTCTGCGCTATCTTCGCGCTTATGGAAGAAAAGGCAAACAGAAGAATTTTGGCCTTGGAATCTCTTCGCTTGGCCGAATAGCGTTTTTAATGTGGCCCGTATATCTGGTTCTGGAGGTATGATGCGGATCGATTCGAGAAGACCGTTAAACCAGGGGAAATGGCGGAAATAGTGATCGGGAACAAGGATCTTCAATTTGGGTAGACATGAGTAGAGAAGAAGCGCGTCATACCAAGAATTACTGCGCAAAATAATGATCGTTGAAGGATCGGGCGCCGGCGATGCGAGTTTGAGACGCCGAAACCGCTTTAGGATTTTGTTCACGAAAAATGGGAAAAAGAGGCTTGAAAGCCTCCCCGTAGTGATCGTATTCGAAATGAGCGTCAAAACGCCCATCCAAGCAAAGCCCGCGGCAGCAGAAAGCTCCAATTTGACACTAAGAAAATAGAGCGCGAAGGAGGCCATTAAAACCCCCACAAAACTGAAGAAATTGGCTGCAGCGATGATTTGTCCCCGTTTTTCATCCGGGCTGCTAATTTGAAGAAATGCGTCAAAAGGAATGAGATAGGCTCCTCCAAAAATCCCCAAGAGACCCAAGACGATGATGGTAATCGTCAGCGAATGGGAGAAAAAATAGAGGACAAAGAAGAAGATAACGATGAAAAAGCCGCATATGCAGGAAATCCCCGGTTCCACGCGGTCTTTCGAGAGCTGTCCAGCAAGGACTGCTCCGATGGCGATGCCGATAGCCGTAGATAGAAATAAATAACCTCCTCCTACTTCATCAAGACCTAACGATTCCATGGCAAAAGGAATGATATTCAACTGCGTATAAGCGCCAATAAATAGAAAAAAGGAGGACCCGTAAATGGCTGGAAGGAGATGTGGGATTTTCCAGCAGGTTTTCAGCGTTTGATAAATTTCATAGATGAAAATAGGATTGATCTTTTTGGTCGATTTTTGCGGCTGCGTTCGGACGATGCCTAAGCTGGTAGCAATCCCGATGATGGCGATGAATACGCAAACTCCAGCTTCAAGAGCAAAATTTTTGTCCGAAACATCTGTGATGAACGAGGCTAAAAATGTGCCTAAAATGATGGCCAGGTAGGTCAGGGATGTTAGAGATCCGTTGGCTTTTGAAACTTTTTTCGCCTCTACAAGCTCCGGAATGATCCCATATTTGGAAGGGCCGAATATCGCGCTTTGGGTCGCCATCAGAAAAAGTGCTGTGTAAGAGCCGATTTCCCATTCAAAAAGTACGGCAAAAAAGCCGAAAAGCATAATCGCGAGCTCAAGGATTTTGGTAAACACAATGATCGTTCTCTTGCTCATTCGGTCGGCCAGAACGCCCGCGCCAGAAGAAAATAGAAGGAAAGGAATGACAAAAACGGCTCCAGCGATTGAGAGAATCGAGTTGGCTTCTGCCGGTCCCTTCACATTAATGAGAAGGTAAATCACGAGAAGTTTGAAAATATTATCGTTGAGCGCCCCAAGAAATTGGGTCGCGTTCAGAAAATAAAACGAGCGAAAATCATTTCGAAACGGCCACTGCATCATCGGTTTAAGTTCAAAAAAACTTTCCCAAGGTTAGCTGCTCTGAGGCGCTGTTTGCAACAGAAAAACGGGAGCGTACTAGGAATCAAGGAAGATCATCGATTTCTCCACCCTCTTGTTTTACCCCTTTGAAAGTCCTTGTTTTCCCAGAACCAACATCCACCGTTATGGAAATATTATGAGGGATCGCCTTAGGATCTAGCGCCACAACTTCGATGTCTTTTTGGCTTGTAACATCGATATGAACTTCTCTAAATCCTGTTCTCCACCCTTCCCAATTGGCAAAGATTTCCCTGATTTTATTGCCTGTCAAAACAAGCTGGCAAGGGCTATGGGCGATATCTTTATCCGATCCATCTTTGTTCCCACGGACAAGAAGGAAAAATCCTGGGTAGCGGGGCAGCAAAGTGATTTCATTGTCTTCTAAGCCGACCCTGCGAAGATGAGGGGCGAATTGGAAAATATGTTCAGGAAGCCCGCGAATTTTGTTTCGGTCCAAATAGACCTCTTCGAGGTTCGGCGAAAGCGGGAAAAACTCCTCAGGAAGAGTTCTGATTCCGCATTGGCTCAAGCGGAGGTATCTCAGATGCGGGAAGCCTAAATTCATCACAACTTGAGGAATTTTGCCGAGATTGAATTGCATAGCAAGGAAATCAAGTCTTCTAGCAAGGCCTCCCTTCTCAGAGATATACCGGACGATTCCCTGCATGGTTGTCCAAGGATTTGCGTCGGGAGAAAAGAGCATTCCCAATGTTTTCAGTTTTTCGATTAGCTCATCTCGAGAATCGAGAATAAGAGGTTTTGCTCCTGGGTTTCTTTGCCTGTGGCTGAATTGGCAGAATGCTTCCAAAATCGCATCGACGATTTGATCCAATGATCCGTCGCATTTTCGAATCATTTCGTCTACTTTAGCCCAAGTACGGGGTTGAATCTCAAAAGGCTCTTGCCCATCAGCTACGACCCAATAAGTGATTTTTAGTTTTTCCGGGACTTCTTGAACTGGAATTCCTCGTGATTTTAATTGCAGGTAGTACCAAACAGAAATTTCTCCAATTCTCATTCTAAGTGCGGCCTGGGTGAGATCGCCTTCCCGCGCATTTACGACCATTTCAGAAAAGATGCTCAAATAGGGCAATTCTTCTGGGCGAGGAAATTCATTATTGAGGTCTTCTCCGGCCTCAGCTTCCCTCGCGGGCACGAAAACCACGCTATCAGGTGCGTGGGGCTCAACAACGCGGACGTTATTGCAGACTCTGCGGAGTGCATCTACCGTTGCATCAGGATATCCCTTCGAGATCACCACCTCATCCCATTTTCTTGAAAGAATTGCTTGGATTCCAACCGAAGTGACGTTCGGACAGCCAATGATGCTGATTTTTCTTAAGGCGGGGGAGCATTCTAAGATGTCCTTAATCGCTGCATCATCTACGCAATCCAGGTTTTCTAGGACGAGTTGCTGCACTGGCAGGGTATTCCATTTCAAAAGGCTTACAATTGCATTGCTTGTAATCTTCGGGCATCCTCTAAGCGTGAGCGAAGATAGCATGCTGACCGACATGAGTTTTGCGAGCATGTTGTCAGAAAAATCCGGGCAATAGGAAACCAAGAAGGTTCTTGTATCCATGGGGAGTTTTTTAAGCAAAGCTTCCCACTGTGCATCAGAGAATGTGCAGCAGCTTAAGCTGAGCGTTTCTGCAGATAGATATGAAACCGTTCTCAACTGATCGGGAGTTGGGCCAAGAACATCGATATCAATCACTCTATTGCGCCACTCGCATTGCCGAATGGGAGGAAAAATCTCGAAAAACTGATTCAACCGTTGAACGCTGACAGAAGGCTCCATGTAAGTGACACCTTTGGCTCTAGTGGAGACCAAAGCTGTCGATATGTTCAATTCTCCTGCCGGAAAGCTTGTAGCCGAAAATTTGTGAGAACTGTAACGAGGAGTAGGGCCTACTCCTTTATGCACCAAGTCAACTTTTCGCTCTAAGCCGTCTTCGCCATCGGATTCTTCATTAGGGTTCACTACCGAATTTACTGTGAAGCACGATCTGGCGGCTGTGTTGTTTCTGACTGACATAATTTCTCCTGTTTCACTCGGACTATTCTTTTTTCTTCATTAGTTTAGAAAAGAATGAACCAAGCTTTGTTGGCGGTTTTTGTCCGGATGGATTAAATTCTTCTTTTGAGTCTCCCATATCTGGCGGCGGAGGCAAATTATTTGTTCGAGGAGAAAGGAGAGGATTGCACACCTCTCTGCGTTCTTTCGAATAAACAATCGATTCAAGCTTTGGACATCTCTCTTTAAATCCATTCGGCAGCGCTTCGATGTGGGTTTCTTGCAGATCAATTGTTTTGAGATTCGGCCAAGATGTTTCATCGAGAATGAAATAAGGCAATTGCGTAACGCCTAAGCCATTCAGTAGGAGCATTTTTAGTTTTCTTCCATAAGGGTTGACCCCATTTTGATCGTGCATCATGAATAACTGGACGATACCTTGGGTCGTTCCTGGGGCAATGTCGGGATCCTGATTGGTGAAATATCCGATTCGATAAAGCTCTTTTAAAAGCGCCCAAGAGACTCTAGAAATATTCATGTAGGCTTGAAGGATTTGATCGGCCAGCCTCCATTTCTGGATAGGAGTCTGATTGGGAGAATCAGATAATTCAACTCCAAGAATGCTCAATTGTTCGGTGTAAAATTCAGTGACCGCAGCTTCTTCGTGTTTTGAATATTCTGGAAAGAAAAAGAGAGGAGCCTCTTGATTCTCAAAAAGTCTGCGCTGCGCTTCTTGAGTCGCGATTGGAACAATTGTTCCGTCAATCATTTCATCTGCTTCCAACTTTATTTTGGGGCGTGCAAGGCGGAATTCTGATATGGCGAATTGATCGATGGCGGGACAGTCGAGCATGGTTAACTGTTCGAGTTTCGGGCACCCGTTTCTCAATGCCTGCAGCCCTTGCACTGTAAACCGATGGCAGCCGGAAATAGTGATCCTCTCTAAATGTTGTAAAGAGGATAAGGAGATCAAAACATCGTCAGTAATGGGCAGACCGGAGAGATGAACTTCTCTCAAAGATTGGAATGTTTTTTGAGGATCTTGGGAAAAGAGCAGTTCGATTGTTCTAAACGACGCAGCCGGGATTCTGCCCAGATAAAGAAGTTGGGCTTTGGTTAAACGGCGCAAAGGAAGCAAGCCTCCATATCCAAGATTGGGACTATCATAAATGCGAATCAAATCCATATCTGGGAATCTCTTAACGATCGCATCCAATGCATCGTCAGAAATCGGCCCAGAAAGATCGATTCCTCTAAATCCTTTAAAATCCTCAATAGATTTTTCGAAATCCATGTCTTCAATCGCAGCAGCGCTTGGAACGATGCGAGGATTCGAGCTTTTAAACACTCTTGGGATCGTTTTCATCGAAAAAATATCGATTAGATCCGGAAAAGTTGGCGGAGCTTCCAATGCTCTTGGAATTCCAGAGGTGTAACGATCGGAATCTTCAACAGGCCCTCTATGCACTACGATGGGTTTGTTTCTTTTCTCATTCAGCGTCTCGACGGCTTCTTGAAGGATCTGATCGCACCCCTTTACATGAACGCTGATCTGAAATGATTCATGAGCTGTGCTGAGCATTAAAAAAGCTTTTCGAGAAAGCGCAGCGCAAAAATTGAAGTCGACCCTTCTGAGTTCGGGACTTTTTGCAAGCCTTGCGGTAAGACCTGGATCGATTTCAGTTTTGCTTGAAAAAGAGAACTCAACCAGACTCTCTAAGGGAAGAAGAGAGATTCCTCTTGGTGTGATTTTTGGGCAATACCGGATCGATACAATTTTGAGGCCTTTTAGGCGCGCGATTGCAACCAAGCATTCGTCGCTTATATTTGGACAAAGGTTTAGATCAATATCTTCAACTACAGGCAGCTGAGAGATTAGGGCCGTTAATTGTGCATCGTCGATCGCCGAACGGAAAAAACTGACCCGTTTCACGGTTCGAGCTTCCGATTCAGTAAATGCAAATTGGGTGATCTCTTCGGCAGTGGCGTAAAATGGTTCGATCTCGATTTCCATGTCATCGTCGAATAGGATGTTCTGCGATGCAATTTTTTGTTTTGGAGGAAACAGCAGATTGATCACAGCGCCATTCATCGAGTCAACAGAAATCCTTGGGGCATCTGCATTTTCGACCTCTTCATCATCTTCAGGAAGACTTGGCGAGTCCATGTGAATTGGAACTTGATAATCCTCTCCTCGGAGAGCCGCTTCCATCATTTTCAAAGTATGATCGGCATGAGCGCTTTGTTTGATCTGAGCCATCAGTTGGCTGGAGATAGCAAATCCTCCAACACTTTGAGTCTCTTCTTTTTCAGCTTTTAACGAGGCGCGTTTGCTTGCGGATGAACCGCTCGCAAGATGAATGGCAGCAGGAAGCAGCTCAATTTGCGGTTCATCATTATCTGGCTCTGGCGGAGGCGAAGAGATTGGTGATGGAGAAAGGGATTTGGCGTGCGAAGACAGTTTTTGCCCAGCTCCATTTGGAGGAGGGCCGCCTTGAAGCACTTTGGGAACAGCTGTTCCCGGTAAAGAAGCGGGAGAGTTTGATCCTGCATCGCTTTTTTTGAGACGCGGCGAAGAGGGGGCTGATCCTCCTAGAATGACTGGCGAAGAGGGAGCTGGAGTTGAAGAGGCCGATTTGCTCTGCTGAAGCGGCGTCCCTCCGCGAATGACTTTTTCAGACAAATCTGGAGGTGGAACTGAGGAAAGTGAAGAGGGGCGCGCTTTTTGCTTAGAAGAAGCGGTGGCGAATGCAAATCCTGGCAAAGTATTTGCTCTGGAAATCGGTGGTTTTGGTTTGGGAGATGAATCTTGGGCCTTAGGCTGAGGGGTTGGAGCGGGAGTCGCGGAAAGCGGAGCTGTTTTTTGCAATGTTCCTCCCTGAATGGAAACCGCTGATAAGGATCCGATATGAGCTGCGCTGGCCCGTGCTCTCAGCCGCTGTTTTTGAAGCGCCCCTTGTCCTGCAGCTGCTGTTTTTTTTGCGGGAGTTTTTCTTTCGGTATCCGAACGATCTGACATGCTTTGTTTCCCATATAGCGTAAGTCCCGACCGTGTCGTTTCTGCTACTGACATAAAAAACTCCTCATCTCTTTTTTTAGAGCAAGGGATGATAAAGAAATTTTTTATTTGTGCAAAAGAATTTTTTAACTAGGGCTGGGTGGGGGGAGGTTTCGCGGGCTTTACAATTTGGCTCTGATGATTTAAAATGTCAGTTGTTTTTGAACACAGGGAAAACATGGCCTCAGTAAAGAAAAAAAGACGGGCAAAAATCGCACGCCACAAGCGGAAAAAGCGTAGACGCCGCGATCGCCACAAGAAAAAATAATCTTGGATAACAACGTTTGACGCCCCTATTCAAAAAACTTTGATAGGGGCTTTTTTATTTTATGTTTAAATACCCAAAAATTTTTGATGTACTCGTAGTAGGAGCAGGCCATGCTGGCTGCGAAGCTGCGCATGCGGCAGCGCGCATGGGAGCAGAGACCCTTCTGCTCACGATGAATCTCGATACCATCGGCAAAATGAGCTGCAATCCATCTGTCGGAGGCACTGCGAAAGGACATATCGTAAGAGAAATCGATGCTTTGGGCGGACTTATGGGTAAAGTCGCCGATCGAAGAAGCATCCAATTCCGAATGTTGAATGCGTCGAAAGGACCTGCGGTCCGCTCTCCCCGATCTCAGGCCGATAAAGCTTTATATGCTCTCGAAATGAAGCACCGTTTAGAAAAAACGGCCCATTTGGAAATCAAGCAAGGAACGACAGAATCTCTGATAGTCGAAGGAGATAAAGTTGTCGGAGTGAGAACTCAGGAAGGGATCGAATACCAGGCTCGGACGGTGATCTTATCTTCGGGAACTTTTATGCGAGGTTTGCTCCATATTGGACAGACCCAATTTTCTGGCGGGCGCGGCGGAGACAAAGCTTCGATGGGTTTAAGTCCGAGTTTAGAGGCGCTTGGGTTTAAGTTGGGCAGACTCAAAACAGGAACGCCCCCTCGAATCAATCGGCGAAGCATCGATTTTTCCAAATGCGAAGAGCAGCCGGGAGATGAGGGGGTGCGCTTTTCGTTTGACGAACCGGAAGAGCGCATGGAGCAGATTCCATGCCATATCACATATACAACTCCGGAAACGCACGCTGTTATTCGAAACAATTTGCACCGTTCTCCCATGTATGGAACTGGGACTATTCAGGGCATAGGGCCCCGCTATTGCCCATCGATTGAAGACAAAGTGGTCCGCTTTGCAGATAAGGATCGGCATCAGATCTTTTTAGAGCCCGAAGGGCTAACGACAGAAGAAGTGTATGTAAATGGAATTTCTTCCTCTTTGCCGTTTGATGTTCAGCTCGATTTGATCCATAGCTGCATCGGACTTGAAAAAGCGGAAGTGATGAGGCCGGCTTATGCGATCGAATACGATTACGTGAAAAGCGAGCAGGTGTATCCGACATTAGAAACAAAAAAAATCGAAGGACTTTTCCTTTCTGGGCAAATCAATGGAACAACAGGTTATGAAGAGGCGGCAGGACAAGGGCTTATTGCTGGGATCAATGCGGCGCTGAAGTGTCAGGGAAAACCTCCATTCATTATGAAAAGAAGCGATAGCTACATTGGCGTGATGATCGATGATCTGATCCGGTTTGATCTTACAGAGCCGTACCGGATGTTCACAAGCAGAGCTGAGCATCGGCTTTTATTGAGACAAGACAATGCAGACTTGAGGCTCAGACCGATCGCATATGAATTGGGCGTGATTTCTCGAGAGCAGTACGAAAGGGCTAGAAAGAAACAAGAAATCATCACAAATGAAGTAGAGCGGCTTGGAAAAGTATTTAAGACAATCGAAGGCAGAGGAAGCTCATGCGCCCAAATTATCTCTCGCCCTGATTGGACTTATGCCTTGGCCTTAGGGCAATATCCTGATGCGGTGAACGATTTTGGCGAAGAGATCAATACGCAGATCGAAATGGAATTGAAATATTCTGGCTACATCGAGAGGCAGAAAAAAGATGTAGCTAAACTGGAACATCTCGATGGGATCCGGATACCGAAGAGTTTTGACTATCATCAAGTTGTGGGTTTGAGGACTGAAGCAAAACAGAAATTGTCCCGCTTCACTCCAGAGAATTTAGGACAAGCATCGCGCATATCAGGGTTAACGCCCGCTGATATTTCGATCTTGCTCATTGCGTTGGAAAAGAGGTAAAAGAAACCTGTATGTCCAAAGCATTAAAACTTCCGACTCTTCTGGTGGTGAGCGACAGCCCCACGGTCCGTTTTTGGGTAAAGAAGCATTTGGATGATCGATTTTTTATTATTTCCGCTGAAAATAGACGCGAAGCGATTGCAGCTTTGGCGTCAAGACTCGATTTTATCATTATCGATGCAGGTTTTGAGGATTGCGATCCGCTCGAGCTTTGCAAAGATCTCCGGTCGCAAGTGAAGCTGATTCCGATTCTATTGATTACCGGAAGATTGAAAAAAAGTTTTCGAGATCGGGCGCACGAAAGCGGAGTGACCGATTTTCTCAGCGATCAGCTCGATACGGCTGAGCTTGAATTGCGCATTGAAACAGGTCAAAAAGCAGCAACTGTTCGAGAAAAAACGGTTGATCTTGGGTTTGCGATTCGAAGCACGCCGTTGGCTACCACAAGTTCATTGAAAAACAAAATGGTTTTGAATGATCAAGGTTTAAAATTGCTCGCAGAAGCTAAGGGCAAAAATACACCTGTAGCTCTTCTTTTTATTCAGATCGATCAGTTTGAGAAGTGGGAAGTGAAAGAAGAAATATTTCAGTCGCTTGTCGAATTCATTCAGAATCTATTGAGGGAAAAGGATGTTTTGATCCCTTCCACAGAAGGAAGAGCTGTCCTTTTACTATATAACACTCCTTTAGATGCAGCTAAAAAGGTGGCTGAAAGATTGAAAGACAAAATTGCCAGCCACCCCTTTTCGGGCATTCGAAAGCTGACGGTGTCGATCGTTGTTTCCATGCTGGAGGCAAGCGAAAAGAGCTTTCAAAAGATGCTCGACTCGGCAACGAAATCTCTCAAAACGCAAACAGAAATGAATCTGATTATTTCATTTGATGAGGAAGAATCATGAAAACACTGGCCTTTCTTTTAATCGCAAACGCGCTCCTTGCTCAAGACGCGGCTAAGCCGCTGAATCAATCAGCTGCAGCTTTAGACACTTCTTCAAGAAGCGTAATGATCATTGATCCGAAATCAAGAGCCTCTGATTTTGCCCAAGCCTTTGATTTTTTACGCAAGGATAGGCCTACGCAGAAAATTGTGATCCGAACAATGACGAGCGAACTCTTGAATGTGACTGATGTAAGCCCTTCTTCAGGAGGCACGCTATTAATGGTTAAAATATTATCGAGCCAGGGAGTTCGAACGATGATCGTCCCGGTCGAGCAAATAACGGAGATTGGTTATTCGCCCTGAAATCAACCTCATTCATCTAGAAAATGTTCCCATTTTCGAGCAGCTTGAGCTCGAAGAGGCCCTTTTGCGCGGCAGCGATGAGAATTTTTGCATCATCAATCAAGGATCTTCGCGTGCGATTGTAATGGGGATATCGGGCGACCCGGCAAAATTGATCAACATCGAAAGCGTGAAGCAGGAAAAAATTCCAGTAATCAAGCGCTTCAGCGGCGGCGGGACAGTTATTGTCGATGAAAATACCCTCTTTGTAACCTTTATTTTCTCTAAAGGACTCTTCGATATTCCTCCTTTCCCTGAGCCGATTCTCCGATGGAGCGAAAAATTTTATCAAGAGAGCTGGGGAATCCCGGATTTCCACCTTCGGGAAAATGATTACTGCGTTGGAGACAAGAAGTGCGGCGGTAATGCTCAATATATCCGAAAAGACCGCTGGCTCCACCACACTTCATTTCTATGGGATTATTCTCCTGACAATATGAAACACCTTCTTCTCCCCGCCAAAAGACCCAAATACCGCCTCGACCGCACTCACGATGATTTTTTAACTAGATTGAAAGGTCATGCACCAAGTCCGGGAGAGCTTGTTGAAAAACTCAAAAAAGCGGCTGGCCAAAACGCAAATGTAAAACCGCTTTACATTAGCGATCTCAAGTTCAATGAGCCACTTAGAAAATCGCTTCATTGGGTCGAGTTATAATATTCGGGCGCGTTTTTTGAAAGCCATCTTCGCATTTTTTTATGATAGCGCTCCATTTCTCGATTCGGATCGAGGTTGGGATCGATTCGATAGTTGCCAAAATCAAATTCAATTGCTTGGCCACCCAAAAAACCAAAATTTCGGCTTAAACTCGGATCCTTATTCCACACTCCTATCGAAGCACGCGAGCGGATCAGATGAAAAAATTGATCCAATCTCTTTTGCATGCCTATCGGATCGTTTCGTTCTCGAAGCAAAACTTCTTCAAGTTCTTCCACTTTTTTTTGAACGATAAATCGAACCGAATTGAGATTGATCTCGAAAGATCGCCCGATAGCGTCTTTGCAATGAAAGATTGGAAGATCGATCGCCGTAGGGTTCAAGTGAACGTAAATAAGGCCCGTTTCTTCTTTTAATCTGTCGTAGGCTGTTTTGCAGGCGTTGAAGAGAGGGATATATTTGGTTTTATCTCTTTTTCGATCGAATCGGAGAAGTTTTACGACATAACGTTTATCAGGACTCTCAAAGACGAAGCTTTGCACCCCTTTTCCTAAGAATGTAAAGGGCTCGCTGAGTATTTCGTTGAGGGACGCAGGAACAGATGTTTCCCATTTGGGATCGGCGGGCCAGTCCAAGCGGAGTTTCGATATCCGAAATCCTTGAGTCAATCTTGTGGCGGCAAAGGGAAGAGAGAGCATGATCGCAATAAAAAGAATCTTTCTCAACGAGCCTCCACAACATGTTTGTCGATCCACCTTTGCAGTTTTTTTTCAAAGAATATTTCTCTTTGCTTGGCTCTCTCTGGAGAATAGATGAAGGATGCGAAATCGATCGCAACGACCTTCCCATCTAAAATTCCAAAATTGCCATTCAATCTCGAGTCATTATTTACGATCCCTTGAGCGCTTATTTCTTCTAAAAGAGTGTGGAAAGATTGAAATAAGGGTTCTTTGGGCTGTTCGAGGAAAGCTGGCAGGAAGGGGGCGGCTCTTTTTTGTAGGGCAAATCGAACTTGAGAAGTGTTAACGATGTGTTTTCGTCCAAAACAATCGAGCAAAGTGATGTTTGGAAGTCCTTCTTTTGGGTTAAGATGGATATATACAAGTCCTGTTTGCTCTTGTGCATAGCGAAAGGCCAAAGAACAGGCTTCAAAAGTTTTCTCAATTTTTTCTGGCGTATAGATATAGCGGCGATGGCTAAGACCCAGCCATTTTCTAAAGGCTGCAACCAAATGGCTTCCAAGCGGGATGCGGCAAGAGTCGTAATGAAAAATCTTCAAGACGTATTGACCATCTTGGCTCATAAAGACAAAACTTTGGCCCCCTTTGGAAAAATAGGTGAATGGTTTTTTCAAGCTTTCAAGAGCTTTTAGATCGGTTAAAGGTGGTGTTTCCCATTTTGTAACATGAGGCCATTGAACGAAGCATTTAGCAGGACGAAAAGGATGGATAGTCCGCCGATAAGCGGAAGGAAGCCAAAACGGCAAAGAGAGCAGAGTCAGGAAAAGAAAAAAACGCATAGTTGGGAAATAGCATATTTTCTGCTATTGTTTGAGTCAAAATGAAAATCGTATTGATTGCAACTCTTCGTTTAGGAGATGCGGCGATGGCATCCCCCATCATCCCCGCATTGAAAAAGCATTTTCCAAATTGCGAGATCGATATTGTAGTGCGAGCCGGTTTTGAACCGCTTTACAATGAAGATCCTGGAATCTCCAAAGTCCTCTCCTATACGGATAAAAGACAGCTCCTGTCTTTATTGAAAAAAGGGGGCTACGAAATGGTCATCAACTGTTTTGAAGGGAAGTTCAATAAGCTCCTTTTTTTAAGCCGCATCCCTCAGCGGATTGGCCTTCGGCAAAAAAAACCGATCCGCGATTATTTTTTTCTCACTAAGAGCAAAAAACCGGTTGCGGTCAGCTATAGGCAGCTTCTAACGGAACTTGCCTCTTTAGTCGGCATCGAGCTGGTTGATCCAATGCCCCGCATCATCACATCGGCGACAACTGATCGGACGAACTACATCGTTGTGCATCCTGGATCCTTAGAAAAAATTCGGGTTTGGCCTTATTTCGGCGAGCTCATTGAATGGCTGGCTGACACAGTTCCTCACAAAATTCTTCTGACTGGCTCTGCGGTTGAGGCCGAGGAACTCGAAGGCTATGCTAAGGGTAAGCCAAATGTTGAAAACATTGCCGGCAAAACGAGTCTTTATGAGCTGATGGGAATCTTAAAAAAAGCAACCCTAGTTGTCGGGAACGATACAGGACCTGTGCAGCTTGCGAAGGCATTAGGAACAAAAGCGATTACCATTTATGGCGCGGCTCATTCACGCACGATCGGATTCAAGGACCCTTACGAATTGGTTCATGAAGTGCCTTGCCGGCCGAAAAATGGATTTTTATTCGGAATTGAGCTGAATGCCGGAGGCCGTTGCGAATATTACGATTGCCCCACCCGGATTTGTCTTTATGGATTAGCCCTGCGGCAAGTGCAACAAAAAGTGAAAGAAGTTTTGGGCCTTAATTCAAGGTTGTCCCTCTATCCGAAATAATCGACAGGTAAATATGCATCGATGCTTATCACCTTAGTTGAGCGCAAAAGATCTTTGAGCAGCACTGACTTTTCAATCACTGCTAAATCAAATCGGTGGAATCCATCTTTGACCGCTGTTATGGTTAGCCCCGTCAAGGAGCGCTGAACAGCATTTCTAATTTTTTTAATCAAACTTCCGACGGTTTCGGTATTCATATCTATGAGGATCCGTTTGTTGTCTTCTGGGTACCACGTTGTTTTTACCTCTATCATTTGAGGATTCGCTCTAATAGCTGACATAGACGGCTCCTTTTTTTACAAGCGCAGCAGTATCAAAGATCAGAAGCTTTTATTTAAAGGTATATTCAGGAGCAAAACGGCGGAACCACAGCTCTAAAGAAAGAAGAGCAAAAAGGCGCGTTGCATGGAGATCTTTTCTTGAAGGCAGATTCCGAAATAGGTTTCGTTTTTGGAGAGAAGCAAGAGCATCATCCATAAGAGGCTTTAATTCTCCTGCCATCCATTCCTTGAGCGGAATGACAAATCCCCATTTCGGGCGGGAAATGATTTCTGTCGGAAGATATCCTTTGCTAGCGATTCGTTTTAAAATATATTTTCCGTCAGTGCCGCGCAGTTTGAAGTTTGCAGGCAGGCTTGCTGCGAATTCAACGAGTTTGTGGTCGAGATAGGGAACGCGGGCTTCGAGCGAATGCGCCATTGTGGCTCTGTCCACTTTTGTGAGCAAATCATCTGCAAGCCATAAACTTGTATCGATGTGCAGCATTTTATCGAGGTATTCATTCGAATTGCACGCAAAATACTGGGTTTCAGCTAGAGTTTCGAGGCTGGTTGTAAGCGTTTTTCTAAAGGGACGCGAAAGCAGCGAAGAATAGATCTCGCGATCAAATAGATTTGGGATGGTGGTATAGCGGCGGGAGGGGGGCTTTGCCATTGCTTTCAAAAGCCTGTTTTTTCGCAATCTTCCAGGAAGAATCTTGTGAAAAGGGGCATAAAAAGGGGCCCATCTATTACAGATGGAAGCCTCTTTGAGCCGTTTGTGATAATTGCTATAGCCGGCAAAGATTTCATCGGCGCCTTCCCCAGTGAGAGCAACGGTTACATGCTTTCGGGTCAACTTGGAAAGAAGCAAGGTTGGCAGCGCTGCTTGATCGCCAAAAGGTTCATCAAAAAGATCGTTCAGCGTTTCTTGAATATCCTTTGCGTTCACAAAAAACGGATGGAAATCGGCGCCTAAAAATTTAGCGACACGCTCGGCGTGTTCTTGTTCGCTGTGTACATGTTTTAGTGCGATTGAGAAGATTTTTGTTTTTTTGCCGATTTCTTCTTGCATCATCGATGCAATGAGCGAGGAATCGATGCCTCCGCTCACAAATGCGCCAAGAGGAACATCAGAGACAAGCATCGATCGGACAGATTTGCGTAAAAGTTTTTCTGCTTCTCGAATAGCTTCTTCTTCATCTCCTTCGAATTTGGGCGAATAACTCGGCGTCCAATACCGCTTTTGTTCAATTTGACCATCTTTCAAAAGAAGATAATGAGCAGCTGGAAGTTTTCGGATATGCCGGAAGATCGAGTAGGGCGCTGGAATATATTGGCATTCAAGGTAAAGGCCGATCGCATCAGGATCGATTTCGCGGGAAACAGATGGATGCTGCAGAAGGGCTTTCAATTCCGAAGCAAATAGCAGGCGCCCATGGTCCCACGAAATGTAAAGCGGCTTTACACCCAGATGGTCTCGGGCCAAAAGGAGTTGCTGCCCATCCCAAAAGGCAAATGCGAACATCCCTTGGAGTTTGGATAGGGCCAATTCTTTCCATTCTATCAGAGCATGGAGCAGTACTTCAGTGTCCCCGTGGGTTTGGAAGGTGTGGCCTAGCCTTTCTAATTCTGCCTTGAGTTCAAGAAAATTATAGATTTCTCCATTAAAAGCTAAGGAGAACTTGCCGTGAATCATGGGCTGATGGCTGGCGGCCAGGTCGATGATGGATAGGCGTCTGTGGCCAAGAGCTAGAGGGCCGTTGCAATAAAGGCCGGATGCGTCGGGACCGCGGGAAAAAAGCTGAGCCGTCATCCGCTCTAAAACTTCTTTGGGTTGAGGAGAAGGATCGTACCAACCAGTGAAACCGCACATGGATAGAAATCGTGACAGGAAAAGAGATAATTTTCTAGAAGGAAAATTCTCCGCCGAAAGGGGCCTGACACAAGCACAGTCAACCGGGTTCGTGCAAGTGGGACCGCTTCCCAATAGGGCCAATGACCTCTTACTGGCGTCGTGATCCCCTAATGAAGAATATCGTTGAGGGGCATTTGGTGACCAGGGTATCCCAAACAGCAGAGAATGGGTGATTCTCTCTTAATGCAACATTTATGAAAAGCAATTTTTTTCGGACCCATGTGCCTCACAATTCTCTTTTGAGATATTTCCTTGGGTGCTAAACTGAACACTTGCATTTTACAAGGTGAAATATGAACCTAGAACTCTATTATTTTGTCATCTTTTGCGCCGTTGCAGCTCTTGTTTATGGCGCAATTTTGGGATCTTCTGTTCTTTCAAAGGGAACGGGGTCTGAAGCGATGCAGCGGATCGCTCGGGCCATCCAAGATGGCGCATCCGCGTATCTCAACCGACAGTACCGCGTCATTGCGATAGTAGGACTTGTCGTATTTGTCCTGCTTTCTTGGAAGTTAGGACTTCTTGTGGGAGTCGGCTTTGCGATTGGCAGCATCCTCTCCGGGGCTGCTGGATACATCGGGATGAATATTTCCGTTCGAGGAAACGTCCGTACAGCCGAAGCCGCTAAATATGGACTATCTCCAGCTCTTGGGGTTGCCTTCAAATCGGGAGCCATTACAGGTTTTCTCGTTGTTGGCCTCGCTCTTTTAGGAATTACTTTGTACTACATGTTCCTCAAATCTATGGGCGTTGAACAAAGACAAATTTTTGAGGCGCTTGTCGCTCTTAGCTTTGGTGCCTCTCTGATCTCGATTTTTGCCCGTTTAGGCGGAGGAATCTTTACTAAAGGTGCAGACGTTGGCGCAGACCTGGTCGGTAAAGTAGAAGCTGGCATTCCAGAAGATGATCCTCGCAATCCAGCAGTAATTAGCGACAACGTAGGCGACAACGTCGGCGACTGCGCTGGAATGGCTGCTGACCTTTTCGAAACCTATGTGGTGACAATTGTCGGTACCATGCTCCTCGGTAAAATTTTCTTTAAGGGGGCTGACCAAGAGACGCTCATTTTCTTGCCTCTTGCGATCTGCGCGATTTCCATTTTGGCCTCGATTGTTGGTTCTTTCTTCGTCCGTTTGGGCAAGAAACAAAATATTATGGGGGCGCTTTATAAAGGATTTATCGCAAGCGCGATTCTTTCTACAGTTGCTATCGGCTATTTGATTTCTTCTTGGTTTGGATTTGATCGTGTATTCCAAACAAGCGGCATCACATTCACAGGACAAAATCTGTTCCTCTGCGCCTTCATCGGTATGGTAGTGACCGGGCTCCTTATGTGGATTACCGAGTACTATACTTCAACCAAGTTCCGTCCAGTTAGACACATTGCGAGAGCCTCTGTCACAGGACACGGGACAAACGTGATCCAAGGTCTTGCTGTTTCTCTGGAGTCAACAGTGCTGCCGGTCGTCTTTATTTCTGGCGGTATTTTGGCTTCATATATGCATGCAGGTCTTTATGGCGTAGCAACAGCTGCTTCCAGCATGCTGGCGTTAGCAGGAATGATTGTTGCTCTCGATGCATATGGCCCAGTTACCGATAATGCAGGCGGAATCGCAGAAATGTCTAATCTTCCGCACGAAGTGAGAACCGTGACTGATGCTTTGGACGCAATCGGCAATACTACGAAAGCAGTAACGAAAGGCTACGCAATTGCATCTGCTGCTTTTGCGGCATTGGTTCTTTTCGCAGCCTATATCGAAGATCTAGTCTTCTACTTCCCAAATCTCAAAGTTCAGTTCTTGCTCCAAGATCCTTATGTTGTGATCGGACTTCTTATTGGAGGCTTCCTCCCATATTTGTTCGGCGCGCTCAGCATGACTTCTGTGGGACGAGCTGCATCCGCAGTTGTGATTGAAGTAAGACGGCAGTTCAAAGAAATTCCTGGCATCATGTCAGGCGCTGCATTGCCCGATTATAAAAAGGCGGTCGATATGCTGACGAAAGCAGCGATCCGGGAAATGATCATCCCATCGCTCTTGCCAGTCGTGGCTCCGATTGCTCTCTATTTCTGCATCTCTTCAATTGCCGGAAGACAAGAAGCGCTTGTTTCGGTAGGAGCGATGCTGCTTGGCGTTGTGCTCACAGGTCTCTTCCAAGCTCTGTCTATGACAGGCGGCGGCGGCGCATGGGACAATGCGAAGAAATATATTGAAATGGGCAACTACGGCGGAAAAGGCTCAGATGCTCACAAAGCTGCCATCACAGGCGACACAGTCGGCGATCCATATAAGGATACGACTGGCCCAGCCATCAATCCGATGATTAAAATCGTCAATATTGTGGCTCTCCTGTTGCTCGCGATCCTATCGCAGCTTTAAACTTCTCAAGCCGGTCCCCGCACACAAAAAGCGGGGACCGCATCTTTTTTAAATATTCCATATAATTTATCTTTTATGTAGCATTTGTCCCTTAAATTTTTTTAAGAGGGCATATGAAGTGTTTTTTCTTACTTCTGATGACGATCGTCGGATTTTCTGGCGAGTTGATTCAAGGGACTTTGTCCAATGGAATTCGATATTATATTGCGTCCGACCTGCCCGATGATTTCGATGAAGCGGATGAAAGGTTTCTATATTTAGTGGTAAAAAAACCGGCAACTTGGGAATACGTTACTAATGATGACTCAAGCTACATTAACGCAGATGATGATTCGGATCTCTTTCTGAAATTCACTGAAGATTATAGCTCGGTTACTGTCAGATGCACCGGCGATCAATCGCTCGATTTTATAGAGAATTGTTTAGTCAACAAGACTTTTCCTGATTGGTTTATCGAAGAAATGTGCGATGACATCGAAGAACAAGACGTGGATCGCGAAGATGCTTACAAAACCATGAATCATATTTTTGGCTCTCATTTAGAAGGTTATAATGAGCTTCGAGAGCAAGAAAACGATCAGATTCGAGAAGCGATGAAAGACCTTTTACAGCCGTCGCGCGCTGCATTGATCATCACTGGCCCTTCTCCCCAAATTTCTGTTGAGGAACTCGAAGAACGCTTTGGAAAAGTGGAAGAAACAATAAAGATCGATCCGCTGACATTTCAATTAACAAGCCCTTCAGTCTTGCGAGCTGATGAAGATGATGAATATATTGATAGTTACTACAAATACTACTATCCATTCGAGCCGAGCATAAGAAATTTTATAATTAATGACCTTTTTATATTGATGGGAACAGGTATTGGCTTTGCGCGAATCCCCCTCGATGAATGGATGCCATTTGGTTTTTTTGGAGCTTATTGGCCGATCGCATGTCCCAATTTCTATGAGAATCATGTGCTATTCCAAATTGCAAAAAAATCCCTAAACCAATTGTATTCAGAAATTGAATCTGTTGCCGATCTCTGCATCAAACATTTTCTTTCAAGAGTAGCAGGCCCCCTTCAATTGGACCCGCAATTCCGTCTGGATGAATTAGAAAAGATCACCGCGGAAGATTTAAAGTTTTTCGTGGAGACCAATGCTCAGGGCCTCTTTGACTTGATGCCATTGGAGCTGTAATTAATGGTATGCCCCCTTTTTTTGAGGGGGGAGCTCTCCAAATCCTTGCGGAATTTCCCTTTTTTAGGTGAAACTATTCTAATTAAAACAGGCGGTGCATCGTGGAAAATACCCAAACATCAGACAAAGCGGCAGGAAGAGACTTTATCCGACGTATCATTGATGAAGATGTTAAGGAAAACCGCCATGGGGGCAAAGTCGTTACCCGCTTTCCTCCAGAGCCAAATGGCTTTCTCCACATCGGCCACGCCAAGTCGATTTGCTTGAATTTTGGCATTGCTGAGGAATACAAAGGTCAATGCCACCTCCGGTTCGATGATACCGACCCCACTAAGGAAGACGTCAAATACGAAAATTCCATTGAACAAGATGTGAAATGGCTCGGGTTCGATTGGGGAAAAAACCTTTTCCATGCCTCAGACTATTTTGAGAAAATGTTTGAATTCGCCGTCGGCCTCATCAAAAAAGGTAAGGCATATGTCTGCGGCCTCAATGAAGAAGAAATCCGCGAATACCGCGGCACGGTGACAGCTCCCGGCCGTATCAGCCCTTATGCCAGCCGCCCAGTCTCTGAGCATCTCGATCTATTCCAGCGAATGAAAGCAGGGGAATTTCCAGACGGCAAATATGTCGTTCGAGCCCGCATCGACATGGCCTCTTCCAATATGAAAATGAGAGATCCTCTTCTTTATCGGATCCGGCACGCCCACCACTACCGCACCGGCGGCAAGTGGTGCATCTATCCGATGTATGATTATGCTCACCCCATTTCAGATGCCATCGAAGGAATTACTCATTCGATCTGTACTCTCGAATTTGAAAATAATCGCGAACTCTACGACTGGGTTCTGAATCAGATCGACGGCCATTTCCCCTATCTGCCCCACCAGTATGAGTTCGCCCGACTGGATCTACAGTATACGGTGATGAGCAAGAGAAAGCTCCTTCAGCTGGTTGAAAAGCAGATCGTTAGTGGTTGGGACGACCCCCGCCTTCCCACGATCGCAGGATTGCGCCGCCGCGGCTGCACCCCTGAATCGATTAGGAAATTCTGCGAACTTGTTGGAATCGCCAAAGCGAACAGCTCCGTAGAAATGTCTCAGCTTGAATTCTGCCTCCGCGATGATCTAAACACAAAGGCCCCCCGGGTTCTTGCGGTCCTTCGCCCTCTTAAAGTGGTTATTGACAACTACCCAGAAGGGCAAACTGAATCTCTCGAAGGTTCATATTGGCCTCACGACATTCCAAAGACCGGTTCGCGTCCGATCCCATTTACTCGTGAAATCTACATCGAGAAGGACGACTTTATGGAAAATCCTCCGAAAGACTTTTTCCGCTTGGCCCCAGGCCGCGAAGTGCGTCTTCGCTATGCGTACTGCATCACATGCACCCATGTCGACAAAGACCCTGTGACTGGAGAAATCCTTGCTGTCCATTGCACCTACGATCCAGAAACCAAAAGCGGTACTGCTCCTGCGGGACGCAAAGTCAAAGGAACGATTCACTGGGTATCATCAGAGTCGCCTACTGCAGAAGTGCGCCTTTACGACCGCCTCCTCTCAGACTCTCACTCGGATGCTGATTTCCTCTCTCAAATCAACCCCAATTCCCTCGAAACCCTCACTGATTGCCGAGTCGAGCCTTCTCTTCAAAATGCAGGGCACGGCGATCGCTTCCAATTTGAGCGGCAAGGTTATTTCTTCGTCGATCCAGTTGATTCAAAGCCAGGCAAACTGGTCTTCAATAGGATCGTAACCTTAAAAGACTCTTGGGCAAAAAAACAAACGAAATAAGTTTTTAACCGTTTTTCAAACTCAAAAAACCTAGAATCCCGAGAAAAACGACGTCCAGAAGCACTGCCCAAAAGCCGATGAGAACATAGCCTAGGGCAGCGAGCGTCCCTCCGATGATAAAACCCAATAAAACATTTCCGAACCGTTTGATTCCTGTGAGGCTTGCCTCACGGGGTTCGATTTGATGAGGCTGGTGGGTCTTATAACAAATGATATCAATAATGAATTGAGTCAGGTTGCCCGTCATGACTGTGCATGGCGGAAAGGTATTCATGTAGATTCTCAAAAGAGCGTTGTGAATGGACATAGCACAGACCGCTAAAAGGGCTCCGCAGATATAAGGAATGGAACTGCTCGAAACATGAGGAAAAATCGCAAGGCCTGCAATCATGAAACCGAGCAAAAAGAGCGCTTCCATAAAGAAACATGCCGATAAGATTTCTTTCGTGCGATTGCGCCTTTCAATCCATATCGTAATCATCCAAACGATTAGGATAAAGAGCGGAATGGAGATCAGCTTGCTGGCAACTCCTTTATTGTCGTGAATGAGTTCAGAAATAGCGATGACGATGTTACCAGTAATATGCGCTGTGAATAATTTGTTTGCGCCGACAAAACCGAATACATCGGTGAAGCCGGAAATCATTGCCATAAAAAATGCAATGAAGGAAGAGGTGGTAAACGCGGCTCTTACTTCATTTCTTTGCATCGGGAAGCCCAAGGAAGTTTTTGATGGCTTGCTTGGTGGCTTCTCGACCAATCAGCGAAAGCGATTCGGTAAGAGGAATGTTTTTTGGGCAGACTCGGGCGCAATTTTGTGCGTTGCCGCAGCCGGCGATCCCTTCTTTGCTCAAAGCGGCATTCAGCCGTTCCGATTTTTCTAAGGCTCCGGTTGGATTGGCGTTGAAAAAACGGATTTGAGACATGGCCGATGGGCCCATGAAGTCTGATTTTTCACTCACTTGAGGGCACGCTTCACTGCAGCAGCCGCAAGTCATGCAGGTAGAAAGGACATACATCGCTTCTTGAACTTCTTGACTGATCGGAGGCCCAAACTGTCCTGTATCTTCCGTGCCATCTACCGAAATCCAAGCTCGAACTTTTTTGAGCGCTTCAAACATCGATGTTCGATCCACGCAAAGATCTCGGATCAGCGGAAATTTTGTGAACGGAGCCAAGGTAATGATGTGCGATTTGGAAGCTTTCAGATAATTTTCAATGATCGCGGTGCAGGCTTGGCGCGGCCTTCCATTAACAAGCATAGAACAAGATCCGCACACTTCCTCAAGACATCCCTGCTCCCACGCAACGGGAGTTGTTTTTTCTCCTTTCTTATTGATCGGATTTTTTTGGATTTCCATTAAACTAGAGATGACATTTGCTTGAGGATGTCTTTGCAATTCAAATTCTTCCCAATACTGATTGCCTGGGGTTCCTCGGAAAATTTTTAGCGTATACGTTGTTTCCATGTCCCTCAAAGAGGTAATTGTATATTGGCCGGAATGTTCTTCAAAGTGGGCTTCACCTTTTTGGCCTTTATATAATCTCTCTTTATAGGATCGAGATGGCGTGTGTCAATCGGTTCGTACGTAATCACCGGCTCATCGAGCGTCGAGTTATATGTAGCAATTGTTGATTTAAGCCATTTTTCATCATCTCTTTCTGGAAATTCCGGCTTAAAATGCGACCCTCGGAATTCATTTCTTAAATACGCGCCTTTCGCGATGATCAAAGCAATTTCCAGCATGGCTTTGAATTGATGGGCAAACACATAGGTTTGATTCATCGCTTTACCCCGATCGGACAGCCCAATCCGCTCATATCGCTCTCGGATCTGTTTAATCGTTTGAATCGCACGTTTGAGATCAGGGTTGTCCCTTTTCACGCTGACGTAGCGCATCATGCAGTCCGATAATTCATCGTGGAGCTTATGGACATTTTCTTCGCCATCTTTGGCAAGAAGGTCTTTTTGGGTTTCTTCCTCAATTTGGAGAGCTTCATTGAAAACAGACTGAGGAACGTCGGTGTATCTTTTTGCGAGAGAATCGATATAGCGCGGCACTTCAACGCCTGCGACAAGTCCGCTGAATATGCATGCAAGAAGCGAATTTGCTCCAAGCCGGTTTGCGCCATGGTATTGATATTCCGATTCGCCAATATTGAAGCACCCGGTTAAATTGGTCATTTGGCGGAACCGCTCCCACCGATCTGGATCATCTGCTGAAGGCCAATCAACCCAAGCCCCGCCCATTGTATAGTGGACTCCTGGACAGATTTTCATCGGTTTCTTACGCGGATTATCACCGGTGAACTTTTCATAAATGTCGAGAACGGAATCGAGCTTTTTATGCACTTCTGACGGCAGATGAGTTACGTCCAAATGGACTTGCAATTTCCCATCGATCCCAAGCCCAGCTTCGCAAACTCTTAAGACTTCTCTAGAACCGATATCGCGCGGAACCAGATTGCCGAAGGCGGGGTACATTTCTTCTAGGAAATACCAAGGCTCTCCTGTTTTGCCGCAAGGGCGCATCGATCCATCTGGAAATTGAATGGTTTTTGAAGAATTGCCAAAAACCCAAACGCGTCCGCCTTCGCCTCTCACAGATTCTGAAATGAGGCGCATTTTGTCTTCCCCTGGAATGCAAGTTGGATGGATTTGGATGAATTCTCCGTTGGCATATTTCATCCCTTGCATGTAGAGGCGTCCATTAGCAGCCCCGGTGCAAAATGTTGAGTTTGTTGATTTTTTGTAGATCAGCCCAAGACCGCCTGTTGCGATAACCACTGCATCTGCTTTCAGGATTTCGAGTTTCAAGTTGAAAAGATCCTGCATTACGATCCCACGGGCTCTTCCTTCAGAATCCATAATGAGGCGCAAAAATTCGTGGTTTTCAAATTTCTCCACGAGTCCTTTTGCCTCGTATCTTCTCACTTGTTCATCTAGCGAATAGAGAAGCTGTTGTCCTGTTGAAGCGCCGCAAAATGCGGTTCTATGATAAAGGGTTCCGCCGAATCTCCGGAAATCGACATGCCCTTCAGGGGTTCGATTGAATGGGCATCCAATCCGGTCCATCATCCGCAAGATAGCAGGTCCTGCCAAACACATTTCCAAAATCGGCGGTTGATGGGCTAAAAAGTCGCCGCCTTTGATTGTGTCATAGGCGTGAATGATGGGAGAATCGTCTTCGCCTTTTAAATTGATGGCAATATTGATCCCGCCTTGAGCGCAAACGGAATGAGATCTTCGCACTTTGGTCACTGAAATGAGTTTGACATAGCATCCTTTTTCAGCCAGCTTCATTGCGCAAGAAAGACCAGCAAGCCCTCCGCCGACAACAATCACTTCTTTTTTTGCCATATCTTCAGTTCCGTAAATTGATCCAGTAGCTGCCCCAAATTGCAGCAAGTCCCAAGAAAGCTAAAAGAGCAATTCCCATCCAACATATCGGCAAAAAAGCTTTTTGCGATCGATAAGAAAGGAGAACTCCCCAAGTAATTAACGATGTCCAAAAGCCATTGAACGCATGAAAGGCGGCCGCTAATACAAAAATTGTGTATGCAGCGCACCACATTGGACTTTTGAATGTATCTCGAACCATCATCAAAAAGGCTTTGCCGGGCGATTTCGCTTTTGCGATGACATCATCGCCTTGCGTTTCTAAAACGACATTCAGCCGTTTTGCAACAGATTCCAAGCCTGGATCATTTTTCACAGTGACTACATATCGGATTTCAGAATCAGTGCGCACTTCCTTTGGCGCCATGAGAAAGCGCATCTGCGCGACATGGCCGATGACTCCAATCAGCAAAATCCAGGAGGTGATTCTTTGCCATGAATAAGCGCGATTGCGCCCGTATTTCAACGAGGGCTTGCTTCCATTGCTACTTCCTGAATTGCTTTTGGAAGTAAAGATTCGCTTCACGCCCCAATATCCATGCAGGACAAAAGGAATGCCGATAAAGACGATTTCAATCACCTGCAAATACGGAAGCGATTCCAGCGTGTTGACAAGACGGACAAACCCGATTCCATCATCGCCAAGCCAAAGAGTGGCCTGCGAGTTGACAATCAGGTGTTCAAGCAAATAGATGATGAGCCAAAGACCCATCAATGAATGAATCCTTCGCCAAGCAAATGCACCGGATGTAACTTCAGTTCGCGTTGTCATGAACTTTTTTTACCTCTTAGATGAGAATTTGACAAGCAATAACATGAATGGCTAGCTGTTTGTGAACCTAACAAAAAATATTTGTTTGTTTAATAAATATTTGGAGATTAAAATAATTTATTTAATTTTCATGATTTTATCTTTTTCGTATTATTGTGTTGTGAGCATTGTTTGTAATTATAAAATTGAAGATTTGTCTATTTTAAATTCGGGTTACGGCGTCGATACTCCTGGGTATCTTCTCTCAAACGAAGTGGGTCGTGACGGCACAAAAAAGCGATTGGGAGAGATCCCAATCTGTGATGGAGGAGTTCATATTGGCTTTTCTTGTTGGGAAAATCTAGACATCATGGCCGCTCGAAAAAGTTCCGCAGGAATCATTGGAGACATCAGCCAATCTGCTTATCATGCAATGTCAGAAACGGCAAAAACTGTTTGTTCTGTTGCCGACCGGTTTGAATTTGTCAAAACATTTCCATTAGAAAAACTCAAAATCAAAAGCGAAATTGATGTTACCTCGGAATTAGATAGAGAAGGAAGCTGGCTTGCGAACGATGATTCTTTCCGAACGATTCAAAAGCTATTTAAAGAAAGGTCTGTCGCGATTCTTCAGTTGGACATACGAGATGGAATGAAATTTGGTGAAATTCAAAAATGTCTAGCTTCAAATGGGTTAAAGTGCGACACCCTTTATTTATCGAATATATTTGATTGGATTAATGAATCCGGCAGCCATTCTGATATGAACAAGGCGAGGTTTGCTTTGAATCGAGTCATTCGAGATGATACGGCGATCATCATGGCTTCTGAGCATTTTGCAGAATCATCAGGACTTCCTCAGAGAGTTTTTTTGAATTGCCGTCTTTTTGATCCAAAAAAGGCTCTTTTCTCATCCTAAACAAATGTAAAGCAGCTTTACATTTTGGTGCTCATTTTGGGAAAAAGGTGGACTTTCCTTCGAGCGGATTGTTTTTTTCAATTTCTAGGCGGGTTGCGTTGATGAATCTCCCCATCATGCTGACGGCGCTCATGAATAAGAGCAGCTCTGCGCCAGTTTCAATCGAATATCTTTGGAAAAAAGCTTGAAATGTTTCGTTGCTTAAATCTGATTTCAAAGTAAGTTCATCTGCAATTTTACAGAGAAAATTCGCTTCTTCAGATAGGCTATGAACTGGATTTTCTTTCAGAATCGCTTCGATTTCTGCATCTTTTGCACCGAGTGTTTTGCAGACAGAGGTGTATTGCGCGATGAGGTAGCGAGTGGGAACTTTGACTGCGGCTCTTAAAAGCGCCATTTGCCTCAGTTTCCTATCGAAGGCCGTATCGTACATCGCTTTTGCAAAGTTGAGGTAGGGCTCGAACACATTCGGCATGTTTGCAAGCATTCGAAAAACATTGGCGGGAGGAAGCTCATGCAGTTTTTTTTGGATTTTTTCTGGAAGCGAGGAATCACTCGGAAGGGGAACATGTTTGAACATATGATCTGATGTATAGAGAAGGCGCCTTCTCCATTCAAGAATTTTTTATATGTTAAAAAGATTCGCTGCGTTTGAAAAAGTCGCTTTTGCTAGCTCTTCGAGGCTGATTCCTTTTACCTCTGCAATCACTTTCGCAGTTTCGGGAAGATATGCGGGCTCATTCGGTTTGCCCCTTTTGCTTTGAGGCGATAAGTAGGGCGCATCTGTCTCAATGAGCAGTTGATTTAAGGGCGCTATTTTAGCAACTTCGCGCAGCATTTCGCTTTTTTTGAAAGTTACAATTCCGCTGAGAGATAAAAACCAGCCGCGGGAAAGCACTTCTTCCGCTTCTTGGATGCTGCCCGTGAAGCAGTGGAGGACGGCGGACGCATTTTTGGCATATTCGCCATCGGTAATCGAAAATAGATCTGCAAAAGCCTCTCTGCAGTGGAAAATCACGGGGAGGCTGCATTCTTGAGCCAAATGAAGATACCGGATGAGAAATCGCTGCTGGATTTTTCGGTCTAACTCTTTATAGAAGTATTCAAGACCCGTTTCTCCGACGGCAACAAGTTTGCCAGAGATTGCAGCTTCGCGGAAAATGGAAAAACATTCTTCGCCCTCTTTTTCTACATCGTGGGGAGTCGTTGCGCCTGCATTCCGGAGCCCGTTGAATTTTTTCTCCAATACCAGCCCGTCTTTTAAGGTTTGCGGGTCTGTGCAGATGTTGAGCACGCGGGTAACGCCAGCCAATTTGGCCCGCTGCATAACCCCGTCGATGTGGGGAAGAATTTCGGGACCGCTTAGGTGTGCATGGGAATCAAAGTAATGCATTTTCAATCTCTTTTATCCGGACGTCTCGTTCCGAGATGCGTTGGACATGAGGTCCTGGCTTTGGCGCTTTTGTTGTTGGAAACGGAATGTCTAGGGGATCAAAATATCCCTTTTCAATCTCAAAAAACTGATGCGTGCTTCCAAAAAGTCTATCGGTTTTTCCGTTAAATGCTTCTTCGATAAGCTTGGGCCAATCTTCATCATGGCGGTGCCCCCAGGTCCGAGCCTTTTGCAGGCATTCTTCCTTGGTCCTTACCCAGCTATAATGATGGACAAAGGGCAGCCCATTGACACCGACTACTTTTTCCCGCTTTGGCCCAGCATGCGTCATATAAGCGCCTAGGCGATCGATTTCATTGAATAGAGTCAGGGGCTTGAAAGCCTCTTTCTTCGCTAAGAGAGGCAAATTGACTACATTTTTAGCCCGGAATGTCGGTTTTAGCGCATAGTAATAAGCGGCTAGGCGCATCGCTTCATAGGATTCATGTTCTTTAGTCTCGAGCCATTCGAGAAAGGCTTTTCCTTCAAACACTTCATCGCTGTCGAGAAAAAGAACTGTATCGATGTCTGCATCTAGAAAAAGAAAGCTGATATATCTACCTGTAGTTCCCCAAAACATTGACCAATCGGTATCTGAGGGTTTTATATTGTGATATTGGCTGTAAAGCCGATCAGGAAGATAAGGGAACTCGATGAACGTGCAGTCAGGATGCCTCGCATAGGTGTGGTGAAGAAGCTCTCGGTTCTCAGGGCTGCCATCAAAAAAATGGTCGCATACGGGGATCAGAATTTGGTTGGAAAAAAGTTTTGCCTCTTGGATGCATCTGTCAATAAATCGAAAATCGTTGGTGCAGTAATTAATGATTGTTGCAATCGAAGGCATTATTCTAGATTACAGCAGGTTACAATTTTAGATCCATAAACGCTTTTAGGGCTTGAGCGGCGGTCATTCTCATAGTTGGGTCTAACTGCAACATACGTCTTATGGTAAGAAAAATTGTTTCTTGAGGGGAATCCTTGGGGAGAGGCTCTTCGAGTCCAAATAACTCTCTAAAGATGACGCCAAGGCTGTAAACATCGGCTGGATAGGGATTTTCAGGCAGAAGAATCTGATTTTGATAATACGGATTTTGAGTGAGTTCTGGAGCCAGAAATGGGGCTTTCATTGAGGTGGCAAGAATCGTAAGTTGGACATTTCCATGTACGATGCGGGCCTGTTCAAATCGGCCTATTGCGGCTTCTACCTCTGAGCGTGTCGTTTCAGGATGAATGTAGATTGCTTTGGGCTCCAATCCCAAATGGACAATATGGTGTTCGTGAAGCGCAGAAAGGCCTGTGAGCAGATCTTGAGCCATTTTCACTTTGGCTTTGATAGATAAAGGTTTCCCTTTGGCGCCTAAGTGTCCGTTTTTCAGGCTTCTCGATGTTGCTCGGCGAGATAGAAACGGGCTGCTTCCTGGGGGGCTATTTTTGCCTAAGAAACGGAGCGGATCTTTGTCGCCTGGGGAGTGGCGTCCGTTCGTTTTGGACTCATGTAAAGGTTCTTGAGTCGATGGAGGCGTGAGTGAAACGCATTCATCTAAAGTGTGTTTATATTGTTCTTGATATATGTGGAAACGATTCGGATATTGCGAAGTTCTGTAGATTTGTAAAATTCCTCGAACCCCTTTAAGATTCTCAGAACAGTATTGATAAACGGTAAAGTGGTCTTGATGAAAAAATTCTCTCCACTCAGGGTTGGCTAGTTTTTCGCTTAAATCTGCGGCAAGGCCGATCTGTTTTTCGTTGCTCATTCCGATGTAGCAAACATAGATGTCTCCATCTGAAAAATATTCCACATCGCATTTGACTGGGTTTTTTGCCGGAATAAAAATAGATCGAAGATTCCCTTCGGCGCATTGTTGTTTCCAATGCCTAAAGTTCGCGCGAATAAATTCGATGAGCGGCTCCGTGACCTCTTTTGGCAAACGGGTGGGGGTTAAAAGCACTTGCCATTTGATGGGAAGGCCGACGTCTTCCAAAAGTTCATGGAGCCGATTTTCAGCGCAGGCATCATAAGCTTTTTCCCTCGTTACATGGCATCGCTTGGCCAAACTCCTCAAATTGACTTCCATGCGCTTTTGTTTGCCATCAACCATAAGGGTCAATTCAACAAACCTGGGGACATTTGTGCAGCAGCAACATTTTGTCGTTCGTCCTGGCAGTGGTTTTGGATTTAGAGGGGCAAGTTCAAGATCTCCTTTTGGAGTTCGGCATCTGATGTGATAAGCCGCATGATTGTTTGGAAAGCAGGAAACTTCAAGCCTCTCTTCGGCTTGTCCTGAGCTTCCGGCAATCGCTGTGGCAGAGACTTTACCGAGATAATGAAATGTAACGTTGCTCATATTTCCTCCAATTTGGGCAAGAATTGAAACACAGTAGATATTTTTTGAAAAGTTGAGTCTTGACATTTTGCTCTTTTCAAATAGACTAGATCTATGATCCTGTTAGCCGCCGGCAATCCATTCATCACAGCCTACGTCCAATCCGATTGGTTTGGAAAATTGATTTTTTGGGGATTGTTTTTGCTCTCTGCGCTATCTTGGACGCTGCTCATTCATAAAGCGTGGATCTTTATTCAAGTACGTAAACTTTCTGCCCAGTTTTCCGATCTTTTTTCTGAGAAAGATCCGCTCAATCTGCAATTTACAAGGCCGAAAGGAAGACTTCTTGAAGTTCCGCATCCCTTTTTCGAAATGTACAAAACGCTCAAACAGAAAACATTGCAGCTTATCAGCCGCAACCATCTGTATTTGCCAAATACTGAAACGGTTTTATCCGAAGCGGACTTAGGGCTGATTGATGCGCAAGTGCAAACGGCCTTGGCAGGCCAGCATAAACTCCTCGAAAAAAACCTGTTTTTACTTTCGACCATCGCAACCTTGGGGCCGTTTCTGGGCCTGCTTGGAACTGTGTGGGGGATATTGCTCACATTTTCTCAGCTCCATTCGAGGGGCATTTCAGCGAGCAATGCGGCGATGCTTTCGGGCTTGTCGATGGCTTTGGCCACGACTGTTATCGGCCTTGTGATCGCCATACCCGCTTTTGCTGGCTACAACTACCTCAAAAATGCCGCGCGGGAGTACCGACGCGATATGGAGGATTTTTCCCAGCTTCTAATCGCTGCAATCGAACTCCAATACCGCAGGCCAGATCATGCGCAGAAGATCCCGGTTGCAAACTGAAGACTCCTCGATTGAGGAGCCCTTCATCAATCTCACTCCGTTGATCGACGTTGTCTTTGTCGTGCTGATTTCATTTATGATCATCGCGCCAGTTTTGGACATCGATTCGGTTGACTTAGCAATTAGCGGAGGTACCGAGAAAAAAGAGGTACAGACAGGTCCTATTTCGATCATTGTACATGCCGACAATTCGATTTGGTTTCAAGGCTCGAAAGTGAGCCTTGCCCAATTGGAAACTCTCCTAAAACAGGAACGAAAAAAACAGCCGCGAGCGATTCCTCAACTCATCCACGATCGACAAGCCCATTTCGGCACCTATCAATCGGTCAAAAATACTCTCGAATCGATCGGATTTGAGCAAATGGATGTGATTTTAAAGCCCGGATGAAAAAATTCATTCAGATTTTTTTCCTTCTATCGCGCGGCAAGCAGATCGCAGTATCTGTCGCATTGGCGCATTTGCTTGTCCTTTTTAGCCTTACTTGCCATCACCTTGCAACCCGGAGGTGGCGCACTCCAAGGCCCATGGTGATCAAAACCATTTCGCCGCTTGCGCCCGTAGAAAAGAAAATCATCACGGGAGTAGAAAAGCCAAAGTCTACTCAGACAGCATCGGTAGAAAAAAAAGCAGCGGCACCAGTTACTGCAAAAAAAGAAAAAGCTCCTGCAGGAAAGATTGTTGCCACCGGCAAGGGGAAGAATAAGCCTTTGCCTCCTCCAAAACAAAAGGTTGAAGAAAACGTTCTGAAGGAAATTTCTGAAAGTTTTGCGGCCCTCAGCTCAGAGCCCAAAAAGCCAACCAGGTCAGCACTTAACATTCCCGTAAAATCAGCTGCAAAAATGCCAGAGCCTGAAATAGAAACGGGAGATGATGCAACTTATGACGAATATCTGATTGCCTTTTTACAAAGCGCGCTCGATCTGCCAGAATTTGGCGATGTGAAAATGGAAATCGAAATCGATTCTTCCGGTAAAATCGTCGAATCCCGCATCCTAGAATCGAAAAGCAGCAAGAATGCAAAGTTCTTGAAGGACGAATTGGCAACGTTGAATTTCCCCATCCCCTTCGATGTGGAAAAGAAGCATAAATTCACTATTGTTTTTAGGAATAAATGAAACCTAAGATTGTCATCCTTGACGGACATTTAATGAATCCCGGAGATTTCAGCTGGGAGCCCTATCAATCCATAGGCCATTGCACTATTTATGAAAGAACTCCTGAAGCCCTTGTTGTCGAGCGATCAAAAGAAGCTGACATTGTATTGATCAACAAGGTTGTTTTTTCTAAAGCGGTCATCGAAAAGCTGCCCAAATTGAAGTATATAGGAGTTACGGCAACAGGGTATAACAATGTGGACGTTCAAGCGGCCAAATTGCGTAACGTTATCGTGACCAATGTCCCTGCATATTCAACTGCTTCGGTGGTTCAGCATACGTTTTCTTTGCTTTTCGAATTGACCAACCAAGTGGGATTGCATAACGCTGCTGTTCATGCGGGCGCTTGGGAAAAGTCGCCCGATTTTTCTTTTTGGAAAACGCCCTTAATCGAACTTCAAAATAAAACGATGGGGATTATCGGTTATGGCGAAATCGGGCAAGGAGTGGCTAAAGTTGCGGCTTTATTGGGGATGAAAATCATCGTTCATACCCGCACTCAAAAAGATCCGGATATAAAATACGTCGATCAGAAAACGCTTTTTGAAAAAAGCGATGTTGTGTCCTTGCATCTTCCCTACAGCGATCAACATGTCATCAATGAAGAAACCCTATCTTGGATGAAACCGACAGCGATCCTTATCAATGCTTCGCGCGGCAAGCTCGTGGATGAAAAGGCATTAGCTAAAGCCCTGAAAGAGAAGCGAATTTATGGAGCGGCAATCGATGTTTTGGATCAAGAGCCGCCGAATTCAAATTGCCCGCTTTTGAGAATGGAAAATTGCATCATCACACCGCATATTGCGTGGGCCAGTTTTGACGCACGCAAAAGGCTGTTTTCTATAGTACTTGAAAATATCCAAGCCTTTCTTGATAAAAGTCCAAAAAATATTGTTTAAAAATTTTATTTTATTTTTGCAGAGCTCATCAAAAAGATGTTAATAAACGAAGTGTTCAATCTATGTGAGAAAGTTTTAGACCGAAAATTCCTATAATGATCAGAGCAATCGAAATGATCCGGATGAAATGATAGGAATCGCCAAAAAATACTATGCCGCAAATAACAGCCCCGGCAGCGCCAATTCCCGCCCATACGGCATAAGCCGTCCCAATAGAAATCGTCTTCATGGCTAAAGAGACAAAGAAATAACTGAAAAAGATGAAAATGATCGTAATGATGCTAGGAATGAGCCGAGTAAATCCTTGGCTGTATTTGAGACCGATCGTAAAAAAGATCTCAAAAATCCCCGCAACAATTAAATAGATCCAAGATGTTGACATACGTGTGAAATTTTACCACGAATGTCGAGCTTGTCAATATCTTAATAAAAGGGGGGGGTAATAATGATTTAATAGAATTCATTTTAAAAAAACGCAAGCAGTTTGCATTTAATCGTTAAGAGTGAAGACGGCAACTTGGCTGCGGAACAGATCAAAATTTCTAAAGTTGACAGTTTCCCCTTATTTGATAGAATAGGGATTTATTATGGCTTATTTAGCTTCTTTTAGTTTCGCTACGACCACAACGGCCGGCCCCCGCCGGTAATCTTCTTGTTTTTTCTCAATATTTTTTAATTTTTAAAACCCAAAAACCGGAGAAGTTATGTTTCGTAAAATGCCATTTATATTGCTCATGTTCATCGCCGTTTTGGGCATGGTGCATTCATGGATTCCTGTACATGCCCAATCGATCCTTTATGGGATCAGCCTATCGATTAAGGCGCTCATCGTTTTTTTTCTGCCTTGTTTGATTTTTGGTCTTTTATTGAAGGCTTCTATCGGATTTTCCCGCACAGCCTCGAAAACGATTTTATTTCTTATAGGCGCGATCATTGCGTCGAATTTCTTATCGACCCTGTTCAGTTTTTGTGTTGGGAAGCTCGCCTATCAGTTCAATTTGTCGATGGATTTTCCAGCCGAGGGGACAGGTTTAGATCCTGCTTTTATCCTCGCGCTTCCCAAATGGATCGGAAATGATATAGCCATGGGCTCAGGCCTACTCTTGGGCATATTCTTAGGTCGTTTTAAACCTTCGTTTGCGTCCAAAGTATCTGTTTGGATTGATTGGATTACAGGAGGGATGTTGAAGGCATTGCTTTATGTGATTCCCCTTTTTCTCTCCGGCTTTTTCATCAAGATGTATCACGACCAGATTGTTGGATCGATCATTCGAAACTATGGTCCTGTTTTTGGTATCATCGTTGGTTCGGTCTTTGGATATGTTCTCTTCCTCTATTTTCTTGCGAGTCGGCAAAGTTCGTTTCTACAGGTGGTCAAAAACATGATTCCTGCAGCTGTGACTGGATTTGGGAGCATGTCGAGCGCAGCGGCGATGCCTTTAACCATTTTGGGCGCGGAAAAAAATGCGAAAAATCCTGAAATGGCCCGTTCCATCATTCCCATGACGGTCAATGTGCATCTCATCGGAGATTGTTTTGCCATTCCGATTTTTGCCTTTGCTGTGATGAAGAGTTTTGGGATTCCTGATCCTTCTTTTTTGAGTTATCTCATTTTTGCTGGATTTTTTGTCCTCGCAAAATTTTCCGTAGCGGCAGTGCCTGGCGGAGGAATTTTGGTGATGCTGCCCATTCTAGAGGCTTATTTAGGATTCAATTCGACCATGCTATCGCTCATTACAGCGCTCTATATCTTGTTCGATCCGATTATCACAGCTGCCAATGTTCTTGGAAACGGGGCATTTGCGATGCATCTCAGTCGAATTAACCTGGGCCAAAAATCAGAGCGATCTGCTAAGGTATTGGGATGATTGTACTCCTGCTTTGCTTGCCATGCCTTCTTAGCGCAAAGCTCATAGATACATTTTATGGGCCGATTGAGGTTGAAGAGCCCCTTGTTTTAGAGCTGATTGACAGCCCCGCCTTTCAAAGGCTTAAAGAGATTCACCAATATGGAGTTTCCTATTACACGACCCACAAGGAAGAGTATAGCCGTTACGATCACTCAATTGGTGTTTTTGCTGTTTTAAGACTTAAAGGGGCGAGTTTAAATGAGCAAATAGCGGGGCTTTTGCATGATGTTTCTCATACCGCTTTCTCTCATGTAGGAGACTGGATCTTCGGAAAAGAACATAAGGAAAATGACTACCAAACCAGCATTCATGCCCATTTTTTGGAAGAAAGCGGGTTAGCCGCCATCCTGAATCGGTATGAGATCTCAGTAGATCAAATTCTCCCCGAGGAAGAATTGTTTCCAGCCCTCGAATGTCCACTTCCCAATCTATGCGCCGACCGGATCGATTACAACATACAGGGAGCTTATTACCAAGGCTTCATAACCTATGAAGAGGGATTGGCTATTTTGAATGACCTCGCCTTCATCGACCGCCGATGGGTGAGCAGCCGCCCAGAGCTGATAAAAAAGCTCACCTATTTTTCTCTTTTTATGACGCAGGATTGTTGGGGCAGTCCGAGGAATCATCTTGAGTCGAGATGGTTAGCAGATGCCATCTTGAGGGGGATCGATTTAGGGTGCATTACCTTGGCCGATATTCACTTTGGAACCGATCAATTGATTTGGGATAAGCTATTTTCTCAAGATGATCCGGAGATTCAAAAGAGTATGAATCGAATTCTTCATGAAGGGAGTTGCTTTTCATTGACCGAAGATGGACCCGATTTGGTCATAAAGCCTAAATTTCGAGGGATCGATCCATGGATTTTAGTCGATTCTAAATGGGTGCGCCTGACCGAATTTGATGATGAAGTTCGGGAAAAATTTGCGAAGACAAAACAGATCATTCAAAACGGCTGGTACGTGCGCTTATAGCAATCGCTTTTTCCTTTTCCCGTAGAGCCCAGAAAGTTGCGGCGATTGCTCTCCTCTCTCTATCACTGATTTCTATAATCTTTGGGCTCTTTTTAAAGGCCATCGCTCTCCACTTTGATTTCAATCTACCCGGGGCCAACAAGAAGCGGATCGAAGCCATTCGCGAAGCCTACCATCAACGCAGAACATAAAAAATCGACGAAATACTTTTTCTCGGAGGTTTACACAAGTTTTGAGTTCGCTTGGGTATATATTTCCCCCCCCAAATTGGAATCCAAAAGAGCCCAAAAACCGTTGTTTAATTTCGGTTTCTGTGGTTTAATCAGCAAGCATATGTTTTATTGGATCCTCCTTTTTCCGCTTCTTTTTTTCGGAGCCAACTTGGAAGTTTTGCTTCCTACGCGCGCATCGCTAACTCCCATATATCTGAGCGGATTTAGCAATGAGGAAATGAGAGAAGTTCTCAAGACAGATTTGAATCGCAGCGGTTTGGCTGCCGTGGTGCCGAATGAAGAGCACTTGGATGAATCCTTTCAAGGCCCATTTGATGTAACTCTTTGGCGGAAGGAAAAAATCCCCTTTTGCTTATCAGCAAAAGTGGTTCAGAATCGTCTCGAAGTGACAGCCTTCAATGTGGAGCAAGGGACAACGAAAAAATACCCAGCGATACCCTTGGAAAGGCAGGCTATCCATAGACTTGCCGATGCCATTCAGAAAGATCTTTTCGGCATGGAAGGGATCTCTTCGCTGAAACTGATCTATACGATCAGAACAAAAAATCACTCCAAAGGACTTGGCTGGCTATCGGAAGTGTGGGTTTGCGATGCGGATGGAAAAAATCCAATCCAAGTCACAAGAGAAAACAGTTATTGTCTCTGCCCAGCGTTTCTGCCAGGTTCTGCCACAGAGTTTTTCTATGTTTCAGAGAAAACGGGCCAATCGAAAATCTACCGCGCCTCTCTTGCCAATCCGAAAGGAGAGTTGATGGTCGATTTACGCGGCAATCAAGCCCTAGCCTCTATGAAAGGTTCGAAAATGGCTTTTATTACAGACGTGGCGGGCCGTCCTGATTTATTCATTCAATCGCTCGACGCGGCAGGACGGATGGTCGGTAAGGCGAGGCAGCTTTTTTCATCGCCGAGGGCCACACAAGCTTCGCCAACATTCAGTCCCGATGGGAAGAAAATTGCCTTTGTGTCGGACAAAGATGGGCCGCCAAGGATTTATGTGCTCGATGTGACCGATGCAAAAAGCACAAAGAAGCCTCAGCCGCAGCTGCTCACAAAAAAGAATCGGGAAAATACGTCGCCTGCCTGGTCGCCCGATGGGACAAAACTTGCCTACAGCGCAAAAGTGGATGATGTGCGCCAAATTTGGATATACGATTTTTTAACAGGCGAAGAAACGCCTCTGACTAGCGGCCCCGAAAATAAAGAAAATCCATCTTGGGCCCCCGACAGCTTCCATCTGGTTTACAATACAGAAAGCGAAGAGCACTGCGATCTCTACCTGATGCATCTCAATCATGGAGATCCAATCCATATAGGCAAAGGTCGCTTCGCCTCCTGGCAACAAAAGTAGTCAATAATTCTCTTGTTCGGTAAATTAGAAGTTATATGTTTGAGGCAATCATGAAACGTTTTGTTGTAGCTTTCCTTTTTTTGGCAGCGAGTTGCTCGCATAATAGCAGCGAAACTTGGGAAAATATGAAAACCGCTGGACGATACATGCAAAGAGGTGTCGATTCCATGCTGGGAAAAGATTACGATTCGAGAATGCTCACATCTGATGAGGAATTCTACGGCCCATTCGATGATGACTTTATCCCGCTCGAAGATGCCGATTTGAGAAATCAGTTCTCAGACGCCGCTCTTCCTGCGCCAAAAGGCACACCAGGACAATTCGGTATTCCCAATCTTGACACTTTCTACGCTCCCCCTGAGGCTTTGAAAGGCGTATTCAGCTCCGTTCACTTCAATACCGACGAGCACATCATCCGCGATAGAAATGAAATTGCTGCTTTGATGCATTTGTCCGATTATTTGAAAAAACACCCGAATGTATATGTCGTGGTAGAAGGACACTGCGATGAGAGAGCTTCCGCCAGTTACAACATGGCGCTCGGCATGCGAAGAGCCAACGCAGTTCGATCTTTCTTGGTGAAAAATGGCGGCGATTTAAACCGCATTTATACCATTTCACGCGGTAAAGAACAGCCGCTCGCCCTTGGCCACGGGAATGAAGACTGGAGAATCAACCGCAGAGCGGAATTCAGGATCTTCCAAAAATGAAATGGTTCTTTTGCCTAGGACTACTAGTTCTCGTTTCGTGCACGCCGCTTAAGTCGTCTCCAAATGACGAGCGGCATCAGTTAGAGCTTACTTTGCACGAGGTGCAAACCAATCTGGATGATGTCAGACACGATATCAACTGTTTCCAGACTGAGCTGCAGATCTTGGATGGCCGTATAAAGTATTATGAGAATACGCTGGCAGCTTTGAAGCAGCATGATTTGGAAAAGCAGCAAGCAAGAATTGAGCAGCTCAGCGTTCAAATCCAAGCGCTTGAGAAAAAATGGCTCTCCTTAGAAAAAAACCAGGGAAGAGATTCTGAAGAGCTCGGCAGTCTTTCATCCCATGCAAATGAAACGACTGCAGCTCTTTCCCAATTCAAAGATCGCATCGGCGAGCTGGAGCAAGAAATTCACTCCCAAAACAGAAAGTTTGATGAGCTTGCTAAGCTGAAAGGGCACATCGAGATGCTAGCTAAAGGGATTCAGGGCGACTTTAGGCTATATCGGGTAAAACCTGGTGATTCGCTCGATAAAATTGCAAGAGCACATAAAACCTCAGTAGAAAAAATCAAGAAATGCAATAACCTTGAGCAAGATCTCATCGTAGTTGGTCAAGAGTTAAAAATCCCAGTCGATTAAGAGGATGTCCCCAAAATCGACGAACACTCACTTTGTAGATACCCTCTAATGGAAGCACCCATCGGACTTTTCGATTCCGGTTTCGGCGGTTTGACGGTGATGAAAGAAATCGTCAAATTGCTCCCGAATGAGAATCTCATCTATCTTGGCGATACGGCCAATTTGCCCTATGGAAATAAATCTCCAGAAACTGTGATTCGGTGCGCAAGGGCCAATGCTGCATTTTTATTGGAACGCGGAATCAAATTGCTCATCATTCCGTGCCATACAGCTTGCTGCCACGCTCTTGAAATATTGAAACAAGAACTGCCGATCCCTATTGTAGGAGTGATTGAGCCAGGTTTGCAGCTTGTTCACAATTTTCGTCGAATCGCGATTTTAGGAACTACAAGCACCATTGAATCAGGGCTATATCAAACCCAGATTCGAAAACAAAACTCGAATGTGGAAATTTTTGCAAAGGCATGTCCTCTGTTTGTCCCTTTGATCGAAGAGGGGTTCCATGAACATATCACAGCTAAATTGATTGCTCAGCATTACCTCGATGAGCTCAAAGGGAAAATCGACGCGGCGCTGCTCGCTTGTACGCACTATCCGCTTCTTAGGAAAGTCTTGGATGAGGAATTGGGTGCAAACGTGGCCTTAATAGAACCGGCGGTAGGCTGTGCGCAGATCGTCAAAAAGATTCTCGTTGAAAAGAATCAATTAAGAATACAAAAAGAAAAACCGCATTATCAATTTTTCGCAAGCGATGATCCCGAAAAATTTCGAAAATTCGGAAAGCTTTTTTTTGGAACCGTTATAGAAAAAGTTGAAAAAAATAAGAAATTGTGAAATTGTGGTTAACGACTGACAGGGGTAAAGCATGACACAAAAGAAGCGCATCATTTTAGTGGAAGACGAAGAAGATATTGCAGCGCTTATTAAACTTCAGGCAGAACTTTCCGGCTATAAACTTCATGTTGAAGTAGACGGAATCAATGGCTATAGAGCTATCGAAAGAGAAAAGCCAGATCTCGTAATTCTCGACATCATGCTTCCTGGAGAAAACGGTCTTGATGTTTGCCGCAAAATCAAAAGCAACCCTGAATTGAAAAATATTCCGATTTTAATTGTGTCCGCAAAAGGCGAGGAACTCGATGTAGTATTGGGCCTTGAGCTGGGTGCTGATGATTATGTGCAAAAACCATTTTCGCCAAAAGTTCTATTCTCTCGGATTAAAGCGATCTTGCGAAGGGGCAAAGAACCTGAAAAAGTGTCTAAGGTAGTCAAATTTGCAGACTTTATCCTCGATATTGATCGCTACATCTTGAAGAAAGGTGATAAAGTTATCCCCCTCACTCTGTCAGAATTTGGGATATTGCGAAGGCTTGTGACCAATCGAGGCAAAGTGCTCACCCGCAACCAACTGCTCGACGATATCAACAATGACGATTCTTTCATTGTCGATCGGAACATCGACGTACACATCGCCTCGCTGCGCAAAAAGCTCGGCCCAACCTTTGACTGGATTGAAACGGTACGAGGCGTTGGCTACCGCTTCCGCGAAGAGCCAGGCGCAGAGTAGACAAAAAAACTCCTTTCGGTCTAATTCAGATAGAAAGGAGCAATTCATGAAGTATTCAATTCTATTGCTGATTTTGGCCTCTTGCGCATCAAACACAGGAACTGGTGTGATTGCAGGGACCGTTCTTGGCTCTGGAGTAGGCAGCATCGCCGGTGGGGGCAGAGGTGCTTTGATTGGCGGCGCGGCAGGCGCTATAGCCGGTGGACTTGTCGGCGCAGCTTTGGATGAACAAGACCGAAAAGTCATGGAGCGAAACAGCCCGCGCACTGTCGATCGAATGGATCGGGGAGAGCCTCTCACGATTAACGATGTGATCAAGCTAAGCCAAGGCGGCGTGAGCGATGACACCATTGTCAGATATATGCAAGAAACGGCAAGCTATTATCAATTAAGCCAAGCGCAGGTGCGCAGACTTCAAGAAGCTGGCGTAAGCCAAAGAATCATCAACGAAATGATTGCCTCAGGCGCATAAAAATGTATTGATTAAAAAAAAGAAAAGTGTACACGATATGGGTCAGCGAAAGATCTACAACCGGACGAAAAAACCTATGTCAACACAGCTCGAAAAAAATGAACTTTTTGATGATGCATTTTTCCAACACAATCTCCCTCAATATTATCGAGCGATATTGAAGGATTTTCGAAAGGTGGCGAGAAGCTATGTCAATTTCAACATTCTCTTCTTGCTTCTCTTCGCAAGCGAATTATTTCTTTTTTTCTTTTTCCTCCCATTTTTGGCGAAATCGCCCCTTTTTGCTTTTGCATTAGGCGGACTATTTCTTACCTGTTTTTGCTACTTTGTGCTTCTTTTCTACAACCAAGCTAAAAAGCCGGAACAACTCATTCATCTAAGAGATCAATTTCTTGACTCGTGCCGGCAAATATTGTCTGTTCCAGCAGGAGAGGCGGGCCACCATCTGTCCATTGCGGATGCTCTTTCAAAATTGGCCGCTTATCTGCAAGATTTCGAACTGAATTTTTATCAGGCGCCCAAAATTGCAAAAGGCTTTTCGAGGCTCATCTCCCGTTTTTCATCCTATTCATATGGAGAAGATGTATTCAAAATGAAGCTGCTTCTCCTACAGGCTGCAGTGGACGAACATCTCAAGCAGATACGAATTACCCCGACCGATTTGGAGGTCCATGCATCTCTCGCCGGCACCTACGTCGCCCTTTCTAAAGTCTATAAAGGAGCTGGCATGGAAGATAAACATCGGTCTATCGCCCGGCTTGCAATCGAGGAATTCTCCATTTTGAGCAACTACGCTCCCAACGATCCGTGGGTCCATGAGCAGCTTGCAATCGGATACCATGACCTTGGAATGCCCGAAGAGGAGATGAGGGAAGTAGAGACCCTCCTCAAGCTCCGCGCGCAAGACAAAGAAATTCTTTACCGCCTCGGCAGTCTCTATTTCCGCCAGGGAATGAATGCCAAAGGACTCCAAATCTACGAGGAGCTCAAGAGAGGAAATTTCAAAAAAGCCGAGGACCTCATTGCTTCTTACGGGAATTTTTCGTAATTTTGCAATTTCCTCTTTTTTAAATATCGGCATGCTCCTAAGCTTATTATTCTTTTATACGCAAATGATGCATGCAGAAAGGAACTAGACGCTCTCTTTTCTCTCTCTATCTGGCCTACTTCGCCGACTACGTTACTTGGGGTGTGGCTATTGCTTTTCTCGGCGTTTACATCACCACAGAAACTTCTCCCTTTGAAAGCCTCTACTGGGCCCCTGAGGTAGCTTTGGGGGTCGCCTTTGCCGCGTTTCCGGTTGGAGAAGTGCTCGGCTCTCCCATTCTAGGCGACCTTTCCGACTGGATTGGGCGAAAAAAGGTACTGATATGGGGCTTTTGGGGCTCTGTTTTTAGTATGTTCCTCTGCGCATATTCTCTCTGGATTGGGAATTTCGTGGTTTTCTTGCTTGCTCAGCTATTGGTCGGGTTCTTTTCCGGCAAACAAGCCATGGCTCAGGCGGCGATTGTCGAAAGCGACTCTGGATCCAAATCGCAAAAACTCGCATTTCTTTCTGTCATAGGCGGCGTCTCATGGATCCTGGGGCCCTTTCTTGGCGGGTTGATGATGCAAGAGCCCTTCGTTTCCTACGGGGGCTATATTTGGCCAAGCATTTTAGCAGCGCTGATTTATCTTTTCTCTTTGGTGTTTACTCAGTGGTTTTTCATCGACACTTACAAACCTGCAAATCCCGATCTCAATACGGCCAAATTCCTCCACAGCATTGGAGATGTGTTCACTCTGGCATACAAAGAACGGTTATTTTCGATTTTTATCGTCAACCTTCTCGGATGGTATCTGCTTATCGTCTCTCTCTCGAATTTTCTGATCGACCGATTCCATTTATCCGATGCCCAGATCGGTTTTTATAACAGCTATTTCAGCCTCTGCTTTACCATCGGCGGAATTATTGGAACGGCTTGGATTCTGCACCGTTTTCGAGCTAAAAACATTTTGTTCTGGTCTCTGATTGTCGGCTCTACTGGTCTTTTCCTGCTCTATCATTCCGATCGGATAGTCGAACTTTGGACCTATTTGGCAATCCCCGCAATCACTGAGGCGTGGATTTACCCTGCTTATCAGACAGTGCTATCTGATCAAACGAGCGAGCAAAATCAAGGTAAGATTTTCGGACTTGTAGGCGCTACCAACGGAGGCTGCCAATTCGTCGCCTCGCTCATTTTGGCGGGGATCACAAGCGTCCAATGCATCTTGGTTGCAGCCCTCCTCTTTTTGTGCAGCGGAGCTCTTCTTCCAGCCCTAATTCGTAAAAAGAAGGTGTGTTAATGCGTATCGTTTGGTTTGTTCTTTGCAGCTTTTGTCTCTATGCTCAAGAAATTCTATGGCAAGGCCCCTTAGTCAGCCTGATCGAAGATCAAGGGCTCCCAGCTGTTGTCATGAATCGCGAAGCTTCCCTCGATAAGCTGACCGACGAAGAAAAGATCGCATTCGAGCGGACTGTCGGCAAAATGCAGAATGTATTTGAGGAAGTGTTTGGATTTGGCGATTTTTCAAGGTGGCTGCCTTTAGAAAAAGAAAAACTAACCGCCTACTTGATTCCTTCAGGCGCCTACGCCGGTCCTAATGAAGTGGATTATGTGATAAAAATCCAAAGTTTGCTCTTTGCTCTGAAAGACCACGATATGCCTCCATTAACCAAAGAACAGATCGCGCGAATTCAAGAAGCGGCTTCAAGAATGCTTTCTAAGGAGATGCCAACTATCCCTATTCAGGAAGGGAATTTCAAATGCACGCAAATCCTTAAAGGCGTCTCGATCGCTTTAGACGAATTGCATGAAACAATGGATTTGCCGGAAGAGGATCCTCCATTTACTCTCAATTTCACTACTCGCTGCCGCGCCTTTTGCGATCCTAAAATTTTAGAAAAACAATTTGTGTTTGACTCTTCTTGCAATCATATTCTCTACAATCATAGGCCTTATGTTGATTGCCATTTCATGATCCTTCCCATCCGGCATGTTTCCACTTTATCGGAGACGAGCGAAATAGAAATTCTCGATAAATTTCTCCTGCTTAGCCAGATCGAAACGATCTCTCAAAAGGAATTCGGAAGTCCTAGAATGGGCCTATTAACTCGAATCGGTTGGCGGGGCGGCCAAACGCAAAGCCATTTCCATGAACATGTCATCGGTTTTGATCCCAAAGAAGAACAGGCTTGGCTTCGGAATTGGATTTATGAGTTGAACGGAACACTTCTTCCGATCGATCCGATCAAATGGGAAAAGATTCGGACGATTTTTAAAACTGCCTTGACGAGCGTTCAATAAAAAACTATGATCCCTTTTATTTCAAAATGGGGGAATCATGCGCTTGCTCTTTCTGTTATGGTCCGTGCAAGTTTTTGCGGCATACAATTTAACTTGGGGGATGCCGGCGCTTAGCCTCGATACCAATCCTCCGATTGGGGACACCGATAGCAATGCTTATATTGCGATGGATCCGATGGGCAATGCGGTAGCTACTTGGAGCCGCACCACAGGAAAAGGGGCGAGCGAAAATATTTGGGCCGCTGTTTACAACCACTCGCAAAGAGTTTGGACTGGAGCCGTACGAATCTCCGGCGGAGGCAGCGCTTCGAATTCTCAGACAGCTGTTGATAGCACCGGAAATGCCATTTTCGTTTGGGAAGAAGGTTTTCCGACCCGCATTTGTTTTCGTATCTTAAGCTCAGATGGTGTTTGGACTCCCGACCCTTCCATGCCGCCAGCTGTGGTCCACTCTTCTAAAAATGCGCAAACTTTTCCTCAAATCGCCGTCGATTCGAATGGCAATGCGTTAGCGATTTGGAATGAATTTTTTGGCGGGATCAACCACATTTTTTCCGCGAAAAAACCGTTCGGCATGTCTTGGATCGATCTTGGAGAAATCGCAACAGGGCTGCAAGATACAAGCTTAATTCCATCCAAAGCTCTTGCGATGAATCCATCTGGCGATGCCCTGGCTGTTTGGCTGGAAAACAAACAAGAAGTGCACATGGCCCATTTTTTGATGGGAGAATGGCATGAACCGATGATTGTAGCTCAAAACAATGCAACTTCTCCCTCAATCTGCATAGATAGAGAAGGAGATGGAGTCATTGTGTGGAGCCAAAACCACGCAATTCTTTCTAAACGGTTTCAAAAAGGGAAGCTGTCCGATGCTCCGCTCGTTATTTCCCACCCTGATTATGTGGCTGAGCGGCCATCCGTCGGGATGGATGCATCTGGGAATGCCGTTGTTGTCTATGAACGATACAATAGCATGCATAAATTCATAGTCGGCGCTAATTTAAACAAAACCGCTTCTTCCTGGACTAAACCGCTCGATATTTCTGCGCCAAGTCCGTCTGATGCAAACGCTGCCGGCTATCCAGTGTTTTCAATGAATGCAATTGGCGATGGCGTGGCGATCTGGAAAGAATGGACAGGAACCAATATGGTCATTCAAGGCGCTGGCTTTTCACTCGGAACATGGTCCTCGATCCGAACCCTTTCTTCCCCCTCTGGCGATGCAGGCAGCCCAAGTCCTGCTTATGATATTTTTGTCACATTGAATGAGGCTGGAAACATCCTTGCGATTTGGCCTGAAGATCCGTTTAAAAATGGAGCGCAGCAAATCAAAGCGACGGCGGGAGCTGGACTTGCCAATATCGGCCCGCTTCCTCCGATTGTAGTTCCTGCGACGATTATGAAAGGTGTTGTCACTGGGATGCAAATGAAACACCGTTTCCCTGCCCACATCGATTTGATCAATGTTCTTACTTGGGAAAGCCCTGGCAGCGTCCATCATTTCAATGTGTATCGGAAGAATCTCTCTTCGTTCATCGGCATGACAAACGAGCCGCGTTTTGAAGACCACCAAAGAGTTCCGAAAGAAATAGAAACTTATCTAATCACATCTGTAGATCATAATGGACAAGAGAGCGGACCGATTACGATTGTGGTAAATCCTCTTTAGAAGCGGATGCCTAGACCAAGACCGAAACTCAAGCTGCTCACATCGACATCATTGTCGGAGCTGCTGATTTCATCTGGCTTAACGTGCATGTCTTTCCAAGAATAGTCTGCAAAGGCATCGAAAAAGAAATTGGGCCACTGCGGAACAGGAAAGAGCAAAATACCGGCATCAAACCCGCCGCCGATTCCAATCTCATTGTCATCGCCTCGAACAAATGGCGAATCATTATGCATCATCAGCATGAAAAGCCGGGGTCCTGCTCCCGCATAAAATGCAGCGCAAGAATTGTAATAGTAAATTGCTTTGAGTCCGAGGGTCAGCGTGGCTAATTTGATCTCAATGCGCTGGCCCCCGCCTAGAGAAATTCCTTCCTTTTGAAAGTATCCTCCATCAATCCAAACGGTAAACGGTCCGTAAAATCTATAGCCGGTCTCGGCGCGCATTGTAAATCCGCCGTCATCGAAAAATTTCCGCATGTCGGGATCCGTAAATAAGAGATAGCCTGGCTCGATTTCAAAATACCATCGCTTCTCTGGGTCGCACCAAGGATCTACATCGAAACAAACTTCGCACGTTCCTTCTTCTTCTACAACTGGAACGCCTTGAACGTATTCAGCCGGTTCTTGTTCTTGCGTATCGAGAATTGTTGTTTGAGCTGTAAGCGCTGAAAAAAATGCAAGAAAGAGCCATTTCATGATTAAAAACCTCTAAAGTGAAACTATGGAGTTCTATTCTGATTTTGTCAATCGATAGGTTCTACATCAAATCAATGCGGTTTTCGCTGAGCTTAGTACAAATGTAAAGCGGCTTTACATGCGGCCCAAAAATCTTTATAGAAATTTTTTTATTTTCAAAAAAAATCTTTGCAGTTATCATCCCCTCCTCAAAATCAAGGTAGGGAATTATGGCGACTATTCAATCTTGTTCAGAATTCACTCGAAATATTTACAATTTTCAATGCGGATTTCATAAAAAATACGCAGAAGACGCAACGTTAAACGGCGTGATCATGACACACTTGGTCGGCCGGGTGATCACCATTGGCGTAACGTTATTGCTCCATGCGGAAGCAGTATGTAGAGCTGTTGCAGCTTGTTTCAAAAATATTCAGAAGGTCTTTTCAATGACCAATGAGGAATTGATTCAAGGCGGCAGTGATTTAGAATTTTCAAAAGCCGCCTATAACGGAAGTTGGAAATCCTTCAAGGCCATTTTCGATCCAAGCATTCTAAAAGAAGATGAATGGATGCATCCCGAAAACGAGGTTCCTCTACACCAAGAAGAGGTTCCTCAAGAGGTAGCTGATGATGTGATGATTTTTGTGGATGATGAGGAAGCTTTCCGCATGCCTGGAGAGGATCGCCCTCAGCTTGGGGCTGCTCCGCCTCAAGAAGAAGAAGTCGAAGAAGAGCCTCAATTAGGCGATGGCGAATTGAACGTTGTCTTCGATGCCGGTGAAATGCAAATGCCAGCTTTTGCTCCTCAGCATCCAGTCCAGCCGCAAATGCCACCGATAAGACAGGAAGCGCCGATTGCGGGATTGAACTTTGCTGATCAGGAATTGGATGCAGTGGGTCAAGGACTCGCTTTCCAAGTCCCAGCATTTGGTCAGGCTGTGTTCGTCCAGCCGCAGATGCCGGCGGTAAGGCGGGAAGCTGCGTTGAATGCATTGAATTTTGCTGATGCGGAGTTGGATGTAGTTGCGCAAGACGACGTTTTCCAAATTCCAGCATTTGCTGAGGCAGCGTTCGTTCAGCCGCATATGCCGGGAGTGAGACAGCAAGCTGCGCTCAATCCATTGAATTTTGCTGATGCTGAATTGAATGCTGTGGAGCAAGGCGCCGTCTTCCAAGTTCCAGTTTTTGCTGAAGTGGTTCCTGTTCAGCCGCATATGCCTGGGATGAGGCAAGAGGCGGCAATTACGGCGTTGAATTTTGCTGATGCCGAGTTGGATGTAGTGGAGCAAGGCGATGCCTTCCAAGTTCCGGCGTTTGCTGACGCAGTGCCGGTTCAACCGGAGATGCCTGGCGTAAGACATGAGGCTGCACTCCATGCATTAAATTTTGCTGATGCCGAGTTGGATGCAGTGGAGCAAGGAGCTGCTTTCCAGATTCCAGCGATTGCTGAGGCTGTGCCTGTTCAGCCACGGATGCCGGAGATGAGGCAAGAGGCGGCAATTACTGTGTTGAATTTTGCTGATGCCGAATTGGATGCAGTGGAGCAAGGCGATGCCTTCCAAGTCCCAGGGTTTGCTGAAGCAGTGCCCGTTCTGCCGCAGATGCCGCAGGCTCGGCAAGCTCGCGCCATTTCTCCTCTTCTCTTCGGAGATTTTGAGTTAAACGTTGTTCCGCAGGGAGATGATTTCCATGTTCCAGCTATGGCGCAGCCCGTTCCTGTGCAGCCCGCGCAAATGCAGCAAAGGCCAGAACAATCGATCGGTGCGCTTGTTTTTGATGGAGCTGAAATGAGCGTTGTTGATCCTTCGTTGCTTGTTCTAAGTCCCATTCCTCAAATGGCGCAAGGAGTGGCGATTCCAGTTCACCAGCCTCTGGTTCAGCCGCTTCATTTGAGTCCAATTTTGAGAGGAGAGCTCGATGGAGAATTGGTCGTAGTATCTCCGATATCTCCAACGGAAGTGGCTTTGGAGATTACCGCATTTCCGCCAGTTGCCGGCTCTCAAAGTCCGGGAGTGGTTGTGCAAGAAGATTATTTCGGAGCTCAAGCCAACTCACCGGTAGTGGAAAAATTATCCAAAGAAACCGAAGAAGTCTTACATCTATATAATCGGCAGAAAGTACTAAATATGCTGAGAGATGAAACGAGTCTGGCAAGTTCCCACTCATCGCCTACGCAGGTTCTTCAGCTGCGCTCCGCAAAAGATGTGATGTTGAATGGAGATTGGGAACTTTCAAGCGGGATGGTATGCGGGTATCGGATTGGAAGATGCCACTTTACCAATGGAGAGATTGGAATGGAGCACTTAGCTACTTCTTTTTCTCTAAGTGTAAATAAAAAAGAAATCAAAGTTCCTTTAGTTGGAATTTTTGATCCTGTAACAGGATCTACAGCGGCCAGATTTCTTCGAGTCAATTTAGCAGCCGCCCTGAAAAATCATTTACAGTCATTCAATGATGCAGGGTTGACTCCCGAAGGAATTTGGGTGGCCATCAATCTGGCGTTTGTTCAGTTAAATCAACTGTTTTTGCATAAGTTCCCTAGTTTTGCAAATCAAGGATCATCGGCAACCGTTGTCATGGAGTTAGATGAAAGGCTGTGGATCCTCAATCTTGGACGTTCAAGAGCGGTTTTAAACGATAGAAGCAGGGCGTTCCAGTGCACATCATTGGACGAACAAGGCGGGTTTGGATTCAGCGGACAAAAGATTTGCCGGCCTAGAATTACTTGCTACAGACTGGATAAAATAGGATCTGGCAGCCATGTCATCATCGGAAATGGCGACCTCTTTAAAACAGCAGGTTCTGCAACTCTTGTCGATTGGATCACGAAAAGAAAAGATGAATCTCTTGCTGGTGCTGCAAGAGATATCGTTTACTCAGCGTACCAGGCGAAAAAGGCTCCTTTGGCTTGCTTTGTCTTGAGCTTAGATCACAACGATTGGGAAATTATCTAACAGTAAGAAGCAGCCCGCGCGTTCAATAGACGCGCGGGCAAATCTCGTTCAATGGGCTCTCAGTCCGCTTAACTCTGTGACCACAGCATGGTGGTCGGAAAGGGCTGTTTTCGTATTGTAATTTTCATCGAAGCCTCGAACAATATGCGAATCGATGAGGCGAATCCCTTTTTCTAAGACAGGAAATGTTCTGCAATCTCCCTCTGGATTACGCTTGAAGAAAGAAATGAAGTCGCTGGACTCCTCTTGGCCCTCGAAAACGGGAGCCCACTGTCCAACTAGCTCATCCGAATGAGTCGGTTCGCTGTCTAAATAGCTGTGGAAAAGGTAATTCGATAGAAAGCTTCCCTCTTCCATGCTGTCTCGATCGACATTGAGGCTGCCGACGAAAAGCGTGGGAAGCGCCAATTTTTCCCTCGCCAAAGTGTCGACGATTTGCGCCACTTGGCTCATTCGAAGGTCAGTCGCTGTTTTGCCAGGCGATAATTGGGTGCTGATGATCCGGGCGCATGGAACGGAAAGTTCTGGATTTGCCTTGATTTCAAGTGTTTCAAAGCTCCGTTTCACTTTTTCATCTGTTTTGTTAAAATCTGTGTGGGAAAATCGATGAACGGCGCACTTGGTGATGACCATAATGCCGCTTTCGTTGCCCCAAATATTGGCGCCTAAGTGCGTATAGAAATGCGCGTATTGTCCGCCCAAACGTTCAACGAGTGACTCAATCAGAGAAGTGTCATAGATCTCTTGCAAAACGATCACATCGGGATCTTCTTTTAAGATGGAATCGACGATGCGGTCCAAGCGCGAGCGCCAATGAATCACTCCGCCTTCTGCATAATGGAGACCGCCGCCGTGGCCGCGGATATTCCACTCCATAATCTTTGCATGGCCGCTCTCCATGACTTTTTCTGGAGCCGAGCCGCGTATATGAGTGAACCCATCTTTTTGGAAATAGTATCCAAGACTTCGGAAAATTTTGGCCCCGGCACTCAAAACGACTGCGCCGAGAAGGATGTAGGTTCCTGCAAAAAGCAGACTTGCAAAGGCTCCCAAAACAATGAGAGCGCGCACTCCAACTTCTGCGGCTTTGCTCGAAGCATTATCAAACTTGTTTGGATCGATCGGGGCAACCAAACGGCCCCCGAGCCATCCATATGTCCAAGAGAAAAAGTTGGCCATGCCCGCAGAGAGATTCAGAAACTTGCGGTCTAAATCTAAATCGTCAAAGACGGAAACTTCGTCCATATATAGGCACCTTTGTTAAGATCGGAGCATGGTGCCATAAAGATTTTTTTAATTCGAGAAATTTTTTACCGTTGAATTATAAGATCAGGAATGAGTTCATTATCCAAACCTTTTGCCTTGGCTTGCCACTCGATTAGCGTTTCCTCGACATCTTTTTCAGGACCTTTGAGAAGTTCTTCAAGAGCAGTGGAAAATTCTTGAATGTTCTGAGGCATGTCTTCGAAACGGTCCCATTCATCCATAACTCTGATCCGATATGTGGTTAATTCTTCTACTAGATCTGCCCATTTAAGATCGGAAGTTAAATAAATAACATGATTCACATCATAAACAGGGGTGGGCGAAGGCGTGCGGGTAGAATCAATTCTCATTGCAGAAGCCATATGTCAGTTCTCCGTTGTAGGTTTAGAATCCGATGGCAGCAGCTACGGCCCGCCAATCGACAGTTCCAACAATCAAACCGCAGGCGCAAACCTGGCATGCTCGCCAATTCACTTGTTCTTGATAGAGTTTTTGTCCCCAAGCATTGGTTAAAATGATCCCTACGACTGAAAAAATCGGGTAGATGACCGCATTTTCAATCGGGCTTGCCGAGACGGCGGCTTTCAGGAGGAAGAAGGTGACAAGAAAGTTAAATACTCCGCCTGTAACGCCGTAAAGCACCTCGCTTTTCTGCGGCATTCGCTTTTCGTCGCGAAGGAAAACGATTGTTTGGAGAATGCCAGAGGCTAGGAACATGAAAGGAACAAAACATTCGCTTTTGATCTGATCGTAAGAGATGAATGCGAATAAATCGGCGGGCCTTTCGGGATTGAGAAGCAGGCCGCGCCATTGATAGAGGGTGAGGATGAGGATATGGAATAGGAACATGCTCACGCAAAAAACAACCCAGCGGTTGGTTTCTTTTAAACCTTGGAGCCCTTTGCCTGCCCAGAATAACCCGAAAAGAACCAGGCTGCATCCAACAGCGTGAGCGAATTTGAATTCATATCCCAGGGAGGCGCCGAATAAGACTGCCATCACAATCCCAGGAACGACGGTTGCTGAATTCAAAACTGCAAAGGTGAGTCCCGGAGGCCCTTTCTGGAGCGCTTTGCCTAGCGAACTCAGCATCAAGAAAAGAAGCACCCCGGCAAGGCTTCCCAGTATGGCTGCGGGAGCGGTAATTGAATAATCTCCCGTTCGGACCGGCCCAAACAGATAGGCGCAAATGAGAGTGGAGAGCATCTGAAAGACGAAATAGCCTTTCGTGTTGCCGCCTACATCGAGACTTTTTCTTGTGGTCAAGTTCGTGAGCGGCAGAAAAATTCCAGCGATCAGAGCATATAAAATTCCCATAAAAAAATCCTTTGCAGAAGAGAGATGATATCAGAGGAGCGAAATATTCGCCTAGTCCGTATAATCAACAAAATATAAAAGATGGACCGGTCTATGCGCCTATTTTGGATCTTAGCGACGGCCCTTCCGCTTGTGCTGCGAGCAGAAAGCGAGGAAGAGGCTCTGTTTTTGAGACGGATTGCAGACTTTTGGCAGGAGGGTGAATACCAGATTGCCAAAACGCAAATGGAAGAATTCATCGTCGACTATCCTCAAAGCCCCTTTGCTGATGCTTTATGCGCTGCTTTAGGGGATCTCTTTTTGAGGGAGAAAAATTTTTCCGGCGCTCTCAATTACTACTCGCAAGTCCAATCTCCGGAGTTCATTCAAAAAGTATTTTTAAACCGGATGCAATGCCTCTACGAAATGCAGTGGTATGCAACTTTGGCAGATGAGTGCGAAGCTTATCTCGAAACGACTCCGAATCTGCATGTCACGTACTTTTTGGCGATCGCTCTCTATCACCAATGCATCAACGCATCCAAAGACACCGATCAGCTTTTAAAACTTGCAGAACGGGCAAAGCCCTACTTTGAGACGCTTTACCAAAGCGAACTGGCTCAAGAAGTGGCGCAAGGCTATGCCCACTTATCTTGCATCCTTAAGGATTACTCAAAAGCGACAGAAATTTATACCGATTTGGCTGAAAAAAATCCTGCCATGGAAGAGGAGATGCTTTTCCAAGTGGCCCTCATCCAATCAGAGTATGACAAAGTGCTTGCTTTGGGAACGTTTGAAAAAATCAGCAAACTCGGCCGTAAGAGAGCTAAGGAAGCGGCTTATAACCGGATGGTGCTCGCCTTCGATCTCGGCCGTTATGAAGACATCGTAACAGGCGATTTGATCAGCCAAATTCCTGCCGATCGCGCGGGGATTGCGCGATTGTTTTTAGGGAGAAGTTTGCTGCAGACCAAGCATTATGCGGAAGCGGCTAAAGAGCTCAAGGCATACATTCAAACCGCTCCAGTATCTGAAACCCTGTTTGCCGCCTTGCTTAGCCTTTTAGACGCCTCTTATCAAACGGGGGATTTGCAATCTTTGGATGAGGCGATTGGCAAATTGGCTCTTCATTACCCGCAAAACCCGGAGCTTCCAAAAGCCTATTTTTCCCGTGCCCAAATCTTGAAGCGAAATGAGCGCTACGATGAGGCCAAAGCGGAGCTTGATAAACTGATCGCCGAGTATCCAGCCTTCCCTCAGAAGGCGCAGGTGATGTTCGAGCTGACGCACCTCGATTTCAAAGCGAAAAATTGGGACGGATGCTATAAGCGGGGCCTTGCTTTCCTGAACGCTTTCGCAGGACATGAACTTTCTCCATTTGTTTGGAGATATTTCGTCTCTTCATCATCCGAAATCGCAATGCAAAAAGCGGAACATAAACCGCAATTGCTCGCCGATCTGGAAGTATTTTTACGTCTTCCGCTGACTGAAGTGGAAAAAAATGAATGGCAGCTTTTACAGGCCAAAACACATTTTGAGCTGAAGCAATATGAAGCAGCGATGCAATCACTGAAAAGCCAAGATACTCCGAACGCCCAGCTCCTTCTTTCTCTTTGCTATCGGGATGGGTATCGGAACATCGAACAATTTTGCAAAACGGCTGAGGAGGCACTTCAAAAAGGGGCCAATCTGGTCGATTCGGGGCAAATCCACGCTTCGCTCTACAACGCTTATCTTGAGCTGTCCAATATGGACAAAGCGGCGCAGCATTTGTACGATGCATTTATGGCGAAAGCAGAGTTGAAGTCGGAAAACATTCTTTGGCTTGCAGATCACTACTATAACCAACTCCTCGATGAGGAAGGCAATTTTGTGATTGCCGCAAGAGCCGCAGCTCTTTATTTAAAGGCAAAATCCTTTGGGGCGGAGCAAGCGACATGCAGACTTGCCAAGGTATATTCAATTTTGGGAAGAATCGATGATGCAATTGCGCTTTTAGAAAATCTTTCTAATCCCAGCCAAGAAGCCCAGCTGATCTTGGCGGAAAATTATGCGAAAAAAGGAATCGTCGATCAAGCGGCGCAAATTTTCGATGCGATTGTTACTTCATGCGGCACAGGAAGATCGCCTGTAGCGGCGGCTGCGGCTTTGCATGGATCCCGCTTAAAAATGGCTCAGGGAAAACCGAATTTGGTTGAAATCGCAACGCAGTTGAAAAATCTAGTTCTGCAGAAAAATTTTGAAGGCGAGCCGCTCTATCTTGAGGCAGCTCTTGATTATGTAGCGCTTGCTGCGAAAAACGATCCGGCTAAAAAAGCAGCTCTACTCCAAAAAACGAAGGAAGATTTCGAACAAAGAAATGATCTTCTTTCTAAAGATTATCATGCAGCCAGAGAAAAATCACCTCGCAAAAATATCACGTATCAGGGATACATGAAGTTAATCGATGCGGAAATCGCTTTGAGCGAGGCAAAAATCGATCGGGTGCATCAAAAAGACTTGCAAGCAAAATCAAAAACTCTTTTGCTGCAAATTATGGAAACACCCATTGCCTCGTGCTTGAAAGAGCGGGTGCAAAAACTGCTGGCTGATGAAACGTAGAAAGATTCTATTTGCTTGCTTTGGTGTATCGCTATTCATTCACGGCATGGCGGTATTTTGTTTCCAAAAGTATTCGCTTTGGTTTTCTTCTCCGCAAACGGCCCAATCTTCGGAAAACTGGCTTAGCTTAGTCGACAAAAAAGAGAGGGACCAGATTCTCAAATCGACCTTCGACCCAATGACGAAAGAGGGTGAAGAGGGAGTCCATTTAAAACCTACTTCTGAAGAAGTGGCCTCGCTTTCGATTGCGCCCAAACTCAAAAAAGAAGAGCTTGAGCCGGAAAACATCAATCTTTTTCAGCTCAATTTGCCGATGAACGAACCGTTACTTGCCGGTTCCGTTTTGCCCACATTTACGATTCCCAGCCAAAGCTTCAATTTGCTCGATCATTTGCCCAAAGAATTGATTGTGCCCTCCCTGTCAAAGTCAAAACCTTCGATGTTCTTGCCTTTGCCTACTAAGACAACACTCGAGTTTAGCGCAAAAGCGCCCGCATTTGAAGACCGCCCAGCTAACTTGATTTTCTTTTCCGACAACATCGAATTTGATTTGTCGGGAGAAAAAGAAAAAACCAAAGCGCCAAGCCCAGTCCCTTTGCCCAATCTTCCAAAACTGCCAACATTGGCCGAGCTCGATACCTCTTCTTGTTCCGAATCTTTTGATGCCGATCTCGTTTTTTTACCGAAAGGGGAAGGCAAAGGCTATATTTTTGCTTTGACTCTGATCCCAAGGCCCGACCTCAATCTGCCTAAACTGACTCAGCACATCACGTTTTTGATCGACCGATCCAATTCAATCCAGCAGAGCCGTCTCACTGCCGCCAAAGCAGCGATTCATAAAGCTCTGCCTGAACTTTCTGAAGGGGATAGTTTTAACATCATCGCTTTCGATAGCAAGATGGACAAGCTGTCACCTAATTTTTTACCTTGCACAGGCAAGTCCTATGCAGCGGCTGAGGAATTTTTGGCAAAAATCCAATTGGGCAGCTTCTTTTCCACGAGCGATTTGTACAAGCCGCTTTTTCTCACAGTGCCCGGGCATGTGGGCCAGGACGAGATTTATACAGCGATTCTTCTTACTGACGGAGAGGGGCTTGTTAAGAAAACGGCAGTTCAATCGATCTTGGGCGACTGGACAGCTTATAATTCCGGCAAAGTGGCTCTCTTTGCTATGGGTATGAGCGACCTGCATGCAGCAAAACTCGATGTGGCAACGGCTTTCAATAGAGGGAAATTGATCTCTGCTCCTACAAATCGCGGGATGAAGAGAAAGCTCTTAAAACTGCTCAAAACCATTCAAAATCCTGTGGCGAAAAACATCTCCTGCCATGCGATCAGCCGCTCTCCAAATTGCAAGATCACCATCTACCCGAAATCTATGCAAATGCCGCACCTCTACTTGGATCAGCCCTATGTAATTTTAGGGGAAACAGATTCTCTTGATGACTTCATTTTGTTTGTCCAAGGCAGGCTCAAGGATCGCTGGCTCAATATTAAAAAAACCATTTCCTTTTTGAATGCCCGTAAAGGAAGCGCTGCTTTGAAAGAGGAGCTCGCTCTTCAGAAAGCCAATCATTTATATGAACAGTATCTTCACGATGAAAATCCCAAGCACATCGCTGAAGCGAAAGTTCTTCTAGAACCTTTTGATTTGCAAGCGGCTTTCTAGAATGAAAATCATTGCAGGAACATTCAAAGGGAGAAATCTCAAAGCTCCCAAAAGCTCAACGACTCGTCCCACACAAGGGATGCTGCGGGAGGCTGTGTTCAATATCTGCCAAAATGAAATAGAAGGGGCTCGATTTCTCGATCTTTTTGCTGGGAGCGGCGCGATGGGACTCGAAGCTTTGAGCAGGGGCGCATCTCTTGCTGTTTTTGTAGAACAAAACCGCCAAGCGATTGGAATCATCAAAGAAAATATCTCAGCGTTGCAAGTCGAATCGATGGCAAAAGTGATCCCAACGAATGCAACCCGGGCGCTCCAAATCCTCGAGGGGCAAAAATTCGATCTCATCTATATTGATCCTCCTTATGATCTCAAAGTCGATTTGACGCCCGTTGCCGGTCTACTCTCGCCCCATGGAACGGTGTTTTTAGAAGAGCGGCATGAGCCGAAGCATAAACCGACTTCAATTGCTGGGTTGGAAATGAAGGAAGTGCGCCGTTTTGGTTCTTCAGTGCTCACTCTTTTTCAAATTAGGAGAGATCAATGAGAACTAGGCTTTTTGCAATCATAGGGATTGCCCTTCCGATGATGGCGGTCGGAATGAATTTTTCGATCGTCAATATGGCGATAGCAACCTTGCAAAATGAGTTTTCGTCCAGTGTTTCTCAAATGCAGTGGATCCTCAATGCGCTTGGCATTTCATGTGCAGCACTGTTGGTGATGATGGGCAAATGGGCTGACACCTACGGCCGACGCCGAATGTACTTAATCGGAACGATATTTGTCTTTATCGCCTCGCTGCTTTCCGGGTTTGCCCCAAAAGTAGGATGGATCATAACCGCCCAGGCCATTCAAGGAATCGGCGCTGCTATTGTCTTGCCAACTTCTCAAGCGCTCCTCACTCATTTGTACCCCGAATCAGAAAGGTCTCGCGCAATGGGAATCTGGGCTATGCTTGCTTGCACATCGCTTGCCATAGGCCCTATCGTGGGCGGAACAATCCTTTCAACGATTAGCTGGCGCTGGATTTTTCTGATCAATGCTCCCATGGCCCTCTTTTCTATTTATCCGCTCCTCCGATTTGTTTCCGAATCAAAAACTAAAGAAAAGGAATTTGAATTTGATTTTAAGGGAGTTGTTCTCCTCATCGTCACAATCAGTTCACTTGTCTTTACCATTATGCAGGCGCCATCATGGGGATGGGGCGTATGGAAGATCGCGCTCTTATTTTTCATCGCTCTTGCCCTGTTTATCTATTCGGAAAGAAAATCAAAAACGCCCATTATCCGCCCCGATTTCTTTTTCTAGCGAGGGTTTCTTCTTTCGAGCCTTGCAAACTTTTGCATTGTATTTTTCGTCTGGGGCGATTTTTTCCTTCTTCCCTACTTCCTGCAAAAAGAACAAAATCTTTCCCCTTTGCAGACCGGCTTGGTTATGCTTCTCGTTACAGGACCCGTTGTCATTTTCTCTTCATATATCGGGAAAATCTACACAAAAACCGGACCAAAACTCTTGCTCTCAGTCGGGTTTCTCTTTTTTATCCTATCTACCCTTGTTCAATTCTTTCTCACTCCGAAAACCCCGATCCTGCCCCTCATAGCAGCCCTTTCATTCGGGATTGCTTGGGTGATCGCTTGGGGACCCTCTATTACCTCCGCGCTTTCTTCTATACCGCGCGACTCGGTAGGCTTGGCTTCGGGAGCTTTTACGACCGTGCAAGAAATTGGCGGCACACTCGGGCTTACGATTGCAGGCACGGCTTTTCGCGTCGAACAAAATTTTGTTCACGGGATTTGGGTCCTACTATTTTGTTCTCTTTTAGGTCTCATCTGTTCAATGGGCCTTCGTAAAAAAGCTTGATTTCTTTGTCTTAAAATTATTTGACATTGATTCCTGCTGGGCATAAAATTCCCTCTGCTAAAAAAATGGAGGTTTTCATGGGGCAAGGAGCATCAACAGCGCTGCCAATCACGGCTTCGAGGGCTTATATTTATTGCGACAATCACACCAAGGCCTATTCGGCCGGCCTCTATTTTGCTGATAAAAATCAGCTTGAACGATGCTTAGCTTCTGGCAGATTTAATGGAGCACTCAAGAAGTGGGAACTTCAGGTGGGTCGAAACCAATTTGGGATCATTAATATCATCGGAATCTTAAATGAAGATACTGCCGAAAAAGTAGCGACGCTTTTCGACGAAGTTTTGATCATAGAGAAATGGTGGTGGCCTCTGAAAGGGAATGCTGAAAAAGGAGCGAAACCTGTTATTGAAAAAGCAGAGATCGACTGCAGGAAATATAATATCCTAAAATTTTCCATCGCGGGTGTTGAAGATATTGATCATTATTTCAGTTGCTCATTTTTATCTGAACTTCCGCCAGGGATTGAACACAAGATCTGGCCCGCTGACGATGGGCTTGCGATCCATCTGTATCGTAGTAATAGCGATGATCCGAGCGAAAAAACGACAGAAGAAACTGCTAAAAGAATTTATGATCTGGCGCGAAGACATTTCAACGTTAAGTCTTGGGACAAAGTGGAACTTGCCTATCTAGACGACCCTGTTCCTCAAGAAAAATGGTTGGTAACTGAATGTATAGTTCATGCCGGCGATAAAGACCGGCCTGATAATATTCCTGTTGCAACTTTACATTTACTTTCTGGAGCAGCAGCAAGGCAATGTCTCGCCGACGAAAGATTGATTAAGGCTCTTCAAGCCGATGGACTGAAGCTTTGGGCGCTTGGCAACGACGTCATCCATGTTATCAGCAGCCGTTCCGCTCATCATGTCGAACAAATTCTCCCTAAACATTTCCATATGATGAAGAAAACAAGAGTAGTTCATGATTGGGCAGCCGAAAAACGTGAAGAAGACAGAAGGAGATCGGAACAACCCGCTGATAAATATTGGAGGGAGACAATTCATTGAAATGATTTCTGAAACCTTGAAAAACTATGTGATTAACCTATAGAAGCATATGATAGAGCCGCTCTGGAAAGACACTGCACGGCCAGAAAAGTCGTGAACTAACGATCCCCCATCTTTTGGATACAGGTCGCTCACAAAGCTTTGACTTGCTGAGAAGTAAAGCTGTCCGTAAAATGGCCGGCTCAGGAAAAAAGGAGCTATTTGTGAATCAAGTCAATTTCACTAACTTCGAAGAAAGAGTTAATAACCTCAGCGCATGTTTTAAAACAGTCGAAGAGCCGCCACAAGATAGAGATCTTGATATGGGAACAGCAAAGAGAATTTGGGGCGCATTTGCAACCGTTCAAAAAGATGCAGCTAAATTGATTGAAGATTTAAAAAATATTTATTGTGAGAGTATCTCAAATTCAAGACAGAAAGAAGCGGCAGAAAAAGCAAAAAAATTGTGGGCCAGAGTTGTCACCCTTTTAGGATTATATGATGAGAATGCTCAGAGGGTATATAAGTTAGCGAGTTTGAATTGTAATTCATCCGGAAAGGCTTTAGTTCTAGATGCTTTAGAAAAGGACTTTGTAGAGACGATTAAGAGATGCGAAAGAAATATACTTGTGGCTAGATTCTCATTCTAGAATGTGGTTTACTTTATTATTTGCCAGTCCTAAAAAGGAATTATGGACAGAATCGCAGTATTTCCAGGCACTTTTGATCCGCCAACTTTTGGCCATTTGGACGTCATCCGCAAGGCGAAAAAGATTTGCGATCATCTCATCGTTGCAGTTGCTGTGAAGCCAGAAAAAAATTCGCTCTTTTCCGTCGAAGAAAAAATGCTGATGATGAAGAAAATCGCCCCCGATGTTCAAGTCGAAGCGTATCGAGGATTGATCGTTGACTTTGCGAAGGAAAAAAAGGCCCATTTTCTCATCCGGGGTTTGAGAGCTGGTTCCGATTTTGATTCTGAATTCCAAATGGCGCAGGCAAATAAACGAATTGGCGGAATTGAAACAGTTTTTCTTGTCGCAGATGATAGGCATTCGCAAATCAGTTCAACGCTCATTCGAGAAATCGCCTATTTTCATGGCCCATTGCACGATTTTGTTCCAACGGAAATCGAATCCATAATTCGAAAAAAATTTTCTTGACGATTCATTCATTCTTTTTTACTGTGCAGAAAACGGAGGAACCCATGAAAAAAGCATTTGTTATCTTATCAGCACTCTTTTTTGCAGCTTGTTCATCGCAAGATCAAAGTCAGATGAAATCATCTGATATGCAAGATCACGATATGCAGCAAAACATGCAGAACATGCCGCAACAGCAGCAGAAAATGCAGCAAAATATGCAGCAGAACATGAAAGGTGGAATGCAGCAATCATCGAATTGCGATGGAAGCTGCTGTCCGCACCGCTGCACGCGTCCGAAACCGCCTTGCTGTGGAAAATAATTCATCTAGAAACGACTCGGGCAGGCCGAAGCCTGCCCAAGAGTTAAGGAAGGAAAGAAAACTTATTTCTTTGGCTTTTGTGGAGCTTGCTGTGGTTTTTGCTCAGGTGCTTTGTTCGCTGGTGCTGCGGGTTTTTGCGCTCCTGGTTTTGCTGGAGCTGCCGGTTGCTTCATGTTCATTGATTTTCTCCTAGTTGATAATGCGATTTTCATCGCATATTCCAATCTACTCCTTTTTCGCTAAAAGAAAAGAGAAAAATTCCTTGATAAGCAAAAGGGCTTGGAAACCAAGCCCTTATTTTGAGAAAAATCGAAGATTATCGAACGGTTTTGATCAGTTCGCCCGCTTCATAAAGGGTAACTGTTAAGGATCCGTCTTTTTCATATTTTCTCTTTTCGCCTTCTAACTTGTCAGAGACGAAAGTCTCTTCAAGCATCGGGCTTCCATCTTCGTAATATTTATGGAATTTGCCATTTCGCAAGTCGTCTAAATATTCGGCTTCAAATGTTAAAACGCCTTCCGCATTCCAGCTTTGCGCGAGGCCATTGAGCTTGTCATTCGCGTAAGGGAATATAGAGGCGATTTCGCCATTTTCATGATAGGTGATTTCATTTCCTTGTCTCAAGTCTTCGATATATTCTGTTGTTCGATAGATCGAGCCGTTGGGGAAATATTGAGTCACCAGTCCATTTTTCTTGTCGTTATGGAACTCGATCGTGATTGAAATTCTCGTTTCGCTCGCAAAAATTCTTGCAAGACCCTCTTTTTTGCCTTGAATGTAGGGAGTTTCTGCAATTTTTTTGCCTTGATCCGAGTATTCGACGACAACCCCTTCAATCACATCGTTTTCAAATGGAGTTTCAACTGCCTTCAGTTTTTCCCCTTTTTGGTTGATGGGATAGAAGATGGTTTGAATTCCATTTTTCATGTTGTTCTGGTAGTAGGCGAGCACCTCTCTGCCGTCCGATGTTTTCTCAAAGTATTTGCCTTCGAGTTTGCCGTGTTTGTAGTCAATCTCTTGAACAAGTTTGCCTTCTTGATCAAACACCTGTTTTTTTCCATCGAGTGCGCCGTGATCGTGATATGCGATCGCTTGGAGCTTCCCATTTTGATAGTAAGCTCTCTCTTCTCCGTGCATTTTCCCTTCTTCGTCGAAGCGTAGCAGTTGAGCCAGTCTTTCTTCATCTTTTTGAGAAGAATTGGTCTTTGGATAATACATTCGGTGTTCGCCAATTGGTTTTCCATCTTTGAAAAACTGTACGGATTGAACTGCGCCGTCTGGATACCAAACAAGCATTTCGCCTTCTAAAAGATCATTTTTGAAAGTTGCGATTCTTTCGGGCTTTCCGTCTTTGTAAAATGCTTTATGAAGGCCCTCTTTTTTTCCATGGTCGAACTGCAAGCGAGTTTTGATCTGGTCTTTGTTCCACCAGCTTAAAACCGTTCCATGCAGAGCATCATCTTCGAAGAACGCTTCAAAAAGAAGATCCCCTTGCTCATTCCATTCTCTTTGCCATCCTTGTTTGAGACCGAAGGCAAATTCAGAGCGAGCTTTTAGCTGGCCATTTTCATACCATTCGCTCTGCACGCCATCCGGATGGTCGGCTTGGAAATAGGCGTCGAGGCGGGTGTTGCCATTGGCGAACCATTCTCCCATCTGCCCATCTTTCAGCCCTTCTGTGAAATGGAGCTTTCTTGCTAAAACGCCATTTTCGTGCCACTCTTCATGAGTCCCTTCGCGCTGATTTTCTTTATTGTAGCTGCTCGCTACTTTGAGCTGGCCCGATTCATAATATTCTTTTTGTACGCCAAAGTATTGCCCAAGGGTGTAGTTGTATTCTACTTTTGGCGATCCATTGTCATACCATTCGAAATAGGGTCCATCGAGTTTGTCGCCAACAGAGAGAAATTGACGCGTCTTAACCCCTGAGTCATTATATTCGCAAATCGGTCCGACCGGCTTGTCTGCAGAATCAAATTCTGCTTGATAAGCTACAGTCCCATTCGGATGGTTTTTCCAGTGTTTGCCAGTTGGAATCCCTTCCTGATAAGAGCCTTCTCCAAGAAGTTTTCCATCTTCTCCAAAAAACTGCTCTTTGCCCTCTTTTTTTCCATTTTTATAATTCACGCGATAGCTTTCTGTGCCGTTTGCATGGTAGCGGACGTGAAGTCCAACGGGCTGGCCTTTTTTGAAGTCGAGAACTTCAATGATATTTCGTCCTTCATCATATGCGATCAAGGCAGGGTTTTTCCCGTCGCCATTCAATTCTCCATCTCGGAATGTGCGCTGTACATTCAAAACGCCTGTCGGAAACCAGTTGGATGCGACTCCATCCATTTTCCCATGCGAGTGAGGATAGACGGCGGCTTTATTGCCGTTTTCATGATATTGTACGACTTCTCCTTCAAGCTGCCCATTTTCATAAAAAGCTTCTTCTTTAAGGTCGCCATTTTCGAAGTAAGATTTAGCGGAACCTGAAAGGAGGCCGTTTGAATAGCTCAGCTCATTCTGAATTTGCCCATCTTTGTAAAAGGTTCTGCAGATTCCGTCTGCAATCCCATTTTGGAAAGTTGCAAACTGAACGAGAGCCCCTTCGGGAGAAAAATCTAGGCGCGCTCCATGAGCAACTAAGGTTGAATTCCAATCTTTAGCCGCTTGGGAATCTTCGTCGACTTGAGTCACGTCCATTTGGGTCTTAAGACGATTGTTCTCGTAGAAAATATTTTGCTGAATGGGCCGTTCGCCTTCTGCAGTCGGCTCATAAAAGATGACCGATTGGGGAACTCCGTTCGGATATGTCCTCTCAATTTCCAGCCTCCAATTGGGCTGTCTTGGTTTCAAAGACATCAGATAAGGCATCAGGTTTTTCTGATCTGCAAAAGCAGGGCTTAATGCAGCGAAAACCAAAGCCAAAAGGATCACGATTTTCTTCATAGGTATAGCTCTCATTTCAACGTTGTAAGAGATTCAAGCCTAGGCCAAAAACATTATTTTCTCAAGAGGTAAAGGACTGCTAGGTTTAAAAAAACTCTACAAAAGGTTTAGAATCATCGATCTGCCTTGGAGAAAGCATGGAAATATCCGATTTCATCTCAATTACAGTCACCGATTTAGAAACCGACCCAGTCGATGTCAACCCTCGGATTCCGAGAGGGCTTGCTTCCGTTCCTGATAGCATGCATATTCGTCCCGCTGCGCCAAAACCCAATCTGATATTCAGGGGTGGCGTATCCATGTTGCTCGGTTTTTTTCATCTGCTGACGTTAAACATCCGATTTTTTAGCTGGGCCAAAGAACAGATTTTTGGAACGTGTCCGCAAAAAGAGCTCTATCGAATGCTCCATCAAATTGCTCAAAAAGGCAATTTAAGAGAAATTGAGAAATTTTTAGAAAAACATTCGGGAAAACCCTTGCCGGCTGGATATCTTTTCTCCGAGTTTTTGAAGATTCCAGAAGTTCATCTCCACTTTTCCGATATTTTGCAGGGAGCCAATATTTGTCTCGAGGGGGATAGAGGAGCCTTTTGTCAAAGATGGAGGCAGCATCCCAATTGCTACAAAAGACTTTCGTCCCATAAGTATCAAGGCGATGAGTGCTTTGCCATAGACCATATTCTTTTTTGGGTCGATCCTGAAGGAAACACCCGGTTCCAGTTTGAAAATTCCCCATTAAGGGGCGTTTTGAGTGCTATAGAACATGCTATCGACTATCTGCGCTATCGAAGAGATAACGAGCAGCAGGGTGTTGTCGGGATCTCTCCTCATACTGAGGATTTTTGCCTCAAGATCAAACTGGATTCTAATAGGTTTATTTAAAATAAAAGAGTTAATGTGGGCAAAAAAGTTGGTTTGTCTGAGGCAGGCCGCAGTAATCTGAGCGATGAAGATCTTCAAAAACTTCTGCTTTCACCCTTTCCTTATATAAAACGATTTGCTGAACGTTGTTTGGGCGTTCCAAAAATTAGAAAAAGTAAATTTGAGATTTTGACTGAACAGCGAAATCGCCTTGGCTTAAGGATCCTCTCATTAACTCCTAATATCGATTTAGAAACTGATGCGGATTTTTACAAGAATCCTAAACACATTTCTACTGATACTGAATTGGGACGCAGAATGGCTTGTATTCAGTATAAATATTTAAAAATCAATTTTGAGATGGAAAAATTCGGTGTTAAAGGGGTTAATATTCCGTTCGAATCTTTTATTTCCGAACAGCAAAATTTAAAATCGAAATTGAAATTAGAAGAAGAACTTTTGGACGTTTATCGTAGTCTGCAAGACCTTATGGCCCAGCATCACGGTGATTATCCGACTTTCTGGGAAAAAGAAATTAAGCCGATCAAAATCGAGGCGCAAAATAAACAAAAGCAAATCCAAGGCTGTGCAGATGAAGAAGTCAAATCGAAATTGCTAGCAGAATTCGAATCTCTAAAAAAACGGATAGATGAAAAAGAAAAGCAGAAAATAAAACTTCAAATCGATGCTTCAAAAATTAGCGAGAACTTCGACCAATTAAAAAAAAGATACATTCAAAAATTTGGCGAGGGTGCTTTCAATGTTTTTCGTTTGAATCACGAGATAATGAACCTATCCTAGTAAAATTTTAGGGTGATTTTTGCGTCAAAGCCCATAGAATCGACGATCGCAAGTTGACCCGTATTGATTAATACGAATCAACTTGCGAGCTTTCGCGTATCGTCGATTCTACGGAGCTTTCACGCTAAAAATTCTCCCAAAATTTTACTAGGATAGGTTCATCAATTGGTGAATTATTCTCCTCCGTAAAACCGGAGGAGAATTCTTGTGTCCTAAAACAACTTTAATCTGCTTTCGGCGCTGCTACAGGTTGTCCGATCAAGCCTCTCATTTGTACATACAATTCATCTGATTTGGGCCGGATATATTTTTCGATTGCCATTGAAGCTAATTTGTTAACCCCATATGCAAACGGGAAGGCCAAGAGAGTCATGCAAAGGCTATTGTTCCAAAGACCTTTATGATACCCGAAAACTCCCAAAACGCTGGATGCAGCATTGTTGACCCGTCTCAATTGATCGGCTCGATTGATAAGAGATGCTTGTTCGATCGCTAATTCTTTAGCTCTGCCAGAGAGAACATGTTTTACTCCATCAACAGTCATTGTCCATTCAATATTCGCCTTGGGAGGATTGAATTGTAAATACTCTTTGGCTTGGTTGTAACCCCATAAAAGATTGTCCATTGCTCGGTGTGTAAAACCTGTTAGATATGCTAGTGTCATAAAAACCTCCAAAAAAAGTTTAAAAAGGAGGTATACAATAAACAAGAGAATATTTTTCTTGAAGATCAGAAATTATTTTAATCGCTTGGATGAGTTGGTCCTGATTTTTTTCCTTCATTTCTTTGAAAGAGATCAAATCCTTTCCATTCACAATGCTGAGAGCCCTGTTTGAAAGAGAGAATTCCTTCCGGAGATGTGTGGCCGCTAGAAAAAAAATCGAAGACAAGCTGGCTGTTTATTTTTTTGCCATTGAGATAAAGTTCCATTTTATCGAGGCGCAACGGCGAAAATTGTTTTCCGTTCGTTTCATCGGTTTGGACTAAAAAAGTCCAACCATCTTTTTCTTTTTTCAATACGCCAGTCCAATCGGCTTGGGTTGCAATCGCCAGCTTTTGCGCGACGAACATGCGGCTCTTAAGCCGGTCGAGATTCGAATTGAATTTCTTTTTTTCGATGGCGCCGCGCAGTTGAATGCTGACCGCTGTGCTGGCAATCGCAATCAATACCAGCGCCACCATCACTTCTAGGAGAGTAAAGGCTCTGCGTATCATTGAATTTCGAAATCTTTCGTTTCCGAATTAAAGGTGATTGTATATTTTTTTCCCCAACCATCCACTATTGCTTTGTCCGCATCTTTTGCAAGTCCAGATTTTTTAAGCCAGTATGCAGGATTGCTAGCCAATTGTTCGCCGGTAACATCTTTTTCATCATCTAGGCACATCAGCAGCAGGTTGCGCAGCTGTTCTTTACCCTGTTCTGTTCTGAACTTTTTCCCTTTATCGAGGGAGCCTTTCATGTTGTAGCCTACGGCGCCGCCGATGATGGTGATGAGCAAAATCACAATCATGATTTCGATCAATGTGAGCGTTCTTTTTTTCATGGTTTTTCCTCCAAATTATCCAGTTGCAAACGAGCTTACATCCGTCATGGGCAGCAGCACAGACAAGAGAACAAAACCGATGATTGTGCCGAGCAAGAGAAGCAATACGGGTTGTGCAAGCGAGGCAAACCGGGTGAGCGTTTTTTCTAATTCTTCTTCGTAGATTTGCGCGATCTGATGCATCATAAAAGGGAGCTTTCCCCCTTCTTCTGCAATTCCGATCATCCGCGGAATGAGAGGCGGAATGAGAGGATGATTTTCAAATGTTTTGTGAATGGGCTGCCCTTGCGCAATTTTTTCCTCTGCATCCGCGATCACTGTTTCGAGTGTTGGATGTCTCATCACCCGTCTCGCTTGATCAAAAGCTTGAATAAGCGGGAGCGAGCCGTCTAAAAGGGTCGCTGCGGCACGGAAGAAACGGACAAAAGCCACTCGGGCAAAAAATTCTTTCAGAATGGGAAGCCGCAAGCTGAAAGTGAAAAGCTTTTCTTTCCAAGGTTTTGAAAAAGCGGCAAAGGTAGCAAGGGAGATGATCGCGATGAATAGAATGCTTAAAATCGCTTTCGAATTGCAGGCAAACTGGCTCGCTGCAAAAACGATTTTCGTGAAGGGATGAAGTTCGCGTCCTTCAAAAAGCTCCCGAAGTGATGGGATTACATAAAAAAGGAGGGCAGAAAGAATCACCAAGCAAAAACCGCTGAGGAGAGCAGGATAAAGAAGAGCAGAAACGATCTGTTTGCGCACCTGGAGCTGCCGATTCAAAAGCTCAGCGAGGTCTTTCAGGGCAAGGCCCAATGACCCCGTTTTTTCGCTGTTGGCTACCATTGAAATATACAGGAGATCAAAAATTTCAGGATGCCGTGCTAAGCTTTGCGAGAAAGAATAGCCGCTTCGCACAGAATCGCAAAGATCGAGAAGAAGTTTATGGGTTTTTTGCCCCCGGTATTTCTCTTCAAGGGCTGAAAGAGTTTCGAAAAGGGGCAATCCTGCTTGCAAAAGACGGGCGATTTCCCGAGTGAGATTGAGCACGTCGGTTTTTGAAAGGCGCACCTGCAGCTTTTTGCCGCTGAGAGATTCAAGCTGCACAACTGCGATTTGGCGCCGAATCAATTTCAGTTTGGCGTCTTGGAGGCTGTCAGCATCGATGGTCGCCTTGACCTTTTTGCCCGCATCCGAAATGGCAGTGTATTCATAAAGAGGCATCAGAGATCTCCCTGATCAATCTTTGTGACACGCAATAGTTCGGCGCTGGTCGTAATTCCTTGGGTTACCAGCTCAACGCCTTGTTCAAAAAGCGTTTTCATTCCTTCGGCTAATGCTACTTTGCGCAGCTCCTGCGCATCTTGGCTCTTCAATACCTGCGATTTGATCTTGCCGCCAATCGGCATAAGCTCATAGATGGCATGACGGCCCTTATAGCCCGTTTGGAAGCATGAAGGACATCCTTCTCCTTTATAGAAGGGACCGTTCGGCTGCAAACCTAATTCTTGCAATTCCTTTTCGGAAGGAGTGTATTCCTTTTTGCAATGCGGGCAAATCTGTCGGACAAGCCTTTGCGCAATGACGCCTAGAATGGAGGAGGCGAGCAAATAGGGCTCGATTCCCATGTCGGCGAGACGTGTGAGCGCTGAGGGGGCATCGTTTGTATGGAGCGTACTGAGCACCAAGTGGCCAGTCAGAGATGCTTGGATGGCAATTTCAGCTGTTTCTCTGTCCCGGATTTCCCCAATCATAATGACGTCCGGGTCCTGGCGTAAGATGTGGCGCAGTCCCTTCGCAAAATCGAGCTCGATCTTTGGGTTTACATTCATCTGAGAGATACCAGCCAGTTTGTACTCAACTGGATCTTCCACTGTGATGATATTGGTCTGGCTATCGTTGATTTCTCCAATCGCGCTATAGAGTGTAGTTGTTTTTCCGCTGCCAGTTGGGCCGGTCACCAGGACGATCCCTTCAGGCATTTGGATCAGTTTGCGGAAAGCTTTTAAGATTTTGGATCCCATTCCGATTCTGTCTAAGCCAAGAAGAACATTTCCTTTATCCAAAATCCTCAATACGATTCTCTCTCCGTGGACGATTGGCAAGGTGCTGACTCGGAAATCAATTTCTCTGCCGCCATGCCGCAGCTTGATGCGGCCGTCTTGAGGAAGGCGGTGTTCAGCAATGTCCATTTTGGCCATCACTTTGATGCGAGTCAGGATTTGGATCTGATATTCGCGCGGAGGCGTATGCCGTTTTTGCAGGCATCCGTCGATTCGATAACGGATTGAAAGCCCCTCTTCGGTCGGTTCAAAGTGGACGTCCGATGCTCCTTGCTGGATCGCCTCGAGCAGAATGGCATTCACCATCCGGATCACAGGATTTTGATCGGCCCTCTCCAAAAGATCGTAGCCTTCGGCAGTCTCTCTCTCTTCTGTTTTCTCCCCCGTTTCAAGATCGGAAAATAGCTGCTTAGTCTCACCCTCTTTCTGATGGTAGCATCGTTCGATGGCCGACTCAATGATCGGATGGGGGCAATAAATTGGGTTGATCTGCTTTTTTAAAAGAAGGCGAAGCTCTTCCAAGGCATCGATATCGAGCGGATCAGCCACGGCCACTGTGACCATCTGCTCATCTTGATCGACGGGCAAGATTTTCTTTTGTTTTGCAAAAGCGTAAGAAACAATCGAAATTTGATCCCGCACGAAAGGAAACGATCCGATCTCATCGACCGTTTTCAATCCAAACTTTTCTGCAAGGACTTTATTTTCATCCATTTCAGTACAGATCAAAAAGGAGTTTCAAACTTTGGCTAAATAACTTTTTGCGCTCATATGTTTTGGCGTCATCGAGGCACTGTAAAAATTCGGGGATGTCGCCAGCCCTCAGCGAATATTCTTCTTGGCGGATCCATCGCAGATCTTCAATCGGGTCTTTCACGATGCGCGGGGTTATGAAGATGAACATCTCTGTGCTCACATCTCTGGCCCGGGCAGTGCCAAACAATTTTCCAATTCCAGGGATATCGCCCAGGAATGGAATTTTTTCGCGGTTGTCTTCTTCAATTTGCTGTCTTAGACCGCCCAAAATGATGGTTTCCCCGTCAGCTACGCGAACTTGGTTTTTGATGTTGCGTCTTGTGACTGGAGGACGGTTATCCAGAGTGATGATTTTGGTCGAATCGAATTCAAGGTCGGTTTCCAATGAAACGAAACAAGGGCCGCCTTCATCATCGGGTAGATGAATGGTCGGAGTCAAATTGATCGTAATACCATACTGGGCCCGTGTATAGGAATCTTGGATCACAGTTCCCGTTGGAGTATTGAATGGGAAAGCCCCGTTATTGATCGAAATCTCTTCGACGATCGCAATTTGAGCAGGAGTCTGGTTGATTGCCAGGACAGAGGGGTTGGCCTTAATCCGCACATCTTCTTGGGCCAAAAGGAAGTTGAACCTCATATCGGCAGCAGGGAATTTGCCGCTTGGCCGGCTGAAAATGAAGGTGAGAAGGCCGTTCATGAAATTGCCTTTCTCATTGGTTGCCGCATAAGTGACTGCAGTCTCTTTATTACCGCTCGAGTTGGTGCCAAGCTGGAGCAGGCTAAAGCCCATCTCCCTTCTATCTAGAAATTTCTTCTCGATCAGCATCACGTCAAGCTGCACCATCCGCTTTGGAACATCGAGTTTTTTCAAGAGGGTTTTGATTTTAGGAAGCTCTTCTCTGCGGACAACCATTAAGATAGAGGTTGTTTTCGTATCGACGATGAAGTTCCCAAATGTTGTGGTTTTCTCTTTATCAAAGATGGCGGGCTGTACGAATGGACCTGTTGCCGGCATGACTGGATTGTAGCCTGGCCCTGGGGAAAGATAAGGAAGCGGATAAGGATTTTCAGGCGTACCGGGCGGAGTTGGAGGGGCAGGAGGCTGGCTTATAGGAGCTTGCGCTGCAGGAGGCGCGGGAGGAGGCAAAAGGGCAGCTTCATTTTTCTTTTCGAAACCAGATCCGATCAATGAATCATAAACTTGAGAAAGCACTTCAGCCACATCTTCCGGATTAGAGTGCTTGCAGGTATACCAATAGATAACCTTTTCTCCCGGATCTTCAAGCTGCGATTCCATCTCTGTGAGGATCTTTTGGGCCCTATCAACGGTCTCATTTTCACCAATTAGGACGAGGCCTTGCGGCAAAACCATTGTGACTAGCTCGTCGGCCCCAGATGGATAATAGGTGGGCCTGTTTTTCGTACTTGTATCGGAAAAAACGGCTTTCAAAACTTTTTCGGCCTCTTGCGGCTGGATCTTGATCGAACTGATGATGCGGACGACTTTGCCCTGATTTTGCTCCCAAACTGCGTGGTAAAGCCCCATGAGCTTTTCAATTGTGTCTCTCGCAGAGACGATGGCTACTTTGGAGCCGATCGCTTGGATGAGAGTCTGTTTTGGATCGGAAAAGCGTTCGAAAAATGACTGGATCGATTTGAGCTGTTCAGCGGGCGGACCAAAGACATAAAAGAGGCGGGAATGATTCGCAAAAAGCTGCAAATCGGATTCTCTCGCCACAACCGCTTCAATCGCCGAAGGGTCGAGTTTTAAAATGTAAAGCTGCTTTACAAATGGATTTAACCTCTTAACGCCCACTCCGTTCTGCACTAAAATCATCTCGATCATCTCGCTCCACGATTCATGCGGAAGCGGGATGCCTGAGAAGAGGCTGATCTTCATGCCGCTCAGTTCTTGCGGGATGACGTAGAGAAAATCGCTGGCGCCATATTCCATGACCAGCTGGGAAAGGGTCGTTTCGCCTACATCCCACATGGCGTAAGGTTCATCGCTGTGTTCATTTGAAGAGGCTTTGCGCCATTGTTCTTCGAGCTTGCGGATTTGTTCGCGGGTATTGCGCACATCGCCGAGTAGCTGTTGGAATTCCGGTTCTCGGGCCTCATTCTTAGCGAGTTCGCGCACATTGTCGAATTTTTGCTGCAATTCAGTCTTGAGTTTGCTTAAAGAGTCGTTGAAAGCTTGTGCGCCTTCAACATCCGAGGTGAAGGGTTCTTGCGCGAATAGGGAAAAAGCGAGAAGAAATAACCATCTCATGGCAATTTCCTCGCCGTTTTGCGCCCTTGCGCTGCCATTTCAATAGAGACGACTTGCGTTCTGCCGGGATTAAACAGGCGTCCCTGGATCATTTTCTGCCCTTGTTTTTGCGAAATTTGCTCTAGGATAAACAATTCGCCGAACAATTTCCCATTTAAAAAAGCTTCCCGCTCTTCTTTTTTTCGCAAAATCTTCCACCGGCCCGCAGTTTTGAGGACCCAGTCGCCTGTTTTGAGAACGAGGCATTGTTTTTCAATCATGCAGCTGATCTGTTTTTCAGACCGGATCCGGATCGCGCTCAAGAGATCTTCCCCCTTCATCTTAAAAGGGGGCCCCGAAGCGTGGCCTAGTCCGATTCTCGTATGGCCATTCGAATCCCAACCCTCTAGAATCAGCATTTTGGGCGTGATGGATTGGATTTTTGCGATCGGCAATTCTTTATCAGGCGCATCGCTCTTTTGCCATTTTCCCTCTTTCCAAACGAGCCAGTCGTTTTCCCGCATCTCTAAAAGATCGCTTGTTTCGATCCGCTCGCCCGATTCTCCCGCCGTTTTAAATAAATCGCGGCCCCACCATTTAGCCTCAGCGAGCTGGCGCAAAGCGGAGCCTTCGGTAAATTCCTGAGCTTCTTGAATCGGACAATCTTGGCCAGATACTTGGAATTGCCCTGCAGAAACTTTCCCGCCATCAATCGAAGAGATCCATCCAGATGCTTCAATCTGCCCATTCGGCAAAGAGGCAAGCTCCACCCAAAACTCTGATTTCGTTTTGGCAAATCTCAACTGATCCCGTTGATATTCTAAATCGATCCTGCATGGAAGAGTCACGCGCTGGCTCTCTCCGCTTTGTTTCAATCGGACCAAAAGGCGATTGCGGTCCAATGCGCCGTCAGGTCTTGGCGGATCAAAAGAAAAAGTCATTTTTCCTTGTAGATCGGGAATCGAAAAGCTTGGGCGCGATTGACTTAAGTTCAGTGCAAATGTGTATGGCGTAAGATTTGCAATTTTTTCCCGTTTTTCTCTTAAGAGAGGAGAATCAATGCTTTGCATCGTTAAAAGAAAAGGAAGCGCGAGGAGAGTGCCCGCGGACAAAAGAAGAGCGCCGATCCATGCGATGCGTTCTGGATAAAAGTGCAAAACCGTTGCCGTTTCTTTGCGCATAAAACAAAAGTATGTATCGATGGCCCTTAAAAATCAATCAACTACCTCCCTTATGAAATGTAGGGTGATTGCAAATAAATATAATAAAGTATTAAATATGATTAAGAGGAAATCTATTCCGGGGAGAGGGTCATGGTGAAGAAGCTGATGGATAAAATCAAAGAGGGCGTGTCTGTCCAAGAAGTGGAAGACTTTGCCCGCAAATATACGACTGAGGTTTTCTCCGTTCTGGCGATTGTGGTCGGTTCCATCTCAAGTATGTACGACTTCTTCACTGGACCGAAAATGACGATCTTATTTCTTGCCGTTGGATTGATTGTAGGGGTTTTCTTCCCAGCTCCCGTGGAAAAAGGTCTGAAACAGTTCTACAGCTTCTCTTACAAGCAAGAAAAAACAACCCAAATGATTTTGGGCCTTGTAAAAGTCGTGGTCGGCTTATTTATCCCATTCATTCTCTTTGGTTTTATGGGACTGCTCGCTGGCACATCGTATCATTATTATACCCGCCATGCGCAAATCATGAGCGAAAATCGTCCATCTAAAGGACATAAAGGCGCAAGCGGAGAAGAACACGACTAGAGATAGCGCAAAACGCAAAACGCGGAATGCAAAAGTATGAAGAGGCTTCTTCATATCATCGCAACGCCCCGTGAAGAAGAATCTCGAACCCTCCAAGTTTCCGCAACTTTTTTAGAAGCTTTTCAAGAAAAACATCCCGATTGGCTCATCGATGAGCTCGACTTATCCAAAGAAGAACTTCCCCCTTTAAGCGCTAAAAGCGTAAGCGGAAAATATGTCCTTTTGGGAGGTAAAGATCTGTATGGCAGCCTCAAAGAAACCTGGCAAGAGATCCTTCAGCATATCGATCGTTTTAAAACGGCCGATTTCTTTCTGATTAGCACGCCGATGTGGAATTTCCATATCCCGTACATGTTGAAACACTACATCGATTTAATCGTCCAACCAAAGTATCTCTTTCATTATAAAAAGGATGGGACAACCGAGGGGCTAGTCGTTGGCAAAAAGATGGTGGTGATCACAAGTCGCGGAGGCCAATATTCAGGCCCATTGAAGAGTTTTGACCATCAAGAGCCTTACTTAAGGGCCATTTTTGGATTTGTCGGGATCTCGGACATCGATTTCATCAATGTCGAACCGATGGATATGGGAGAAGAGACAAGAAAGCAGAAAATTGCTGACGCGCAAAAGATCGCAAGATCGATGGGGTCGAATGCCTAGAGACATTCCAATCGGCAATGGAAGAGTGCTCGTCGCATTCGATTGCAATGGGCTTTTGAGAGAGCTCCATTTCCCTCATGTTGGCCAAGAAAACCATAGCAGCGGAGATCCTTTTCGCATCGGCGTCTGGGTGAACGGTTCTTTCAGCTGGATACCGGAAAATTGGCAGGTTGAAAGAGATTATTCCGATGATACTTTGGTCGCTTCCCTTCGATTTGCCAATGATACTTTGCGCATCGAAAGCAATGATCTTGTTGATTTTGAAGAAGATATCTATCTAAAAAAGATTAAGGTGTTGAATTTAACCGATGAGCCCAAAGAGGTTCGTCTTTTTTTTAGTCAAGACTTCCACATCTACGGGAATGACATAGGCGACACTGCTGCATACAAGCCTGAAAATAAGAGCTTGGTCCATTACAAGGGAGAGCGGTATTTCCTCATCAATATTTTTGCCAACAACATGTTTGGGATTCAGCGGTTTGCCACAGGTAATGAAGGAACTTGGAAAGATGCTGAAGATGGGGAGCTCGGCGGCAATCCAATCGCGCAAGGAAGGGTCGATTCGGTGATTTCCATCCCTTTGACTTTGCCGCCTAAAGGTATTGAGGAGTGTTATTATTGGATCGCGATCGGGAAAAATTGGGAAGAGGTCAAAAGGCTCAATGACATTGTCAAAAAAAAGACCCCTGAAGAAATCTTGCGAAGGACTTCCGACTATTGGAAATTATGGTCCGATAAAGAGCGGTTGAATGCGCAGCTTTTGCCTGAGAAAGTGGCATGGTTATATAAGCGGAGCCTTCTCGTTTGCCGCACTCAAATGAACAATTGCGGCAGCATCATCGCGGCCAATGATTCCGATGCGGTCTTTTTCAATCGGGACACCTACAGCTACATGTGGCCTCGAGATGGGGCGCTTGTCGCCTATGGACTTGATTTAGCGGGCTATGAAATGTCGCAGTTCTACCGTTTCTGCGCTCAAATTTTGGAAAAAGAGGGATATTTTCTCCATAAATATACGCCCTCAGGTTCATTAGGCAGCTCGTGGCATCCTTGGGAAAAAAATAATAAAGCGCAGCTTCCCATTCAGGAAGATGAGACAGCTCTTGTCATCTGGGCTCTTTGGAATCACTATCAATGCTTCAGGGATCTCGATCTCATTCGCTCCCTCTATCATCCGCTTATTAAAAAAGCGGCCGACTTCATGATGAATTACCGCGATTTGAATACGGGACTTCCTCTTCCTAGTTTCGATCTTTGGGAAGAGAGGCAAGGGGTTTTGACTTTCACCGTTTCAACTGTGATCGGCTCTCTTACGGCAGCAGCTCATTTTGCTGAAGCGTTTGGGGAAACTACATTGGCCCAAGAATACCGATCCGGCGCTGATGGGATGCGCGAGGCAATGGAAAAATATCTTTGGATGCCTAAGGAAAAACGATTTGCCCGGATGATCAATTTCCAAAAAGATGGAACGATCGATGTTGACGCTTCCATCGATGCGAGCCTCTACGCTCTTTTCAAGTTTGGCGTCTATCCGGCTGATCATGAAAAAGTGGCGAGCACAATGAGCCAAGTGTTTGAGAAACTCGAAATCAACGGAGGAATTGCTCGGTATGAAAACGATGCATTTTACCGGCAAGAAAACGGTCCCAGCAACACATGGTTTGTTTCGACCTTGTGGAAAGCGCAATACTTGATCGCTAAAGCAAAAAACCGAAAAGAACTCGATCAAGCTTTGCCGATCTTTCAATGGGTTGCTGACCATGCATTCCCAAGCGGGGTTCTATCGGAGCAGATCAATCCCCAAAATAATGAACCTCTTTCTGTTTCGCCTTTAACATGGAGCCACGGTACTTATATTGCTGCTATCCAAGAATATCTCATTAAACTCATCCATATTGAGATGTGTCCGGCGTGTAAACAGCCGAAATATTCCAAAAAACGATAACTAATCATCCCTTTAATTCTATAATTATTAACTTTAAGTTAAAAAACTATTATAATATTTATTATTTTAATAAGGAGATAATAATGAGTGTAAATGCAGCCGGTGTTAATTGTGTAATTTGTCATGATTCCGAAGCGGGAGCTATGCAAGCGCTTCCATGCGCCCATACTTTCCATGAAGCGTGTATTCAGCCATGGCTAAATCAAAGAGGAACATGTCCTACTTGTAGATTTCAGGTGAATGCAGTCCAACAGCCTGCGGATAATGGGGATGTTGATCCAAACGCAGAGCCTCCAGCTGGATTTCGCGTTGTTTTTGTGCCGAATGGGGAAATGCCAGGCGGGTCATATAGGTTAGTCAGATTGCTTCAGGTCAATTTACAAGAATCTGAGGGTCAAGAATAATTTTTCTTGACCAAGGCTGTTTCATTTTGTAGTTTCCGAATTGAACGGGCCGCTCGAAGCGCAATCTCGGCCGTCCACAGCCGAGCAAGCCGAGCTAGCTGATAAATGCGGACAGGAACTGTCCGCCCAATACCGGAGCGGAGAATCTCTCCGCTTCAGGGGAGAGTTCTTCAATGAATCATCCTGTTCCTCATGGCCAGCCTAAGGGGCTGTATCTTCTCTTCTTCACTGAATTGTGGGAGCGATTCGGCTTCTACATGGTTCAGACGATCCTTGTGCTCTACATGAGCCATGGGTTGAATTACACAGATACAAAAGCCTATTTGATCTACGGCGCCTTTAGCTCCATGCTCTATTTAACCCCAGTTGTTGGCGGATACATCGCCGATAACTATATTGGGTTTCGCCAATCGATTGTAATAGGCGGCATTCTTTTCATTATCGGATATGCAATCATGTCGATTCCGGAACCAAGATGGTTATTTCTTGGCTTAAGTATTGTGATCATTGGCAACGGTTTTTTTAAGCCGAATGTTTCCAGCATCGTGGGCGAGCTCTATACAGCCGACGACCCCCGAAGAGACGGCGGATTTACCCTTTTCTACATGGGAATCAATATCGGCGCTCTCATCCCTCCGATTTTTGCAGGAGCGCTCGTCGCTTCTTATTCGTATGGTTCAGGATTCTGGGTCGCTTCCATTGGCATGATCATATCGATCGTCACTTTTTTAGCGGCAAAAGGGCGTTTAGGCAATGCTGGCATGATGTCTACGAGCAGCCCCGTTTATAGATCGAAAGCCTTTCGGTACAGCTTCTACGTGGCTCTCTATGTTGGGATCATCGCTGCGATCGGGATTTGCCACCTTCTTCTCTACCATCCGGAAGAGATGAATTTCATTTTGGTTTTCTCATCTGTGGGAATCGTCGCTGCCGTGCTCTTCTACCTTTACAAGGAGACGATTGAGCAGAAAAAGAAAATGATCGCTTGTTTGATTTTGATCGTATTTTCGGTCGGTTTCTGGGCAGTGTATAATCAGACATTCACTTCTCTCATGCTCTTTGCCGATCGGAATATGTCTCCAAGTCTTTTAGGATTCAAAATCGATGCCGAATTCACGCAGTTTTTCAACCCATTTTTCATTGTGATTCTGAGCCCGATTCTCAGCTGGCTTTGGGTTCGTCTTGAAGAAAGAGAGCTAAATCCTTCGACGCCATCGAAATTCGCTTTGGGGATTCTTTTCATGGCCATCGGATTTTTTGGACTTGGCTTAGGCGTCACCTATTTTAACGTGAATGGGGAAGCTTCTCCATGGTGGTTAATTCTCAGTTATTTCCTCCAAACTGTTGGAGAATTGCTTATTTCGCCAATCGGACTTGCGATGGTGACTCGCCTTTCGCCCAAGCATTTGACTGGGATGATGATGGGGGTTTGGTTTTTGACTCAAGCGGCGGCTTTTGCGATTGGGGGAGGATTGGCAACCATTTCCGATGTGCCAAAAGAGATTACAGGCGAAGCTTCTTTAGCCATCTATGTGCACGCCTTTTTCATATATGGAAGCATCGCTGCAGTTTTAGGGATCATCGCATTCAGCTTTGTCCCCTTCTTGAATCGCCTGATTGGAACGACTGACGGCCCAATCCCAACACCTAAACGCTAAAGCGTTTTCTTCCGTTCGGCAATATACTGGGAAAGATTGATTTGTTTTTCTGAAAAGCTGCCCAAAAGCATTTGCGCGGGACGGCTTTTGGTAGATAAAAGCGCTTCTAGTTCTTCCCAAGCAGCCTTTTCTCCTGGCCGGTTCTTCAGCTGCTGCTGCAGGCAGGCGATGCGCAGAAGGTTGTGCACGTAAAGAAGAGATCCGCCTTTTTGTTCGGCTTGGAATGAATTCCCCATCTGTTCTTTCAGGGCAACTGCATTTTCAAGTGCCTCTTGGTAGTTGCCTTGCTCGATAAGCAGGCTCGTCATTGCATAGGTCGCATGGAAAGGGACTTCTTCTTTCACTCGGGTCAAAGAACGATTGGCCATTACAAGACCCTCAGAGAGCTTGTCTGTATTGATTAATTTTTGTGCAATGGCGGCTTCATATTTCTTTTGAAGGGCTGGGACATTCCGAATCGCCTCTTGCATGCTTTGATAAAGGACATCATCTCCAGGAGCGGCAACCCATTTTGCATAGATTTCTTCGGCTTCAGCGTATTTGAGTGCATTCGGACCCGATTGGGAATACGCGATCAGAATGGCGATTCCTGCAATAACAGAGGCGACGCTCATCGCAATCTGTTTCTTGCGCTCAGAGAGATTCATGAGCCAATTTTGAGCCTGCACTATATCCATAGAAAATCCTATTGTTGAGAGTTCAGTTTACCGACTCCCATTTTTCACGACAATGACTTCTTTTATTAAACATTCCATTTACAAAAACTAGAAGCGGTGTAAAAATTTTTTTGGTTCTGTATATGCTAGTTGTGCCTCTTGCCGCATCAAGAATCAGTCAGGCTGTTTTAGATCCCGCAAATCTATCTATAAATTCGAGCCTAACGCAGCGTCTTTACAACTATTTCAAAGATCCAAGCAATCCTGTATTGATCAAAATTAGCCTGATAGCGATTGGAGTGCTCGCAATTCTTGCAGCGGGATATTTTCTTGGAATGACTCTTTTGCCTCTCAGCATTGTTGTTATTTTGGGAGCAGCATTTGAGGTCAATCGCTTGAGGCAAGAAGAATCGATGGCCGATCTCAAAAGAGAGATGGCTTCTTTGCGATTGAGATATTTGCTCTCTGGCCAAGATCGTTTCTTAGATGACGTGGTTGAAGTATTAGATATCGGCGATCGGGAATCGCCCACTGGAGATATTGATTTTATTCAGCTAGATGAAGTGCCCCGGCCCAGAAGAGGAGTAGATAAGTATGGCCGTCAGTTCTATGCATTTCATATCGAATCTAATGAAGACGACTTTCCTCAAGTTATTGTCTTGTTTCAAAAATATACAACTGGCGATGTCTGGCATATTTCTGGGCCGCCAGATTTTGCTCGAGGGGTTCTGAATGAGGGAGCGAGAGATCAAATTGTTCAGTTGATTTTTGATCATAATCATCCTCGATATCATTTGCCCGGGGAGCCAATGCAGGATATACAGTACGTTCCTGATTTTGATTAGTACTTAATAGTTTATTTACATTTTTTTGGCGAGATGCCAGAATCTCTGATCTTTTTTAAACACCGAAAGGAGACATCTATATGGCAGTCCTAGCCCTTGGACCAAGAATCAATCCAGTTGTTTTAGATCCTGCAAATCGAACCGAGAATTCAAGCCTGATGCAACGCATCTACACCTACTTTAAAGACGAAAGCAATCCGATTTTAATTAAAATTAGCCTGGCAGCCCTAGGCGCTTTGACTGCACTAGCTGCTGGAGTTGCTTTGGGAAATATCCTTCTGACTTTTTCTGCGATCAGCGTAGTCGTTATTTTAGGAACAGCCCTTGAGGCCAATCGATTGAAAGAAGAAACTCTTGCTCGACAAATATCTGCTTTGCAATTGAGGCATATGATGTCAGGACAAGATCGTTTCTTGAACCGCAATCTTCCTGAATTGGATATCGGTGATCGGGAATCGCCGACGGGAGACATCATCATTCAAGCTGAAGAAGTGCCTGCCCCAAAAAGAGGAACGGATAAATATGGTCGTCAGTTCTATGCATTCCAAGTTGAATCTATTGAAGGCAATCGCCATGTTGTTGTTTTATTCCAGAAGTATACGACAGGCGATGTTTGGCATGTGTCGGGTCCGGAAGACTTTGTTCAAGGCCCTTTAAATGATGCGGCTAAAGACCAGATTGCTCACGCCTTATTTGAGCGAGATCATCCTCGATATAATATCTTCATTCAACAGCAAGCAGGTGATGTTCAATAATGTAAAGCCGCTTTACATTTGGGTTACCACAGAGAATTCTCTCTCTGTGGTAAAGCCCTATACACTTTTTCCATTTCATCGAGAGTATGAGTCAGCGTAAATTGTTCTAGAACTAGTCTTTTTGCATTCTCGCCAAAAAAGCTTCTCAATTCAGAGGACTCTTTCAATTTCATGACAGCTTCGGCTACCTCTAAGGGCGAAAATGGGGCCACATTCAACCCTGTTTGTTGATCAATGCACACTTCGCCAAGTCCGCCAGTTCGTGTTGCAATGAGCGGTTTTCCGAGATAGGCTGCTTGTAAAATGGCCTGAGATACCCCTTCATGAGCGGTGCTGAGGAGCGCAAATATATCCAAAGCGGCGATAGCGGGGAATGGATGATCCAGATGTCCGGTAAAAATGACGTTCGCGAGTTTCAATTCAGCGGCGAATCGATGGTGTCTTTCAGCATGCCCTCCGCCGATAATGACCCATTTTAAGTTAGGGACATCTCTCAATCGGTCTGCCGCTTTAAGAAGATCATCAATTCCTTTCCAAGAACGCATGAAACAAGCTGTTCCTACGAGAAAATCATCTGCTTCTATATTCCATTTTTTTCGAAAAGCAACGGATTCTCCAGGCGTTACCTGAATGAGTTTCGGATTTACGCCTGTTGCAATCGATTTGCACTGATCGGGCGATTTGCCTGACTGCTTCACAATCATCGGCAAGATTGAAGAACAAGTGGTCACGACAAAATCGGCTAAAGTCCCATAGACAAAACGGCTATTGAATCCAGGCTTGATGTTGGTGGAAAGATGGCGCGTGCGAACTATGGATCTGCGAGCGATCCTTGCAGCAATGCCTCCAATCCAGCTGTCGAGGGAAGAATGAGTGTTTACAAGATCGATTTTGTGTTTCCGCATGATCGAGAGGAGCTGAAAAAGACAGATTGGCCAAGAGGCTCTTCGAAAATTCAATTCATAAACAATGAATCCTGCATTTTTAGCTCTCGATACTAAGCCGCCCCCTCGTGTAACAGCTAAAATGACGGTATGGCCTCTTTCGCGCATCCCTTCAGCTTCCCGAAGGATGCGGATTTCTTGTCCGCCCCAGCCATGAGATGCTTCTAAATGCAAGATATTCATAGAGAAAGGATCCTCCGGTGGCCGGATGAAAAGGGGAGTTTTGAAAGCTCGCTCCGCTCAATCCATTGATAACCTTCGAGTTCTTTTAGAGTTTTCGACTGGAATCTAAATGGATATAATGTCGCTTTGTACCGAGTGAATGTATGAGCGACAAGCGGCAGTTTTTCGATCATTTTGGGCTTTATTCCAAAAACTAGATCGATCTCCTGTTCCACTTTTCTCATCGGCCAAATTTCTTCCATTTCAAAATAGGGGAATTCGTACAAATCGGCCATCACTTTTCCGGCTGCGCCTTTTTTCACCAGGACTTTTCCTTCCGCTTCAAGCCAAATAACAGCTCGCTTGAGATGGGTGGTTTTTTTCTCTTCATTTTTGATGGGCAAAAGAAGCGCTCTTTCCTTGCCAAGGCAATTTCTTGCTAGCGGACAAATTTCGCAGCGAGGTTTTGGAGTGCAAATCGTCGCACCAAGCTCAATGAGGGCCTCTGCCGTGATCCAAGGATCATCAGGCGGCAAAATCGCTTCAGCTCCCTGTGCAATTTTTCGTTTGACTGCTTGCTTGCAAACATTTTCCTCTATCGAAAAAAAACGGGCCAAAACGCGCGTTACATTTCCATCAACAGGCGCAGCTCGTTTCCTAAATCCAAAACTTAAAATCGCATTGGCGGTGTAAGGCCCAAGTCCGTGAATGCTCATCAAATCTGCAATGGTAGAAGGGATTTTGCCTTCAAAGCGCTCCAAAATTTGCTGGGCTCCCTTATGCAGGTTGCGCGCCCTGCTATAATAGCCAAGCCCTTCCCACGCTTTGATTACCTCTTCAATGGATGCTTCAGCCAAAGTTTTGATGTCGGGAAATTGGATCATCCATTTTTCAAAATAGGGGACAACAACGATTGCCCTTGTCTGCTGCAGCATGACTTCAGAAATCCACACCTTGTAGGGAGTGGGGTCGACTCGCCAAGGAAAGTCCCTTTTATTTTGTTGAAACCAGTCGCTTAATTCTTGCATGCCAAGATTGTCGCATAGATTGTTAGCAGAATCAAGTTTTGCTCTTAAACAATCAATTTGATAAATCTAGTTTATGAAGAAATTTTTTTGCCTGCTCTCGTTTTCTCTTGAGATCTGTGCATTGCCGCAAAATCCTGCCGTGATGGATGGCGAGGCGCAGTTCGCATTTTTTTCGAATGAGCTGGAAGTCCAAGCGCTCAATGGAACGATTATCCATTGGGATGAATTCTCGATTCAAGAAGCAGAATTGGCCAGGTTCCTTTTACCTTCCACCGATTCCAGCGTTGTGAATCGAGTTTTGCTCGCAAATCCAAGCGAGATTATGGGACGACTTGAGTCCAATGGAAGAGTCGTCTTGATCAATCCGAATGGAATTTTGGTGGGAAAAGAAGCGCAAATCAATTTGGGATCATTCATCGCATCGACGCTTGATCTCCACAAAGATTTTAAAGTCCGCTTTGCCGGAACTGGCGGAAACGTAGAAAATCGGGGAACTATTTTGGCTTTAGGCGATGTGGCCATGATCGGATCTTCTGTGATCCAGGGCGGTTCAATCATTGCCAACAATGTATTTGCGTATGCAGACAACATAGAACTTCCCGTTGGGTCTTTGACCGATGTTGCAGCTCGAGATCTTTTTGGTTCTGGCGGGCAAGCAATCTTTTTGGCAAATGAAAAAATGACTCACTTGGGCACGATTTTAGCTCAAGGTGGATCTAGCGGCGGCGATGGGGGTTTTGTCGAAATTTCAGGCAGCGAACTGATTTTTAGGGGTGACGTGTCGACGATGGCTCCCTTCGGAAAAACGGGGACGCTTCTTCTCGATCCAAACAATATTACTATTTCTGCGGGCGTGACCAATCCTGGCCCTCCTCCAGGCGTTTTTTATGATGGGGCGGGAACAGCGAATGCGGTGTTAAACAATGTCGATCTGCAAAATGCATTGGCTTTGAACAATGTGGTGGTGCAGACAAATATAGCTACGGCCGGTGGAAGCGGCGATATCACCGTCAACGCTCCTATTTTGTGGTCTGCGCAAACATCTTTGACGTTGAATGCTTTTCGCCACATTGTGGTGAATGCAAGAATTCTTCAAAACGCAGCAGCAGTTGGGGCCAATTTAGTCAATTTGCAGGCCGGAGGAAATATCACCATCAATCAGGATGCGACAGTTGCTCCGCTCTTTTGTGTTTCGGTTGGTTCGCGAAATGATGGAACTTCCATTCAAGCTTGCGGAGATGTCATCTTAGCTCCTCCAGCGGGCGGCCCAATCGGCGGCGGCCGATCTACGCAAATCGGCTTTTACATTGACGCCACAACAGGCCTCACAGCCACGGGAAATATCTCTGTCTGCTGTAATAATCTGTTTCTGAACGGACACTTTGCTGAAGCCTGTTCGCAAATTGGCCATGGACGGCCGAATGCTTTAGGCCCAGGGCCTTCTCCTCCTGCTGCGATTCCTATCAATGCAAGTGGAAACATTCTCGTCCAAGCTGCTGGCAATGTGAGCCTGATTTGCCTTCCCCCGAATTTAGGTGTTCAGGATGGTGATGCAGTCATCGGACACGGAGCGCATGTGCTCCCAACGGCAGCAGGAACGAGTCTGACTGGAGATATCACGGTAGAATGCGGCGGAAATCTTCTGCTTGATGCTCATCAAACTCAGCGCAGCGTGGCCCGCATCGGGCATGGACAGTCCAATTTTGCATCAACGGGAGTTATTGCAGCAACTGCCTGTGTCATGGATGGCGATATACAAGTCTTTGCAAACGGCAACATTCAAATCCTTGGCGGGACTATACTCAATGGTCTTGCAGCTATCGGACACCATCAACTTCCTGTCACCGGAACGGCTGGATTGGATCGCATGGATGGGGATATCTTTGTATCTTGCAATGGGAATCTAGATATAGTTTCTGGAGCATCTGGCGCCAATTGTGAAGCTTTTATCGGTAATTGGACTCCTGTTGTGACGAATACGGCTGTTTATTCTTCAACAGGGAATTACCAAGTCTCAGTCGGCGGGAATTTGAATATGACGGTCTCCTCACCATTTGTGGGAAGATGCTTTATCGGCGGTTTTGAATATAATTCGGTTATGAGCACAACGGTCAGAAATAACATTCTAGATTTAGCTGTTGGAGGCAATCTGAATATTACAGGCCCTGCAGGAAAGACGAATAGCTGTGGGATTGGATTCCGATGCAGCGAAGCTCTTTCAACAACGGATCTTTTCCTCGCAGTGAATGGCAATATGACCCTCAATGGAACAAACCTGCTCATCCAGGCAACCGACAATGTGAACTGCGCGATTGGAGGGGATTTGAATATCACCAATAACGGCGCTTCGATGATTGTTTTGGGCACCGCGGAAACTGGAGCTACAGCTACGCGTCTCTTTGTTCAAGGCAGTATCAACGAGACCCTCTCTTCGACAGGTCCGATTCAAATCGGAGCTTTTGCGAATGACGCCGACCTCAACCCTCTTTCGTGGACAGATTTTCTAGATGTCAGAGCGGGAGGCAATATTCAATGGACTACATCGTTTGGCGCAGCGATTACGAATGGAATTTCTATTCAAGCGGGCCATTCATTCCAGCCAGGCGAACTTTGGACCTCAGTGAATCCCAATCTAACAACTATTTGCGGCCAAACTCTTTTGCCTACTTTTCTGCTCAATTTCCCGCTTAATTTTACTTGCACGGGCTGCGCTCCAACAGCATTCAATATTGCTTCTGTTTTAGTGAATTCGTCGCCAGCTTTTACAAGCACATGCGGAGGATTTTCTGTTGCAGCGCCCGCCGCTTCATTGCCCCTTACATTCACGACAACTGGGAATTTGACTCTTTCCAGCTTTTGCGATGTGTGCAATAACGCTCCCGATTTGTCGCTTGGAACCGGAGCTGGAAATCAAATCAATGTGACGAGCCCGCTTGGCAGTGTTTCGATTATTGGATTCCACGATCTTTCTCTCAATCAGGCAATCACAACAAACAGCAGTTTTGGCGCAAATACAGCTGTCCAAATGAGCGCATGCAACGATTTCACTGTCGCAGCTGGATCTAATATTCTATCAACCGCTTCTGGAGCTCAGATTTTCTTGACCGCAGATGATGATTCGAGAGGAAATGGAATTTTAAACATCAATGCCAATATCACTTCTACAGATGGGGACATATGTCTTGCCTCAGGTCCCGGAACATTTGGCTGCGGCAGCAATAATTGCAGGACAGGAGGAATTTCGGGTTTTCCAGTCGGAAATTGCGCAGTCAATATCAATGCGGGAACGGTGAACGCGGGCGCGGGCGCTATCCACATCGTTTCAGCGTCCGATATTTTGATTGATGGGGCAGCTACCAGCGTTCAAAATACCGGAAATCTCACTTTGACTGCAGGCCTCGGAAATATCAATATCCTCAAACAGGTCAAAACAACCGGAGGACCGCTCACTACGTTTGCCGGCAACGACACCAATCTGACTCAGACGACAGGACCTCAGCCTCTCATCAGCGGAGGAGCGGAAATTCGGATGATAACTGGGCATAACATGACTTTGAATCCGAATACAGCGATTGCCTCAACAGGAGGAGAAGTGACCCTCATTGTCGATAATAATCATCCAACGCAGCCCGCTTTTCCAAGTTCGCTTTCAGGCAAGTTTACGATGCTTGCCGGCACCAGCGTCAAATCGGGCTCCCCTTTGCGTATTTTCACTGCCTACTCGCAAGCGATGGGGAGCGGAACTGGCATCAATTTCATCGATCCGACAGCTCTTTTAAATAACCAATCTCCCTCAGCTTTTGGGTACCCAGGAACTCTATTTCAAGATACTGCGACTGAGGTGTGGTGTACATTCTTCGGCTGCCCGGCAAATTATCCATTCCCCGCCTTAGGAGTCCCCTTCACTATTTTTTACAAAAATTGCTTGGATGTCGTCGTACAACAGGCCGCGACAGTCGTCGTCCAATTGGAAGTGTACCTCCACCCATATAATGAGTTCCCTGGCTGGATGGAGCGATTTTGGGTTAAATATGCCCAATCCGATAAGAATTTCAATCCGAATGAGCCTTATTACTTGAGAAGGCGCCATCTGAACGTAATCAATCAACCCAAGACTTGGACAGTCCTTTCGCAAATACCTTTCATCGAATAACATCTTAGGAATGAAATGCGCAGGATTGATTTTTGACGACTCTCGCCATTATTTAGACCATTTAGGTCCTTTTTGCGCGCTCGCCCGCTGTCCTTTAATCTGCTGCGAACCCGAAATCGCTGAACTTGCAGCCCGTTTTTATCCTGATCTTGAGGTCAGAGAATTTTCAAAGCTTCCCAAATACACCATCACCTGCGACACGCAGCCCTTTTTGCAGGCCGCCTTTCCAGGGCAGTCGACAAAAATTCTTTGGCTCCCTCATGGCAATTCCGATAAAGGATGGAATTCCCCTTTTTTTGACGCTCTAAAAGGCGAAACAGCTTTTGTGTACGGGCAAAGGATGATCGATTTTATGGGAGAAAAGGGAGTGTTTCCTAAAACGGTGCCGATCGGGAATTTCCGGCGGCAGTATTTCAGCAAAATGATCGGAAAACCTGAAGGAAAAACTTTTCTTTATGCCCCAACATGGGATGAGAGCAATTCATTTTGGAAGGCTTTTCCTCTCCTTGCAAAGCAGCTTCCCGCGGACTGCAATCTGTGGGTCAAACTACATCCGAATACCATAAAGAAATTTGCTCCGGAAATTGAAGTTCTCATTGGACGGTATTCTCAACCAAATATCGAATTTCTTCCCGATGATCCTCCCATTTATCCGCTGCTTGCTAAATGCTCGGCCTATATCGGCGACATGTCGTCCATCGGGTATGATTTTCTTGCATTCAACCGCCCTATGTATTTTTTGAATGCAAATCCCTCTTTGCCGCTGCATGGGTGCGGAATGGCAATCGATCCATCTAAATTCGATTTTGTTTTGAAAAATCCTTTTTCCGACGAGCAAAAAAGGCTCTATGAATATACATTCAGCCCGGCATGCAATTTGAAGGAGCAAGTTGATGCGCTCTGCAGCCTTTAACACAGGCCCCGATTACCATCTTCTCGACCATATTGCCCCGCTTGCAGAACTAATGCAATGTCCGCTGGTTGTTACTGAGGAGCTCAATTACGAGTTGGCCAAAAAATTTTATCCCCAAGTTGTTACCCATTTTGTACCCGATTTAGAATTCCGTTTTGGCGAAATCGCCGAACAATTTGATGTTCTTTACGAATGTAAATATTGGCAGCCGCATTTAAAAGCCCTCTTCAAGACTTTGTACAATAAAGAAATGCGCCTTGTTTTTTGCCCGCATGGGCAATCGGATAAGGGCTATCAGGCGCCCGTTCTTGCTCCCTACGCCCTGCAAGATTCTGTCTTGGTCTATGGGCAGTTAATGCTCGATATGCTGAAAGAGCTTGGCATTGCTGTTCCGAGCTATACGGTTGTGGGTAACTATCGATTGAAGTTTTATCAAAAATACAAAGAGTTTTACGACGGATTGGCTCCCCGAATCGATCGTTCTAAACGAACGCTTCTCTATGCTCCTACTTGGTGCGATTTAGATGATGCGAGCTCATTTTTTAAGAAGGGAGCTAAGGTGATTTCTGAATTGCCGGACGATTGGAATTTAATCTTGAAGGTGCATCCGCTGCTCAAACAGCGCAATCCGATCCAATATGAATTGGCCCGTCTTGAGAAGCCAAATCTCTTCTTTCTTGATGAATTTCCTCCGGTCTATCCCATTTTATCAATAGCGGATGTCTTTTTAGGGGACAGTTCTTCGGTCGGCTATGATTTTCTAGCTTTTGAAAAGCCGCTCTATTTTTTTCCATCTAAACGCCTTGGCAGGCTTCACAGCTGCGGGACAATGATCGATGATGCAAAACCCATTTACCATCAGCTTGAAAAAGAAAATCGCTACATTGAGGATCAAAGATCCCTGTATCGCAAAGCATTCAACTAGTTGAAATTTTCTTTTTTATGCTATCCTTTTTCCTCCGAAAGAGCATAGTATATGGCCCATTTAACACCTCCCAGCCCAAATAGGGAATTTCTTGAAGAATTAAGAAAACGATGGGAAGAACAAGCATCTTCCCGTAACGGCAGCGTGCGCGTTGAAAGAGCTTATTCTAGCCCAGAAGATCCTTGGGGAAAAATTTATGCAATCATCGTTGGGCAATTTGACAAGATCAGCCAATATGCCAGGCTCAATATGAACCTAGCAGAAAAAACCAAAGCAGTAGTTTTAACTCAAATCGATGCTGCGAGGCGCCTCCTCGATGCAGAGTGCGAATCGAATCCAACAAACGCTCTTAAAAAGTCGCTCAACAGCGAGACCTTGAAAAGAATGTTCCCTGACATAGATCCTTCAGCTCGATTGGAATCTTTAAGACAAATCGTCGATCAAATTCGACAAGAGAGTCTTAGATAGATTGATCTTCTTTATTTTTTTGTATCCATTCCACTGCTGATGGATCGAGGACCCATGTGCAAGTAGCAATTCCTGCCTGCGCAATATAGTCATTTTGCGATTTTGCACTTTCGAAGTTTTCTTTGGCGAATTGAACTAGCTTTTTGAAGTAGTGGATTTTACGTGAAATAAGTAGAGCAAAAGGTTTGAGGCCTTCTTCCACAGCTTTTAGATACTCTTTTTCAGAATAAAAATAGATCGGAGGATGTCCAAATTTTTTCAAAATCAGATTCATAAAGAATCTCGCGAGCCTTCCATTCCCATCATCGAATGGGTGAATTTCCACAATTTTCATGTGGACAAAAGCAGCAATCTCGATCGGATTTTCCCCAGATTGAATTTTCTTTCGCAGCTCATGGAAAAAAGCGTTCATTTTCTTAGGGATCCCCGCAGGAGTTGGAGAAAAATAAAAATAACGGCTCAAGAGCTCTTTGGTTGCAGGAGAAAGGACTTTTGAATCGGCGATTAGATTTTCTGAGTCTGATTCAGAAAGTTCTTGGACAAACCGTTCATTCTCTTCTGCAACATAACGTTCAAAAGCAGGAAGGCTTTTCGGATCGTTTCTTTGAAGGTACTTCCGAAAGGTTGCTATGTCTTCCAGTCCCACTTTTCTTTTCGAGACATAATTAAAATTCTCTCGATAAGACCTCACCCGAGGGCCTATAAAGCCTTGCATAATCAACAATAAGAATTGTTCTATTTTGCGATCAGGCCACTTTTCGATTTCAAAGCCCTCTTTTTTGATGAATTGTCCGGCAATTTTTGATGCAGTTGCATGCCGATCTGCATCTTGCAAATGACCAAATTCAAATTCTCCGTCATGGATATGCACAACATCACGTCCCGTCAGCCGACGGGAAACCGAATGCTTGCCGGAGCCAACGAGCGCAGACAATGAAAGTTCTAAACCTTTTGCTGGAATTTCTATTCCAGGATGGACGTGTGTATCTAGATAGGAGGGCAAAGAGCGTATTGATAGCGTAGCCATACCATTTCCTTTTTTTGGCCAAGAGGTTACAAAAAAATCTGCCTATAAAGCAACGCTTATTCTGAAATGGGCGGCAAGATAAATAGTGTTTGTAAGTCGTTTAGATTGGTAATGATGGGACGCGCATCGATGTTGTAGACGGTATCTCCGGCCTTTTGGGGATGGATTTTGACTACAGTTGCAACTGAAAGCCCGGGAGGAAATACGCCATCGAGCCCGGTCGTGACAAGCAAATCCCCTTCTTTCAGAAGGGGAGCCTTTTTATTTCCTATTGAATCTGGGAAATCAAAATTGAAGCCGATTCCTTCCAAGAGAGATCCCCTCGAACGCCAAAATGGGGTGCTGCTTCCATGCACTTCGCCTTTGGCCATATAGCCGTCTTCCCAATCCGTGCCTATTGACTGCTTGAGAGAGAGCAACTGTGCTTTTAGACTCTCTAGGTCGTCTTTTTTTTCCAAAAGATTGAGTAGGGAATCGATTCGGTGAGCAAGCTCTCGGTTTTGGCTGCCTCCTCGAAGAACTCGAACGGAAGGGCATAGGCCTGAATCGGTGATAAGGCGGATTCTCGATTGTTTTTCCCCTACAAATTCAACAACGCCCACGAGCGCACCGCCATCAGCAAGAACAGGACTATTTTTTGCGATCGCTTTTTTCCCAAGCGCACTATTGGTTTTTTCGCCGACATTGACCCAAAGACTGCTGCTCCAGAGGCTCGGGTCGCGGTAAATGACTTGCGCAGGCGTAGAAAAAAGCTGTTCTTTCAGCCGTTCTCGAATGTGCTCTGCTCTTTTTTGGAGAAATTCCTTATCTGCAAGCTGCTGGGCGGCTTTTTTTTCAAAGAGGACCCATTCAAGAGCGTGATCTATTTGGGTTCTGAGAGCCCTATTTTCCACTTGAAGGCGGCCGATTTCATCTGCCGATTTGCTGAAATTTCGCTTTCCAAAAGGAGCCGAAACAAACTCTCTGAGCGTATCAGAGAGCATCGATGGCAGGCTGATCCAAATCAAAAGAAATGCGATCAGCCCTAAGAGCGGATAGGTTATCGTTTTGCGCATACTGTACTTAAACTATTTACCACATAATCGATATTCTTTGTGGTCAGTCCTGGTATGCTGATTCTTCCATTGTCTGTCATATAAATCGCAAATTCGTCGATCATTCTTTGGGCCTGGGATTTATCCATGTCGATGAATGAAAACATTCCCTTATGCGATTTCAAATATTCAAAATTGATCGCTTTCGCTTTGGTCATCAGCCTTTGAATGAGAGATTCCCGCATGAGATGGATTCTTTTCCGGATCGCTTCCAAATCTTTGATCCAAATCTGTTTCAAATCATCATTTTTCAGCACCTCGGCAACAATCAGTGCGCCATGAGCGGGGGGATTGGAATAAAGAGCTCTAATGATCCTCTTCACCTGGCTGCCCACTCTCATTTTTACTGCAGAGTTTTCGTCAACCATGAAAAGGACTCCCACTCTTTGGCAATACATGCTGAAATTCTTCGAGCAGGAATAGGCGATGGCCATTTCATGGCCGTCATGAAGAAAAATTCTTACCGATTCGGCGTCTTTTTCGATCCCATCTCCCAAGCCCTGATAGGCAAAGTCAAAAAATGGGAACAATTTTCCCTCTTTCATCACTTTGGAAATCAAACGCCACTGTTCGGCTGTTGGATCGCAGCCTGTTGGATTGTGACAGCAAGCATGCAAAACAATGACCGATTTTTCTGGCAATGTTCTTAAAAAGGCGATCATGGCCTCGAAATCAAATCCCTTCTTCTCGCGGCTATAGTAAGGATAGTTATCGTATTGGCAGCCAGCTCTTTCTAAGATCGAGCGATGGTTCGGCCAAGTATGATTTGAAACATAAAAAGTTTTTGAGACTTCCTGTGCCAAAAACTCGGCGCCCACGCGCAAAGCTCCCGTGCCGCCCGTTGTATGCGCGCCATATATGCGCCCATGATTTGCCTTCCATAACTCCGCCCCAAAAACAATCGGCCCTAAAAGTTCGATCAATTCTGGATGGCCGTCGATGGGTAAGTAGTCGGCCATAAGGTCTTGGTTTAAGATGTTATTTTTTGCCCCTCTAGCTGAATGCAGAAGCTCTGAGCGGAGTTGATCATCTTTATAGATCCCAACCATCAAGTTGACTTTTTCTTTGCGTGGGTCTGCTTTGAAAGCGCTCCCTAAACCAAAGATGGGATCTGGGGGAGCTTCAGCGACTTCTTGGAAAAACATTTTTTTCCTCGTTTTTGAACCCATTCTACTCCTTGATTCAAAATAGGAAAACATCTTAATATTCTTCCATTCTCCTCTCCATTTTGCATTTTGCGTTTAGCAATTTGCATTTCTCTGGGGGGCGTTAGCTCAGTTGGTAGAGCGCAACAATGGCATTGTTGAGGCCAGCGGTTCGACCCCGCTACGCTCCAAAATATAAACGCAAAACGCAGAATGCAAAACTCGAGTTTAGCAATCAGCAATCTGCGTTTAGAGTTTTTCTTATTCCCCTTCGAGGAGATCTAAGAAGGCTTGTAACTGTTTAGCACGGGTTGGGTGGCGCATCTTACGCAAAGCCTTGGCTTCGATCTGACGGACCCGTTCACGAGTGACTTTGAAGCGGACGCCCACTTCTTCGAGAGTTTTTGGCTTCCCATCCAATAGACCGAAACGTTCGATGAGCACGGTTCTTTCACGATCTGTGAGTGTGGAAAGAACTTCGTTCATCTTGTCTTTCAAGATGGCATAACCGGTAGCTTCAGCTGGCGATTCAATGCCGGTGTCTTCGAGGAAGTCCCCGAATTGGCTCTCGCCGCCGTCGCCCACTTCCGCTTGGAGCGAAATCGGGTGCTGAGCAATTTTATAGATCTCGCGAACTCTTTCTGGCGTGAGGCCGAGTTCGTTAGCGAGCTCTTCTGGAGTCGGCTCGCGTCCTGTTTCCATCATGAGTTTTTTTGCGCCGCGAAGCACTTTGTTGATCGTTTCGATCATGTGGACAGGGATACGGATCGTGCGGGCTTGGTCTGCGATTGCGCGAGTGACGGCCTGTCGGATCCACCAAGTGGCGTAGGTAGAGAATTTATAACCGCGGCGGTATTCGAATTTTTCGACCGCCTTCATAAGACCCATGTTTCCTTCTTGGATCAAATCGAGGAAGGATAGGCCTCTATTGGTGTATTTTTTCGCGATCGAAATGACAAGACGGAGGTTCGACTCGACCATTTCCCGCTTTGCTTCTTGGCTCTTGTCCATCCAGCGCTGCAGCATCCGGACGTCTTTTTTAAATTCTTCCAAATTACGCCCGGCGGCGAGTTCCCGTTTGTAGAGTTTTCGTTTTGCAGCAGCCAATTTGCCTGCAGCAAACTTGTTTTTCTCTGCACGAGGAGTGAGTTCTTGAATCTCTTTTTCAAGTTGGAGGAAACGATCGTAAGCGGAGAGGATCACTTCGCCAAAATCTTCGATTACATTGTGGCGGCAGCAAAAACGGCGCAGGTAGGCTTGGGAGCGGATCCGGCATTTCTCAATATTTTCCATGAGAGTGGCGCGATCCTCTTTTTTCATATTCGGATCGCGACCTTGAATGAGAAGCTGCTCGAGAAGGAGGTCTTCCTGCTTCATCAGATCGCAAAGTTTTGGAAGCAGATTGAGGAAGTGGGCTTTGTCCGGCACCTCTTTTTCTGCGATGATTTTATCAAAACGCTCTTTCGTGGAAATCAGATAGCTTGCAATCGAAATGGCTTCCCGAATGGAATAGCGGAAGCGCATGATAATCTTTTCAATCTGGATTTGCGCTTTTTCAATGCGCTTGGAAATTTCAACTTCTTCTTCACGGGTGAGAAGAGGCACGGATCCCATTTCTTTGAGATACATCCGCACCGGGTCGTCCGATGTTCCTTCGGTTCTTTTCGGAAGGCCTTCTAATTCTTTGGCCTCTTTCTTTCGCTCTTTTTGTCTTTCAACTTCGGCTTGGTTGAGGACTTGAATGTCCATCCCGCTCAAGTAGATCAATACTTGGTCGATCTGCTCGGGAGAATCGAAAGTCATTGGAAGAATTTCGTTGATTTCCTCGTACGTGAGGTAGCCTTGCTCTTTGGCTATGCCAACTAATTCTTCAATTTTCTGCTGATGCTGTGGATTACTAAAGGACGTGGTACCGGTCATGCTCTCCTAAAAAATGGGGAAAATGAGAATTTTCTTCTATAAAGACGAAAATATTGTGGATGGACGCCCCTCTTTCTGTCAATATGATAGTCTCAATCTAATTTTTTGCAACAACTTTTATGGCCCTCTACGCATACGATGAAGGCATTCTCATTCATGCAGGCGATGCTGAAGCCGAAAAAATATATGAGTGCGTCAATTGCTTCCGGCCTGTCAGACGGCGCAAAGGGAGATGCAAAACCCCCCATTTTTATCACATTCAAGAAGCTCCCAGCTGCAGGCTTTATAGCAAATCGGAAGATCATTTAACAGCCCAGGTCGAACTGGAAAAAATGTTCCCTCGAGGAGCTTTGCAGATCGAAAAACCGTTCATCGAAATCGATCGGGTGGCAGATCTTTGCTGGGAAAAAGAAAAAATAATTTTTGAAATTCAGTGCTCACAGATCACAAAAGTCGAAGCGGATTCTCGCATCCGCGACTATAAAACAAAAGGCTATGATGTCGTTTGGCTCATGGATGATCGGCGGTACAACAAACGCATTTCCCGTCCTGCTGAGGAGTATCTTCGGACTCTATCCGCCTATTATTTATCGATCGAGTCGATGGAGGTTTATGATCAATTCGAGATCTTTTCAGATGGGAAAAGAGTCAGAAAAGGGCGCCCCTTTCCGGTTGATTTGACGAAGGTTTTTAAAAGAGGCGAAAATGAATTTTCCCCTGAACTCTATCCCAAGCAGATCATTCGGTTGAATCTGGAGCGCTATTTTTATGGCGATCGAATGAGCAGAGCTTTGCGATTTCCCGAGGAAATGCTCCGGGAAAAGGAGATCGAAAAAAATTTCAGAAAGCCGAGCCGATTGTTTGTTTGGTTGAAAAAATATCTCTTAGAGCCTTACGTCCGTTGGCTTGATGGGGTGGCTAAAAGGTGTTGAAATAGAAGTCTGGGTGAATGATGAGGGCCAAAATCAGTCTGAAAAAGCAAAGGATTAGTGCAAATGGCAAAAGAACCCAATCTGCGAGATCTTTTGCGAAAATGACAATCCGGTCGACGAAAAAGTCCCGCGCTCCGCTAGAGCTTCCCAGTGTGCAAATGACAAAAACGGCTGCAAAGAAGATAGAAATCGTCCGCAAAATGGTTCGGCAGAACTTGCTGATCAAAGCAAGTGGAAAGCCAATAACGCGCTTCAGAAAATCTTTAAGACATTGAAGGCGTGCGCGAAAGGTGTTGTCGGGCTGAGGTCCTATTGAAATCTCAAAATATTCTCTTGAATCGGTGCAAATCATGGAAAAATTATACACCAAATAAGGTTTAGTTTGAACTTAATAAATCCTTATTCACTCTTCGCTTTAAATTGAAAAAATAAATAACAACGCCATAACAAATGGCAGCTCGAATTAGCAGATTCCATGGAAATTCTTTTTTTAAAACGGCTTTTTCGGGAGATTTATAGTGGGCAGTCCAGGGCATTTTTGCCATCAGCTTCAATTCTGAAAGAGCTGCCCATTCGTTGGGGAAGTAGGGGGGAGGAAAAATATAGGATCCTTGGGTCCCCTCGAAGGCGAAATCGGCTTTGATGCCAAATTCTTTTTTTATCGGGATGGTTTCCCATTGGAGCACCTTGGCTGGCGCTGAATTTTTTAAAGAAAGGTAATGAATGCACTCTTTCCCAAAAAGGATGGTAAAGTGGAGAGTAATAGCTGAAACGCCGAGCAGAAAAAGGAGCTGGATTCGCTTTGGGTTCATGGAGATCTTTACTATTTTTAAGCAACCGAGTATATTGCTCACATTGAATATTCGCAAATCGAGGAATTATGGCCGAAGACAAGAAGGCAGAAGCTAAAAAGAAAGAGGGAGCCAAGAGAAAACCCTCTGCTCTCAAACGAGATCAACAGAGCGAAAAAAAACGTCTGCGCAATAAATCTTACCGCGCGTCTGTTTTGACCGCCGTCCGCTCTCTGGAAAGTTCGATTAATCAGAAAGAGTCGGCAGAGACGCTTAAAACCAAGCTTAACGCGATCTATAGCTTGATGGATAAAGGGGTTAAGCATGGCGTTTATAAGGCTCAAAAGGCTGCCCGCACCAAGTCTCGTCTCACCGCTCGCTGCGCAAAGTAAGTAATTATTTCTTTAATGCCCTCAAACAATTTATTTGAGGGCTATTTCTATTCGTTTTCTATCTTTATTTAAGCTATAATATATCCGAAATTAAAATTATTTGGAGATATTTATGGCTGCTATTGGTCAATTGAATGCTGATATTAAAAAACAAATCGCTCAATGCGAATTGTTAAGCGCGAGTTTACATGAAGGTGTATTTGAGCCTGCACAATGGGGAAAGTATAATTCAGAATATTCCAGGCTTCTTAAAAAGGAGATTGAGATTGTTGGCACAGCAGAGGCTATCGGAGATCCTCAAATTCCATCGATCATGCAAGCTTTTAAAAAAGCTGTAATCGGGCACCAAGTCGAAATCATGGAAAGGATGAAGACCGCGGCCAGAGCACACCATCTCGATTTCAATATTCGTACTGGGGCTCCAGTTGCTCCAACGCCACCTCCAGCTCCTGAGCCCTCTTTGGCTTCGCGAGTTGTGAAAGGATTGTGGAATCATTCTGGCAAAATTGCTTTTGTTGCATCGATGTATTTGCTTGCGGGACAAACTCCAGCAGGCGCAAAGCTTCTTGCTGATGCAGGAACTCGGGCTGCTGCAATGTGCGAACCATTGAAACAAACTGTTGTTCAGGGCATCAATTATCTGTCAGCTAACCGAGCAGCGATTACTTCGATTTTGAGCGGATATGCAACGTTAACAGGTGCAAAAAAACTTTGGAGCGCTGGTAGCAAGAAACTTGCTTGCGCCTATTTACTCGCAGGTTCTGCTCTTACTGCAGCGCCTCATGTTTTGAAACCAGGCGTTATCTCAAAAGAAACATGGGATCAAGCATCTGCAGCGTGGGATAAAACGAGAGCTTTTGCAACAGATGCATTTACTGCAGTTTCCGGCGTAGTTTCTAAATGGACTGGCTCTCAGCAGCCTGTTCGCGAGCTGTAATCTGAAGGTAGAAGCACTGAACTGCGCGTTCAGCTAAATCATATAGTATGCCTGAGGCAATCCCCATGACAATGCGGACTGCCCAGGCGCTATACCACTGCACAGTGGGCATCAAAGCCCCAATCCCCACATATCCCCCAAAATTTTTGATCACCTGAATAGCAAACTGATCGATTGCTGCCATTAGTCCCATTTCATAGGCAATTCCAAGGCCGTAATAGCCCCCGATTGCCACGGCAACGGCTCTGGGAGTCCATTTCAGAAGGAAATCAGTCACTGGCGTTGCGGATTCAGGGGGTGTTGATGATACCGACATATTTTTTTACGGGGCTGTAGATTTTACGCAGCGGTAAATAGCCGATTCATTGGATTGAATCGTTTCTGTATGCACATAGGTAGTCCCTTGAGCGGTAAACATCCATTTTTCATATGCTGATGATCCATTTGCATTGAATCTTGACTCAGGAACTGCCGCCAAATTGTTATAGCGGTAAAGGATATAGCTGGTTCCTGGTTCTAAATCGGATATTGTGACGGTAAGAACGATTTGCATGGAAGCGGGTCTCGTGTTGGATCCATCTGCGATGGGCGGATTTTCAAAATTGACATTTGTGTCGACGCGCACGGGGAGAGTGTCTCCATTGAGATCTTTAACTCCGGTGATGGCGATGCCATAATTGCTGCCATCATTGCTCAATGAATAAACCGGGCCTGTCGGACTGTTCGCGGTTTTTCTATCAGCGGGAAAAATCTCGAACCCATAACTAAAGAAATAGGTAGGAGTATTCTGGTTTTCCCAATATCCATTGTCATTGAAGCCGAGGACATCGTCAGGATAATAGCTTGGATCGGATAGCGGATGACTGGACTCTAGATACATCGCGCTAACGATATGATCGTAATCTGGGTCTCCAGCATCGGGATCTGTGTTCATGTAGAAGAGATATTGGTTTGCGTATACGCCGATTGCAACAGGATTGCCGGCTGCGATTTTTTGTTTGAGCCAAATGAAGAATTGGTCTGTATTTTCTTGCGAATCGGTGTCCCATTCTTCGTAGGCCAAATGCATCTTTTGGGCAGCCTTTTTATCATTGACGCCGATTAAAAGAGCATCATTTGTCTGGCTCCCGTCCTTAGAGGCAATCGCCCTTGCGTCGAATTGAGAAAGATATTGGCCGTAATAAAGGCCTGCGCTGATGAGGCTCGTTTCGCCGCAGTATCCCGAATTTGTGAACCACTGGAACCGAGCTGGTACGTCGTTTCTTTGTGTGTTCGCAAACAAGGTAAAGGAAAAAATAACAGATGTTAAAATTTTGATCATAAGCGGCGATAATAGGCCAATCGGGGTTTTTTATACAAGGTTGTCAAGAAGCCGGGCAGTCAAACCAGATGTTTTTCCTGAGTGTTTTGCCAGCATGGTTCTCAAGATTGATTCTTGAGCGGCAATTTCGATTCCTTTTTTTGCCCGTGTAATGGCTGTGTAAACAGCTTCTTTGCCGAAATGTTCGCTCCCTTCAGGAAAAAGGGCGAGCACCTGATCGAATTCGCTTCCTTGGCTCTTATGAACGGAGAGGCAAAAGGCAATTTCGAAGGGAGGCAGCAATTTATACGGAATTTTCTGCGGGAAGTAGGCGGTCCCATCGCGCAAGACAATCTTTCCTCTGCTTTTTCCGATCAGGACGCCGCAGTTTCCGTTATAAAGATCTTGGTCAAGGCTATTGCTAGTGATCATGATGGGCACTGTCCACCACTGACCGGGGCGGATTTTCAGGCTCATTTCATGCACGATTTGTTCATTTAGAGCATCGATTCCGAAAGGCCCCGCTCTAAGGGCTCCTAAAATCCGAAAGCGATTGAGGGCGCAAAGCGCTTCTTCAGGATTTGGCTCTTCCCAAGAAAATTTGGGATCGAGTTTTTCGTAGAGTTTATGCACCAAATGGCGGTCAAACTCCCAAGAAAGGCAATTTCCCGTCCATTCTCCTCGATTCACGCTTGCGGCTAAACGATGGATTTCAGAATTTTCTGTTCGCATCGATTTTTCAAGCTGGGTGCCAAAATGGGCTGCGATTTCTCGAAATACGCTGCCCGCTTCAACGGGAGGAAGTTGGTCGGGATCTCCGAGCAAAAGAAGGCGGGTGCCGCTGCCGATTGACTCGAGCAATTTGGCGAGTAAGGGTGCGTCGAGCATCGAGGCTTCATCGACAATCACGAGATCGGCATCGATTTTCCAATTGGAAAATAGATTCATTTCTCCTGGCCGGATCTTGAGCAGCCGATGGAGAGTTTTTGCAGCAATTTCCATCCCGAGAACTGATTGCAGATGGGAAGCTGCTTTTCCTGTCGGGGCCGCAAGAATGATTTTGGCTTTGGGCTGCTGTTTTAAAAAAAGGCGCACGAATGTAGCTGCGGTATATGTTTTGCCTGTGCCTGGTCCGCCGCAGATGATGGAAAAGGAGTTTTCGAAAGCGTTTTGCACCGCTTTTTTTTGCGCTGGGAGTAAGGAAATAGTGTCCAAATCTACTGGAGGGAGAGGTTGCCGCTCCCCGCGAAGCCGCTGAATTTGTTCTAAAATATGGGTTTCCAGCGTCCAATTGCGGTGCAGGTAGTAGCGATTTCCTTGTTTGACGATCGCTTCTAAGTTGGGAAGATCGGGAGCGGCGGGGGCCTCCATGCAAAGGTGGCCTTCTCTCGCGCTTTGCATGAGAGCTTCTAAAAATTGAGCTCTTTCTTCTGTGTAGGCATCCTTAAGGATCCGTTTTGCAAAGAAGGAATTGAGAATGTTTTTATTAACCCGGCACTCAAATAAGTGAAAATCTGCTTGCTGCGGCTTCGCCAAATCGATCTTCATCGTCGCTCTTGCCTTTGGCAATAGTGCTCCTCTGTCAGAACGGGGCTTTGCCCCTTCGATTTGACTTTGCCTCGCTGGCGCATATTGTCACTTATTTGAGTGCCGGGTTAATGGGTTCCAACTTTTTTCAGTTCCATCGTCATGTAAAAACCGACTCTGTTCCAACCGAAAATCGACGCTGCAATATAGGCAAAAAATTGAGCAAATTTCGACTTAGCCTTCAAAAGATCGTGGCTGGTCGCAGTCGACTTCAGCGATTCGATTTTGACAGGCAGTTTTTTCAGCATAGCCCGCGTTTCCCTCAGCGTGTACCCTTTAGTGCCTAAACTTTCTACATCGTAGAACAAAACATTGCTGAAAGAACGAAAAGGTTTGCCTTTGAAAAGGGCCGTTTTTAAATATCGGTAGAATACGACAAGAGAATGCCGGTTATAGATCATGATTTTGATCGATCCGCCCGGTTTGGCAACGCGGACGATTTCTTCAAGGCATTTTTGGGTATTCGGCGAGTGGTGGATCACTCCCCAAGAATAGACTAAATCAAATGAATTGGACTCGAAGGGGAGATTTTCTGCATCGGCGATCCGGATATCTGCATTCAGTCCATATAAATCAAGGCGATGGCGTACGTTGTCAATCGCCTCTTGCGTCAGATCGATACCGTGGGCTTTTGCTCCAGAACGGGCCCATTGAAGAAAATCGGTGCCGGCGCCAATGCCGACCTCAAGAACATTAAGTCCAGCAAAACGGGTGAATTGAGCGAAAGAGAATATCTCAGGTTCTACCGCATAGCGGTGCGCTTCGATTTTCTCGAAATATTCTTTAGAGAATTTTTCTTCTTGGACATGTTCGGTCCCGCACGATGCCTGATTCCAGTATCTCGCAACCTCTGCCTTGAGCTTTTCTTCAATCATGCGGCTATGATACCAATTTTTCAGTAGTGAAAAAAGAGAAAAGAAGAATACCATTTCCCAACACAATGGCAGCACCTTTAAATCGATCAAAAACTCTTCCTCCTACTCTCTATCACGACGATGCGCATTGGAAAAAATTCAAAGAAGCTGTTCACAGATACGATTCGGCGCAAGCATTAGATCTCATGAGGGCATATCAATATAAGAGAATTGACGGAAAAATCGATCAATTGATTCTTGAACTTGTCGATGGAAATCAACCGCGTGAAATTTTATTCCTCGTGCAGGTGCTTCAACAAACCGATCAAGTCACAGAAGTGTCGCGCATTTGCCAAGTGGGTGCCCAGATTCTTTCAGGAACTCAATCGCGGAAGAGAAATCCGAACATCCCAATCCTTGCTGAAGGGTATGCCATCGAATATAGACGCTGGCAATGGAAAAAAAGAGCGGCGTTTATGGAGATGATTGCAAAATTGGGGAAGGAAGTATGAGCGTACAAGCGACTCGAGAACCTCTACTGAGGGACGATAAGAAAGAAGCGCAATCTGGCCAAAGAGTCCAAGACATTGAATTGGCGCCTAAGAGCGTTCAAAAGACTTCAAAGTCTTGCAGAGAAGTCTTTTCCCGATGCTGCCGAATCGGATGTAATTGTTTCTCTGGTCTTTTGCTTGAAAGCATCGGGATTGGTTTTTTAGCTGCTGGCGAAGGGGCCACTATGAAAACGGCCGGGGTTCTTGTCATGTTTCTGGGTTCGCTTTTTTTGAAAGATGCCTATACTGAATTCCGAAATCGGCGCTGATCCACGTTCCTCCTCGGACAAACACATAATAAGCGCCGCCTAATTCGGCTTTAAAGTGTCTGCGGATCGCTTCTGCGTATAAGGTTGCTTGGAGGTCATAGTCATGGGTGTCCATCGCCTTTTTCAGTGAATCTGGCTCATAGTTTTCAAGCCAATTCGTTTTCCAATCGATCAAATACATCTTGTTCTTTCTCTGGAAAATCAGATCGATGAATCCTTTTACAAAATCAGGCGGAGTTGGGAACACAAATTCTGTTTCCACTTGAAAACGGTCGATTTCGCTCAAAGTAAACCATTCTTCTTCTCCTTGAAGAGGCATTGAGAGCGTTTGCCGAACCATTTGCTGAATTGCTTTTTGCCAAGGTTCAAGAGGAGAATGTTGCAGCTGTTCGGCAAGTATTGCATCAATTGCTCCAAGGTCTCTCCAAACGGGTTTTGGGGAGCTGAAGATTGCTTCGAATAGGGCGTGAATGGCGATCCCTGTTTCTGAGCCGCGCGGCATCGTTTGCAATGTAAACTGTGTGCAGTCGGGGTCAGTCCATTCCACTTCGCTCTCTTTGGTTCGGGCAAGCGTTGTAAAAGAAGAGAGGATGGAAAATTCATAAGATCGGGGCTTGGAAATAGGCTTCGAGATCATTGCTTTTTTCGAAAGAGCTAGAGGAGCAAAATCAAGAGGAGGTGAGAGAGTTTCATGGGAGATTGATTCGGTTTGAGAAAGAATTTTGATTTGTTCGACAAATGAGCCTTCAAAATATTGAGAAAAGAGTTCGATCGGAGAATGGGCGCCCGATGCCGCCTCCTTTTTCGAAAAAGCAATCGGCACATAGAGCCGTTTTTTCGCTCGTGTCATGGCCACATAAAGCTGGCGCATCTTTTCTGCATTCAGTTCTGCAGCATCCTCCGATTGAGGAGTGCGGGTAGCAAGACCAAGGGCAAAGACCACATCGAATTCAAGCCCCTTGCTTATGTGCAGCGTCATGATTTGAACTGCCTCCTCGTCCACTTCCATTCTGCGGGATGCTCCCTCTTCGGGATCGAGATGTTTTAGGTGCTCTAAGAAACGCCCTAACCCTTCAAATGAAAATCCTTCATTCTTTTCCCATGCAAAGAGATGTTCAAAAATTTGCATCGCATCGGAATCGAGTGCAAATTCCTTTGCAAAAGAAACGAGGCCCTTTTCTTCCAAAAGAGTTTTCATTTCTGGTAAATAAAGATCGGGCTTTGCAAATGGGCCCGCCATGACAATGTTTGCCGCATTTTGATCATGCGGATGTAGCACGGCGTCGAAAAGTTCGTTAATGGCTTTAAAGGCATTGGTTTTTCCAAGAGGCGTGTGGCTCTTTGCGACCGCAGCAATTCCCCTTTTTTTCAGACAATCGAGCGCTTTTTCTGCTTGATAACGGTCTTTGACAAGGATCGCGCACCGTTTGCATTGCAGCTTTTCGATTTCACGAACAGCGTATGGCAAAAACGCTTCTTCAAACAGCGATTCTCCTTCTGCAATCATGAAATGAACTGCGCCTTTGCCATCTGTAAAGTCGGTTTCGATTTTAGCGCCGGCTTGTACAGGATAATAGGGCAGAGTTGAATTTGTTTTTGGAAGATGGAGCCATTCCCGGTTGAAGAGGGCATTAAGAGCTCCGATGAGACTTTTTGAGGAGCGGAAGTTGGTGTCGAGAAGATAGGAGTTTTGTTCTCCCAAAAAATGACGCGCTGCCAAATAGGTATAGATATCGGCCTTTCGGAACCGGTAAATCGACTGTTTGGGATCTCCAACCAAGTATAGAGCCTTTAAGGGAGGATCAAAAAACAGATGCTGGAATATTTCCCACTGAACTGCATCAGTATCTTGGAATTCATCGATGATGGCAGCTTCATATTTCTTTTGAACCCTCTCTTTAAATCGAGGGTTTTCCATGCTTTTTCGCATTTTGATCAGGATCTCATCGGGATCGAAATGATCTGCTTCAGCTAAAATTTTCTCCGCGATCGGTTGGAATGCTTTTTGAAGTACGGGAAAAACTTTTTGTTTGACGAGCGGAGCAATATGGTTTCTAGCCCATTCGAAAAAACCTGGGTAGTTAAGAAATTTGGGCTCTTCTGCCCGCACTTTCCTATTTTCACGGTCCAGGAAATCAAATAAAGAACCTTTTTCTTTCAAAAGGGCTGGAAAAAGATCCATGTCGGCTAGCGCGCGCACCTGGATTTCGAAATTCCCCTTCATCGCTTTAAAGTTCTTCTCAAGCGCCCTGAAGTCAGCCATCAGCTTATCTTCTTCCAGCGTCCACCCATGTAAAGCGGCTTTACATTTGGCTGAAATCTCTGAGAAAGAAAGAGATGGCGCAAATTCTTTAAGTTCAAGGAGCTTTTCGGCAATTGAGTCCATCGAATCAAATTCCTTGAAAAGAAGGCTTAGCTGCTCTGTGCATAGCAAAGAAGGGTCGATGCCGTGCTCCAGGAAATCGCGTGCTGCGAGCTGCAATACTTCTGGGATTTTTTTTCCTTCATCTGGATTGGATAGCGAGCTTACGTTTGCCTCAAAGGCAAATTCTTTGAGCATGCGGTAGCAAAATCCATGGATGGTGAAAATTTGACATTGGTCAAAGCAAGCAAGCGCGTCTGTCAAGGCTTGGGTCGATTGAGGAGAGCCGAAATGGGGCTGCAGATAGTGCCAAGAAGATTCTCCAGATTTGATATTGCAGAGCGCTGCCTCTAAATTGGAACGGATACGCGCTTTCAACTCGCGCGTCGCAGCTCTTGTGAAAGTGACAGCCAGAATCTGTTCGACCTCGACGCCTTCTAAAATCAGCCGAACGAAAATATGTTCAATCGAAAAGGTTTTTCCAGTCCCGGCAGATGCTTCCAGCAAGTGGGGACCGAAAAGAGGGCAGTCTAAGGCAAGACAATCAAATTTCTGCATGGCTTTACAAAATAGCTCTCGACCATTTTAAATGAAAGGCACATGAAAACCATCTATTTTTTACTTCTAATTGCTGCAGCTCTTCATTCAGACGTTTGGGACCCTGACGGGACTCAAGATGTCCCCGAGACACAAAAAGAGGTTTTGATCATAAGTCTTGGCTCCCACTGCTTGACTGCTTCTCTGATCAGAAATAGCGGTCTCAGGAGTGCCGCTTATCCGTTTGATTGGCTGTTGTCATTGGACAATGAAGGGGTTGTTCAAATGCTCGATGATGATTTTGCCTACTTTTTAGATGAAGAATTTTTGGCTCCGGATAGTTTGCTTCTTCCAAAAGCTCATGCTGAAAGTCTCGTTCATTTAAAATACCACGTCGAATTCGTACACGAAGGAAACTTTCGCTCCAATTGTCTTCAAAATATTCAAAGAGTGAAAGAGAAATACGCAAGGCGGATTGAGCGTTTTAAAAATCTTGCCCATTTTCCAGGGACCGTCTATTTCGTGCGCTGCAATTACCTGGATGGACAAACAGACATTCATCGCTCATTTAAATTTAGTGAAATTGTCGATATTTCCGATGCAGATGCGATTCGAATCCATGCATCGTTGAAAAAACGATTCCCAGAGTTGAAATTTAAACTCATTATTGTGAATCAATCCTCATCTATGGAAGAGAGGATCTCAATGGAGCAAATAGACGAGGCGGGGATTCTTAAAACCAGGGCCAATTTTACTTCAAATGAGAGGCTCTATCAGGCGTATGCGCAGTTTTTTCACTCCCTCTTGGTGGATACAAATCAATAAGTCCCTGAAAAGTACTTTGCAAACACGGCATCCATTTTTCTATCGATTCTGGAGTCCATTCCGCCCGCGCTAGCACCCATTCCAAAACTGCATCTTCGAAACGAGAATCAAGATTTCCGAGATCTTTTTTCCGTAAAATCGAATCGGCCCATTCAGGCAATAAAGGCGAGGGCGCGTGAAGGCAGTGGAAATAGTATTCGACAAATGTTTTGAGTTGTTCATGCGCGTTGCAAATCGATTTTGTTTTTCCGTTTCGCAGCATCCAGATCTGTGTTGTATCCATTGCGATTGAGGCCGCCAAAACTTCAGGCCAAATTTTGAGCGTTCCTCCGATATTGTCTTCATTGAGAGAAATGATTCCTTTCAAAGAGGCCATTTTGATTTCGCCAACGAGCTTTATTTTCAAATTGTCCCAATGCAAGACAATTGCTGGCAGGATGACACTCGGGCCATCCCAGGTTAAGCTTGTGCAGTTTTCTCTAAGATGAAGAGCGATCGGTTCGATTTGCCATTCTTTTAGCAGTTCTTTTCTCTCTTCCACTTTGTCTCGAACTTCCATCTCCATGGCAGTCTTAAATGAGCCCGGGAGTTCGACGATTGGTGCATCTGCTAGATCCCGCACGAGTTTTCCTTTGAGCAGTTTGAATGAGTCTTCGAGTTCTTCGTCGAGGAAAATATTATGGGCATTTTGCAAGAAGAACTTCCAAGGATGGCGCGCGAGCTTCTTGAGTTCATGGATCGATAAAGTCATTTCTCCTTCGGGCAATTGTGTTCTTGCAAAAGGAGGGAAATGGAGCCTCTTAACGACTTCTTGGGTTTTTTGCTGCCGGTAGGTTTGCACGATCGATGGGCCTGTGACGCTTAAAAGCTCTTGGACGAGGAGAGATGGATTGACCGGTTTGCCTTCTTCAGCGGATAAGTGGCCGTAGCTGATGCGCAGCAATTCTTTAGCTGCAAAAATGGCTTGAAGGAATGCATATCTGTCATAATCGCCTTGGGAGGGAATTTTCCCTTTGAGCAAATCGAGAGAGGAGGGCATCTCGATTCTGGGAAAGCTCATCTCATCCATGCCAATGAGAAAGAGTGCCCTTGCTGGAATCATCGAGCCTTCCTCGATTGAAGAAAACCGGACGGCATGCAACTTTGAGCCATTTATTTGTCCATAAGCAGGCGTCGACAGAAAATGTCTTGCGATATCTAGCGGGAACTTTGTCGGATCGCTGTTTTTCCTCATCTGCAGCATGAGATTGCTAAAGCGCATTTTAACAATCGCATCTTCATCTGATTCAGCTAGCAAAAATGTATCTGCTGTTTTTTGTAGAACCTCTGCCCATTCAACCAGTGTTTTTTCCCCCTTAAGATTGAGAGCTTGAAGCTCAAAAAGAGTGGAGAGAAGTTCTTCAAAAAGATCGGGGTTAATCTGCATCGGTTTTAAATAAATGAGCGCATCCAAAAGTGCGTCGAGCCCTTTTTCCCAAGATCTGCCGCTTGCGTCTTCGATTTCTCCTAATGTTTCTTTGAGAACTGATTTTCGGTGCGATGCATCGATTCCCCATTCGATTTTAGCGTTTTCTATCCATCCTCGAAATCTTTCAAGCGTTTCTGCATCCCACCCTTTTTTGCGATAAAAGGAGGGCGTTTCGAATAGGGAAAGAATCTCTTCAGCTTCCCATCTGCCTGAGCCGAGCTGCATCAGACGCAGGAGTCCTTGCTTAAATGAACTTTGTTTTGAACTATCTATCTTCGAGATGCGGAAAGGAATTCCATCGCCAAAAACATACTCGATCAAGGGCACGTACGGTTCGATATCGGGAGCAAGCACCGAAATTTCGCCATAAGGAATATCGATTCGAAGAATTTCTTCTTTGAGTGCTTCGATTTCGGCAAGTTTTGATGAGCCAGTTTGCAGAATTTGAATAGAGGGATCGATCTTCGGCTCTTTGGTCTCTTCAAAAGTGAGGAGGTCGTATTGGATTTGTGTGAGCAGAGTCGTCGGTTCAAGCGGAAAATAGCACTCTTCCAATTCTAAATCGTTGAGGCCTCTCAAGGTCAATCGGCCTAATTTACCCCAATTGGCAAGATTTCTCGGCCTTTGGCGTAAATAGCCATCTAGGCTTTCCCGTTTTTCTTGCTTCGCTCCTCTTTTTTTCCAATATCGATTCAAACTTTTCCGTTCCTTATCGGAGCAAATATCTTCCCAAAATTCAATGCAGGGAGAAAATTGGTAGATTGAAAGTGCGGGGGCGTTCAGCAAAGATTGCCAGTAGAGAGGAGGCAAATAGTCGATCGCAAAGCAAATAATGGGTTCTGAAATCGCAAACTCTTGCGGAGATGCCAATTCCTGGATCATTTCGGTTTGCCAATCGTCCTTATTTAATAAAGAAGGATTTTGTTCATATTTGGTAAATAGAGAAGCCAATTGCCCAGTCAATTCCAACCGTCTCTTTTTTTTCCCTTCTAAATAACCGATCAGTTCGGGGACTTGGCCATTTCCTAGGGCAGTATAAATGGAACAATATTTCTCTAACGGTGTACGGGAGGATGGGAATAGCTGCTGGGGCTCAATGATTTTCAGGCCCATTGCGATCCCTTTTCTTTTCGCAATTTCGAGCAAAAGCCATTGTCTGATCCCGCCATTTGGGACAAGAATGGTCTGCAGGCGCATTGGATCTCTGTTCAAATCCAATTCTTGGATCAAAGGATCAACAAGAAAATCAAGCTGTTGACTTAGAAAGAGCTTCATTGAAATGAGTATGGCAGATACAGCTGATCTTTACCATGTGTAAACGACGCTGAACTGGCCTGTTGCGAAAACAGAACTGTTGCGTCCATACACTGAGAACTGGACGCCCCACAAAATACCCAGATTTTCATTCCAGTTGTATTCGATTGCGGGAGCCAGGCTCAAATTGTCGCTATAGGGGCCGCCGACGCCAGCGACAGTTCCATCTGCGTTAAGGCCCGGGTTCCCATGGAATTTGGTTCTATTTGTGGCTGTGTAGACGACGTCTAAAGCAAATACCCATCTTTGAGTAAAGCTCACTTCCATTCCGAAGTCGGCAGTCAATCTATTGCCAGGGCTTACTTTCCCTTTTGTTCCAAAACCGCCGCCATATGCGTTGAATTCTTCTACATGGACATCTGTAGAAACAGTGTAGCCAAGGAAAGCGCGGACATTCATTGGATAAGGATAGGTCCACCAAATGACTTTAGAAATGGCGTAGCCGAATGTTGTCGCATAGGCTCCGCTTCCTGTTGCATTTAATCCCAAACCATTTGTGCTAAGATGTTGGTATTTGCCCGTTGGGAAGGATTCGGCAATCGTGAATTTCATGCCGGGAAGGTAAAGAGTTTGGCGCAAAATCGGGAATCCAATCGTGGTTCCTAGATCATTAAAACCGCCTCCAGTATGGCCTCCTTGCCAGTTTACAATTGCAGCAGGCCCGAATACAAAATCCATTGTATTTGTGATGCCGATCTGCATCGGAGGGACTACTTGGAGTGAGTAAACGTTGTCTTTTCTTGAAACTACGTGGCGCTCGCTGTCGTAGGCTGCCCATGATCCTGTCACAAACAAATACGGCTGAATGTTTGCATAGCCAGGAGGCATCATCGAAGCAGATGGGGTAACGAGCGGACCGGTATACCAAGGGTTGAACATTTCTTTCGCTTGTTTGTATTTCGCTTCTGCGGCGTCGAGTTCTTTTTGAATTTCTTCAGGCGATTTTTGATCTTGAGACCAAGCAATCATTGGCAAGAGGCCGAGGAATAAAATAAATAAGCGCATGGGAATTTTCTGGGGTTCAATGTTCATAGCTTAATTTTTATCTCAAACAGACAAAAGATTCAATTTTTTTCTGTTTTTCAGAAACCTATTTCTTAATCTATAATCACCGGCAAAAAAATTAAGGATCAAAAAATATGTCCTCTACTGCGATTCAGAGAGTTGTTTACCTCATCATCCCCCTCTTAGGGTGAGTGTTGTTGAAGGAAGAGACAGACTTCTGCGGATCTATTCCGTGTTAAAGTGTTGGCAAATGCAATCGAATCTTCAGGAATTAGGAGAGGAATCGGATAATTTTGGCGGCCCTACAGCCGATCATCGCGAAAAGGCGTCAAGTTACTATAACATCGCTCAGAAAACATCTGAAGTAGTTGTTTCAAAGCTCGGATACTGCGGAAGAGAAAATCACGAAAAATTCAACAGTTATCAAATTGTTGCCGCTTACGATCCTATGGGGAATTTGCAGGGAGTTTCGGTGATGCGGCATGTTGGGAAAAAAGGGGCTGCAGCAAAAAATCATTATTCAGGCTTTGGTAAAAAATCAAATGATTGCTTGCGATGAAGATGAATTGCCTGCAACTAAGCTTTATCATGCCGAATATCTTCCTTTTCCAATGCAGGAAAGCTTAAAACAGCCAGAGAAATTTAAGCCCGTTATAGATGAAAAAGAGATTGATGTTTAGAAATCAAGACGAACATCAAATGTTGCTCCTTGGAGCATTAAGTCGTAGTTGTATCTGAAAGTTTCCCCAGGAAGAAATAGACGCAATTGATTGAACCATTGCTGAGCTTCATACCCAAGTCGCGCAGAAAAATGGCATTGATCATAATGGAAATTCGCATCCCATGCTAAACCCATGAAAGCTTGTGCAGTGATTGTGCTTCGATTTTGTGAGAGGTGATCGAATGTGACTGTAGGCTCGTCTCCTCCGAAAGAGCTCCTCACATCCCAGTGACCTGCCATCCAAGCTCCTCCGAAATCGCCAAACAAACTAAAGGAATGAGATTTCCAACTTCCGAATTCCCATCTAGAGTTAACGCCAATGCTGGGGCCGATTCCTGTAAAATGGTTTTTTGATTTGAACCAAATTTTTTCATCGTCAAAAGATGTGTAATGACCGTTAATATTTTGCCGGATTTCTCCTCCTTTTAAACCAAAATGTGGTCGAAGAGAAAGGTGAATGCTTACCATGTACCCGCGTCCTAGTTCCCAATCCAGCATATTATATTTGATCGACCAAAGGATATCTCCGCTGTTCAAGTACGAACCGTTTATGGAGTCCGGCACGGCAAAGAAAGCATTCATTCCGGGATAGAATGCCAATGTTGCCGGTTCTTCCAGTCTTCCGCTATCTCTTTGTTCTGCACGGAACCAGGTATAATAAAACTGCGTATCCCACTCATCGTGTTTCAATAGATTGTACCCGATGCCTACCTTGAATCCCCATTCGTAATTGAAATGAACCTTTTTTAAACGGATTAATCCACTGTCTCCTTTATCGAAATTTTCAGCAGCCCATTCGGTTCCTCCTTGCATCGCTTTCCAAAATGTAGCGTCGCACCAAACATCCCATTGATTCGAATCGATATTAGGATAAGAAGAGACATTCATCATTCCGCTGTCAATGCGGGAGTCGCAGATACATGCAGCTGACCCGAAATATAAAAGAAACGCGGCAAGAGATGTTTTCTTAATCATAAATCCTTAGAAGTCTAAACGGACATCAAAAGTTCCACCTTGCAGAGTCAGATCATAGTTGAATCGAATGGTGTCGCCGGGTGGGAGAAACTGAAGTTGATTGAACCAGTGCTGCACTTCGTATCCTAATCGAATAGAGAAATGGCATCTGTCGTTGTTGAAATTCGTATCCCATCCTAATCCCATAAGCACTTGCAAGTTAAATGCTCCAAGGTTTTGGCTTAGATTGCTAAATTCTTCGGGAGTTCCATTTTTTTTATATTTATGAAGAACTTTCCAGTGTCCCCACATCCAGCTACCCCCGAAATCTGCCAAGAGGCTAATAAAATGTTCCTTGGTGCTCTTCAACCCCCATTTTGTATTTATGCCTCCACTTGGGCCAATCCCCCAAAATTCGTTTTTAGCTAGAAATGGAGTTGAATGATTGCTATATGCGGTGTAGTAACCGTGGACATTTTGATAGATCCATCCGCTTTTTGCGCCAATATGTGGGCGCATCGAGAGGTGTTTGCTAACTCGATAACCGCGCCCTAGTTCCCAATCGAACATATTGTATTTGATCTTCCAATAGATCTTTCCGGCTCGGAGAGCCGAACCATTAATATCGCTTGGGGTGGTGAAAATCGCTAAAATTCCAGCAGAAGGGGTGTTTGATTGAGGGAGATCTATGCTAGATTGATGATTTGTATGGAACCAACTGTAAAATAATTGAGTGTCCCATTCGTCATGCTGCATCATATTGTATCCGATGCCCGCTTTAAATCCCCAATTCCAATTGAAATCGATTCTTCTAAAATTGAAATTTTCTTCTCCTTCCGGCGCTACAGATAATATAGATGCCCATTCGGTGCCATCTTGTTCAGCTTTCCAGTAAGTGGCGCTCGCTGATAAATCCCATTTATTAGAATCGATCATTGGATAAGAAGATATATTCATCATTCCGCTATCGGTTCTTTTTTCTATTTGAAGAACTCCTTCCTGAAGGGAAGGAGATTCTCCGCTCTGGTAAGGGGCAGCAAGTTCCTTGCTGCAAATGGACAAATAGCTCGCTTGACTCGGCCGTGCCACCTCTTCCAACGAGGCGTCGGTGGGAACCCCGGAAGGACCGAGATTGCGCCGAGCTGCCCGTTCAAAACAGGTGGGATCGCTCATCAGCGATCCAGCAAGAAAAATGAATGCAAAAAACAAATGCTTTTTTTTCATGGGCTCTCGAAGTCTATTTTTGAGTAAAATATGTTGCAGTTCCCTCTATCCAATCCTTTCTAGGCGGCGAAAAGACATCGATATCGATCGTGTCTTCAAGGGCTTCGAAACGGTGCGGCAGGTTAGGCGGGAAATGAATGACCTCGCCTGCTTTGACGATCCATTCTTTGCCGCCGCAAAAAACGCGCACTTTTCCTTTGATGATGTAGGTGATTTGTTCGTTCACGTGGTGATGTTCTGGGATGACCGCGCCTTTTAGCAATTTAAAATAGCAAAGCATCGCGTGCTCGCCATAGACGTAGCGGCGAAAGACTTTGTCATTCATTTGCTCGAATTCCATTTTTTCAAATTCATAGAAATGGGGCATCATACTATTCCTCCGGTGAAAATGCAGAAAAGGCCTCTTTATTGCCCTTTGCCATATCGGCAGCAGAGTGGACGGGCGAATAATTGGCAAATTGGCCGATTTCCTTCCTAAAGGCAAGCTGTACATCGCCGACAGGGCCGTGTCTATTCTTAGCAACGATGACTTCCGCCATGCCAGGCTTGTCGTATTTGTCGTAATAATCGCGTCTGAAAAGCATCATGACGACGTCGGCATCTTGCTCTAAGCTGCCGCTTTCCCTTAGATCGCTCATCATGGGTCTATGGCCTTGCCGCTCTTCAACTTTTCTTGAAAGCTGCGCAGCGCATAAAATAGGGACATTGAGTTCGCGCGCTAGGTTTTTAAGCATGCGGGAGATTTCGGAAATTTCAGTCTGTCTATTTTCCGAAGAGCGATTATTTCCTGATCCGGAAATGAGCTGTAAATAATCGATTACGATGAATCCGACATTATGAGCTTCTTTCATTCTTCGCGCTCTTGCTCTAATGTCAGTGATTTTTAACCCGGGCTGATCGTCGATCAGCATAGTATGCTTTTGCATCATGTTCACAGCTGCAACGACCCTTTGGTATTCTGAGCCGCTCAATGAACCCGTTTGGATTTTTTCTGATTCAACCTCGGCTTGAGAGCAAATGACGCGATGCAGAATCTGCGTAGCACTCATCTCTAGCGAGAAGATTCCAACAGGGGTATGGTTTTTAAAGCAGATGTTTTCAGCCAAACAGACGGCAAGCGCAGTTTTCCCCATCGCAGGTCTTGCTGCCAGAATCATCAAGTTGGAGTTATTAAACCCGTTGAGCATTTTATCCAAATCGATGTAATGCGTTGGTATGCCGGTAATTCCTGGCTGATCGGGGCCTCTTTCTTGATACTTTTGCTGTCTTTCTTGGAGCTCTTTCAAGTAGGGCATTTTGGAATCGGCTTTCAGGCCCGAAATGAGATCCTTAATCGTTACACCGCCGTGCCGCTGGTTCTCCTGGGATATTTGGAATAGCTGGCTCTGCGCAGCGTCCAAAGCGGCCAAGACATCTGCGGGCTCTTCCAGTGCGGTTTTTTCGATTCCTTGCGCTGTGACGATCATTCGTCTCAAGACAGATTTTTCGCGTACGAGCTGCACGTATTCTTCAATGAATGCAGAAGTTCCTGCGTATTGCGCAAGAGTCGTGAGATAGCTGATGCCGCCGATGTTATCGAGCTTGGCTTGCCGCTTCAGCTCTTCTCCGACGATGTGGATATCGGCTGGCTTATCGGCTCTATAAATACCTTTCAGCGCCGAAAAAATGGTCTGATGTTCCGTGTAGTAGAAGTCGAAATCTTCTAAGCTGTCGGCCGCGACGTTGAGCGCGTTCACATTGGTCAGCATGCATCCGAGAACCATCATTTCAGATTCTTTGGAATTAGGAGGGATTCGCGTTTTCTTGGTGTCTTCAGCCATATGTGTCGAAGATACCACAATTTTGGCTTGCTAATCAATCGGCTTTTTTCTAGTATTCTCTCCCACTTATGAAGCACATCATTTTTCTTTTCATTTTGACCGCTGCGTTTGCGCAAGAACAAGCCGAGATTCAAACTCCTTCAATTACGCAATCTCCGATTGCAAAGCCGGAAATTTTGGTTCTCAAACCGAAAGTAAACCCTGAAACTGCAACATTTTTATCTTCTCTATTTCCAGGCCTTGGCCACTTTTATCTAGGCGATTCCAAAACCGCAGGCTCTCTAATGGGCGCTGCCAGCATGGAATTGGGAGCTTTGGTTGCGTCCGCTGTGGAACATCGAAAAGAAGCCGCGATTTTTTCTCTCATAGCTTTAACAAACACCGTTAACTATGGAGTATATGCTGCCTATCGGGATGCAAGAACTATCAACGGTCAAGAATTCTATCATTATAAAATGCCGATGGAAAGTTTGCCTGAATTAACGACAGCTCCTTTCCGTTGGAGCGTTTTGAAGAAACCGGAAGTATGGGGAGGGTGCCTTGGAGCGCTGGCTATCGCTGTTTGCGTAAGTCATTTTGCCTTTCCGTCTGAGGCCCGCATCATGCCAACATCGATCATCGATGATGGCAAAGTATCGCCATGGTTTCCCATCGCCGCCCTTCCTGTTGGAGTTGGAGAAGAGGCACTTTTTCGCGGAGTGATCCAATCTCGATTTGCCGAAAGCTTGGGTCCTTGGGGATCTATCGTTGCATCCTCGCTTGTTTTTGGCGCAGCCCATGTTCCAAATGCGTTTCTGCTTCCTCAAGAAGAAAGATGGCGCTATTTTAGTTTTAGCGTCCCTCTTATTACGGGCATCGGAGCTTATCTTGGATGGCTGACGCAGAAAAACGTCTCTCTAAAAGAAAGCGTTGCAGTCCATACTTGGTACGATTTTACCCTTTTTAGCATGGCGGCGATCGCTCAATCGGCAGCAATCGGCTGTCCATCCTTTTCCTATTCATTGCCCTTCTGAAGAAATTGTCCTTGCGTAATCTTTAACTTATGTCAATGAAAAATTTGTATTGAAATTATTATCTGTAGCAGCGAAATAAAGGGTATGCAGAAAGATCTAGTTATAGTTACCGGCAGCTGCGGACGAATCGGAACGCAGATTGTCAAGCGCTTGAGTAAAGATTATACCGTTGTTGGGTTCGATTTACCAAAAGCCTGCGTGGGTGCGGAAGAAAGCCGGATCCCAGTCGATCTTTCGTCCGATGAAAGCGTGAAATCGGCATTTGAAAAAGTTCGGAGCAAATATGGAAACCGAATTGCATCGGTGATTCATTTGGCTGCCTACTACAGCTTTAAGGAAAAATTCTCTCCTCTATATGAAAAAGTGACTGTTCGAGGAACAGAAAGACTGCTCAAAGCGATGCAGTCCTTTGAAGTAGAGCAGTTTTTGTTCACAAGCACGATGCTCGTGCATGCGCCCAGTTTTCCCGGGGTGCAGATCGATGAGAATTGGCCGGTTTGTGCGACGTGGGGATATCCGATGTCCAAGGTTGAAACGGAAGAGCTGATTCACGAAAAACGGGGGGTAATTCCAACTGTGATCATGCGCGTGGCTGGCGTTTATGATGATGGCTGCCATTCTATTCCCATAAGCAATCAGATTCAAAGAATTTACGAAAAGCAGATCGAAGCTAGAGTTTTTTCAGGCGATATCCATCACGGCTCTGCCTTTATCCACATGGACGATTTGATCGATGCCCTGGAATTGGCTGTCCGAAAGAGGAAGGCGCTGCCAAAAGAGGTTGTTCTGCTCATCGGAGAATCAAAAACTCTCAGCTATGATCAAATGCAAAGAGAGATTTCTAAATTGCTTTTCCATAAAGAGTTCAAAACTTTCCGAGTGCCTAAATTGATTGCCAAGTTGGGCGCTTGGGTCCAATGCCATATGCCATTTGGGCCTGAACCTTTCATCCAGCCCTGGATGATTGACTACGCTGACGATCACTACGAACTCAACATTGATCGAGCGAAAGAGGTATTGGGATGGTCGCCAAAAAAATCGATCAAAAAAACGCTTCCAAAAATGATCGAAGCGCTGCTCAAAGATCCCGATGATTGGTATAAGGCCAACGGGCTTCATCGCTAGCTTGTTTTGAAAATCAAAGGGTTTTAGACTGATCTCTCCACTTGGAGGGGTTATGAAGAGTCTTGGTTTTGTATTTTTCCTTTCTTGCAGTTTGTTTGGAGGAACGATCCATTCTTATGCAGAGCTTGCCTCTGCGATTGAAGGCGGGAAAAGGGTCACTATAGTATCGAATTTGCAAAAATGCTCCGGAAATCCAAAATTTCCTATCGGTTCTTTTGCCCCGAACGCCATGATGATTGTTCCTGGAGCAGAAGAGAAGATTTGCGCTTCCGATTTGCACTTTACCGATTATTCGGGCCAGCCCTCTTATGAATACGTTAAATACACGTTTCGGACAAATAATAGCGTTGAAATCCGAACCACAGTCTATAGCCCGGTAGATTTTAAGCAGCAGGGGACCCATACCGTTTCATGCGCAATTGATCAGGGCGTAGATCTTTTTTTTCAAAATTAGAAAATTCTGAAAAAAGTGACACAATTCACATAGGTAAAGTATAGAGAGTCAAAAAGAGGTTGGATCGATGCACGCTGAAGAGGTGTATCAGGCGGTTAGCGAGGAAAAGAGAGCAAGTGTTCTCGAAAAACTCATCGCCCTTCCGTATCCAGATTCTTATTCTCCTCCTTTTAGCGAGATTCCATTTGGCGATCTTTTTGAGATTTGGGCTGATTTTGCCCTGAAAGAATTGAAAAAAAAGGCGAAGGAAAAATTCTCCATTCTAGGAGAAAAAGCCATCCAAAAGCTGAAAGAAAAAATTGTTCGAGATCTGTCGTCTAAGTGCTCTCCTACAATGGCAGCGCTTCTTCATCTCGCAAGAATCGAAAAGATGCTTTTGGCCGGAGGGCCTAGAGAAAACTATTTCTTCTTTATTGAGAAAATCTTTCCAGATCCTGAATACCAACGAAAGGTCTATCACCATTTTCCTCCTCTCGGTCGCACGATTGCAAATATCCTTCTTTTGTGGATTGAACAAGCAGAGGAGTTGCTGGAACGGATTCACCGAGACAAAGCGAAAATAGAGATAACATTTTCTCCAGAAAAACCTTTAGGCAACGTTGTTAGCCTCTCTCCCTCTCTTTCAGATCTTCATCATGGGAATCGTTCGGTGTATCTGATCGAATTCGAAAATGGGCTGAAATTGATTTACAAGCCAAAATCCCTGGCCCTTGACGCCGCTTACAATCGATTCATCGGCAAGCTCGAACTTGGCCTCCGCACATATCAAATCCTCGATCAGAAGGAATACGGATGGGTTGAATTCATTGAAACTTTGCCCTGCGTTAGCCAAGAGGAATTGAAGTTATATTTTGAAAGGCTCGGCATGCTGATCTCCTTGATGTACATTATGGAGGGGACCGACTGCCATTATGAAAACGTCCTCGCATCCGGTTCGCAGCCCGTTCTGATTGATCTTGAATCGCTTTTTCATCCCACTGTGAAGCAAGCGGCCGAAAATCCAGAGCTGACGGTTTGGAATGACTCGGTATTCCGCACAGGATTTCTTCCCAGTTTTGGCTTAGCTGCGCAAAAGAGGATGGATATTTCTCCACTATCTGCGGAGGAAGAACAGGTGCTGCCAAATCCTGTTGCCGAGTGGCAAGATGTGAATACCGATCAGATGCAGTTTGCTTTTGTAAAAAAGAAAGTGCAAATCTCTGTGCCCCGCCCCAAATATCACGGAAAAACTGTTTCAGCAACTCCCTTCATCCCCGATCTTTTGAGGGGATTTGAAAGAATGTACAGCCGCATCATGAATCACAAAGAAGAGATTCTGACTTGGCTGAAAGATCTATTCCAACACCCGGTCCGGTGCATTTTCCGCCAAACACAGCTCTATTCCCAAATTTTGCAAAGACTTACCGATCCCAAATTGATGCAATCAGAAGAAGAGACAGAAAAAACACTCGATATCCTCACTCGGTTTTCTTCCATTAAAGATTCTCCCCATTTGAAAAATGTTTCAGCCAAGGAAAAAGAAGCTCTTCGCCATGGGGACATTCCGTTTTTCTTAAGCCATCCATCAGACACAGATCTTTATCTTGGAGATGAAAAGGTAACAGCTGAGTTTTTCCAAGTAACGGCGCAAAAGAAAGTAATTGAAAAGGTGCGTCAGCTCAATTCAGAAGATCTCAAACGGCAGATGGAATACATTGATCACTCTCTTTATTTCCTGAAAGTGAAAGATAGTCCAAAACATACTCGCTATATTCCCTTTGATCCCCAAAAAGCCGGTCCGATCTGGGAAGATAACGCGATTCTTGAAATGGCTAAAAAAATTGGGAAAAAAGTTCTTTCTTTGGGACAGCCTCTAACAGACGGTACAATGGCTTGGATCAGTTTGGAGATGGATCCAAAAATCGACCGATTTGTTTTCCAGCCGATCTCTACGAATTTTTATTCTGGCATTTCGGGGATTGCCTTTTTTCTAGCTGCTCTAGGGAAAATGGCTCGGAATTCCGATATCTCAAAACAAGGCGGTGAGATCTTAAGCCGATTGATCAAGCCTTATCACGAAGAAAAAGAGGCAATGCGCCTTCTTTTGACAATCGGCGCTATGTCTGGGATCGGAAGTCTCATTTATGTTTTTGGATCGCTAGGGAAACTCTTGGACCGGCCAGACTATATACAAAACGCCAAATATCTTGTTTCTTTGATAGAAGAGAAAAAAATCGAAGAAGATACATCTCTAGACATCATTTCCGGATCTGCGGGATTGATCCTTGTTCTTCTCTCTCTTTTTGAAAAAGCGCCGGAGAAAGAGATCCTTGACCTTGCAATACATGCCGGGAATCATCTTTTGTCAAAAGGACGAAATATGGATGGGATGATGGGATGGGAAACCATGGAAGGGAAATGCCTTACTGGTTTTTCTCACGGCGCAGCTGGCATCGCATATGCGCTTTTGAAACTGTATGAGAAAACGAAAGAAAGAAAATTTCTTGATGCGGCCAAGAAGGGGTTTGCCTACGAAAACAGTCTTTACTCTAAAGAAAAGGGCAATTGGCCCGACCTGCGGCAAGAAGGAAATTTCACCTCTTGCAGCTGGTGTCACGGAGCTCCAGGAATCCTCCTCTCAAGAATCTACTCCCTTAAAGAAATCTCCGATAATGACGCAATCGAGAAAAGTATCCGTTTAGTGATAGAAAATCTTGAGGCTAATCTCGATCATCTTTGCTGCGGGAATTTTGGCCGTATTTCTATTCTTCTAGATGCAGGAAAGATTTTGGATAGAAAAGATCTCGTGGAAATCGCAAAGAAACAGACCGCGCTCTATCTCGAACGATATAAGGAAAGGGAGACTTTTTACCTCTATTTTGACCTGCCTGAAAATATTCAAAGCCCAGGCTTTATGCAGGGGCTATCGGGCATCGGCTACGAGCTTTTAAGGCAAACTCGGGCAGGAGAAAGCCTTCCGAATGCTCTTATTTTTGAATAAAGCAAAAGACCTCAGCAAGGGCTGAGGTCTTAGGCTTTCGGAAAGAGAGGGATTTGAACCCTCGGTACCCCTTTGGGGAGTACGCGTCCTTAGCAGGGACGTGCCTTCGGCCACTCAGCCATCTTTCCAAAAAATAAAGGGTTTATCTTACTGCATTAGGACCTTTTCATCAAGTTAAGAGACCGTTTTCCTTAACGGATGAAAACGCCAATAAAAAATTTCATTTTAGCGGACTCTTAGCGCATTAATGATCACCGCAAAGTCGATGATCTCTTGAAGCATCGCCCCCACGGGAGGCGGAATCAGACCGAAACAGGCGATGATCATGAGAATAAAACTGAGCCCCATGCCAATAAAAATGCTCTCTTTCGCAATGTGAATCGTCCACTGACTGATCGCAATCGTTTCTCCTACTTTGGTCACATCATCGACAAGAAGGACTATATCGGCAGTTTCGGCTGAAATGGCGCTGCCAAGAGCGCCCATTGCGATGCCTGTCGTAGCCGTTGCAAGAGCGGGGGCATCATTGATCCCATCGCCAACCATAGTCACATTGTATTTTTCTTTCAGCTTGCCGACGATTTCGACTTTTTGCCCAGGAAGCAGCTCCGCTTTTACATTTTGGATTCCAGCTTGCTTGGCAATCACATCCGCGTTCTTCGGGCTGTCTCCTGTTAGCATGACAACTTCTTGCACTCCGAGAGAACGCAGGCGCGTGAGAAGTGCTGGAACGCCTGGACGTATTCGGTCGCTAATGACAAATATGCCGACGCAAAGTTCATTTTTTGCGATAAATACAAGCATTTTTTGCTGATTGTAGTACCGGTGGATCGCCTCTTCGCAGTTGATATAGCATTTTTTCCCCAGCTTCTCTTCGAGAAATGTGTAGGAACCGATTGTATAATGATCCCCATCGATGTCCCCCTCAACGCCTCGGCCAGGAGATTCTCGGAAATTTTTCGGCACAATCAATTTCTTCCCCGCCCTTTCGACCACTGCTTTGGCAACCGAGTGAGAGGAGAGTTGTTCGATGCAGGCTGTTTTGTAGAGAAGATCTTCCGAAGTTTCGTGATTGAGAGGAACGATTTCTTCAACAAAGGGAGTTCCGTATGTAATAGTCCCTGTTTTGTCAAAGACAGCGACTTTTGTATTGCCCACCTGCTCCATCGGCGGGCCCCCTTTGACAATGATCCCGCTCTTCGCCGATTTATTGATCCCGCAGAGAATCGCAAGCGGAGTAGCTAAAATTAGGGGACACGGGGTGGCTACAACAAGAACTGCTAGGATTGTTGTCGGCTCGCGCGTGATGAAGTATCCTAGAGCGCTCATGATGAGGGTAAGAGGCGTAAAGAAGATGGCATAGCGGTCTGCAAGGCGCTGAATCGGTGCTTTTTCTGTTTGCGCTTTGCGCACTAATTCCACAATTTTTTGGTATTGGCTCTCTTCACTGCTTTTATCTGCGCGCATCTCAAAGGCGCCATTGACATCGATGGTTCCCGAAAACACTTCGTCATGCGCTGTTTTGCTGCGAGGCAGAGGTTCTCCAGTAAGCGCTGCTTCATCAATTTCGGCAGATCCGCTGATGATTGTGCCATCGACAGGAATCAAATCGCCTGGCCGGACGATGAGAATATCTCCAACGCGCACCTCTTGAACATCGATTTTGTCTAGAGAATTGTCTCGTTTGCGGAATGCAAATCGGGGCGCTCTTTCAAGCAGCGATTTGAGGGAAGAGGAAGCTCTTCGAAGCCCGTACGCTTCAAGCGCCTCGCCGCCCGATTGCATAAGCACGACAACAGCGCCAGCAAAAGCCTCGTTCATTAGGAGAGCTGTAATGATGGCGAGCATGGCTACGATGTCCGAGGCAAATTGACCGCGGAACATCCCTTTGATTGTTTGAAAGACGATTGGCGCGCCGCCCAGAATCAGGGTAGCAAGCCAAATCCAGTCGCTGATGTCTCTGCTGTGAAGAGGAAAATAGAAAACGAGGCCAAGGATCAGGCCAAAAAGGACAAAAAGAGGAAGCTTACTCAATCTCATTCGGCGCCGTCACGAGCCGTTTGCCATTTAAGGCGTTCCAGTAGGTCGTCATTTGCGAGCCGTCCGGATTTTGAACTACGATGCTATAGACGGGAAGGAAAATTTCAGTCGTTTTTCGAATCGCAAAATCATGGCCAAAGGCCGCTCTTGCGATGTTTTCAATCTGCGTTGCGCGATATCGCTTTTTGACCCGAAGCGCATGCTTGGTCGGTTTGGTAACAAGCCACTGATCCAGTTTGGTCTCTGGGATGACTTGCAATTTCGGATTTTGCAGGTGAAGGCGATAGGTGTTGCCATTTTGAACGATTAGGCTTTTTTTACGGCAGCTGTCGACCCATGTGTCGAGAATGTTGTTTTCGATATTCAGAAATTTGGAAAGACCGTCCCGATCCCATGAACCGCCGCGGGAAGCAAGCGCATTGATGATCTTAAACTCTTGGCGAGTGGCGTTCGATGCAATGCAATCGGTAAAACCATGGGTTTTTTCCCATGTGCCCGTGTTGATGACCATTTCTCCATCAACGAGCCCCCAAAGAATGATCCCTTCTCCCGTTTTATCGGTGGAACGATTGTATTTTACGTCCATCAAGAGATAGGGAATGAATTTCAATGTGGGCTCGAGAAACACATGATCTGTGTCTTTCAGAAGTTCTTTTCGATGCGCATCCATGATGGTTTCAGCAGAATAGCGCACTTCAAGCGTTTGAAACGTGGAAGAACTGAGCAGATCCTCGATCTTCGTTCTCACCTTCGGTTGATACGTCCATGTCCAATAGCCGCCAGCTACAAAAACCAAAAACATCAAAGCCAAGATGGTCACGCGCATAAGGATCCAAGCCTCCAAATTTCTTTTAACTTATTCTTTCATCGAAAGCAAGAACTCTGCATTTGAGGCGGTCTTTTTCAATCGGGCGGTGAGAAGATTCATCGCATCAACAGGCGTCAAGTCTGCAATGCCCTGTCTGAGGAGATAGATCTTTTCAAGTTCCGCTGGGTGATAGAGAAGCTCTTCTTTTCGGGTGCCGCTCTTGATCAGATCGATTGCAGGCCAAATACGTCGGTCTGCAAGGCGTCTGTCAAGCACGAGCTCCATGTTGCCCGTTCCTTTAAATTCTTCGAAAATCACCTCGTCCATACGCGAACCAGTATCGATCAGTGCAGTTGCGATGATGGTGAGAGACCCTCCTTGCTCTACGTTACGGGCTGCGCCAAAGAATCTCTTCGGCTTGTGGAGCGCGTTCGCGTCAACACCGCCTGTGAGGATTTTACCAGAGTGAGGCTGAACGGTGTTGTAAGCGCGGGCCAAACGAGTAATGTTGTCGAGCAAAATGACTACATCATAGCCGCACTCGACAAGTCTTCGCGCTTTTTCAATCGCCATGTCCGCAATTTGAACGTGTCTTTCTGGCGGCTCGTCGAAGGTAGAGGCAATCACCTCACCTTTGACGGTGCGGATCATGTCGGTCACCTCTTCAGGACGCTCGTCAATGAGAAGGACCATCAAGATCACTTCCGGATTGTTCAATTCGATGGCATTCGCGATGTGCTGCATCAAAATCGTTTTACCAGATTTTGGAGGAGCAACGATCAAAGCGCGTTGCCCTTTCCCAATCGGAGCTGCTAGATCGAGCACGCGGGTGGAAAGCCTCTCCCGAGAGGTTTCCATAACGAGGCGCTTGTCGGGATAAAGAGGAGTTAAGTTTTCAAAAAGAACTCGATCGCGCGTCTGCTCAAATGTTTTTCCATTGATCTTTTCCACTTTGAGCATGGCAAAGTATTTTTCTTTGTCTTTCGGAGCGCGGATGGTTCCGTAGAGAGTGTCGCCCTTTCTTAAATCAAAGCGGCGGATTTGAGCTGGGGAGACGTAGATGTCTTCTGTTGAAGGCAGGTAGTTGTAGTAGGGAGAACGAAGAAAACCAAATCCGTCCGGCAGCACTTCAAGGACGCCTTCGCCGTAGAGAACCTCATTCGGGCGCTCAGAGATTGTCTTTACGATTTCAAAAACGACGCCAGATTTGGGGAGAGAAGCGGTGTGCTTGAGGCCGATGTTTCTTGCATATTCTTGCAGCTTGTCGATGTTCATTCTCTGCAAGTCGGAGATTTTGGTCACAATTTCAAAGTCGGCAGGAGGACGGAAATTATCAGAATTTTGCTGCTCGGTTTGCTGATCGTTCATGGGAAAGCTGACTCCAAGGTGATAGGTGTTTGTGGATTGTTTTTTTCATTTGGTTTTCCAGCAAGGGCCCAGTGCAAATGTTTTTGAAATTTTTTCTTTTGGGCCGAATTGTCGGAGATTTTGCTAGCGGGAAAAGTCTTCCGCCGCGTGATATCAAGTTTCCTAAAGCTTAACACCGGGGTCAATTTTTGCCAACCAACAATCTAAATGTAAGGAATTTTTTGAGAATGACAATAATAAATTAAGAGAATAAAATTTTACCCCTTCATTTAGAGGTGAAATATGTCTCTCGCAGAAGTACAAAGAACACTGAACCAGCCGCCGTTGATGGTTGAACAGCCAGAAGATAGCGAATACACAATGGTTGCCTACACGCATCCGCTCACTCATCTCCAACAATTTTTGGCAGACGATGGAACAAATGCAAATCATTTTTTCGATATTTTGAAGACGATATATGGAGAAGATCCGGTGGCAAGAGTTCAGCGCTCTGGATTGACGGACAAATGGCCGGTTAAAATGCAGCGAAGGCATTGCTTAGAGACGTTGGCCGCGATTGGCCATTCTATTACTTTGAACGACTTGAATCGTATGTGGGGTCAAATTAGGCAAATGCCCGCGGACCATCCAATCAGACATTTTTTGAATATCGATGCTCCCACTTTAAATCTTCATGAAAGTGTAGAGACTCTTCCGAGCAATGAATTGGGAAAGTTAGTCGGGCTGATTCGGAATCCTCTGGCTTTCTTGGAGCCGCAAAATAAGAGAACTTTGTGGCAAGAGATTGCCGCTATGCCAAAGACTTCGGATAAAAAATTCATGGCTTATACTCGCTATGAAGACACGATGGATCAACTGTTTTCTCAAGCGGTTCGAACAAGACCTGAATTTCCTTTTGCGCCACATGAACATTTGGCCAAATTTGTCGCTTACGCGAAACCATCTACGGTACAGACTGGAATGATCATCCCAGTTTTTACAAATGATGAGACTGTCTATTACAAAATCGAATCGCACATAAATACTCAAGGATTGCACGTCTATCTCTTTACTCCGATTGATGGAAACCTTCAGCATCCAGCCCAGCTCGTATTCCGAGGAACGAATGGAATGAAAAGCGTTTCTCGAGATATGGATGTCAGAGGCGTCGGCAAATCTGTTTTTGAAGCCAATGCTTCTGCAATTGTCCGAATGGTGGAAGACTATGCTGCAAAAACTCCGGGCGGCTTAAAATTAGATATTTCCGGCCACTCATTGGGCGGAGCAGACGCTCAAAGAGCAGTAGCTAGCCTTGTAAATCAGATTGTCAAAGAACCGAACGGCACGCTTGCAAATGAATTGAAAGATATAAAACTTTTCGCATTTTGTTCTCCAAAGTTGGACATGGCGACGGTCATGCAATGGAAAAGCAATGTAAAAACCCTTGCGGATCTTCCAGCTCCTCCTCATATCGAACTCAATTTTGCTGAACATGAAAGCGATCTTGTGACGAGAGCCGGAGATATGAATATCGGAACAGCGAATGCAAAATTCATAGAGGCGAACTATCTGCTTGTAAAATCAAAATCGGGTGTGGCCAATACGGAACAGCACCACACGGCGCCTTTTTTCCATTTTGGTATGTTTGATGGTCAAACGGATAATCGAACTTTCTTGCTGTTCCAAGATAGAGAATATGGCAAAGTTATTGGCCAAATTGGCGAATTAGCTGAAAAGCAGCTAGCAGGTCCGGCGGATGAAGAGGGCTGGAACGTGCTGCTTCGCCGAGAAGAGGCGTTGACCGAGGAAGAAAGAGCGTTAGCACAAGAAGCTGAAGCAAGGCTGGCGATTCTTGATCGTGAGAAAGCAGAGATTGAAGCGTCTCAACAAGGCGCAGCACGCCACTCTTGGCTTGTTTGGACTGCATCCATCGTGGCCCAGCCGCTCAAATTGATCGCGGGGGCGATCACTTCTATCTTATGAAAGGATGCAGCTAGGTCCTTTTTCTTGTAGGGCTGTAGCGAGCTGAATCATTTTCAGCCGCTCAGCCCCTTTCTTCAACTTGCCTAGATCGCTCTGGTTAGTGAATAAGTCTTTAAATCTAGGTATTTCAATGATTCTGAGAGCCATTGCTTCAAAGTGAGGCGTCTCTCCTTGAAAAGGATCTACGACTACTGCTTCATCACCCTTATCGCCTACAGCAAGGATTGGTTGAAGAATCCGTACGACGCTGAAGTTTGGCTGCGCTTCTAAAATCGCATCTACAGAGCTTGATATTCCAGCTTTTGCAGCTTTTAGGAGCTCTTCAAATAGCGAGTCCGGTGGGATGAGTTGAGAGTGTGGACAGCTCAAGAAGACTTTGATTAAGCCAGCATGGCCGCGTGCAACTGTTATTCTGAAATTCAAGACGTATTCGGAAGCCAATTCTTCAAAGCGGTTTGTTTTTTCTAATATTTCAAAGACTTTAGCAAGTCCCATTTCTGCTACTTTTTGAAAGGCTTGGATTAACGCAGGTTTTGAGATAGTGCCTATTTCATACCATGTCGATAAAACGATGTATTTGATAAACCCTGTATTGCTCCAATTGGGCGATTCGATCTTGGAAGAGCAATTATCGATTGCAAAAAGAAATAAGGCTTCCAGTGTAGGGCGATCCATTTCCGCTTCTCTTTTTTTCAATAGATGCATAGCCATGTCGGCACGGCCTTCAACTAAAGAAAATCGGATGCCGCTTAGAATCGATGGGAGCGGCATTTTCTGAATTTGATCGTCTGCGATGATTAGGCCTTCTCTTAGAGCAGCCAGAAAAAGGATCTGGACGGCAGGTGTGCCCAGTTGTTCGGGTTGCGTTTCTAAAGCGAGAATCGCTTTTTGAGGGTGAACGGTTTTTAAAAAAGGAGTCAAATCATTGGTTTGCGCCAGTCTCTCAGAAGATAAAACTTGCTTTGCTGCATCTATCGCCCCTCCATCAAGCGCGCAATTGACCACATCTCCCAAATCTTGAAGAGTTGCTGTCTTTAGGAAATCGGCATAGACAAAGAGATTGAACATTTCGGGATCATTCGTTTTTGCTCCTATACGCAGACAGATTCCTTGCGCTGCTGGAGGAACATTGTTCCCAGCCTGCAGGAGGAAATAACGGACGAGCGGAAGAGATCGCTTTTCTGTTGCCATCACGATCGCTTTCCCGATGGCAGCGGCATCGGGATTTGGAATCAGCCGAATAGCGGCAAGAACAGGATCTCTTCTCGAAAATGTAGATGTCCCGTTCACTGGAACGGCATCTCTGGAAGTCGATGGAGCCTTAGACGACAAAATGGAAAGAGCTTCGGCTGAGTCTGCAGCTGGAATTTCGTCTTTTTGATTGCATTGAAGGATCAATGTTACACCTTCTAAACATCCGGCTTCGCAAAGAGCTTTTAACGCTTGGCCCAGATCGTTTGGATAAAGAAGCTTATTTGCTTTGCATTTATCAAGAACTGCTCCGAGCTCTTCTAATTCTATGCTTACAGCTGCTTTGATTAAGCGCTCTCCCATGGTTTTACGAAGCGGAACCAGTACAAATGAGGGAATTTGTTGAAAACTGTCTAATTTTAAAAGAAGGATGAGGACGTCCCAATTTCCTGCTTTGACTGCGCTGTCTGCGATTTCTATTCCCCTATCTTGAGGTATTGCGGGAAATTGGGGAGATGTTAAAAGAAGTTCGATTGCGGAATAAGAATCTTTTACAGCAGCTAATTCTTCTAAAAGTCCAATCTGGTCTTCTGAAGGGAGCCGGAGTTGAGATCTAGGGGCGAGGTGAGATTTTAAGAGGCTGATTACTAGAGGCAATCTTCCATCTCTTGCTGCATCGTGGATCAAGCTAATGAATTCTGGCAGTGGGAGCGAATGGATTTCGACGGCGTGAAAACCCCTTCCTCTTGTTGAATGAGGTCTTATGTGCTGTTTTGCAACATCGCCTACAGGATCTCCTGTTTTATTTTCTGTTGGAGCTCGTCTTTGATCTCCATTGGCTTTAACTGGTTGAAGGGTTGCCATTTTTGCCTCTCCTATTTTGGGAGGCAAGATGATATATCAAAGGTTTTTTTTAACAAACTTTCTTTATACCGCTCGTGATTGAAGAATCGGTTCTGCCTGCGTCGGACAGCCGCGGATTTTGGGATCCGCCTCCATCGCTAAACTTTTTAAGTTTAGCTGCTTCGGCGCCGGCTACGCCTGACCCAAAATCCGGGCGCCTCCTTGGCATAACTCGATTCTTCAAACCCTCCCGGTATACGACGAGGACGATCTTTGAGTCGTCGCTTAATAGAGTCTCTTCGATGAGAAAATGGCGGCCGATTTTTTCTTTCCACCATTCGGCAGGTTGGACTGTGAGATGGAGTTTTTCGCCGACGGCTTGTCCAAACTGATCTTCTTTCAAAAAGATCGAAAATAAACCTCCTTTTTTTATACGGGAGCTTAATGTCTGCAGAACAACATCGATTTTTTCTTCAGGAAGATGTTCTAAAACATCAAAACAAATGCCCCAATCGGCAGGATTTAGGTCTTTTGGAAGGCTCCATAAGCACCCTTTTGTAAATTCTATTGCTCCTTGCATTTGCAAAAGAAAAATCTCAGGATCAAGGCAGCTATCGCAAATATCGACTAAGTGGACTTTCAATCCAGCCTTGAGCAAAGGGAGGGCCGAACGTCCTGATCCGCAGCCAAAATCGATGATACTTTCACCTTTTTGTATCGGGAAATAGTGGAGAAAAACGGGTGTTAAATAATCGGCAGGCCCTTCTTCCCTGTATTCTGGGAAAGTGGTCCAGATCCGTTCGTATTTTAGAAGCTCTTGCGTTGCCAGTTCATCCATATTTCTCACTGTCAGTATAAAGAAGAGAGAATTTTACGACAAAATAGACCGCCATATCAAAATATTGACTTGATGTGAGTGGAGTGCTTAGAATGCTTCCATTTTTAAAACCCCTTATCGAGGTGTTTATAGATGAGAAACCAACCCAAAGCATTCAATAAAATGATCGTAACCTCTGCAGTGTGTTTGATTTGCTGCATCCCACAACAGGGAATTTGTGATATTGTTTCAATCGACCAGCTTGCCAAAGGCTTAGCAACTTTTGAAAAGAATACATTTTTTCCCACCGCAAGCATTGGAATCGTCCCTCAAAATACTTTGGGCGACGCATTTACAAATCTCATAGATACGATCTGCGCGTCTAAGCAACCTTTGGAAACGATAAGACAATTCCTGACAGTATTCATCAATCAAATAAATGAACAAAGAGGAAGCCATCTTTCAATTGAAGATGTATGCATAACATTGAAACAAAATATGGGCTTGATTCCGAAAGAATATCATGAAGTTGTTCTTCTGGCAATTGACTCGATCGAGAAGAACACCGTTCCTTCAAATAGCCAAATACTTGCTGCATCAGCAGTGATATATGGATATAATCATCCAGCAATATTGCTTGTCAATTGGCTTACAACTTCCAAGAAAGATAAGAAAAAAATGAAAGCCGCAGATCCTGTCATTATATTTGCTATAATCGTTGCAGGAATAACCTTAGTGTCTATTTTTAGGCCTGAGGCAGTTAATGCTGCGGGTAATGCCATGACAGAAGCAGCAAGAGTGGTTTTAGGCAAATGAGATGGTTTATCCTCCTGTTCACCGTGGTTATGTGTTTCGGCAGCCCCTGTGTTGATATTCATTTCAGCCCATATGCAGGCGCAGAAAATATCATTACATTGCATAGTGAAACTAGATATTTTGAGGATTTGCTTTTTCCTCATCCCAAAATTACAGTTGAAGATCTAAATCGTCCCGAAGACTGTCCTCATTTTAGCAGTAAAAACCAATGGCTTCGTAAAGCAAAATCGGCTTGTATTGGAGTGCCCTTGAGTGCAATGTGTCTGATCACTCAACATGAAGTATTTGGCCACGGTTATAGAGTTAGAGATTTAGGCGCTAAATACGGGAAAGTCGAAGGCTATAAAATGTATGTTGTTGGCGGATCTACATCCATAGATTTTACTGAAAGCATGACCTCTAGTCTTAGACTAACTGTAACCATTGCCGGTTTAGAAGCGGATGCGATATTAGCCAATAAAATTAGACTCAAATGGCTGAGCCAAGGATATGTAGAAGGGAGGCAAGCTATGCTTGGTCTAATGTCTTCTTTGAGTTTTACGGGATACGCATGCGGCTCTATCAACACTCCAAAAATTACTCCAAATGCCGGGAATGATATTGCAAATTATATCTTTTATCTTAATGCAACGTATCCAGAAGAGCAAGTGTCCTATAACCAAATCCGATATCTGTCTCTCTTAAATTTCTTAAATCCGTTCATCTATTATTCAATTCTGGCCCAAGGATTCTACGATGCTTTTTGCATCCCCACAAAACTATTCATGCTTCCGATTGGGGATGCCAAGTATCTCCCTTCATTTCGCATGGCTTTGACTCCCTTTGGGTTGCAAGGATATTTGGAAAATTTTCTGGTCATCGACTCGGTCCCCACATTTTTCTATTTTAAATGGGGGAAAAATGGTGGCAACATTTATTGGGGTGTAGGTTTTGAAAACAGCACGATTTTTAAATGGAAGACAGGTTCATTGGGATTTAGAATGGATTTGTGGCAACAACCGAATATCCTATTTGAACAGGGGGCAATCACCTTCCTACAACTCGAGTCGCAAGAGTTCTCAACGCAAGAACTTTATCCAACTTCTGTGCTCTCTGCAAGATCATTGGGTGCGGCATTTTCCGCAATCGGTTCTTACGGAGCAATTCGATGGCCATTCCGAATCTTTATGGAGTTGGGCTATAAGACAGCAGGATATCTCCCTGGGGAAGCCCTTCGAGAATCGCCCATTGTTCGCGGAGGCTTTGCGGGTCAATTTTAATATGTGATCAATTACGGGCGATGTATGTTCAATTGTTTCAGATAACGTGCGACTTCCTTGCGTAAATCTTCCAAACTGCCATTATTGTGAATGACGATGTGCGCTTTTGCAGCTTTGATTTCGGGTTTCAATTGTCTTTGCATTCTCAGTTCGTATTCCGCGGCGCCATGTTCGAATCGTTTTTTGGCAATGCTTAAGTCGGCGAGGACTGCAATCACGATGTCAAAGCGATCTTCTGCCCCGATTTCATATAGAAGAGGGATTTCTACAACAAAACAGGCTCCTTTTGCTCTAGCGTATTCCTCATCGATTTTTTGAAGGACTGCAGGATGAAGGATCGATTCTAATTTTTCGAGGGCTTTTGGATCTTTAAAGACTTTTTCGCTGAGAGTTTTTCGATCGATAGTGCCAAATTCATGGATGACTTTCTTTCCAATCTCTGTGTTTGGCTTTAGAAGCTCGTGTACGATTGCGTCTGCGTAGATCACCGTTGCGCCCAGTTCTCCCAACATGCGGCAAACAGTCGTTTTGCCGCTAGCTACGCCGCCTGTTACTGCAATTTTCTTCAACATTCAGCCCAAGTCTTGCCTACTGCCATGTGCACTTCGATCGGCACATTCAATTTGAGAACGTTTTCCATCTTCTCTTTTACGAGTTTCTCAAAAATGGAAATTTCTCGATCTGGAATTTCAAAAATCAATTCGTCGTGGATTTGCAATAGCATTTTGCCTTCGAGCTTTCTCTCTTGAATCACTCGATCGATTTCAATCATCGCCAATTTGATCAGATCGGCAGCCGTCCCTTGGAGAGGGGTGTTGACAGCGAGTCTTTCTGCGGCAGCTCGAATCGTTGGGTTTTTATTATTGATCTCAGGAATCGGCCTTTGTCTGCCCGTTAGAGTTGTTGAATAACCCGTTTTGCGGACGATCGCTTTGCATTCTTCCAAATAGCGCTGCACACCCGGATAGCGGGCAAAATAGGTTTGAATGAAGTCCGCAGCGTCTTTGTGAGAAATGCCAAGCTGCTTTGAAAGGCCAAATGGCCCTTGTCCATAAACAATTCCAAAGTTCACAGTTTTGGCCGCTTTTCGCATATCGGATGTGACCTGATTTTCAGGAACTCCATAAATGAGTGAGGCGGTATGAACGTGAATGTCTCTTCCTGATCGGAAAGCCCGGACTAGTTCCTGATCGTCACTAAAATGGGCCAGCAGGCGAAGCTCAATTTGCGAATAGTCAGCGCCAAGGAAGCTGCATCCTTCCTTAGCTTTGAAGCACGATCGAATATCCGAATTGACCGGGATATTTTGCAGGTTTGGATCTTGGGAAGAGAGCCTTCCTGTAGCAGTAACTGATTGATTGAATGTGCAGTGGATTCTTCCTGTGATCGGATTCACTGAAGCGGGGAGAGCTTCAACATAGGTAGAACGGAGCTTTTCAAGCGTCCGATACTCAAGGATATCCTTGGCGATCGCGTGTTCTTCGGCGAGCACTTCCAAAACGTCGGCGCTTGTCGAGGTCGTGCCGGCTTTAAGTCCCATTTTTTCATAGAGAACGGTACTGAGCTGTTTCGGGGAATTGAGATTGAATTCTTCACCCGCATTAGCAAAAATGCGCGCTTTGATCTGATGCAGCTCTTTTACGAGCCCTTCTCCCACCACTCTAAGCTGTCTTACATCTACATAAATCCCTATCCGTTCCATTTGAGCCAAAATGGGAAGCAGCGGCAGCTCGATATCGTGGAGAATTCGGTCTAATTTACGCTCTTTCAGCTCCACTTGGAAAAGTTCTTTCAGCCGAGTGGTGTAATCGATGTCTTCGCAGCAATATTCTTTCACTTTTTCAATAGGGACATCGCGCATCGAGATCTGCTTTTTGCCTTTGCCGATGAGACTTTCAAGAGCGATTTTCACCCGCGTAAACTTTTCAAGAGTTAAATCATCCAGATTGTGGCGCCGTTTTTGCGGATCGATGAGATACGAGGCGAGAAGCGTATCAAATGCAATGTGTTTGATATGGATGCCGAGATTTTCCAGAATATGATAGTCGTACTTGAGGTTGTGGCCGAAAAATGCAGCTGAGGTAGTCGAGAAAAATTCTTTCAAGAGCTCGACAACCCGCTTTTTCCCGATTTGTCCATTGAGCGGCACATACCAAGCCTCTCCCGGTTCAATTGAAAATCCAATCCCTACCAAATGGGCTAGAAGCGGTTCTAAGTCGGTCGTCTCAGTATCGATGCCCACTTCTTTCACTTTAGAAAGCTTTTCGAGTAAAGCGATGAGATCTTTCTCAGTATCAACGAGATGGTAGTCGTGCTTCTCTAAATGTAAAGCAGCTTTACATTTCTCATGGGGTTTCTGAAACCCGTTTTGGGTTTGTATTGGTGCTGGAGAGGGAACTATCGGAGCAGCAGCAGGTTTCGGAGGAGCTCCTAAATCGCGGATCAGTGTATTGAACTTCATTTCTTGGAAGAAGTCGGTCAGTCTTGGCTTGTCCATTTCCTTGAGTCGGTAGAAATCCTCATCGGCTGGGACATCCACTTTAGTATGCAAAGTGGCCAGTTCCCGACTCATAAGCGCTTCTTTTTGCTGAGTCCGGAGAATTTCTTGCTTCTTTTCTCCTTTTACCTCTTCCGGGTGGGCCAATATGTAGTCCAATGTGCCGAATTGCTGCAGCAGCGAAGCGGCAGTTTTTGGGCCAAATCCTTCGAGTCCTGGAATGTTATCCGAAGCATCTCCCATTATGGAAAGGAGATCAAGCATTTGATCGGGACGCACGCCATAGAGTTCTTGTACTTTCGCTGCATCGATAAGCAGATTGTCTTTATGAAGATGCAAGAGGAAAATATGGTCGTTCACGAGCTGCATTAAATCTTTGTCGCTCGAACAAATAAAGACTTGAGCCCCTTTTTTCTCCGCCCAAAGTGCGATTGTGGCCATGGTATCATCAGCCTCCACTCCTTCAACGGAAATATGAGGAATGCCAGCAAGCGCGCAATATTCATAAGCCAATTCAAATTGAGGAAACAAATCTTCGGGAGCGCCTTTGCGGTGCATTTTGTACTCAGCATATACCGATTGGCGCGATTTTTTATTGTCAGGACCATCGAATACGCAAATAAAATGAGTTGGAGAAAAATCGCGGATCAGTTTTTGCACAGATCGGATGAAGCCGAAAAGAGCGCTCGTCGATTGTCCTTTGTCATTGAGCATCGGGCCGATTGCGTAGTAGGAGCGGAAGAGGTAATTGACCGCATCTAAAATGTAAATTCTTTCCATAATTATTCGACGAAACGGAAGCGAGGCTTTCCGTCTACAGTTTCTACAAACATGGCAAGCGGGCGAACCCAAACGTCGCCCGTGCCATAGAGTTGTTGATAAACCACAAGCTCTTCAAGAGTCTCGCTGTGGCGTGCAATGTGCAGCAATCTGTATTTTTTCCCCTTAAAGTGTTCATAAATGCCCGGTCTAAGATTGCGGGCGGCGGCTGAATAAGGGGTCAAATCCATATTACTCCATCATTGGTTGATACAGGTATGCCACTTGATCGCGGATCTGCGGGGCGCCTGTGTTCAAAGTATGTTCAATGCGGCCTGTAAAAAGAGGCGATTTTGAATTGAACAGGGTAGATAAAAATTCGCTCTTTGGCTCTAACTCGACCACCTGATAAGTATGAGATGGATCGATGCCTGCCTGCTTAAGAAGAGCTAAGAGAGTCGTATCGCGAGTTGCGTCGGCAACGTCGACATAGCCATATTCTTGTGCTGTCATAGGATCGAACACTTTAGCGCCATATTCTTTGATCAATTTTGTTTTGTCCAGCCGAGGTTTAGCAGCGGTAACAATATCGACAAACTGCTGATAAAAATAAGCGGTTACTGCTTTGAGCGATGCATCTTCATCCGGTTTCCATGTGCGGAATGGAGTCATCATGTCTTTGTCCAAACCCTCTGTAATCGTTTTGGAGATGACGCCTACTTTGCCAAGGGCATCGACTACGTTGAAAAAGGGGCCAATAATGACGCCGACAGAACCAACAATGCTGGCTGGGCCTGCATACATTTGATCTGCAGCGCAGCTGATGTACATGCCGCCCGACGCACAAAGACCATCTACAAAGGCAAATACAGGCACTTTGTATCGAGCTTTATACTCTCTAAGCATCCGGTAGATGTTGTCCGAGTCGACAACTGTGCCGCCCGGGGTATTCATATGGAGCAATATTCCTTTCACTCGGTCGTTTTTAAAGTCTCCGGTCCGAGAGTCTAAAAGAATGTTTTGAACGGTCTTCGAGTCAATTCCATTTGTTGCGTCGCCAATGACTCCGTGGACGCTGATTTGAAGGATTACAGGGCTTGTGGAAGAGCTTTCCCGATTGCCATTTGCATCTGGAAGATATTTGACTTTCGTTTTTGCTTCTGTGGGAGATGTCGCGGTGTCTGAAATGGAATTGTAGAGCAGCGACATCACAATGATGGCAAGAAAGATCCCGCATACTGCAAAAAACATTTTGCAGAACGAACGCAGCGCTGAGACAAAAATCGATTCACGTTGAATTTCCATAGTGCAATCCTCTTTAGATTATTCTCAGAATACATGAAACGCATGAAAAGGGAAATGGATAAAAAATCTTTTTAGATTGAGTGGAAATCAAATGGTGCGCTAAAGTTTTTCGCCTTTAAAAGGAGTTTTTTTATGGCAAGTCCAACACATCGTAGAACTCATCATGATCCTGCATGCACAGATACAAACCACGCGCATAGTCATGGGGGAAAAGAACACACTCACGATTCAGAAACCCGCATGAAGAGAGTTCTTGTTGCAGGGGTCATTGCTGTTGTGGGAATGTTACTTTGGTATATGAATCGGTCAAGAGGAACTTAATTTGCGGCGCCTTGATTGCCGTTATAGCCGTCAGTAAAGGCGCTTTTCACTTTGATTAACTCTCTTTCTGCGGCATCTAATTCTTCTTTGGGAACTTCAGCGATAAGGCCCACAGTAAAATCTTCGGGGCGTCTTCTTAATTCCTGATAAAATTCTCTATCGTTGTCTTTTTCGGGCTGGTTTGCGAAATTTAAATGGCGACGCATTCGTTTGGTTGGAGGTTGTTGAACGGTTTGTCCTACGTAGCTTTTTCCGGTTTGATTGTCCTTGAATCGATAGACAAAACCCACATCTTTTGTTTTTCGAACTGAAGGTGTCCATTCTGCGGTTATTTTTCCAGCTCTGTTTCGCAAGGGATAGGATTTTTCAGGGGTTGTTCGTGGAAGTGGTTTAGATAATTTGCGCTGCTTCAGTTTTACAGGTCTGCCGCCTTTGTTGCCATTCAGAGTCGGCCTTAAATCGGCGATCAAAGCTTTTTCTTTATGCCCTAAATCTTGATCGGGCGGAACTTCTTCTAAAATTTTCGCGACAACTTTTTGCTGGCTGTCTAAAGCCTCTCGCACTGATTGATAGACTTTTGCTTGGCCCCGGCTTTTTGTGCTATTGAGATTCGATACATGTTCTCTGATGCGTTTGCTGCATTTTCTTTTGGTGGTCCCAACATATAAATCGCCGGTGTCCTGATTCTCAATTCCGTAAGCGACATTTTCTTTATTCGCCCCAGGAGTTAATTGGACGCGCACTTTATGCGATGTGGGGGATAAGAATAATGGATACGTGCTCATGTGTTTTTCAAAATTTTGTTCTACAATTTTATCAAAATTGAGGGTTTTTTGAAACAGAAAATCAAGTTGTTGAATGTAAGTATCTTAGGCGTGTGATGTTCGGGGCTGAAAGAGCTCCAGAAAGGCCAGCCATCCCATAATTACAAAAGAGACATAGAGGTACCAGGGGAAGGTGAAGCCAAGAACGATTCCGACGAGTACGACGAATTGCAGCGCTGTGGTGACTTTCCCCCACCGAATGGCCCGAAATACAATTGATTTCCACCGCTTTGTTACAAGCATCATAAACCCGTAGAGGCAGAGAAAAAAGTCGCGGGAAAGCATGGCAGTAAGTTCGAATGCGCCAAGCCGGTTTTCGAGGAAAAGGACAGTCATTGCAAAATAGACGAAAAATTTATCCATGGTGGGATCGAGAATGGCGCCAAAACGGCTCACTGATTGGCTTCTTCTCGCCAAATATCCATCAATGGAATCGGTGATCATTGCAAGAAGGATTGCGATAATCCGAAGCGTCGTGTTTTCTTGCAAAAATAAAAAAGCAAGAGGTGCCCGGATAAAAGATAGACTGTTTGATGCACTGAACATGAATATATGATTGCCTAAGTGGCTGCTTTTTTTCTTCTTTTATACCAAAAGAAGGCAATTCCCGCGACAGCAAAGGCGCTGAAAAGGAAAATATTGAATGTTTTGACCATAGAGATCAGGACTTCATAGTTCTTTCCTACATGATAGGCTAAGGTAAATAGCACCGTATTTGAAATGACGCAGGCGATTCCATCGCTGAGCAGAAATTTCCCAAAAGGCATCTTCCCGAGTCCTGCCGTTAAAAAAAGTCCATTGCGTACGCCAAAGGGAATGAAACGGCCTACAAGCAGGGTCATGAAGCCATATTTGTTGTAATATTCGTGGATTTGATCGATCTTTTTTCTGTCGAAGCTGCGAGCAAACCATTTGATATTCCACAATTTTGGCCCGAAATGGCGGCCAAGCCAATAGCAAGCCCAGTCGGAAATGTAGGCTCCTAAAAACACCCCCATAAAGAGTTTGTAGGTATTTTCTGGAACGACCGTTGCAGCAAGAACCGCGCTGAAAATAATCATCAGATCTTCGCTGATCGGCACATTCAGTCCAGCCAGCATCAAAGCGCTAAAAACAATCCAATGCGCGTACGGTGCGTTCTCAAAGATAAATTGTATGAGGGAGTCCATTATACCTAAGTAAATTCAAAACTTTTGTTTTGGCTTCGTCGGCATCCTCACCTTTAAAGCCGTCTGCATCACGCAACTTATTTAAGTTGCGCTGCTTCGACGCCGCTTCGCTGCTTCAAATCTGAGGCGCCGATTTTGCCAAAATCCCAAGTTTTGAAATCACTTGGGTATTAATTTCTTACAAACACTAAAAATTATTTTTTGTAAAGCATGTATATTATAAATGATAAGGAATTAGCGAACTATTCGAGGTTTTTTTAGAAAAAGAAGGGGGATTAAACAGCAAATAACCATGCTGGCGAGGAGGATCAATTCATAGAAAAAGATGCTATGGAAAGGGACTTGAGCGGGAGGGATAAATCCAATGAGGATGACGATGATGCTTGTCAAAGCTCCGGGGGCGCAGACAGCCCAGATTCCCAATTTTTTCCCTGGGATGCGGAATGAGCGTTCGACATGGGGCTGGCGGTAATGGAGTTTGATTGCTGCTGCAAAAAGGGCGAAGTAGACGAGAAGCGATAGCTGCGCAGTGATGACCGAAAGGATCCAGTATGCGTTATTCACAGTAGGAACAATGATGAAAACAAGAGATAGGGCGGAGACGATGACCGCTTGGAGAATGAGAATGCGCGAAGGGACATCGTGGGCATTTGTTTTTGAAAGCCATTTTGGCAAAGATCCGTCTTGAGCCGCGACGAGAAGCCCTTTTGTGGGGCCGATGATCCAGGCGCCCACTTGGCTGAATGCGCCCAACACAATGAATAATGCAATGATAGGGAGCATCCAAGGCATGTGGTATGCATCTAAAAAGGCTTTAAATGCCTGCATAACGCCTGTTGCAAGGCTTAAATCCTTATCGGGCACAACGATCGCGATTGCTAATGAGGCGAAAATGATTGTGCAGAGAATGATGACAGCAGCGGTTAAGAGAGATCGCGGATAATCCCGTTTGGGATTGCGCATTTCAGATGCGTGAGTGGCTGCCATTTCAAGACCGAGAAGGCCGAATAGAACGTTTGTGAGGAAGGCGAGGTTATCGGATTCGGCCTGTTTTGGGAAAAAACTGTGCCAGGAAAATTCGATTTGCATCGGATTGCCTTTAATGATCCAAACGATTCCCATGAGGGTAATTAGAGCCATTGGCAAAAGCGTGCCGACAAGCGCCCCCAAAACGCTCAGCAAGCTCGATGTTTTCATCCCATAGCAATTGATGAGAGTTGCAATCCAATAAAGAATGAGGACGGACGCGCACATATAAAACTTGTCATTTGCAAGTTCTGGATTGAAAAGATAGGCGATTGTTCCTGTGATGAGAGCCATAATCGTCGGATACCAGATCACATTGTAAATCCAGTTGAGCCAAATTGTGACCAAGCTCAAATTTTTGCCAAAAGCTTCGCGCACCCAAACATAAATGCCGCCTCTATTGGGCCAGCCAGTCCCAAGTTCCGCAGAAACAAGCGCGGTCGGAATAAAAAACAGAAGGCCCATCAAGATGTAGAAAAAGACAAGGCTGAATCCATAGACTGCGGAAAAAGTAAGCGTTCGGATGCTGTCAACAGCAATGACGTTGATCATTACCAATTGGAAAAAGCCGAGCGGTTTATTCGTCTGTATTTCCATCAAGGACAGGTTCCTTGTGGAACGTTTGTGATGCCGCCCATAAAGTCAAAGAGTCCAGTATTGCTGGAAATCGGCTCTAGATTGAATGTCCCAGCGTTATTCTGGAAGAAATAGACTCCTTGCGGTGCAGATGAATAGGTTTGAATGGGGTTGGATGTGTTATCGATGAAAGAAAGGCAAAGAGAGTTCCCGCTATTTGTAATAATCGCTGCACGGCTAGCGGGCGCATTGAATGTGTTATCATGAATCTGGAGCACAGTATCCGTTGCAGCGACCGTTGAAATGTTGATGCTGGCATTCGAATGATTGCTGAAAATATTCTGGTCGATTGAAGCATTGAAATTTGCATTTGAATCGATATTTAAGCCAAAAAATCCGCCAATAAATTGGTTGTTTGTAATTTCCAAATTCATTGGAATTGTCGATTGCGGCTGCACATGCAAGCCAAAAGTAATTTCGTTTTCAAAAATGTTGTCCCTAAATACTCCAGAGAATGCAGCTGCATTCACGGCCGTTACAAATGCGCTATCAATATCTACAGCTTTGAAATTGTTCCCAGTCACAGTGGCTGTATGAACGGCATTTCCTGACATCGAAATGTTCAACGGATTGCTGCCGTTGATCACAGTCATTGTATTGCCTGAAATCACAGAGGTCGATCTGCTATTAACTGCAGGCTCAAGTCTGAGACATGTTGCAGAGCTGGTCAAAGTATTATCGGTTATATAGAGCTCGAAGCTTGATTCCCCAATAATTTGTAAATCCATGCAGTCATTCAGCTCTATGATGGAGTTGTTTCGGATGGCGAGTGAATTATTGGGAAATAAGCCCGTGTCTGCCACATTGAATAAAATTCCTTGCATGGCTCCCTGAATCGAATTGTCTGCGAGCGTCATTTGAAGATTTGAGCAATCGACTTGGTTGATGATGATTGGATTAGAGCAGGAGATAACGTTATTTTGTATCTGATATTTTGCTGTATTGATATTGGAATTAACGATATGGATCCCTGTTTCAGAATCGGCGAGCGACATGCTGATGAGATTGTCCGCTACCAATACATTTCCGCCCACGTTTTGCAGTTCGATGCCGATGTTGCTGCCCGCGCCGCCGATGATGAAATTATTGATGGCAGTGAGGTTTTTGATCGAAGTTAGAGGATTGGATTGACCAATGCCTCGAGTATCGGAGAGACCATTGATATTCATACATTGAATGATGAAACCTGAAACAACGTTATTATTCGATAAAGAAACGACATCCGAAGGAGACACGATCCCTTGATAGGTAATAGAAGGCATTGTGCTTGTTAAGGCTGGAATGGTCACTGTTCCTAGGGTTGTTTGAAGCTGCTGAGCCGTTCCGGAGCCTAGGAATTGCTGATTGTCTTTGAGTACAATTCCTTGATCCATTCCTGTAGCTGTGCCATCTCCTGGAAATACATAGATCACGTCATCGGCTCGAGAACTTGCCTGAGCTTCAGCAAGCGTTGGATAAGGACTTTCAAAAGTGCCGCTTGAATGGCTTGTATTATCGACGAACCAGAAAACATAAGGGAGTCCGTTCATCGGATCGATAGCGATGCTCGTCTTTTTCCGAGTGTCGAGAACGATCATTTCATTTCGATTCGGCGGATCATAGACCCATTTTTGAAAGGTGTTTAGATCTGGACAAGAATAGGGCCTGTGTTTGGGCCCGAATGAGAATGTGAGAGCAATTTCTCCGTGGAAGCGGTTATGAAAGACCGCATCATAGGAATCGCCAATCTCTAAGCTCAAAAATTTCCCAAATCTTCCCTTTAGCCTAACTTTCCCGCCGATTGCCGGTTTTCCTAAATGCCCTTGGAAATAATAGGGTCCTGCTCCGAGATAAAAATCGTTCTGATTCCAGTTTGCAAAGTGCCATCCCGCTTCCCCATCGCAGCCAATCATTGCAAATTCGTGTTTACGGCTCACAAAGACAGAGTGGCCCGTGAAGTGAGAAAAGCCCAGATCGAAAAGGTCGCTCACTCGTTTCCCAAAAGGGAAATAGCCGTTGACTCGAAACTCCCAGCGGTTCAGGAGATATTCAAGCCCGACCCCAATTTGGTTGTAATTTTTTCTTTTGGAATTCCGGTAGTCGTAATAAGCGTTGATCCCAATAGCATCTAGAAGCGAATCAAAAACGTATCGGCATCCAACGCCTGCGTTTACTGCTGGCCTTCCATTATTGAACACATGGGCTCTTGTATCTAAAAAACAATAAGCTGAATCCCAAATTGGATCGGGGTGGGATAGGAATAGATCGAGAGAGGTATAGCCTTGATTGAAACCGATCCCTTGGTATTCGAGATGCTTTACATCGATCCGGCAGGGGCGGGGTCCTGTTTCGCATTCCTGGGAGGCTAGAAAAGAAGTGAAAAGCAGAAAGAAGATGCTCTTTTTCATCCGTTTTTTTCTCCGATCAGTTCGTAAACCAGAAGAGGGGCTTCTCTTCCTTCTACGTGAACTGATTTCAAAGGTCGCACATCCATGAATTTTTCAACAGCGCTCGCTGTATCTGGACCAATCAAAATTTGCACGCCTAGCTGTTTTGAAAGCTTTTCAAGCCGCGATGCGACGTTTACTGTATCGCCTATCGCTGTATAATCAAGCCGTTCGTTGGAGCCAAAGTTGCCCACCATCGCCATACCAGTATTGATCCCAATCCGATGTTTCATTTTTGGATTGGATGCTAAATTTTTTTGGATGGCAAGAGCGGCGCGACAGGCGGCGAGCGCATGATTTTCCATTGGTTCGGGGGTTCCCCATAAAGCCATGACCGCATCGCCGATGAATTTATCGATGATCCCTTTTTCACGATGCACTTCGTTGCTTACTGCAGTTAAAAATTCTACAACGATATCTGTGACTTCATTCGCATTCAGGCTTTCAGCCATCGAAGTGAATCCCGACAAGTCAGTAAAAAGAACCGTAATTTGCTTTTTCTCAGCTCCGGCTGCGGCCGCCTGCCCTGATGAGATCAGTTTTTTGACAAGATTGACCGGAATATATTTTGAAAACGATTCCAAACCAGCTCGCAGATGGATGATCGATCGGTTCATCATATTGATCTCGCGGATGCGGGAAAGGATGCGGTCTGAAGGGCGCTCTTTAAATGTAAGGTGGCTGAGTTCATCCATTTCCCAAGCAATCTCTTTCAAGCGTATCGATACTCTTCCGAAGAAGCCGGCCGAAAATAGGAGAAAAAGAACAGAGGGAATGATCCCGTAAAGAAGGGAATAGAGCGCGGTTTTGCGGATAGGGCGGATATAATCATTTTCATGAACGCTTGTGACCACTTTCCACGGGATTTTCCATTGATCTGGAAAAGGATTTACATAGTAAATTCGATTTCCAAAAGAAAAAAAACCGCTATTGCCAAGCGGAGGCAAAGATGCATCGCTCGTTTGAGCGATAATCATTCCATCCTGGGCCACAATCCAGGCAGCGCCCTGATTGCCCAGTTTTAACGTTTTGATGAATTCGCTTAAATGGTCGATTTGGAAATCGATGCCCCAATATCCAATGATTCCTGTTGGACTTGTTTGACCAATGACATAAGTATAGCCGCGGGCCTTCGTTGTAGCGAAGATGTAGGGATCTGTCCACCCTCCTTCGGGATGCGTCATTGCAGTTTTCCAATAGGGGCGTTTTTCCGGATCGTAATCATCCGTCGTCTCATCGCTTTGAACCCATTTATTTCCTTCGCCTATTCGGAAATTTTTAGTGTGCTGCATTTTTCTGTAAGATCCCACAAATCGATTGTCGATTTCCAAGACACCGTAAAAAGCTTTGTCTTTAGAAACATAAAAAACGTTCACAAAATTAGGATTTGCTTTCAAAACTCTGTAGCAAATGTCGAAAATCGTCTCGAAATTATCTGGAGTTAACTGGCTTTCCTCGACAAGCCCTTCGATCACTTTGGTTGTAATCGGCGCATCTTGGAAATATTTGAGCGTCTGTTCAGTTGCATTTTCTGACACTTGGATGGCTAGGTCTTGCCATAGAAGTTTAAACGTCTTTTCGGTCCGGAAATAGGCAGGGAGCCCTGAGCTGATGACAATGATCGCGATCATAAAGACCGCAGTGGTCAGTACTGCCACCACAAGTGTGGTTCTTAAGGGGTATGTCCGGTATGCCGCCATCTCTTTTTTCTTCAAAAAGATCCCTTTTTTTGTCTACTTAAATTTTTACTTTATGCTAGCATCGTCACTCTTAAATTGAGGGTGTCATGAGCGCTGTTGAAAGGAAAACCTCGGGTAATTTCGATCAATATGAAGTCAAAGAGCCAATCAAAAATAATTCTAAGGCGGCTCAAGTCGCTAAAGGCATTTTAAAGTCCAGTCCAAGTTCAGATTCCGCTAAACGAGTTTCATTCCAAACTGATAGCCCCATATTTCTTAAGCCGCAGTTCAGTTTGATCACAGATACATTGAATCAGGTTCTTCTCAAGCTGATCTTATCAGGAGATGTCACCCCCGAGCAGTTAGAAACGCATCCATTTGCCGATGATGAAATTGCCTCTGTAAAAAAGTTTGACTTTTCTGGCGCCGATTTTTCTGATGCGCATTTAATTATTCTGATTCAAAGGTTTCCAGGCGTCCAGGAGGTCGTTCTTTCAAAATGTGCAACCCTGACCGATGAAGGTGTTTCTTTGTTGTCGCGATTGGAGGGATTGCATACAGTCAGGATTGTATCTTGTCCCAAAGTAACTGAAAAGGGTATCGCTGAGCTGCCATTGGAGCGGCTGAGGGTTTTTGGACTCACTTCCATGATGGATATTTCTGTCAAATTGGTCCAAAGGCTGGCAAAAAGTCCTGCTTTGAGATGCGTCGATTTCAGCTCATGTCCTAAATTCAACTCAGAGATGTTTTTGTGTTTAAAAGAGTGCGCAGGACTACAGCAGATCAAAGTCAAGGGCTGCAATATCCCTCATGAAACCATCCTAGAGCTCAATCGAGGAAGAAATGGTCCGCTTTTAGAAGTGAATGAGGATGGTCAAGACATCCTCGATCCTGAATATCTGCCAAATCTCCCTGATTCAATGGAAGTCTTTCGGATGTCTTCAACCAATCCGATCTTCAAACATCGGAGCGCTCTCATGCTGCCGAGCGAAGCAGTTGTTTCAACATTCAATTTTCCGATGAAACAAAGAGGAATGGATCTATCCGGCGTGATCCCGCTTGAATCTTTATCGGCTTTGATCAAACGCTTTCCTGAGATGGAGTGGGTTCGTATTTATGAATCCAATCTTTTTGGCTATTCAGAATTGATTACACTTGCACAGCTCGAGCGGGCAAAAGTCCTATATCTCGGTCTTCTTCCCGACATCACTTCGAGAGGGATTGAAGTAATGTTTTCTCCGAGAAAAGGAGTTCAGCCTTGGAGCGAGTTGAGAGAGATCTATTTTTGCCAGATGCCAGTAACAGACACAGCTATGCAGCTCATGGCAGGTTTGCCAAAGCTTGAAAAAGTCACCTTGTCCGATTGCAGCCCCTATACTGTCCGCGGATTTTTTACATTGGTGAAAGGATGCAAAAGCCTAAAATATCTTTCGCTTGCATATAGTCTTCCGATTGATCCCTTTGCGATTGCAGAATGCAGAGCGCTTCGTCCCGATGTAGAAATTTTCACAGATGAGATCGTTGATCTTTCCGCAATCCCTTGGGTTATGGATGAAGCCGATCGGAGAATGAGGGATCCTTCTTGTAAAAGAATGTATGTTTTTATTACCGGAATTATCGATTCGCCTGAGCCTATTCCAGAAGGGGGGAAGATTGATTTAGATCCAGAGCAAGTGACGCAATATTATCTAGACCAGCTCGATGTTTTGGGGGTCGAGCTTGAGATTAACAATAATGGCAATTTGCAAGAACAGTGGATGCGGTGTGATCAAATCTTGCAAGCCTATTTGAATGTCACCCGCTCTCTATGGGCCTTGCGGCAAGAATTTTTGCGAGTTGGATTTTACACAAGACAAGATCAAGAACCTTTGCCGAATACCGCAGAAGCAATTCTAAAAGTCTTGGATAACCCAGATTATGTGAGGAAAGTTCAAAGGTTTGATTTTTCTCAGTTAGAACTCACCGCGATACCCTATTTTATCCTCGATCTCAGATGGGAACAGCTGAGGGAGATTTTTTTGGATGCTACTCTGATTTCTCAAATTTCAAATACATTCAAAGGAAACTGCCCAAAACTAAAAACGATTGTATACGGAAAGCAAAAAGCGGAAGTCCTAGAGCCTCTTTTGTCTCCGCGAACAAACCATCTCCCCCCGCCTAAAGACATGGGAGACCCTGATCTTGGCAAGCCCAGCTTCTAAGAAACGAATGGATAATAGTTCTTATGCAGGCTCTTTAGCCATGACAGGTTTGGTAAGGCTGTCGAAACGCTTTCCAAGAGACACAACGGATAAGATCCAAACAAGGATCACGACGAGGAAAATACCTGCCACATACGGGGTGCATGCGGCGATCGAAGAGAAAATCAGAATGAGTGTTTGGTGGATGACAGATCCGCCAGATTTGCCGATACGAGAGCCGACGCCATCGATAGCCGCTTTCCCTTTTTGCTTGGATTCTTGGTTGAGTGGAATGAAAGCGATTTCTTTGGTTGCATCAAAGATCGTGTATTTAGAGGCGCGTCCCAAACAGTTTTGGAAGCCTCCAAGTGCGACGCTCAATGCAAGAGGGGTGGATCCCATCATGGCTGCGATCCAGGTCAGGCCTGAGTTCGGGAAGAGAACCAAGAGGAAAAAGCCAATCCCTGTGACCATCATGATAACGGCAGGAATGAGGGCGTTGAATGTCCAAGAGAACCTGCGGATGGCAAAGGCTGTTAAAACAGCCGTAACAGTCGCGATAATCCCCATCAAGGTCATCACTTCGCCCATGTAGATGTTATACTCGGCTGGATTCGGATAAAGCTGCTTAATCTGGTTTTTCCAAACGACTTCAATCAAATTGATGGAGATATTGTAGGTAAGAACGATGAGGGCGATGCAAAGCAAATATTTTGACTTTGCGAGGTATGCAAAGTTTTTGCGCATCGACATCTTAATTTTTTCAGGAGGAGCATGGTGCTCGCTCGGCCGGATCACATTGTGGTTGAGCCAGCGATAGACGGCCATGGTCACGACCCCGGAAACGATGATAAGGCAATTCAAAAAGAGAATGGATTGGTCCCAGCTGCATTTACCGTAAGGAATGGACGCAAGGAATGTATTGTTGCTCAGCATCACCGATGCCTGTCCTGAAATAATTCCTGCTATGTTGGCCCCGATCATAAGAAGGCCGTAGTATCTCTTTGCTTCCCCGACCCGGGTCACTTCATTCGCAAATCCCCACCACAATACGCTTAAAATGGCTGTTCCCCAAAGTTCGGACATCACATAAAAGAGGGTAAAGGTCCAGTTTCTGAACATAGCAATGAGGCCGCCGAACCCTTTTGGCAGCATAGCCTGCAATTTGTCTGCTAAGACATTCGGATGAAAAAAGTCCTGAGCTGGAAAAAGAGCGAAAGTAAATAAGAAAAAGAAGCCCAAAAAGATGGACATCATGATGTAAAAAACTTTTTCTCGGTTGAAACGGTTCGAGAGGCGGGTAAACAAATAAGTTAAAAGGAGAGCCCCAGGCAAAATGGCCCACACTTTGATGAATGGGATGGCTTCTGCGCCGGAATGGGGGGCAGTAACGACAAGAGAATCTTTACATGCGCGCAGCGCGTTATAATTGAACGAAATGAGGAAGAACATGAAAAACATTGGGATGAATTTCTTCAATTCCCAACGATGGATCGGCCAGAACAAGGAGCGCCATTTCCCGAATTTGGCTCCGCTATCTTCCTGCATAAAGAGTCGATCTCTTCCCTAGGTTTATGTGCTCATAGCATGGCATATTTCCTCATTAAATTAAATGAGGATCTAAAAACCCACCCCAAATGAGGCAGTAGTAATCAATAAAGGAGAAAATTGAATTTGAAAAAATTGATTTCTTTGGTTTTCGCCCCATTGGAAACCAACTGTAATAGGAACGTTGATATATGGGGAATTCCTATTAAAACTGTAATCTAAATCTTTTAGTCTCGCGTATCCTCCGCTAAGCCCGATCCCTAGATATGGGGAAGCGTAAGAAGATGTGTTGGTGGGGATAAAAAAGTGGAGGTACGAAACTTGGCCCCAAACATAGGTTCCTGTTAAAGAGGCGCCGCTTTGAATGTCCCAAGCGTGTTTGGCTGTCAATTTTCTTAGGCCGACTGCAGCCTCAGGACTCATGACAGGCAGAACCCATCCGCATCCGCCGAAAGAAAAATAGCCAAATTTTGTTGCTTGCTCTTTTTCCAAAGAGACAGCAGTTTCTTCTGCGCACAGCAGAGCGGTAAGAAAAATAAATGCAAACTTTTTCATACGTTTTAATTATGAACAGTTGGTGTGATTTTCCGATAGTTGAACTATTTATTTGTGAGCGCGTCGATGCCTGGCAGATGGCCGAATTCCAAAAATTCGAGAGATGCACCGCCGCCAGTGGAAAGATGAGCGAATTGTTTTTGCAATCCCATTTGTTCAATCGCTGCAACTGAATCGCCGCCGCCGATGATGGTTTTTGCTTTTGCATTTGCGAGGCATTCGGCAATCCGGTGAGTCCCATTTGCAAAATGGGGCATTTCGAAAACCCCGAGCGGACCGTTCCAGAACACAGTAGCTGCATTTTGCAATTCTTTAGACCATTCTTGAATGGTTTGAGGACCGATATCCATTCCTTGCCAACCGGGAGGAATATTCTCATTTGCGAGAACGGTTTTCACTTTTGCATCATTGGCAAATCGGTCAGCAATAACGAGATCTTTTGGCAATCGCAATTTATCTCTTGGCAAACTTTCAATTTCGCTTGTATTTTCGCAAATCGAGGCGCCGATGTCGATTCCACCTGCTTTTAGGAATGTATACACCATTCCTCCTCCGATGAAGAGAGCGTCGACTTTCTGGAGCAGTTGTTTGATTACGCCGATTTTTGTAGAGATTTTGGCCCCTCCAATGATGGCATAAAATGGTCTTTTTGGATTTGTAAGCAGAGGAGACAATTCTTCTACTTCTTTTTCGATGAGAAACCCCATAGCAGACGCATTTGGGAAAAATTTGGCGATCGCAGCTGTCGATGCGTGGGCTCTATGCGCAGTTCCGAATGCATCATTCACATAGCAGTCGCCGAGTGCAGCAAGGCTTTTTACAAAAGCGGGGTCTTTATCTGGCGCTTCTTCGCCGGAATGGAAGCGCAAATTCTCGAGCATCAAAATCTCTCCGCTCTTCAATCCCTTTGCCATTTTTTCCACCTCAGTCCCGACGCAGTCTCCCGCCATAGCCACCGGTTTTTTAATGAGTTCGGAAAGTCTTTTTGCGCAGGGAGCTAGGGAAAATTCTTTTTCAGGTTTTGCTTTTGGTCTGCCTAAATGGCTCATCAAAATAAGAGACCCGCCGTGGCTTAGAACATACTCAATCGATGGTAAGGCGGCGCGGATTCTGGAATCGTCAGTGATATGCCCTTTTTCCATGGGGACGTTGAAGTCGACCCGCATGAGCACCCGTTTTCCTCTGACGTCGAGATCCTTCAGCTTCAATTTCTGCATACTAACACTATCGATACCACAGAGAAAATTATTTTTCTGCGGTAAAAAAATTAAAGATCAGCGAAAGGATTGGTCGATTGCTCGAAGCCGCCGCCTCTTTTGCGGTTGCGCAGCTCGGAACGGATCGAAAAAAGGAGATCTTGGTCGAAATCTTTTCTCTCAGCCCAAAGGAGGTATTCAATGGGGATTTCATCGAATTTGCGGCCCTTGTGTTTTCCAAGCGGCATCACTTTGAGTTTGATCGGCTTTTTTAGCGTTTCGAAGATTTGCTCGGTGGTTTGAAAAGTCTTTGTGAGGTACTTAAACACCTCGATATTGACGGTCACATCGCTCATGGCCCGATGAGCCCCTTCTGGCTCGATGTTGAAGTGCTGCCTTAGTTTTTCTAAGGAATTGATAGGGCTTTCGCCATAAAGGCGGGCGAGTCTCAGGGTGTCGATGAATTTTTGTTTTTCAATATTGGTGGGAATTTGGTGCCGTTTGGCTTCTGCAGCGATCAGACTGATGTCAAAACCTATTCCATGGCCTACAATCACATGGCCGTCGATCATTTTCAAAAGATCGGGCAGAACCTGGGCAATTTTGGGTTTGCCTTGCAGCATGTCCGATGAGATTTTATGGATGTCTTGGGAAATTTGAGGGATTTCGCATTCTGGATCGACAAGCGTTTCAAAGGACTGCAGTATTTGATCAAATGTGAATCTGGCAACAGCGATTTCAATGATCCGGTCTTTGTCAGGATCGAGTCCTGTCGATTCGCAATCGATGCACACGAAAATATCTTGGCGGATCAATCCCATAAAATTTCATCTATCCTTTTTTTGACGAGATGCCGCGAAATGGGCTTCATAACCGTGTAGGGAATCGCGTCAGGGTATTTTTTTAATAGCGCGTCTTTTTCTGATCGATTGAGTTTATCAGTTTTGGTCAAAATCAACAAAAGGGGAATTTCTTTCGCCTTTGCCCACTCGATGAGAGTTATGTCTTCTTGGCATAATTCTCTCCGACAATCGACGAGGAGCAAGATCAATTTTAAGTTAGGTCTTCCATTGATGTAGGCATCGATAGCCTTCGACCATTTTTGGATCTCTTCCAAAGGCGCTTTTGCAAAACCGTATCCCGGCAGATCAACTACGAGAAACTTGTCATCGATGGAGAAAAAATTGATCAGCTGAGTTTTGCCAGGCGTAGCGGAGGTTTTTGCCACACCCTCTCCAAATAGATCGTTGATCAGACTGGATTTGCCCACATTCGATCTGCCTGCAAGGGCAAGTTCAGGCAAAATATTTCCCCGAGGGTCTTTCAATATGGGGAATTCCGACAAGGTGGAAATTAGAAAACGTGCTTTCATAATACTTTTGCGGTCCGCCCTCCCTGATCATATTCAAAATGGATATGAATCGTCTTCGAAGGGAGTAACTCTTGAATCCTGTCGGGCCATTCGATGGCGCATATCATCTGATCGAAGTACTCTTCAAAGCCTAAACTTCGAAAATCTTCCGCGTTTTTCAACCGGTATAAATCAAAATGGGCAAGTCCTTCGTAAACATTCAATAAGATGAATGTTGGACTCTGGATGGGTTCTAAAATGCCGAGGCCTTGTGCTAGCCCTTGCACAAAGGTAGTTTTGCCGGCTCCGAGGTTGCCTGTCAGAGCGAGAATGGTATTTTTTTCTATATGTTTAGCTATGAATGCGCCAAAGGCAAGTGTCTCTTCGGCGCTTTTCAGGGGATAGTCTCTTAATCCGATTCGACCCATTTTTCTAAATAGGGTTCGAATTCGGGATGTTGCGAAAGGGCTTCGACAAATCCGGCGATTTTATCTTCAGTTAGGTGTTTTTGGATAAAGCCGAGGAAATGTTCTTCGATTTGGAACCGGTTTTGGTTTTGAACCTCAAGCAGCGTGAGCTGTTTCACATGGTTCTTTTTGAAATCGTCGATAACGGCCGCTTTGCTGTTGAAGAGTTTTCCGGTAACGGCGGAAGAGAAAACAACTTTCTTAATCGATGATTTTCTTTCGCTGATGTAATTTTTAATCACTTCGGGATCTTCGGAGACGAAGAATCGCTTAACTGGAAGGCCGCCGACTCGCTCTTTATTTTCTGGGCATTTTGCGACCCAGTCATAGATGGCGTCTTGCGGGTTTGGGCAGGTATTATCGCCGAAAACCTTGCCGGTGAATGGGCAGATGTAAATCTTTTTTGTGTCTTCATTGACGCTTTGCTGGCCGAATTGGACGGTGATTTCGGTTTCGCGCCACAGTTTTCCTCCCGCCTCGAGGATCTTAATGAGGTCTTCAATGCTTTGGTAGATCGTTTTATCTCGTGGAAACAAGACAGGTTTTAAATGATATTTTTCTTCTACAAAAGCGAGATAAACAGTGACTAAATCGGCGCCCCGATTCTTTTTTAAGAATTTCAATAATTCGTTTTTTTGTTCAGCGGTTATGCTGAGAGCTGTGGCCATACTATCCTCAAAAAATCTTGGAATACAACCTTACTATATAATGCCTTTATCATCAATGAGCTTTTTTGACTGGCGGGATCATGAAAAAGTTGCTCTTGCAATTGCCAAGTAAAGATTTTGTTGAGTTGCTTGCTTTTGTTGAGAGCGCATGGTATATTGTTCCAAAAATTCTCTGGGTAAGGAAGGCGTTATGAGTAGTCAACTTTTGGAAAAAAAAGTTCAAGATCCCAAAAAGCAGTTGGCAGCGTTATTGCACGAAAGCCAAAAGTCGCTTCAGTTCGAAAAATTGATCGTAAAAGGCTACGAAAAAGTCGTCAAAGTCACTGATAAGAAAGTCGGTTTGACCGCAATCATCGCCATCCATAACACCATGCTCGGGCCTGCTCTCGGCGGAACACGAATTCGAAAATACCCCAACTTTGATGCTGCATTAGAAGATGCGCTTCGCTTGGCCAAAGGCATGACCTACAAATCGGCGATCGCTGAAGTGGGATTCGGCGGAGGCAAAAGCGTCATCATCGCCGATCCTAAAACAGAAAAAACGCCAGAGCTCCTCATGGCTTTCGGGGCAGCCGTTGAAAAACTGGGCGGGATGTATATTTGCGCCGAAGACATGGGCTGCACCGGCGAAGATGTAAAAGTCATCAGAAGAATGACCAAGTACGTTGTTGGCCTGCCGCATCAAAGCAGCAGCGGCGATCCAGGACCTTTCACCGCTTGGGGAACTTTTAGAGGCATTCAGTCTGTTGTAAAGCGGCTTTACAATAGCGATTCCCTTGAAGGTAAAAAGGTTGCGATCCAAGGGCTCGGAAATGTGGGCGGCTTTTTAGTCGATCAACTGTTCTGGGCGGGCGCCGATTTGATTTTGGCGGACACCGATACTGAGAAATTGAGATATTTCGCGAAAAAATACCGTGCGAAGACAGTGGACCCAGACCAAATTTGGAAAGTGGAGTGCGATGTATTTGCTCCCTGCGCTGCAGGAGGAATCATCAATGATCAGACCATTCCTGAGTTTAAGTGCAAGGCGATTGCCGGATGCGCGAATAACCAGCTCTTGAAAGACCACCATGCTGTGATGTTGAAAGAACGGGGCATTTTGTACGCTCCTGATTTCGTCATCAATGCAGGCGGACTTTTGAATGTATCCATCGAACTTGAAGACGAAGGATATAATCCGAAATTATCGCGTTATAAAGTGCATCACATCTATGACACTTTGCTCGCTATTTACGAAATTGCCGAAAAGAACCGGGAATCGACCCATCAAGCAGCGCTTTCTCTCGCCGATTATAGGATTAAATATGCAATTGGAAAACGAGTCATCCCTCCAACATTCCATCATAGCGCAGAATAACACCATGCAAACGGTGATCGCCGATATTCGGAACAAGGTGAGCGTTGCGATTGGACGGGCTTTTGGAGACGCTTTATCCAAGGAAGAACAGGTTGCTGAAATAGCACCATGCGCCCAAGAAGGTTTCGGGCACTATCAATGCAATAGCCCGCTTTCTCTTTCCAAAATATTGAAGCAAAACCCACGTGCTGTTGCACAAAAAATCATAGAACACTTTGACGCCCGGGATTGCGAGAGGGTGGAAATCGCAGGCCCAGGATTTATCAATTTCACTCTTTCTCCTGACTATTTATCGAATCACCTCAACCAGCAATTGAAAAATCGATTTTTGGGTGCGGTGCCGCCGGCAGTAAGGCAAAAGATCATCGTTGAATTTTCTTCCCCGAATATTGCGAAAGAATTGCATGTGGGACATATTCGCTCCACGATCATCGGCGATTGCTTGGCTAGACTCTTTGAGTTTCTGGATCAAGATGTTTTGCGTCTCAACCATTTGGGAGATTGGGGTACGCAATTCGGCATGCTCATCGCCTACATGAAAGAACATTGTCCCGCCTTGCTGAAAGGCGAAGAGCCGATGACTCTTGAATCGCTGATGAAATGGTATAAAGCCGCTAAAAAGCAATTCGACGAAGATCCTGCTTTTAAAAACCGCTCGCAAAAAGAAGTTGTGAAATTGCAGGCGGGTGAAAAAGATGCGATGTTCGCGTGGAGGCTCATGTGCGAAGTCTCTCGCAAAGGATTTCAAGAGATTTACGATCTCATGCGTGTTCGTCTGACTGAACGAGGAGAATCTTTTTATAACCCATTTTTGAAAGATGTGATCGATGAGCTCGATCAAAAGAAATTGATTACGATTTCCGATGGAGCAAAATGCGTATATCTCGAAGGGTTTAAAAATCGGGAAGGCGAGCCCTTGCCGATCATGGTCCAGAAATCGGACGGCGGCTACAACTACGATACCACCGATTTAGCGGCTATCCGCCACCGTATTTTTATTGAGAAAGCCAATCGGATCATCATTGTTGTCGATCAGGGACAGTCGCTCCATTTCCAGATGGTATTCGCGCTGGCGGAAAAAGCGGGCTGGCTCGATCCATCCAAAGTAAAAACAGAACATGTGGGATTCGGGCTCGTTCTTGGACCCGATGGGAAAAAATTCAAAACCCGCTCCGGAGAGACCGAGAAACTGATCGATCTTCTTTTGGGCGCTATCGATAAAGCGCGCGAAATTTTAAAGGAAAGACATCCTGACGCCGATCCAAAAGATATTGATCATCTTGCGCGCGTGCTTGGCGTGGGCGCTGTAAAATACTCCGATCTTTCGTCGCTGCGCACAAAAGACTACACATTTAGTTACGACCGGATGCTCCGTTTTGAAGGCAATACAGCGGTATTCCTCCTCTACGCGTATGTGCGGATCAATGGGATCAAGAGAAAGACGCATGCGAATATGGAGCAGGTGCTCAAAAATCATAAAATCGCATTGCAGCATCCTTCAGAAATGGCCCTTGGGATGCACCTAGCTCGATTTGGCGAAGTCATCGAAATCATGGCTCGCGATCTCCTTCCGAATCGTCTTACCGATTATTTGTATGAATTGGCTGAGAAATTCAATGCATTCTTCCGCGATTGCCGGGTAGAAGGAACCCCTGAAGAGGGAAGCAGGCTTGTCCTTTGCGAACTGACCGCTAAAGTCCTCAAACAGGGGCTTGAAATCCTAGGATTAGAAACCGTCGACTGGCTCTAATTAACAATATTTAACGGCGCTGCTGTATCGTGGATGCGCATCCTGTTTTTCTTTTTTAAAGCATTCTTCAGCAAGGTCGTTGCAGCAAGAAAGGGTTCTCGCTAAACAGCTGCAGCCCATTTGAACATAGGGCCAGGTCCCTTCAACAACCGCTTGAACAAGGCCGGCGCCTGCAAAAAACCCAGAGGCGAGTCCTGCATCTCTCAAAGTCAAAGATCCGATATCTTGATTGTTTATGCTTGCAGTAGCTCCAGCCCCTGCAGCCGACCCCAAGAAAATTTTTGCAAGGCCTGTTTTAAATTTTAAATGAGCAAGATCTCTCCAGCCTGAAGCAGAAACGCCGATAGATGCTGCCACGCCCGCAAGCTTCCAATTGGATTGAAGAAGCGCTGCGCTAGCAGCGCCAGCAACTGATGCTTTAAGAAAACCGCCTAGACTGCCAGTAAATAATTGTTTTGTTGCATAGGCTCCTGAAATAATTCCTAAATTCTGCTGAATTGTTGTCATAATTACCTGTTATTGTTAATTCGGTAATTATACTAAGATATTGAGATAATAAACATAAAAAAGCGCCTCCGGGTAGAGGCGCCAAAATAATAAAAAGGTGATTAGGGTTATTATGGAAATTAACACGGGTTAGATGTTAATTACTAAAAATTATATCAAAATGATTAATTATAATAAATCGAATTTTTCTTATTTATATTAATGATTTAATTGCAGTTATTTGTGAAATTATCCCTTAAACAGGCCGCTTCGACAAATAATTATTTTAACGAATTTTGCCCCATGGATCGAGCAAACCGGGAGCTTGAGGCTTGGGAAGCGGCTCTTTGGGCATCGGGAAAAAGCTGAGGGTTTCGGGGGCTCCTAAAATAAGAGTGTCATTTTGGGATTGCAGCGCGGCAAAAAGGATCCGGTTAGGATTGGGGATCTTCCCTTTTTGTATATTCCCTAGCGGCAAAGGTCTGCCGATTTCTATAGGATAGACTCGGTATGATCCGTCGCGGTGGGTTGAAATCATACGATTCTTCTTCTTCCAGAGAATATTCGTCACTTGCGAACCAGTGGGAATTTCGTAGATTTTTTGTTTTTGTAGATCTGAAAAATCCAAAATGCAAATCCGTGAATCGGCTTCTCCGCCGCCTAATGCAACGCGGGGGGCTCCGGTTGGATCAAAGTCAATCGCTCTGATAGCGGCTCCCATTTCGAATTGAGTCAAAACCTCCATCGTGTTCGCATCATAAATAATCGCTTTATTGTCATTTCCTCCTGTTGCAAGATATTTTCCATTTGAGGAAAGGACGATATTGCAAATGTCAGCCTGATGGGCTTGCCAATAGCGGGTTGGTTTATTTGGATCGAGTTCAAACAGTCTTCCCAAATGATCTCCTGCAAAAATTTTATTTCCCGCAAAGATAAGAGAAACGATTGGGTCATTTCCTAGTTTAAATTCGGAGATGCGCTTTTTAGATTTGATCTTCCAAAGTTCCAACGTCCCATCTAATTTCCCTACCGCCAAAAAAGCTCCATTTGGACTGAATGCGACGGATACTGGTTTTTGATTAGAAGGACAAAGAGCATTTGGAGCAAAAAGTGTTTCGATTTTTGAACTTTGGGGGGTGTAAAAGTAAATTTGAGATCCAAGTTGCTCGCTTCCCGCATCATCTGTAAAGAACATTTCATGTAAAACAATACCAATTTGATCGTCCTTAGAAGAAATTGCGATTGGGTGAGAATAAAAATTATCTTCGAGGCCGGGAAGGTCCAATATTCTCTCAGCTGTCTGAGTATATATTTCCCCTTTTCGGAAAGTTGGCATACTGATGTCCATTTCCGGAAGCGTTTTGTGGCGAAGGACAGGGATTTCATCGGGTTTTTGAGCGTGGCCGAATAATGTTTTCGATAAGAGCCTTTCGTAAGGCAATGTGGCACAGTCGGAATGATGAGGTGGGAACATTATACTTTGCGCGGCAGGACGGCTAAGCAAGCTTCGGTCTGGAATAAAGCGGTCAGAAAAGACGCGAGAGGTTTTTCGATCTGTACATGTCTCGTCCGGAACAGAAGAAACGCGATTGCCCTGAAAGGGTTTAGTATTGATGCATCGTTCTTCGGTTGGTTTGCTGTTCTGCCGCGGGGGCCTTTCAGGAGAATTCAAGGCGGAAGAAGAGATGGGTCTAATGGGAGAAAGAGGCGGAGTGGTCATATTTTAAATGTTTTGCTCGGCTTGCCCGGTTCTTCGCGGACGAGATGCGGGACCCCATATCCTGAAAGATTTTCCTGGAGAAATCGGATGAGATCGAGTCCTCTTTCTTCGGGGACATCGAAATGGCCTGTGCCTCGCACCGGATCGTGCAGGTGCAAATAATAGGGAAGAATCCCTGCATTGACAAGCGATTCACATAAGCTGAGCAATGTTCTTTCATCGTCATTGACCCCTTTCAGTAAGACAGATTGATTGAGAACGGGGATGCCTAGCTTTTGTATTTTTTTCAAAGCGCCAGCCACTTCTTCATCGAGCTCCTTCGGGTGGTTGCAATGGATGATAAAAATGACTTGTTTTGAACTTGAGCTCAAGATTGCGAGGAAAGAATCATCGATCCTTTCGGGGATGCCAATCGGGAATCGGGTATGGAAACGGATCCTGCGAAGGTGAGGGATTTCATCAAGAGCTTGGAAAAGAGAGGCAAGCGAGCCGTCGCTCAATGAAAGGGGATCGCCGCCGCTAAGGATGATTTCCGAAATGGTGGGATCCATTGCAATAAGAGCGAGTTCTTGCTGGAAGCTTTTTTCTTCCGTTTCATAAGGAAAATTTTGACGGAAGCAAAACCTGCAATTCATTGCGCAGGCGCCTGTCGCAAGCATAAGCGCCCTACCCCGGTATTTTTTGAGCAATTTTTGAGACTTTCGGAAGTTTTGGTCTTCAAGCGGCTCTAGGACGCCAAAACTTGTGTCCGATTCCTCTTTGAGAGGGACAAACTGTTTGAAAATCGGATCATTTAAGGAGTTTTTTTCCATTTTCGCGGCTAGTCGAAAAGGAATATTGAGAGCGAAATTAGGCCGTAGAAGGATCTTTTCCCGTTTATCCGGGGCCATTTCCAAAAAGTCGAGCAGAAGCTCAATCCGATTGAAATTATTTTTTTGGACCTGCCGCCAAACAGGAATGGCTTGCGATTTAGTAGAAAGGGGGATCATAGGGCTAATAGTTTAATGACCCCTTATCCCTTTGTCAATCAAACGCGCGTTTCGGCTAGCATATTCTGCAAAGCTCCCTTGGCCCCTTTTTTAGGAGCTGGCACTCGAGTGATATCGGCGCCCATGGAAGAGAGTTTTGCGACAAGCTCTTCGTATCCTCGATCGAGGAAATCGACGTTTGAAATCGTGCTGGTCTCTCCTGCAATCAGGGCTGCCATCACGTAAGCAAAGCCGGCCCGTAAATCGGGGATTGAAATGTCTGTTGATTTGAGGGGGGTGGGTCCTTTCACGACGATACTATGGTGGTGGTCGCTCGATGCAAACCGGCAGCTTTTCCCCCCTAAGCACTGGGTGAAGAGTTCAATATCAGCACCCATTGTTTTAAGAGTGTGAGTGTAGCCAAAGCGGTTTTCATATACTGTTTCGTGAAAAACAGAGGCGCCTTGCGCCTGGGTCATCAAAACGACAAAGGGTTGCTGCCAATCGGTCATGAATCCCGGATGGACATCCGTTTCTAAATGAAGTCCGCCTCGAAGGCCGTTTTCATAGAAAAATTCGATGCCGTTCTTTTTCACTTGGAATCCGCCGCCAATTTCCCGCAGCTTGTTGAGGAAAGCGATCATGTTGTGGTGTTCGGCACCTTCAATGAACACTCTGCCTTTGGTGCTGATTGCAGCCATTGCATAAGAGGCCACTTCATTTCGATCTGTTAAAACAGTGTGTTCCACTTCATGAAATTGATTTGCATGCTGGATGCAGATGGTCCTATCGACATCGACCATGATGTTTGCGCCCAATTTTTGCAAAAAGAGGATGAGATCGATGATTTCTGGTTCGATCGCTGCATTTTTGATTAGCGTAGTTCCTTTGGCTCTGACTGCTGCAAGCATCGTATTTTCTGTTGCGCCAACGGACGGATAATTGAGAGTGATGATAGAGCCTTTGAGCCCTTGGTGCGCCTGCGCAAAATAAGCGCCCTCTTTTTTCATTTCGCGGTATTCGATTCGCGCGCCCAATTTATGAAGCGCATTGATGTGTAAATCAACAGGTCTTGAACCAATGAGATCGCCGCCAATCGTTGGCACAATGATGTCTTCATCGGTTCTTCCTAAAAGCGCGCCGATCATCAAGATCGGAATCCGGTTAGAGCCAGAGTATTTTTGAGGGACATAAGAAGTCTTCAGTTCAGGGGTGACTATCTCGAGAATTTTTTCTTTTTTATCCCACTTGATCTCTGATCCGATTTCTTTGCAGAGATTGACGGTGATTTCAACATCGCCGATGTTGGGAACGTTATAGAATGTGCATTTTTTATCCGAAAGAAGCGATGCGACAAGCAGTTTTGTCATCGCATTTTTTGCTCCTGCTGCTTTTATCTGTCCCGATAAGGGTTTTCCGCCCTTGACTTTCAGTACTTCCATCATTTTTTTGAACCTCAAGAAACATCTTATACAGAACTTGTAATTTAATGATATTTTTTGACACATTGAAGAGTATGATTTTGACAATTTTAGCTCTGATTTTTGCCGTTCTTTTTGGTTACAGTCTGACGCATTTGCCGATCCCAATTTTGCAAATACAGTGGCAAATTTGGGGAGCACTTGCACTTGCGAGTGCGATTGGTCTCATTTTATGTCTTATTTTTTCTAGGCCAAAAAAGCAAAGAAGCGATGAAGAAATGAAAGCGGCGATGAAAGGGCACTTAAAAATTTCGATTCTCTTTTGGAGTTATTATTACAAAAAAGAGAAAGTGAAAACACTTGAAGAGGCAAAACGGGAAGTGTTTCAAGATCTTAGAAAAGAGTTTTCGCAGCTTCCATGGATGGAATCGATGATCGAAGAGATTCGGCAAGAACTCTCTAAGTACAAGTGATATTTCGGCTAAATGCGATTTTGCCGAGATGATCGGGCAATAATCCTTGAAGAGATCGGGTGTAATAAAGCCGTTTTTCAGGCATTTGCAAAGCAACCCAGCTCATGGTTTTGCGGGCATTGATTTCCACAACTGGATGGACTCTTTTTTTCCCTTCCCAAAGATAGATAAATGCGTCGATGCCGATGTTCCCTGAATATTGCAACTTCTCAATGAGGGGTTTTGCTACGCTCAAATGTTCTTGAAGCGCCCATTTTTCAACTTCGCCTGCATAAGTTCCTTTGTAGGTTCCATTCGGTTCATTTTCAAATACCGTGACGCCAATCAGTTTCCCATCACGCCATTGCGTGCTGAAATCTTGGACCCGTTGTACCCAAGGCTCTCCTATGATGGGTGTCTTGTAAAGCCGCTTTACATTTGGATGGTGGTCATGTCCTCTGCCCGCAGTTCCGAAGGGGGTTTTTAAAACTTTCGGATCGGGAGTCTTTTCGATCCATTCTCGGACTTCCTCCTGCGTGTTAAGAAGTTTTGCCCAGGGAAGTTTGGGCGATTCAGTGAAGGAAAAGACTTTGGAATTGATGGTCCGGACCCATTCCCAATCGGGCATGGAATAGGGAATGCGGTGTTTCTGAGCCCATGCAGCAATAGCGCGAGACGGACCCCAATGTTCGATGGGGATTTTTTTTGGAGGATTGTCGATGAGGCAAAGGCGCGGGTCGGGATTGTCTGGAAGGTCTGAAACCAAGATATGGTCATTTGGGCCGGCATAGAGCAGAGGGAGAAATTGGAGCTGCATTACGATCGGATGCGACCGCATCCACTCGGCGAGTGGTTTCGTTGAGGAAGTTTCGAGTTCCTTTTCAAAAAATGTGTTGCAAATGTGGAGCCGCGACATTTATCGACCTATTATGATAATATAAACGAGTCATGAAAACTGAACACCCAATTTTTCGAACAGGCATCGGCCAAGATAGTCACCGTTTTTTGCCTGCTGGATCTTCAAAACCTTGCATCATTGCTGGTGTTATTTTTGAAGGCGTTCCCGGTTTGGATGCAGAATCAGACGGAGATATCGCCTATCATGCGATTTGCAATGCGATCACCTCTTTGACTGGTATTCCCATACTGGGGGGCATTGCGCGGGAACTTTGCCGCAAAGACGGCATCACCGATAGCGGCGTCTATTTAGCAAAAGCTCTTGCTACGCTTGGTCGACAAAAAATTGTTCATGTTGCATTGAGCATTGAGGGAAAGCGTCCCTATTTTGAAGAAACAATCCCCGAAATGAAAAAAAGCATTTCCAATATTTTGCACATTCCGATGAGCGCGATTGGAATTACCGCTACATCAGGCGACGGCCTTACTGATTTCGGATGCGGAGACGGAGTTCAATGTTTCTGCATCATGACTACAGTTGAGCATTAAATCCAAAATCTTCAGGAAAATACCTAGAAAATATGGGCGGAATTGCCCGTATCAATCCGAATTTTGGAAGTTCATCATCAAAGAGTTCTCGGTCAGAAAACTCAGCTCTGCGATCTGAAGAACAAGAAAATACCAAGACGTTTCTTTGAAAGGTTCTGCGAATCTCTCTTGCTAGCAAGACCCCTGCATCTATGCTAGGTCCTTTTGAATAGGGCATATTCCCATCAAGAATAAATCCATGCCAGGCATCCACGACTTTATCTTGGGTTCTGATAAGTTTTTGGCGAGATTCATCGAGTTCCCAAGCCTCAAACGGCAGCTTTTGCACTGCTTTTGCAACTTCATCACCATTCTTGACGCATATGATTTTATGGTGTTTGGGAAGCACTTTATCAAGACTTTGAAACGCTACTAATGCGAGAAATTCATTATCTTCAGCCAGAAGCCAGTGTTTATTTACTGCAGGCGCCGCCATAATACCTCCAAAATTTGGGTTTTGAAGGATTCGTTGATACGCTTATACGCTTTATTATTCAATAAACATCGAGCAAATATTGTTTTTCGTGACGCATTGCCTTAAGGAATTTACGAGCCTCTTCATCGCTCATGCGGCCTTCATCGCGGACAATTTGCTGTAGGGCGGCATCGACATCTTTGGCCATCTGTTCAGCATCTCCGCAGACATAGATGAGGGCTCCCTCTTTGATCCATTCCCAAAGACTCTTTTTTTCTTCAAGCATCCTATGCTGCACATAGATTTTTTCTGCTTGATCGCGGGAAAAGGCGGTGTCGATGCGAAGGCGCCCTTGTTTTTCCAGCTCCATCCAATAATCGCCATAGTAAAAGTCTGTGGCTCGATTCCTTTCGCCGAAAAAGAGCCAGTTGCGCCCTTCTGCTTGCTGCGCAATTCGCTCTTGCAAAAATGCGCGGAATGGAGCTATGCCAGTCCCTGGTCCAACCATGATGATCGATTTGTTTGGATCTTCAGGCAGGCTAAAGTGATTCGACGGCTGAACATAAATCGGGATGGGGGTTGATTCAAGCTCCGCTTGCAAGCAGAGAAAGTGGCTGCCTACGCCAAAATGCGTTTGCCCATTCAGCTCGAAACTGACAAAGGCTACTGTGAGATGGATCTCATGAGGATATACTTTGGGCGATGAAGCAATTGAGTAAAAACGGGGCATGAGGGGGAGAAGAATTTTGCAAAGTTCATGCGGGCTCGGCTGATGGTGCTGCACAAGATCGATGAGAGGAGAGGATGTTTTTTCAACATTGAAGAGTTTGTGGAACGAAACTTTGCTGATATTGGCCCTATGCAAGAGAAAATCTCGGAAAAGATGCGTTTTCCCTGTTTTCGGGTCCTCAATTTCTTCTGTTCCTTTGGCTTTCAGCAAATCGATAATCCGGTCGACGACTGCTGGATCGTTGGTTGGGATGACTCCAATGCTGTCGCCTGCTTTGAAAGAGAGTTCCGAACCTTCAATGTCAAGCGCGATGTGGTAGGTCTTTTTGCTCGAGCCTAAACCCGTGAGCAGACTTCTTTCTTTGATCCGGGCGGTGTAGGGGTGGATTCTTGAATACATTTCTCTAGACAGTTGATGGAAAAATAGTTACATTGAGGAAAAAGGTCAACCTCATGCGCTTACTACTTGTCCTCGTTTTGTGTTTTTTATTCACTGCTTGCAATAGTAGCGGTACTAGTTCCCATCGCCCCAGCTATGTCATTTCAAAGTCAACGACAGCGGAAACTGAGACGGTTACTGAGCAGCCGGCTGATTGACCAATTCTTTGCAGTTTTTCTTGCCCCAGCATTTTTTTAAAAGGTCCATTTTCTTATTGGATATGCCTCCAAGCATATCAATAGCCGTCATCATTCTGACGCGTGTCCGGTCTTTGCCGAGCAGATTGATTGAATCAAAAAGCGAAGGCCCCTGCAGCTTGCCCATAATAGTGACAAAAAGAACAGGTATTACAACTTTTTTGTGATGAAGGCCGAAAATTTCTGCGGCTTCATGCGAAGCTTTCTCGAGCCCTTTGCCAGTCCAGTCTTCTTCTGCATCCATGGCCCAGATCAGCGTTTGAAGCAAACAGGCTACCCCTTCAGGAGGCGTTCCCTTTGGGCAAAGCATCTCTGAAGTATATTTCAATTCGTTGATGAAGAAAAAGTCGCAGATCTGCATAAAATCGCCAAAGGTCTTGATCCTCGTGTGGACTAAAGGCATCAGCTTTTGCATGAAAGTTTCATTGAATTGCCACTCTTTCAATCGGTCCCAAAGACCGCTATCTGGAATTGTTTCGATGATCCTTTTCTGATTGACCCAATTGAGTTTCTGAATGTCGAAAAAGGCGCCAGATATGCCGATCCGTTTCGGATCAAATTCTCGAATGATCTCATCCAATGAATAAATTTCTTTATCGCCAGGCATGCTGTATCCCATCAGCGTCAAGAAATTGAGCAGCGCCTCTGGCAGATATCCGCTGTCTCGGAAATAGAAAATCGAAGTCGGATTTTTCCTTTTGGACAATTTTTTTCCATCTTTGCCTAAAAGAAGAGGCATGTGCATGAAGGTAGGAGCTTTCCAGCCGAATGCTTCGTAAAGGAAAATGTGCTTCGGCGTAGAGCTCATCCACTCATCTCCGCGGATCACGTGGGTGATTTCCATAAGATGGTCGTCGACGACGTTTGCGAGGTGATACGTGGGGAATCCATCTGATTTCAAAAGAACTTGATCGTCGATGTCGGCCCAAGGAGCAGTAATCCGCCCTTTGATTTGGTCTTCAAAAACGCATTCTCCAGTGAGAGGGATTTTGAGGCGGATCACAAACGGCTGTCCCGCTTCTTCGCGCTGACGCACTTCTTCAGGCGATAAATTGCGGTATCGTCGATCGTAGCCGGCCCGTTTTCCTTGCGCAGCAGCCACTTCGCGCATTTCGGCGAGCTCTTCAGCTGTTGCAAAGCATTTGTAGGCATGGCCTCTTTCGATCAGTTTATAGGCGTGTTCGCGGTAGATCTCAGTCCGCTCTGATTGCCGATAAGGGGCGTGGGGTCCTCCCACATCAGGTCCTTCATCCCAATCGATGCCGCACCAACGGAGCGCGTTGAAAATATTTGTTTCATATTCGGGGCGGCTGCGCGATTGATCTGTATCTTCAATGCGCAAGATGAATTTGCCCTTGAAATGGCGGGCAAAGATTAAGTTGAATAGGGCGATATAGGCGGTTCCTACGTGGGGATCGCCGGTGGGAGATGGCGCGATGCGAACTCTGACTGTCATAAATCATCCTTAAATTGTCCTCTATTGTGGCAATCCGAGGAGTTTTTTTCACTAGGAGAGTTTTCTTAGTTTGGGGAGGTAGCGTATTCTCTAATCAAACCAATCATTTCAGGGAATGCCCGATCCCCTTCAAACATGGTTTGCGCTCCATCCAAGAATTTAGCCCTTAGTTCATGCAGAGTGTTTAGGCTTCTTGCGTGGGTGAAAGTTTTTTTGGCTTTGTCTTTTAACCAGATGACTCCATCATAAGTGTCCTTCACGCATGTAAAAGCAGTTGCGGCTGCGGCACCCCATGCACCAGCGCATGCAGCGCCTAAAGGAACTAACGCGCCTTTTGCAGAATGGATTCCTAATTTGATGTCGGACCTTGGGTCATTTGATAAATAGCAAGCGAGAGTCGAAACCCCAGTTGCAATAGTTGCTCCTCCGTACGCTCCTATGCGTGTTAGATGGGGCGTGATTGAAGTGCCAAACGCTGCATCTGCCATAGTCGCGGCTAGATACGTGCCGAGATATCCAATCGTCCCGCAGGCGAGTCCCGATATTGCGCTAAAAGTGAATCCCAAAACAACTTCACCAAAATAATTTTTATAGCCTGAAATTTTTGCTTTAACTTCATCTCGGTACAACGGAATAAATGTTCCGGCGTCCGATGCAAATGATCTTATTCTTTCTAGATTCATATATTCCTTTTTTGTTTTCGCAATATGGTACGCCCAAATTATTTAATTGTTATAAGAGTTTTGTTAAAGAAACTAAAATTTTCAATGGTGCGCAAAATAAAAAAAAGATTTATAGTGCCTGGCTCTAAAGTTAAGGGGGCATTATGTTGCGAAGAATCTTGGGAGGAGGAAACAAAGAATCGAAAGTTGATGTGGAAGAAGGCAAGCAGAGCGCAAAGGCGGGAGGGCGCACCTATTCCATAGCGCCGCCTGAGAAAGAAAAAAGAGGGAGAAGGACCCTTTCGAACCTCTTTCGCAGAAGGTCTGCAACGCCCGACTTTCGTACTTTGAACATCCGCGTCGGCGCATCTGAGCCTCCTTCGCCTCAAAGTGCGAGTATGAAGGATGTGATAACGCAGTTGAAAAAACGAGACGGCGTTTCCACGGCGAATAATTCTCCTCGGACAAGCACAGAAGATGTTTATAAAGGGCATCATCGGCGCGGTTCATCCGCTCATCCATTGCCATCGCCGAATTTAAAGCCCGAATTGAATGGGAAGAACTGGGAAGCCGTTCAAGCCAATCCGTTTCTACAAGATCGAGTACAGTTCGAGGCTTTGATGAAATTGATTGCAGATGAATCGATCGCCTTGAGATTAGATCCCCTTGAGAAAAATGTTTGCACAGCATTTAAGCTAGCAAAAGGGGATTTGCAGAATGATCTGGCAGATTCGATCTGGGATGCTTTTGAAAATCACAATCATCACCTAGAGCCTAGCCAAGTGGAAAAATACCTTCAAAAAGCTGCCAAAAGAGTGGCCCGCTGGAATGAAATCTTTTCAAATGACTGTTTTTATGATGAACCGATTTTCAACGCTCTTATAGCTTTTGGGCAAAAGCGAGCTCAGAAGAGCGATATATACTCGAAGACTTTTTTCGCATTAGTTCAGCGGGCAAAGTCGTTGGTGGATGGCGGTCATACCGTTGAGAGAGCCGCTCTCAATTGCTTAACGACTAAAACCATTGTTGTGCAAAGCGGATCGCAAGATATCGACGGCCATCTTGAAGGCATCGTAGCCATTTTAAGAGAATTCGATCGAATTCCAAAAATTGTTACGGTCGATTCTCAAGATTCATAAGGAAAATCAGATCTTTCATTACGTTGATTGCTTCCGCGTGCTGTAGATCGGTTTGTCCAAATATGTCGATCATCTCCGAGTCGAAATTCTTTTTCTGAATTTCGGTGAGGAAGTTTTGGTAATTTTTGTTCGAATCGATCCGCACTTTCGAATTTTTTCTCAGCACGTCGGTATATGGAGCATAAGTGGTTAGCTGCGTCTGCAGACTATAACGGTATGTTGGTCCGAGCTGAATTCTGTGGAAAGGAGAAAGATCGGAAAGATCGTCGTCGAAATGAGGTTCAATTTGATCATTTTCCAAAGGGAATTTTGCAAATTTTTCGCCGATATCCAATTGAGAGAGGATGCCAGGGATTGTGATGTCGGAAATAACGCCAGTCAATTGCGGGCTTTTCCCTGAAACGGTGTAATATCTGCCGCGAGTGACTTTATATTCTCCTTGAGGATTGACTTTTGGATTTACGATTGGATCGAGAGTGAAGGTTTGGAACGATCCTTTTCCGAAAGTGTGGTCGTCGCCGAGAACAATCGCTCTTCCATAGTCTTGCAAGGTTTGAGCAACAATTTCAGCGGCCGATGCTGAGGCTCGATTGACGAGGACGAAAAGAGGCCCTTCCCAAACAGGTTTGCCATCCACTTCGCGTAAGTGCTGCACTTTTCCCGTATTGTCTTTAATGGAGACAACAATTCCTTTGTTGATAAAAAGTCCAGTTACGCTGACTGCTTGCGTGAGGAGTCCTCCGGCATTGCTGCGTAAATCGAGAATCACTCCATTGAGCTTATGATCTTTTTTGATTTGCTCGATGGCTTTCCGCATGTCGGATCCTGAAGAACTTTTGGGATCTTGATAAAAGGAAAAGAGTTTTAGCGTAGCAATCACCCCATCACCATAGGGCTCGACGCTTTGCTCAAGACGTGTTTCTTCAAGCACAACTTCGTTGCGGATGAGCTCGATTTCCAATTTTTCAGTCTTCTTTTCTTCCCCTTCGCTCGACTCGCGCAAAATGGTTAAGAGAACGGGCGTTCCCTTTTCTCCTCGAATGAGTTCGACCGCTTCGCTGATCTCCATACCAATCACAGGCTCATTGTCGACCGCAATGATCTTATCATTGATTTTTACTTTATTGCTTTGGCTAGCCGGACTATTTTCAATGATCCGCACAACGGAGAGTCCGTCGAGATCGTCGCGCAGCTGCGCGCCAATTCCAAAGAGCCTCTGCTGGACTTGGATCATAAATTGATTTGCTTCATTCGGAGTGAAATAATTGGTGTGCGAATCCAGTGAAGCAGTTGCGGCTTTCAAGACTAAACTGAGAGTTGTTTTGCGCCGATCTTCATCGTTTGCCCCGGTCAATTCCTGCTCGCGATTGGTTCTTCGCTTGATTAACCGCTGCATAAATTTATTTCGGTTCTCGTCCCCAAGTTTTTCAGTAGCATCTATCTGAAGGGCCTTAATTCGAAGATTTCGATTGATTAAATCCTCATAGCAAACCGCCCATGCGAGATCTTTGAACTCCTCGCTTTTGACCCCTTTTGGGAGCTCTCTATTTGCGATTTCAGATTCAATCGAGCTGCGCCTTTCGACGGCTTTTAAAAACGCGGAATGGATTTCCTGGAATAGGGAAAAGTCGCTATTCTTAAATCCCGATAATGCTCTTTGAAGAACGGTCTCTGAAGGTTTTTCCCATTCGGCAATGTCAGATTCAATGAAATAGGTCTTTGTGGGATCAAGCTCTTCAAGGAAATTTTTTAACGTCCTCTCCATCAGCTCTGATGTGAGGGTTTTATGAGATGCGTGCGCCTTGAGGATTTCCTCAATTTTTGTTTTTACATCCTTGGAGGTGAGTTGCGGCGGTTTTGCCTCGGCAATAGCAAAAAATATGAAGATAAGGAAAAGACATTTGCGTATCATAAAACCTTCTCAGGGATATCCCTTTAAGTCAAAGATCGAATATAGCGAAAAACACCACTTTGACGCTAATCAAAATTTTTGAAAATAACTTACTGGATGTTAAATATTTGGTAAGCCAGTTTTCAAATCCCAAAAATACTCCTTCTCTCTCTAGAAAACGATTGATTAATACTCGTTAATATGAAATAATAGTTACTTAAAGAACGAAATTTAAAATTATTGCGCAAATTTTAGGTGGCTTCGTTAAACATTTATTTTAAAGCCGCCTAATGTTTTGAAGAAAAGCGCGTTAGAAAAAAGATTATTAATTTTTTTAGGAGGAAGGAACCATGAATTCGGATACAGCATGGGGCCAGGGACAAAAAGATTCGGCGAAAGTAGTTTCTATTACAGAAGCTGCTCGAATTAATAATGTAACCCGGCAGGCGATCTATGTTGCAATTAAGCAAAAGAAGCTAAAAGCAACAAAAGATTCTACCCGTTGGACGATTCATTTAGATGACTTAGAAGAGTACCGAAAGAATAAGTATTCGCGTACGAAATCTATGTTTGACGGTGAGCTTTTATTTGATAGTCGAAAAGGATATTATTCTGTAAACCAAACAGCGAAGCTGTTGGGTGTTCCAGCTCAGAAGATCTATTACGCTACGCGGGTAGGTTTGATGAAGGCGCACCGCAAAGGCGCGGCTTGGGTAATTCATACAGACGATATCAAGAATTATCAAGAAAATTACCTCAATCGTAGACCTAAAGTCGGCTAATAATGCTTTTCAATCTTTAATCGCCCCGATTACTGTGGGCGATTTTTCTGCCTTAAATTAAAATAATTTCTTACCATTTCCAGTCGAGGCGTAAGTTGCCATGCTGATTGAAAAGAATCGTGTGCGAATCGGGTGAAAATTCAGCGTTATACCCAATCATTAGGCTATAGCACCGGTAGGCTACCGAAAGCTCGAAATTGACATTGAATAGGTTCCAAGACTCATCCCAGCCAATGACAGAAAAAGGGATGGAGCCCCCTGCGAAGGTCGCTTGGAGTTTCGGCCGCTGGAGGGGGTACATATTCACCCAGCCAATCGAGACGAGGGGCGATACGCACATGGTTTCAGCGGCGTTGCGGTCTTGAATCTGAAGGCCGAGGCCCAGTTCAGATCTAAGAGTGCTGTCTGTGCGGGCAAAAACGTTTAGATCCAGTCCTCCCGCTCCCTCTTCAGAGAATTTATGGGTATGCAGATAGAGATAATCGATATTGGCGTAAGGATAGAAGTAAGCTTGCGGCGAGCCGAAAAGATAGGCCAGTGCTAACTGGCTTGTGATGTCAAAGGCTTGAAAGTCTGCATGCGCATGGCGGTCGGTTGCGACGAATTCCATGTGCCGGTCGGTGTCATAAAAATCCATTCCAGCAAGACACGATCCGCCCACATAAAACCCATCGACTTGCGTATCAAAGTAGAAGCCGCCATAGAGTCCTGTTACATCGCCTTTGCCTCGATGGTCGTGCCATTCAAGGCTATTTCGAGTCCAAGCCCCGCCTGCGCCTAAGACAAAGTATTCATTGATCTGACCATCAAATCCGAAAGCAAGGCCGCCAGTATTCGCTTGGAAGCCGATTTCAAGACCATGCTTTTTCATCGTCAGTGTGTTGCCCAAGCCCTCTACCCACAGTCTGCTCGGGTTATTGCAAGAGCAAGGCAGGTAGGGAAGACGGTGAAAGAGCGAAATCAGCTGGCTGTTCACTTCCGTTTGCATTTCGGTAAATGCGCTATATGGAGCAGGATGCATTTGATCGAGCGCTGCATTGATCGTTGCGTTACTTTGCCCGATGAAGGAATTGAATATGTTCAGAAGATCCTGCGAAAGTTGATCGGCGGCGTAAAGAGCATCGATATTATGGCCTACTGCTGCTGTATTCGGATTAGAGAATGGAAATACAGCGAAAGGCGCGGAAATCACAATATCTAATATTACGTCTGTTGCTGTATACGTCGCAGTTGGCGCAAAAGCTGGATTCGTGGATGTAATTGGGCCAAATGTGCCTGCAAGGCCTGTGGAAGTGAGAATAGTATAATTGGCGCTAAAGCCATAAAATCCGGGAATCGGAGCTATTTGAAGAGCGCCCGAAATTGTGGCAGCTCCAAGGACAGCTATTTTATCTGATGCAAGAGGAGCAATGTTGATGTTGGTTTGCCCCCCTAGCCCATATGTTAGCATTCCATTAATCGTTAAAGTGCCAACTGTTGACCCTTGACCGGGGTCGATGATGCCGAAGTTTATAGGAGGTCCTCCAACTGTAGTAGGTCCAACGGTGCCAAATCCGCTTAAGGTTCCTCCTTGAATTGTAACTGAAGAACTGGCAAGTGAGCCATTGACAGCGAGTGTTCCTTGGTTGATTTGAGTGGGGCCGGTATAGGGACTTGTGCCGGTAAAGGTGACAGTTCCAGATCCTACTTTTGTGACTAGCCCCCCTCCCATGGGGTTGGAAATAGCCCCTGCATATGTGCCGTCAAAGTTTTGGCTAAAAGTTACCTGAGAAGTTGGGGCGCTGAGGGTAATATTCCCTTGAAGGCCATTCGTCGTGCCGGAAAGATGTGTATTTGCAGCGACAAAAGTTCCGCCTGAATAGCTATTGGTCCCAACGAAAACAAACGTTCCGCCGCCTTGAACTGTAAGATTGCCGGCTCCACTAAAATTGCCGCTGAAAGTATTGGTCGCTCCACTTTGTATGATTGCATTTCCCGAGATTGTTCCAGATCTTGCTGTTGAAATGGGTGCTGTGATAGTGAGCTGTCCATTCCCAATATTTAATGAGCCTGCGCTGTTGCCAAGGTTGCCATCGCTGGAAATACTCAATATGCCGCCTGAGATAGTGGTCCCCCCTTGATAGGTATTGGCCGCGGTAAGAACCAGAGTTCCAACATCACCTTTAGTCAGAGATCCCGCTCCGCTGAGCACCCCCGTTAAGGTTAGGATAGATGCTATAGGGTTGACATTGATCCCTGCATTGCCGGTTAGAGAAATAGAACGCGATGGACTAGCGGTTGCTGTAAATAAGAGAATCCCATTATGGATTGTAAGCGCTTTTGAAGTGTCGCCCAAACTATTATCCATTCCAACACTAAGTGTTCCAGCGTCAATCGTCACAAGTCCAGTATATCCTGAGTTATTTGCTGTTAATTGAGTGGTCCCAGTGCCCTCGGTTGTGAGGTTTTGGGAGCCAGATAATACGCCATGGATTTGGAATAAGCTTGTTGAAGATTGAGTGAGGATTAGAGGGCTTAGAAGGTTGATATTCGCATTGATAACATTCGGGCCATCATTTACGTTCAATTGGGCGCTTCCGCCAGTTGATACTTGAAAAGCAAAGCTGCCTCCTGCTGGATTGATTGTGTAACCCGCGCCTAGATTTAGATCTAGTTCTCCGAGAGTGCGCACAGCCGGCATGGGCATTCCCAATAAGATAATGTTATTCATTGCCCCAGAAAGAATCGCTACGTCGCCTCCTCCCAGGGTAGTACCTGGAACTGTCATAGATTGCCAGTTTCCTGGCGTTCCCCAGTCCGCACTGGACGTCCCTGTCCAAGTATCTGTTATGCCAAACAAGTTGAGTGTTTGGAAAAAAAGAGCAATTGGGATGCATTTTCTAAACATGATCCCTTAAGACATACTATAAAACTTTTCAGTCGTCAACTTGAATTAGACAAGCTGAAAATCTTTAATCTGCAGCTGAATGCTCGCTTTATTGAGAAAGAGATTCACATGAGGAGTAAAGGCAATGCGGAGCATGATGTTTTTGCGCCTAATCTGATCTCTTCGATCAGCAAGTCCAAATGCAATCCCTTCCAACATCCTGTCTCCTTGTTCTAAAAAGAGCTTTAGATGATATTTGCCGACGACTTTTGGCGGCCAAACTTGCATGGCATCGCAGTAGAGGATCGGAGAAGGATTTTCATTTCCGAAAGGCTCGAGCAGATTCAGCGATTCCATAAAGTCAAAGGTGAGATCGTTGAAATTGATCTTCGCGTCGAGATGCAGTTTTGCAACGACATCTTGCTCTTTAAGAGCTTGGTCTGCCGCTTCAATGAAACGCTGCTTGAAGAGGGGAATATTTTCTTCTTTGATGGTGAGTCCAGCCGCATAATCATGCCCGCCAAAATTGACGAGCAATTCTTCATTGCGTTTAAGAATGGGAAGAAGGGGGAATTCCGGAATCGTCCGAATCGAGCCTTTGCCCATTCCTTGTTCGATGGAGATGATGAGAGTGGGGCGGTTGTATTGCTTGGCGATGCGCGCGGCAATGATGGGTATGATTCCTGGATGCCATTTATCTGAGGAAAGGATAATCGCTTTCTCCTGAGAGATCTCCGGATGCTGGAACATGAACTCTTCAATATCATCCGAGGCCACTTTTTCAATTTTCTGCCGTTCGATGTTGTGAAGATCGAGCTCTTTGGCCAATCTTTCCGCTCCGTCGCTATCGCGGATGAGGAGAAGTTCGACTCCTTTAATGGGGTCTGCGATCCGTCCGAGAGAATTGAGTTTGGGAGCAACTTTTGAGGCGATGTCTACAGGAGAAAACTCGCCTTGCGTCATTTCACTGACCTCAAAAAGCTTTGCAAGGCCGACCCGTTTCATTTTTTTCATCTGTTTGAGGCCGTATCGAACGAGAATGCGATTTTCTCCGATCAGGGCGCCCATATCGGCGACGGTGCCAAGAGCTACGAGGTCGAGGTAGTTTTTAAGGTCGATTTTAGAAGGGCTGATCTCCTCCGATTCGATGAGCTGATTGATGATCGCATGGGCCAGCTTAAACGCAACGCCAACTCCTGTTAACTCTCGATTGGGATAGGTGCTGTTGATGAGTTTCGGGTTTAGGGTGGCTATGCAATTTGGAATTTTGGAGGTTGGCTCATGGTGGTCGGTGATGATGACATCAATCCCGTTTTCAACAACTTCTTGGATCTCTTTCGCTGCTGTAATTCCGCAATCAACCGTGATCATCAATTTGCATTGATGCGTTATGGCAAATTCAAGAGCATCGCCAATTAGGCTCTTTTTTAGGCTCGTGCGGTTAGGTACATCGAAATAGACTTTTGCCCCGATGGCACGGAAAAACTCGGTGAGGAGAGCCGCTGCAGTCATCCCGTCAACGTCATTGTCTCCATAGACCAAAATCGGCTCTTTGTTTTTGACAGCTGTTAAAACCCTATTGACGGCTTTGTCCATATCAGGAAAAAGATCCGGATCAAAGAGATTGGGGAGTTTCGCATAAAGGTATTCATGGATCTCCTCCATGGTCTTAAAGCCGCGGGAGATCAGAATCTGCGCCGTTACCGGATGAATGTTGAATTCCGAGCTAATCTGCTGAAATAAAGCGGGATTCTTCTCTGGATAGATCCATATAGGCTGGTGCAGTTTCGACGCTTGCGAAGACATGTTCTCCTGAGAAGGTTTCTCCTGGAGTCTAACGATCCCGCTTTTTAAAGGAAAGCGTTCAAATTAATTCTGTTTAGCTAATTCCTTTTCTTCTCTTCCGTGGAAATAAAGCATCAAGGGAGATGCAATATACCAGGATGACAATGTACCAAAGAAAACGCCGATCGTCATAACCAGAGCAAAACTAAAGATCGAAGAGCCTCCGAGGATGACGAGCGCGATCAGAACCAATAAGGTAGTTCCCGAGGTGATGCTGGTTCGGCTTAAGGTTGCATTCAGAGCATGATTGACAAGCTTTGGCAATGATCTGTTCTTGCTTAAGTGCATCTCTTCTCGGATTCTATCGAAAATAATGATTGTGTCATTGAGGGAGTAACCGACAATCGTCATGATTGCAGCGACGGTGTTGAGATCAATTTGAACGGGAACTCCAAATAAGTGGAGAATGCCCATCAGTCCAATCGTAATGAAGACGTCGTGTAATAGGCAGATAATCGATGCAGCTGCAAATTTATACTCGAATCGGAAGGTAATGTAGATGAAAATGCAGACAAAAGAAATAAGCAGGCCAATCAAGGCGTTGTTTCTCATGCTGTCGGACATTTGGCCGCTCATCGCAGTCCAGTTGGCTTCGAGCTGATCCATTGAATTTTGCGTTAAAGTCAAACCTTTGGAAGATAGAGCATTTACGACCCAGTCAATGCGCGGATTGGTGTCTTCTTCGGAGACAATTGGCATGTTATAGAACGGTTTGCCTGCTTGCTGCATGCTCGTTCCAAATAGAATCCGCAAATGATTGGATGGATTGAGCTGGCGCACTTGGAAGTCGGCAGATTTAGCCCCGTTGTCCTTAAAGGCTTCTTCTACAGCAGTGAGGTAATTGAAATCCTGTTTGGGCTCCATTTCGACTTGCAGTGAAAATCCGCCAGTGAAATCCATGCCGAAAATCGTCGAGCGCTGCGCATAGACTAAATATCCGCCTACAACAATGATCAGCGCTGCGACTGCAAAGCTGAGTCTAGCCTGTTTTAAGAAATCGATCGATTTAGATCGGATCCAGCTAGCCATTTTCAGCTCTGTGTGCTTTGGATTTTTTACCCATCCATTGAAATAATAGCGGGTCATGAAAAGAGCTGTGAACATAGATGAGACAATCCCGATGATCAGCGTGATTGCAAATCCTTTGATCGGCCCTGCGTCAAAATTGAGCAGGATGAGGGCTGCAATAATCGTTGTCACGTTTGAATCGACAATCGCGCTATAGGCTTTTTTATAGGCTGCGGCAATCGCAGTGCCAATCTTACCTGAATGGGCAAATTCTTCCTTAAACCTTTCAAAGACAAGCACGTTGGCATCGACCGCCATGCCCACTGTTAAAATAATGCCCGCAATTCCTGCAAGAGAAAGGGTCGCGCCGATGTTTTGCAATGTTGCCCAAAGAATGAGGAGGTTGAATAACACGGCTACCGATGCGACTACGCCTGCAAACCGATAGTAGGCGACCATCGATCCAACAACAAGGAGGAGCGCAACAACAGTTGCGATGATTCCTTGTGTTCGGTCTTTAATGCCGAGTTCAGGACTTACATTTTTTTCCGAAAGGATATGCGGAGTAAAGCTAAGAGAGCCAGCTTTCAGGTCGGCTGCAAGGGCATTCACTTCTCTTTGAGAAAAGCTGCCGCTGATTTGAGCGCTGTCGCTGATCACAGCTTCGAGGGTTGGGGCGCTGATGACAGTGTCGTTGAGAATCACAGCCATTCTCCAGCCGTGTCCTTTTGAAAAGTCCTCTAGCGGAGTGCCCATAATACGATCTTTGGAGTAGCGGGATGTCCAGGTTTTCAAGATTTCGCGCCCTGATTTGGCTACTTCAAAGCTGAGATAGTTCCCTTTTTGCGGGTCATAACTTGCGTGCACCGATTGGAGCTCAGATCCTTCCAAAGTATAGTTTTTGAAGACAAAGAGAAGCGGGTGCGATTGACCAAACCACTGTCCTTGTTCTCCGCGAATGACGGCCAGTTTGCAAACAGAGTCATCAAGATTTGAGCTCATGCTTGGATCTTCTGGAGATTGGAGCACAAGTCCTGCTTCCATCAGTGTGCGTGCTGCTTCAGAGGGGGCATCGGAATGGAGGTGTTTCCATGCGATCGCATTGATGCTTGCGAGATCCTTTCGGTTTTTTACTACCGCTTCGTTATAGACCTCTTGCAAAAATCGCTGAGATGCAGCAGCGATTGGCGAAGAGGGGGAGGAGAATTTTTCATTCACCACATGGAAATACATCGATGAAGCTTTGATGAGCTCGGATGCGGAAAGAGATTGCGAACCTGGGAAATCAAGTACGATGTTGTTTCCAAGTTGGCGGATCGCTACTTCAGAAACGCCCATCTTGTTGACGCGGTTGTAAAGTTCATTGATCCCCTGCTTGATCTCGTCGTCGTTTTTGACGATACGGTTATTGGCGTCTCTCAGCTCGATTTGAACGGTTTTGCCGCCTGACAAATCAAGGCCCCAATGGATCACTTTTTTCTCATCGCCGCGGAAATATTTTTTCCAAGATAGAGCTAAATTGCTCAAGAAGACGCTGCGGATCGGTTTAGGAACATCGAATTTTGCGTTTGGCTGGATGCTTACTTGAGCTGCATTGTATTCATCTTGCCATTTCATCAAGTCTTCGTGGATTTTCGTGTCGATGCGGTTGGCAGTGAGAATGCGCTGTTCGAGATTTGAAAGTTCTAGAAAGGCATATTTTTGGGTTCCCTTGACATGGAAATCTTCTCTAGTGGCTGCAAGAAGAGAGTGGAAAGGGTCTTGTTTTTCAAAAATGAGCTCCTGTCCTTCTCCTCTGAATGGAGAAAACCCGTTTTGCTGCAAAAGCTGCACAAGCGAGCGGAAATCAGACTGGAATTCCTTGGCGGGTTCAGAATTGGGGAACTCTTCATATGTTTTTATGATGCGCTCAAGCCCATTGGTGAAGATCTGCAATCTGCGATTTTCTTCATTCGGCGTGCGAATGATCAAGCTGAGCGCTTTCTGATCTGCATTCAATGAATGGAATGAGACATCATCCACAATCGACATGCTTTGCAGATCGGGATGCTGCGGATGCCACTGATTTTTCAGCATCGAAATCAGGTTTTCACTCTGAGAGCTAAGCAATTTTTCAAGGTTTAGAACCAAAAGACCCGTCGTGCCGCCAAGCTCATGGAAGGAAATTGAATAACCGCTCTCTTCTGATGTCAAAGATTCGTTGGTGAAGCGGGCCACTTTGGCTGCTTCGTTCATCAGCGGTTGTTCCAATTTAGCGCGATCCACATCAGGATGCAGTTTTAAATTGATTTTTTCGCCAGGCCAATCGATGGAGATTTCGGAAAATAACGGGTTGCGGTTTCCAATACGGAGCACTGATGATTCAGCGAGCTGCGTGCGGATTTCAGACATATTCCAGGGATCTGCGCCAGATGCAAATAAAGCTTCGTGCTGCTTTAAATATTTTTCAGCTTTAATGAAAAGAGGTTCTTTTTTCTCAAATTCTGGCCGTTTTTTGAGTTGATCTCGCGCCTGTTCAAAGGCGGAAACGAGAGCTCTTACTGCTTCTGATTTCTGTGGGAAGGGGCCTTGAGTGAAAGCAGATGCCATTCGATTTGCAATCGCTTTTTGCGATTCTTCGAGCTCTGCAATTGTTTGGATTTGATAGGCAAGCGACTCGAGGAATCGAGAATCGCCGCTGCTCAGAGCAAGCGCAGATTCGCTAGGGCCCGCAAGCGTATATGCAATCTGGACCGCGCGATCGATCATGACTTCCCGGTAATTCGCAGAATCTTTGGCCGCAAAAGAAAAGAGGTCTTTGTCTAATTTGGCGGAAATGCGCCTTGCGACAACAACTTCTTTGACATTTTCGCTTTCTTGCGGGGCCAATCCTAACTGAGCTGGCACGAATGGAATAAGCGAGCCGGCTCTTGGGAGAGCTCTGCGGAATCGATTGGCCTCTTCTGATTTTGCAAAACGAACTACAAAATTTTGTCCGTCTTTTTCGATTGATTGAGGACTTGCATGAATCAAATGGCAAAAGGAGCGGAGCCATTCTTTAGAGTCAGATTCGAGCTGGGCAATTCTTTTGTCAATGGAAGATGCAATGTCTAAAGCTTGACTTTCTGTGATTGGACTTCCCAGAGGTTTGAGATAATAAAAGAGGGTGGGGAAAATATTATAAAGGGTTAGAGCGATGACTGTGAGGATGAGAAAAAACTGCCACTTTTTTTGCTTTTCCATTGCAACCTTTTTCTTTGAATTGATGGAGAATAGCTGAAAAAGGCGATGATGTCTAGTCTAAAAGAGTTCTTTCCCGATTTGATCCGTTTCGGCTATGATGGATCGATGATAAGGATGCTATGTCCAAAAATATGAGCTCTATTGCGGTGATCGGTATGCAATGGGGCGATGAAGGCAAAGGAAAGGTCATCGACCTCCTTTCCGAAAATGCGCAGCACATCGCTAGAGCCCAAGGGGGCAATAATGCCGGCCACACAATCGTAGCCGAAGGCAAGGAATTTCGATTCCACCTCGTTCCCTCAGGGATCCTCTACCCTCATACAAAATGCTACATCGGCGGTGGAACTGTCATCGATCCTGCTTCTCTATTGGCTGAAATCGAAGGGCTTAAAAAACACGGGGTCCCGAATGTAAAGCGGCTTTACATATCTCCCTATGCGCATATTGTTTTCCCCTATCATAAGCTCATCGATCAGCTATCTGAAAAGCAAAAAGGGGGCTCAGCTGTTGGAACTACAGGCAAAGGAATCGGGCCTTGTTATACTGATAAGGTAAGCCGCTGCGGCATTCGTTTAGCTGATATGCTGAATCCTGAGATTTTCCGCGTGAAGTTGCAAGCCGCGGTACTGCAAAAAAATAGAGAATTAGAAAAACTTTACAATCATCCCCCTCTCGAATGGGAATCTATTTATAAGACTTATTCTGACTTTGCTTTGGAATTGGCATCTCATGTTGCGCCGGTAGAAGAGCTTCTTTATCAGGCAGCGAAAAGGGGGGAGAAAATATTATTTGAGGGAGCGCAAGGTGCTCTTCTCGACATCACCTTCGGAACTTATCCATTTGTCACCTCTTCTTGCACTCTTTCGGGGGGCATTGCTGCGGGGCTTGGCCTTGGGCCTACAAAAATAGAACATACAATCGGCGTGACTAAAGTGTATACGACTCGAGTTGGAAACGGTCCGATGCCTACCGAATTGAATGGAGATGAATTGTCAAGATTTCCTGATCATAGCGCGTCGCGAGAAGTTGGGACAACCACAGGGCGCAAGCGGAGAATCGGCTGGTTTGATGCCTTTTTATTGAGACATACCCTTTGTTTGAACGGCGCTGATTCGCTTGCTTTGACCAAACTCGATATTCTTGACGATTTAGATGAAATCAAAATCTGTACAGGGTATAAAAAATGTAAAACGTTTCCTGCAACCTTAGAAGAATTGCAGCACGCGCAGCCGATTTATGAAGTGCATCCCGGTTGGAAGAAATCGACAAGAGATGTAAAAATATATGATGATCTGCCTCACAATGCCAGAGCATATATCCGGCGGATTGAAGAACTTTGCGAAGTGCCTGTATCTTTAATATCTGTTGGACCAGAAAGAGAAAAGACTCTTTGGTTGGACCGTTTTTTTAATGAGTGATGGAATGACAGCACATACTCTCGAACTATCAGAACCTAAGTCGGTCTATTCAGGCGAAGAACTTTCTTGTATTGATTTGTTTAAAGTTCCCAATCACATTGCGATCATTATGGACGGCAATCGGCGCTGGGCGAAACAACGGGGGCTTCCTCCCATGATGGGTCATTTGGAGGGCGCTGAAACATTGACTGAAATTTTGCGCGGGGCTGCCGAACTGGGCGTAAAAACGCTCACCGTCTATACCTTTTCAACTGAAAATTGGAGAAGGCCTAAAGACGAAGTCGAAGATCTCATGAACATTTTCGAACTCTATCTCATGCGTAAAAAAGAATTGATGGTGCGAGACGGAGTCCGGCTCAATGCGATCGGCGACTTGTCCCGTCTTCCAGAGCGTGTATTGAATGCCTTTCATCAAACGAAAAAAGCGACGGAACATTGCGATCGGATCAATTTGGTACTCGCGCTCAATTACGGATCGCGAGATGAGATTCGGCGCGCTGTTGTCAAAATTATGAATGAAAAGCTCGAGCCTGAACAAATTACAGAAGAGTGCATTTCGCGTCATTTGGACACAAGTCCGTATGGCGATCCCCAGCTGCTTATCCGAACAAGCGGCGAGCTGCGAGTGAGCAATTTCCTTTTATGGCAGATTTCCTATGCTGAAATTTTTAGCTCGCAAGTACTATGGCCCGATTTTTCTTCAAAAGATCTCTTGAAAGCAGTATTTGCTTATCAAGCACGAAATGCGAGGCTGGGAGTCTAATATGCCCGATCTATATCGAAGATTGTGTGTCTCAAGCATCACGATTGCTCTTGTGGTTTGTCTTATTGTGTTCGCTTTCCACCCCGTTTTTCAGTATTTTGTAGCGGGTTTTGTGGCTCTGCTTGCGGGGGTTGCTATTTGGGAATACGAACAATTTGCCAAAGCCAAGGGCGGCAGGCTGATCATGCCCGCCTTGATCATTCTGTCGATCGTTGAGGTCCTTTCTTTCTTCCTGAATGAAGAGTTGGATGGATTTAAAAGTTTGCCGATCATTTTCTTTTTCATTGCGTTCCTCATCCTTTTTGCCCTGCATTTCGAAGAAAAAGAAGGGGCGATTGTCGATTTGGCCGTCTCCTCTTTCGGTTTGCTCTATATCGCTGTTCCGATGGGAATGATTTTGGGGATTCTCTACTCAAGCGGAGTCGATGGCAGATGGTGGATCACATATTTATTGGTTGTGACGAAAATCACAGATGTAGGCGCTTATTTTGCAGGCAGCCTTTGGGGAAGAAGAAAGCTGGCTCCGAATATCAGCCCTAAAAAAACCATTGAAGGTGCTGTTTTTGGCTTAGCTTGCGCCATATTGGCAAGCTATTTATTCCACTTGGCGAGCGATTATGCGGGAACCTTCCATTTAGGAATGTATGAATGGCTCTTTTTAGGCTTGATTTTGGGCGCGGTCGGCCAGTTTGGCGATCTGTCAGAATCATTGCTTAAGCGCGATGCCAATAAAAAGGATAGCAATGCTCTTCCGGGTCTTGGAGGCGTATTGGATGCCCTTGACTCGATTCTTTTTAATGCTCCAATCATCTTTATTTACTTGCATTTCATGAAAATATGATCATCACGATTGACGGCCCATCAGGCACAGGGAAATCTACAGTTGCGAAAGGCGTAGCCAAAAAACTGGGATTCACTTTTTTCGATACGGGAGCCATGTACCGCTCATTGGCTTGGCTGATTCTCAAAGAAAAAATCGATCCGCAAAATCAAGCCCAAGTTGAATCTGTTTTGCCTCGATTCCAATATGAAATCAGGCAAGCTGCTCATGGCGAAAGACACTATTACGTCAATGGAACAGAAGTTACGAATGAGATTCGAACGCAAGCTGTTTCAATGGCCGCATCGCAGATCGCCATTTATCCTGGCGTGCGGGAAGAGATGGTTAAAATCCAAAGACGCTACGGGCATGCTGTAGATGCAGTGTTTGAAGGCAGAGACATGGGAACTGTCGTCTTCCCAGATGCCGATCTAAAAATTTTCCTAACAGCTAAAGCCGAAGTGCGGGCTGAAAGAAGATACCGCGAGCTAGTTCATAAGTTTCCAGATCTTTCCATGTCTTACGATGAGATTTTAAAAGAGATCAAAGAAAGAGATGAGACCGATTCAACAAGAGCTATTTCGCCTCTGAAAAAAGCCTCTGATGCGACTGTGATTGATACATCGGATATTACCGCTCAGCAAGTCATCGATAAAATTGTTGCTATGCGACCCAAGAGACGCTATCCAAAGATGAAATTCTCCTATAAATTCGTCTATTGGCTTGCGCGAATCTTTTTCAAGTGCTGTTTTCGTCTGAAAATTTACGGTCTTGAGCATTTTCGCCCAGGCGCTGGAGTGATCGCGGCAAACCACTCTTCTTTTTATGACCCGCCGGTTCTTTCTATTTCTTGTCCTGAAGAAGTTCATTTTCTTGCCAGAGGATCGCTTTTCGAGGTGCCCCTTCTGGGCTGGCTTATTAAAGGACTCAATGCCCATCCTGTTGCGCGGGGAGTTTCCGATGCGGCGATTTTCCGAGATATGATTGAGCTTCTCCAACAAGGGAAAAAACTCATTCTTTTCCCAGAAGGAAAGCGTTCTGAAACAGGACAGCTTCTTCCTTTGGAGCGCGGACTGTCTTTTCTTGTTCAAAAGTCGCAGTGCCGCGTAATTCCGGCATATATCCACGGCGCCTACGATGCGTGGCCTAGGGGGAGAAAATTCCCAAAACTCTTTGGAAAAATGACCGTTGTATTCGGCTCGCCGATCGAGTGGGAAGAGGGAGCCGATAAGAAAGATGCTCAAGCACGGATTACTGCTCAAACCGAAGATGCAATTCGCAATCTGAAAGAGTGGCTAGAAAGCGGAGCTAGAGGTTCGCCGCCGTAGCGTCTTCCACTTCGTCCCAGAATTGAGGCTTTTCATAGAATTTATCTACAAGCCAATTGAATGCATCTGTGGAATCGTAAGGAATCCACAAGCTTTCCATGCTTGCAAAGAGGATGCATGAGCCCCCGACTGCGGCTGTCGCTATCATGCCGCCCGCGCTAAAGAGAATCGCCGCGATTCCGCCCAGTATCATAAGAAGTCCGATGGCAAACGCGATGTATTGCATCAGCTGTTGCTTGAATATGCCGCGGTCTACTTGTTCAATCACTGCTTTCCATTCTTCGTCAGTTGTTGGATTTGTAAGAGCTTTTTCCAAAACTTCTACCGCTTCTTTTCCGGCTCTTCGGATCAATCTCTCTTTCCCTTTTTCATATTCGCTCGTCAAATGTTTCTTCGCCGAGTCGATTTTCTCAAAATCGTCGTTTCCTTGAATGCTATCTCTAAAATCTGTTTGGAATTCATTGATGTAGCGGAGATTGTATATTGACCTTCCCATCATGATCCCACCGCGAACAACGCATGCAGCGCCAAGGGCTAGGTTGGCAATCGCTTCTGTGGCTGCGGATCCAATGACTGGTGCATACCCCATGGCGTGTGCAGCTTCGGGCCCAAGAAGCCCGGTAATTCCAGCAGCTGTAAACAGAGCTCCTATTCCTAGATATGAAACTTGGTTAGCAAACCCTAGGCCTGTGGAAATGACCCCTTCTTGATGGCCTTCAACTTCATCGTTTTTCATGGCTTTGACCCAAGCCTGGTACGATTTAGGGACTGTTTCTGTAATTGCAGAGTAGAGAATCCCGGCTCCGCCAAGAACCTGCATTATTGGGATAGCGGCAAGAACTCCTGCGGGTGCCATGCTGCCAGCGAATGTGGCGGTTGCTCCCAATGAGTTTCTGGCTGTGCCCATTGTGTCGAGCGCAATCCATTCTCTTTCAAGCCATTTAGACCGTGCTATACCATCCCCATCATCCATTTCTGGTTGGGGGAGTGAGGAATACCCGGGTTTAATCGGCGAAATATTCATGGGTTCACGGCCCTGTTAAACAACTATTATAGCATAGTAACGATTAAATTTTATGTCATATTATTCAATTATTAACTATACACATAAATATGGAACATCGTAGAAAACTAGCTCTAGGGGTGTCGGCAGCTCTCTTGTCCGCATTTCTCTATGCTTGCTATAGCGCCTGGGTCAAGATTATCGCGGAGAAAGGAACTTCGTTTTATGAAACGGTCTTTTCAGCGTTTTTTATTGGGTGGCTGATATTGATTCCTTATGCCTTAAAGAAGGGTGTTAAGAATCTAAAAACAGATCGGATCGGAATGCACGTTCTTCGGGCTTGTTTCGGGCTTGGATTCATGTATGCGCTTGTGATTTCGCTTCAATTTATTCCTCTCGTTGATGCGGTGATGCTGAATAATACCGCGCCCCTCTTTATGCCTTTCATCACTCGCTATTGGCTTGGCTGTTCGTTCAATAAGAAGATATGGGTCGCTTTGATTTTGGGCCTTATTGGCGTATCGCTGATCTTAAAGCCGGACAAGGGGGTTTTCAATTCTGCCTCTTTACTAGCCCTGTTTTCAGGCCTTCTGATGGCTTTCTCCTGGTCGAGCGTGCGCAAACTGTCGATGAATGAGCCGGTTTATCGGATCGTTTTTTATTATTTCTTCTTCGCTTCGCTGATTACTCTTATTCCTCTTCTTATCGCTCATCCAGAGATTTCTTATAGCAAAGTGCTTGGTCTTATTATTTCAGGGATCTTTTTCATGTCCACGACTACTTTGATGACCTATGCGAGCACGCAAATCTCTATTGTAGCTGTGAGCATTCTGTATTATATGCTGATTGTCTTTAGCGGCATCCTCAACTGGCTGATCTGGGATCAGATTCCAGATGGATGGACGATGCTTGGGATTGTTTTAGTCGTTGCTGGGGGGATTAGCTCGATCTTGCTGGAAAAACATAAAAGTAAGAAAGAGATCGTTGATTGATTTTGGGCAGAGGCTCATCTGCCCAAAAAAAAACTGAAAAATTATCTTTGCGTATAAAGATAGCCGACTACAGTTGCTACAACAGCAGCAGCTACTGCGCTAACTTTCAGGCAAACGCCGCCGCGTGCAGGTTTGTCTGCTGAAATGACTTGAACGTCTCTTTGTGCAGCTTGCCATTTTGCGAAAATCTGGTTAGAGATTTGTTGCAGATCATCTTGTGAATAAACAGTACTTGTGTCTGTTCCAAGAGACATGAACTTCGCTCTCAATCCAGCTTCTTGAATTGCAGTATTCATGTTTTGGATTACAAATGCTGGTCCTTCATGTTCATTGAGGTCTTTGTATGCTTCTGTCAATGCAGCTGTGAATGCAGAGCGGGTCATTGAGCCTTGAACTAAAAGTGGGTTTGCCATGATTTATTTCCTTTTTTTTGTTTGTAAAAACGGGGATATTATATGTTGTAATGTAATTGCGCTGAATATAAATGATTATTTGAATCTATCTAACGGGCTGTAACACAAAGCAGCATCCCTTTTTTAAGGGATATTTTTATTACATTTTTAATGCAAATATTTGAAATTCCGATGAAAAATTGGTCTAGCTTCCCATTTTTTAATTCCCATTTGAGGCCGGAGGTTATGATTCCTGAAGCTGGGCCATTCAAGGGAATTAAAGAAAGAGTCTGGCCTATCTTGCATTTCATCTCGACTTCGGTTTCGATGGCAAAGACGATCTCTGTCTCTGTTTCCATCTTCATGCCTGAGTGGCGGGTTAACAAGAGGGCATTAGTCAGGCTGTGGTCAATCCGGTGACCCCATGCTCCGTATAGGGTGACGTCTTTGGTGCCAACGGCACGAATCGCCGCTTCCAAATCGGTTTCGTCTTTGTCTTTTTCTAAAAGAATGGTGGGAATGCTCTTATACTTATCTAGAAGGTCTTTGGGGCATGAATCGAAGTCTCCGACAATGAGATGGGGCAAGATTCCCATCTTTTCGCAGTGGATCAGGCCGCCGTCGACGGCTATGATATTCGAATGGCGCAAAATGAGAGGGCGTATGATTTCCGGGGAGTCGATCTGGCCGTTTGCAACCAACGCAGTGGACATATTGGACCTTTTTTAAGGTTTTTACCACAGAGATAGAAACCACAGAGAGAGATTTTTTTTTCTTTTCTCTGTGGTTTCTATCTCTGTGGTAAATTTTTCCCCAAAAACGATGCGTTTTCGGGGGCCCCTGTTAATATGCGGCCAAAAGGAGTCGAACCTTCACCGAGTTGCCCCGACTAGAACCTGAATCTAGCGCGTCTGCCAGTTCCGCCATGGCCGCAAAAATGCGGTTCCATTATAGAATCTTCCGCCTTTCTTTGTCATTTGGAAAAAATAACTTTTCCCTGTACACTATGAAGAATATGCATAACGAGGTATCTATGGCTGAATTGATTAAACATTTTAGTGACAGCGAATTCCAAAAACAGGTTCAAAAAGGCGTCGTCCTTGTTGACTTCCATGCAAATTGGTGCGGCCCTTGCCGATCTCTCGCTCCCGTATTAGAGCAAGTGGCAAAAGATGTACAAGGCAAAGCCACTATTGGCAAAATCGATATCGATAACGAACAGAAAACCGCTGCTCAATTCCAAATCACTTCCGTTCCTACAATGATTCTTTTCAAAAATGGAAAAGAAGTAGGACGTCTCATCGGTCTTAGAACCGCCGATGCAGTGAAAGAATTCATCAATTCAGCAATGTGACTCGGTTTTTAGGGCTAGCTCTTTTTCTGATTATTGCCGCCGGTTTGGCGATCCATTCCGGCGTCGAACTCCCTTGGTTCATTGAATGGTTCGGGAGTTTGCCTGGCGATATCATCATTAAGAAAGCTGGCCTTGCCATTTACCTCCCGATCACGTCCTCTCTGATTATCAGCGCAGCTGTTTCTGTGATTCTTTCTGTTTTTTCTAAATCTTGATTTGTCTGAGAGCTTCAAAAAGAACGACGCCTGCGCTTGTTGCCAAGTTGAGGCATCTAGATCCGGCAATCATCGGAATCGTAAAAAATTTCTCTGGCCATTTTTCAAAGTATTTTGATGGCAGTCCTGTTGTTTCCGATCCAAAAATGAGAAGGCTGTTCATCGAAAAGGGGGCTGTTGTATAACTGGCTGGCACTTTGCTTGAGAAAAAGAAAAAGGGATCTTCCGTCTCTTCTAAATAGGAATCTAGATCATCGATCTCTTGAACTTGAACGCCTTCCCAATAATCGAGTCCTGCTCGTTTGAGATGGCGGCTTTGCGTGCTAAAGCCAAGCGGGCGAACGAGAATAAGCCCTGCGCCAGTGACTGAACAGGTGCGGACAATATTACCGGTGTTTTGCGGAATCTGCGGCTGGAAAAGGATGATCTTCATTGTCTTGAATGATATCGCCATTTGATATGGCATCGGCTTTTTCGAGGTCTTGTTCGGCTTGGGTTTCCATTTTCTCTTCTTGCAGGACGGCGATTGCTTGGACGCATTCATCTTCATTCATCGGAGAATGAATCCCTTCTGCTTCTTCGCGAAGTCCCTTCACAATCGCATCGAGATCGAAATCGAGGCCCAAATCTTCTAGATTTTTCCCGATCATGTGGCCGATCGCTTCAGAGATTTTCGCCACATCCAGTTCGTCTTCAGCGGCGCCTAGTAGAAGGGGGATAGATATAAACAGAGCTTTAAGCATGAGACAACTCCTTAACGAGGTCTTCGAACCGTATTTCTCGTTGTTCGCGGGTTTGCAAATTTTTCAACTGCAATTTTCCTTGAGCAAGCTCGTTGCTGCCGATGATTGCGCAATAAGAAGCTTCTGCGCGAAGTGCATTTTGAATTGCTGCTTGCATTTTTCTTCCGCTCAATTCGATATCGGCTCCAATTCCTTTGTGCCTGCATTGCGTTGCAAGAGCTAAGGATTTACTCATCGCTTCTTCGCCCATCGGAATGAAATAAACTTTCGGCCTGCACGGTTTAGGCACAGAGACTTTTTGCGCCATCATCACTTGGATCACCCGCTCTAAGCCAGTTGCCCAACCCACCGATGGCAAATCGGGTCCGCCCAATGTGGCAATGAGGCCATCAAATCTGCCCCCTCCGCCAATCGTATTTTGAGCGCCGAGCTCCCCCGCCATTACTTCAAAAACCGTTTTATTGTAGTAATCAAGTCCCCGCACAATTTTGTCGTCGACCACAAACGGAATTTTCATCTCTTCAAGGCATCTGCAGACCGCATTAAAATGCGCTTTTGCTGCGGGAGTTAAAGAATGCAAAATAGAAGGGGCGCCTTTAACAATCTCTTTGTCTTTTGGATCTTTTGAATCGAGAATGCGGAGCGGGTTTTTCTCAAAACGAATTTTGCTCTCTTCGGAAAGCTCTGCAAAATGAGGTTTTAGATAATTGAGGAGTGCATTTCTGAAATGATTTCTCGATTCTAGATCGCCTACAGTATTGATGTGCACTTTCAGATTTTTCAGGCCTAGGCGATGATAGAATTCAATGAGGAGGTCGATGACTTCGGCATCCTGCTCTGGACTCCCGTTTCCAATCGCTTCAATCCCAAACTGGTGGTGCTGCCGGTATCTTCCTGACTGCGGCCTTTCATAACGGAACATCGGGCCTGTATAAAAAAGCTTATGTACAGTTCCCAAATTCGAGAGATTGTGTTCGATGAAAGAACGCATTACAGCAGCGGTTCCCTCGGGGCGCAGCGTGATCGATCTGCCGCCTTTATCTTGGAAGGTAAACATTTCTTTTGAGACGATATCGGAAGTTTCTCCGATGCCGCGGTCAAAAATCCCGGTCATTTCATAGATCGGGGTGCGAATTTCCCGGTAGCCGTAGTCGCAGCTGATTTTGCGTAAGGCGGTCTCGACAAATTGCCAAATATCGGAAATTTGCCAGTCTTCTTCGGTCCCGTAAGGTAAAATATCAAAAGTGCCTTTCGGCATCTGGGCTTGCATGGCTTCAATTATACCCAGAAGCTTCAACAAAACAAATGAAAAGATTCGCATCTACTCTGTCAGTCTCACTTTTTTAGCAGGAGCTGGGCGGCTGTCCTTTTGCTTGATCGGGTGTTTTGGGTGGTTTTCCTTAGGAGGCTCTGTCCGATTGATAAAACCATGCCATAGCCGGCTCCAAAGGTATGTAGAGGTTTCGAAATGCCCTCTTTGCTCAGCAATTGTGTGCGCCTCTTGGGTAAGCTGGGGGGTCATTTGAGGAGAAAAACAATGGAAAAGAAACTGAAGGATCTCTGTATTCCCCGAAGTTGCAGCTTGGAGCGCGCAGTCGCGAAGCGATTGTTCATTTGCTGCGGGGAAGCCTCTTTTTGAGTAAATTGTCCGAGCTGCAGGGATTTGGTTGTGGCGCAATGCGGCGAAGAGAGCCCTTTCAAGCCTTTCATCGGAAACTCTGGCAAGATTTTCAAAAGGGATATCCAAAACTTGGGTTTTCCCGGCTTTTGCCGAATGATAGAAAATTTGAGAAATGGTATTTGCCCCGATCTTAAGAGCCGCAGGGAAAAAGAGAAGCTCGGAGATCGCTCCATCGTTTGCATGGTGCTCTGCCAGGAGAGGCTCGAGCTCTTCGACTGAAAGGGAGGGGAAGCGGGGGTGCCTCCGCAGTTCGCGGATCGTAGCGAGATTTTCCGTTTGGACTGCCACCTTAAACGCAGTGATTAGATCATCGTTCGGTATTGGATCTTGTGGATCGTTTCTGCTCAGAATCCTTTCCACCAATTCAACGGGAAGGTTGTCTGCAGGAGGTCTTAAAAGAAGCTGGCTCAGGGTAGCGCCTGAAACTCTTTGACTGCGCGAATGATTGAGAAGGCTTAAAAGAGATGCCCATTTCTTGCTAACAGCTACGTTGATCAGCAGCTCTTCAAATTTTTCTTTAGGAATCGCTTCTCCTTTTGTCGTATTGAGAAGGAAATTAGCGAACTTCCTTTTGCCCAATACAGACGCTTCTCGAATGATGGCATATAGGTCGCCGAATTCCAGTTGGTTGAAAATGGCTGAAGGTGCAAATGCCTTGAGGAGCGGTTCAGATTCCTCCCATTCCTTCGAATAGAGAAGATTTTCCAAGAAGACAAACGCGCAGTTTCTGTCGATAAAGACGGCTGCTTGAGGATCAAGAAAGAAGGGAAGGATTGAAAAATTTCCACTTTCGCAGTTTCGAGTAAAGGTTTCTTGCAGAAGCGTCCGGGCATTTGGGATGCGGACTACAATTTCAGGCTTCAAAAATGGCAACAAGGCCTCAAAACGATCGTTTTGGCAAAGGTCCTCAAAAGCTGCATTGAGGGTTTCATCATGAGGAGAAACTCCTGCATTAAGAAAGGCTGCCATGCACGCATATTGATGCTTATCTAGAGCGGCTTTAAATGCATGGTCGATTGTATCTGCAGAAAATCCTTGGGGGTATCGATCCGAGAGAAGATGGGCAACCCCTTCTCCATTTCCGTAAAACGAGAAAGCAGTGAGGAGCTCTTTTGCGGCGCCTGGCTGCCGATGAGGATAGTTCGTAAAGAGAAAGTCGTAAGTTTCTTGGTGCTTCCAATCTTTGGCATTCGCGATTGCTTCAAAATAGGTATCTTTTTCAATATCCCTGCTCCGATTTGTAAAAATCTGCGTTAAGAGCTGGATCTTGCCCCGGCCGGCTAGCCATGGCACAAGTTCATTCAGATCTTCATTCGATATGTCCATTATTCGCTGGCCCAGCGCGGCAGAGATGAATGCGGCTGAATCGCTTTCTTGGGCTCGAACAATGGCCTCGTGCAGTTGAACATTTGTTAAACTGCGGATTTCTCGGGCTAGGGCGCTCAGTTCGATGATCTTTTCCCTACGAGTTAATCCTAAGTAGATCAGCCTCTCGTTATCAAGTCTCTGCGCTTTTCCGATACACACCAATTTCACCATCAAAGGAGACAGCTCTTTGGAAAGATCGAACACATTTCCAAGCTCATTTGCCAGCTGTTCAAATGAAAGCGCGCGGATTTGCTGATAATGCCCGCGAGTCAAACTGGCCGCATAAGGGTGTTTAGCTAGATATTCATCATAGGAGCCGCTCAGCTGCATGAGCCGTCCTTCGATGAGAGCTGGGAATGTTTCAAAAAATACGGGGGAGGATTGCTCGCATTCAGAAAGCCAAGGATTTGGATTTGCAAACAGCTGGACGCAGATTGAATCGACAATTTCGAGTCTTTCGCTTTGGCAATGGAAGATCAAGTTATCCCGGTCGCTGATGATTTGCGCTGTATTCTCATCGACTATCGCTTGCCATAGATTTTCATCGAGGTCGTCTGGAGGAGGCCCCGGAGATTGCGGAGGTTCTTCGATGGGTGCGGGCTGGACTTCTTGGACTACAGGAAGAGGTAATGCCGGGGCTGATGGGCGGAGGGTCCGGCCAAAATCTGCGATCTGTTTGAGAGCCGGTGCAATCGTTCCGATCAAGTTATAGGGGCTACCCTCTAATTCCCGTTTCAATCCTTGAGACATTCCGAGAAGAGCAATGGCACTCCCTCTCCCTCGACCCTGCCGCTGCTGGCCGCAATACTGCTGGATCTGTTCGGAGAGCTCCTGCACTCTTTTGTACAGATTAAGATGCGCCGGTATATCGGCTCTTGCTCCCATCTGCTGAAAATGAAAAATCGGAAAATCGCTGTTTGCTTCAGTAAACAAATTTAGTTGTCTTGCGTTGGAAATAATTGAGTCGATGAGGGGTGGGGCGGCTATATTCATACTTTTATCGTCTAATCAGTTGGAGATTTGGGGAGCTGTCGTCGATTTCAATCTTGACGACTACATCCGGCATATTTCGAACCAGATACTTTCGAATATTTCGAATGATGTCGTCTTTGAGGATGGTTGCTGCAACCCGGTCGATATTTAAACAGTTCGGAGGGACTCGGCTTTTGCCAGTCTTATATTCGACAGAAAAATAAGAAAATCCATCAAAATCAGTTACAGAAAGATAGGCTTCTATCAATGACATAGGCCTGAAAGGATAATCTCTCGGCCGCTTTTTTATGAAGAGGAGTTTAAAAGCTTCAGGGTGTCTTCTAAAAGACGGGTCCATTCAGTGAGGGCGCTGCCTGCCGGATTCATCTCATGCTCCCGATGGATTTTTTGAACCAATTCCATGTAGGGGAAAGGAACCCACTTTTGCCCTGCGTATTCGGTGAGGTAGTAACCGAACGTATGGCGCTGATTCTCTGGATAATGATTCATTTTTTTTACAAAAAGATTAAAAACAGCCAATGCATCTTGATTGAAGTCTAAGCTCTCTTCTAAGGACCGGTTCCAGCTTAGCGATAGATCATTGAGAAAGTGGACATCTTGGCTCCGGTCTTCGACTTTAAGGAGATCTAAGGAAGTTTTGAGTTGAGACAAGGTCCCGCGCTTGCCGCCCTTTCCAGGAAAAGATTCCCCCAGTCGTTCGATCAGGTTGTCGAACGCCTTCCGCATAGCCTGAAGCACAGCCCCAATCAATCCTTTATTGTCTGGAGGCTCTTCTGGAGGCTGCCCGCCTCCCTGCGGCTGGCCCTGCGATCCTTCTACACGGTACCCAAAAGGATCGGGCACCCCTCCGACTGGACTTTGGTAACTCATATTTCAGATACTAGCAAAAAGACTTTTTGTTGACAGAACCGATTCTGTCGATTACCCTCTTTGGTTTTGCATGAAACGGAAAGACAGCATGGAGGCTTTGTGTCCGTATTAGACGTTTTTAGACCCGCTCCTCCCATTGACGAAATCCAAGATCCGGATCTCGTAAAAAAAAACTATAAGTACTGGCGAATTCGCACATTTTACGCCATGTGGGCAGGTTATGCCTTTTTCTACTTCACAAGAAAAAGCTTTACCTACGCTATGCCCGTCATGCAGGCTGAATTGGGCCTTAGCAAATTGCAACTCGGCTATCTAGGAAGCATTCTCTATATCACATACGGAGCCAGCAAGTTCCTAAGCGGTATTTTGGGCGATAAATCGAATCCCCGCTATTTCATGTCGATCGGACTTATTTTCACAGGAATTTTTAACTGCCTGTTCGGAATGTCCTCTATGTTTTGGGCGCTCGCTGTTTTCTGGGGACTCAACGGGGTCTTTCAGGGATGGGGATGGCCCGGATGCGCAAAACTGCTCACCCAGTGGTACTCTCAATCCGAACGAGGCAGATGGTGGAGCCTTTGGAATACCTCGCACAACATTGGCGGTTCTCTCATCCCCCTTCTGGTCGCCGCTTGCGCCGAATACATGGGATGGCGCTTTAGTATGTATGTTCCCGGAATCATCTGTATTTTGGCTGGATTCTTCATCATGAACCGGCTGCGCGACACCCCGCAATCTTTGGGACTTCCCGCGGTAGAAAAATTCCGCAACGATTATTCTGCAAAATCGGCCGTGAAAGAAAAGACCCACCTTTCTACGAAAGAAATCCTTTTCGATTATGTGATTAAGAATAAATATATTTGGATTTTGGCCTTTGCTTATTTCTTGGTCTACATCATCCGAACGGCAGTGAATGATTGGAGCGCCTTTTACTTGATCGAAGTGAAGCAATATACGCTCAAGCAGGCAAGCGTTTGCCTTTTCTGGTTCGAATGGGGTGGTTTGGCGGGAAGTTTGGCCGCTGGTTGGGCCTCCGATATTATTTTCAACGGGAAAAGAAATCCGATCAATGTCTTGTTTACAGCCGCTATTTTGGTGCTCATTTTCGCCTTCAAATTCTTTACCTCAAGCTCCGTTCTCATCGATTCGGTCTTCATTTTCCTCTTTGGATTTTTCATCTTCGGCCCGCAAATGCTCATCGGCATGGCTGCAGCAGAGCTTTCGCATAAAAATGCAACGGCGACTGCTACAGGTTTTGTCGGCTGCTTCGCATATCTTGGCGCAGCTGTGGCAAACGGTCCGCTTGGCCATATCACCGAGAACTATGGGTGGGATATCTACTTGCTGACCCTTTTTGCTTGCGGTGCTATTGGAGCGCTCATTATGCTCCCGCTTTGGTCGGTGAAGAACAATCCAAAAGAAGCGGTTGCTTGATTATAAACTGAGAGGCGTTCCTTCTTCAGAGAAGAGCGCCTTGTTTTTCTTAGCAGTTTGCCGGTGAGGTTTGCGATACTGGATATTGATCCATTGAGGATCACTCTTCATTTCGTCTTTCAACATTTTGGCATTCAAAGTTTGATAGCTTCCATACCGTTTTAGGACCAAAGAGAAATAGTTGAGTACGTCATGGTATAAAATATTCTCTTTTGCAAATTGATAGGCCTTTTCAGCGATTTCCCTGCACTCATCATCATGAGTTTTGGCCCATTCGATTTTTTCAATCAGATCGCTGAGATCACTTTTCACGGGAACATAATGAACATGCGGTTTGAGTGCGCCGTAAAACCATTGAATTTCATCGGAATCGGGTTTGAAAGTAAGAGAGCCGGAGAGCAGGCGCCACTGCAAGGCAGGAGCTGCGCACATCACTCCATCGACATAGGGAAGATATTTGCAGGATAAAAAATCTTCCCAGGAAGATCGATCTCCCATGATCAATGCGCATCGCCTTTTTTCTTCTTCAGATTCAGGAGCGGAGCTAAGACGGGCATCTAAAAGATCTGGGCGTTCTAAGGAGAGCTGGCAAAGAGTGTAGCGCACTTCTTTGGTCAAACCGCCTCTCCAAAGGGCAAAAGGACGCTTTTTTTCCCAAGGGATTCGAGCTTTCTTGACCGTTTTAATGTCCGACATCCACCAATGACCGATGGATCTCCAGTCGGGAATCAAAGGAGCATTAGGTGTATTTTTGAGTTTGGCTGAAACGAGGACGGGCGCTTTGGGAAGGGGGCCAAAAGGAAATGCATCGAAATAGGAGATGAGAAATTCCATATTCGGCAAGTTTGTGCATTGAAGGATCGTTTTGATCGCTTTTTCTGTATTGTTGTCCTTAAGAGAAATGAGTTCCCCTTCAACGAAATAACGATAAAGCTCGTTGTCCACGATCCGATAACGGACCACCATCGGAGAAAGTGTTTTATAGGAGTCGAATGTTTGCTGTAAGTCTTCTTGAGAAATGCTCGTGATATTTTCGAAATCGGCCTCAATCTGTTCCAACATCCAAGGAGATGCTTCTTTTCTCAAAAAAGACTTCTTCTTTACGTGGCGCAGCATCGTCTCAGCTTTCAAATAGGCTTTGCGCTCTTTCATCGAGTGATGGAAGAACGTCCCTGCGCCGAGAATCAAAAATAGAAAAACAATTATTTTTGCCATTTTTTAGGAATTACAACCAGTTTGGCCCGCGATTGAACCGATTTGGTATAAGATAATCTGCTGAATAAGGAAAGAAACATAATCATTCTTGGTTCAGTTTTGATAGAAAGTTTTCAACAAAATATTCATGCGTAAAGACTTTTGCCTTTTCGCTCGTGAGGAATTTGCCAGCATTCTCGACAAAGGTTTGATACTCTTCTTTGGTCATTCCCTTTAGATATTGATAGAGATCCTCGTAACTTGCAAATTTTCTCTTATCGATGAAACAGTCGTCAGGAATGTAGTCAGCCACGTTGCATGCGCCCAGATAAATAGGCACAACGCCCGCGATAAAACAATCAAAAATCTTTTCGGAGATGTAGCCTTTAACATCGCGCGTGTTTTCGTAACAGATGGAGAATTTGTATTGTTTGAGTGTTTCTAATTTATTTGGCAAAGAGCCGCGATAATTTTTATACTTCTTTTTCCAGCCGTATCCGTAGAGATCAAATTCCCCATCGGGTTTGTCTTCGAAAAATTTGATGGCTCTTTGCCTTTCCGAATAAAGCTCTTTGGGATGTTTGCTCGTAAGTCTTCTGCAGATCATGGTGCAGAATTTTTTCTCTTCAAAAGAAGGAGTGTTAGTGAGTCTTGGAGAAATAGTTGGGTAGTGCAACTTGAAGAATGTTTGATTGTCGACTAGATCGTCATCCCAGGTGAAAATTTTTCCAAAAAAAGCTTGAGTTTTCGGGTCGTAGAGTTCTTCTTGGACAGTGGGAGGCTCCCACATCACAAGAACCAATTTTTCTTTAGGGATTTTCGCTAAATTACATTCCCGCATTTTTGGTCCTAAATTCCAAAACACCCAATATTTAGTGCTCGGAGAGATGATTTCATTTTTGGACAGGCCAAAACCGAGCCAATGGAGAAAATCCCGAAAGCTGTGCACCCCTTTCCAGTTTAAAAGGCGGGGCAGGTAATGGTCGAGCTCCCAGCTTCGGATATCATCTCCTTGTGCAATGAGCTTCCGGCGCATCATGCTAGGCAATGATTCTCCATCGAGCGGAAACATGCTTTGCCCTTTAGCTTCCCACGCATAATCGCAAAAAAGTTCGATCTCTGCGCAGTAAGTCATACTGCTGATAAGGCATAGGAATATCCATTTATTTAGGAAGTTCATAAAGGCTGATTGCTCCTTGGCTTGGAGGGGGTGTTTGATTCCAAGATTTAATGCCCTCCTGTGTAATCCAAAATTGTCCGAAATAAAACTAAATTAACAGCTTGCCAATCCAGATTGCTGCAGGCAGCGTGTATCCGGTGGGCAAAGGAAATTTCTTCGAGAAAGTCTTTGCGGATCATGATCGCGAGTCTTCTTGTTTTCGGAGCACTCGAAGGAAAGGGTTTAAATACGTAGAGAGATGGCAGCAGTACTACGAGAAAAGAAAGGATGATGAATAGCCTTTTCACAGATAGGCAATTTTATGGTTTTTTTGGAATTTGGTTCAATGTATACTCTCGTAAATATGTATATTCCGCTAAACGTTCATTCGCAATACTCCATCCTCGATTCAACTGCATCTGTCACAGCTTTGGCGAATAAAGCTAAAGAATTTGGCTTGCCAGCGCTAGCCCTCACTGACGAGGGTAATTTGTATGGTGCTGTCGATTTCTACAAGGCGTGCAAAGCGGCCGGGATCAAACCGATACTTGGCTGCGAAATTTGGATGGCTCCCCAGTCCAGGCTCGATAAAAAGCGTACCCCTGGCTTGCCTAGCGGCCTTCCGATCACTCTCCTTGCGAAGAACAATGTCGGATATAAAAATCTCTGCAAACTTTCATCTATCGGATTTTTAGAAGGATTTTACTATCAGCCGCGCATCGATAAAGAGGTGCTCGAGCAGTATAAAGATGGGCTAATCTGCCTATGCGGGGCCCCCGAAGAGGCAAGATATTACCACAATCTATTCGGCGAGGATTTTTATTTGGAAATCCAACGGCATCCGCTTGTAGATGTGGATGTGCAAGAAAGCTGGCTCCTCCAAAAATTCCGCGATTTTACTGCCGCTCAAGATAAGAAAAATGAACAGATCGTCGCTTTATCGAAAGAGCTAGGAATCGGCCTCGTTGCGACAAATGATATCCACTACATTGAGAAAGACGACTGGCGCGCGCATGAAATATTGCTCAATATCCAGTCGGGCGAAGTGTGCGAAATTTGGGAGCGCGACTCTGCAGGCAATCCAAAGAATAAGGCGCCCAATCCAAGGCGAGAAACGGCTTCTACAAGAGAGCTCTATTTCAAATCGCCCGAGGAGATGAAAGCCCTCTTTGCTGATCTGCCACAGGCGATTGAAAACACATTCAAAATTGCCGAAAAGTGTAAATGCGAACTCGATTTCAAGACGAAACACTATCCTGTCTTTATTCCTCCGTCTCTCGAGGGAAAAGAGGTGTCGAAAGAAGATCGCCTCAAAGCGGCGGAAAAGTTTCTTTACGATCTTTGCCAAAAAGGGATCGAAAGGCGCTATACGCCTGAAAAACTGGCAAAAGTTCCGGGTGCGAACCCGCTTGAAATTGTCCAAAAGCGTTTTGCTTATGAATTTGAAATCCTCACCTCTAAGGGAATGAGCGATTACATGCTCATTGTTTATGATTTCATTTCGTGGGCAAAAAGCCGCAATATTCCAATGGGCCCTGGAAGAGGTTCTGCGGCGGGTTCTTTGATTTCTTACTTGATCGGCATCACCGATATTGAGCCGCTTCGATTCCACCTCTTCTTTGAAAGATTCATCAATCCAGAAAGGGTTTCCTATCCTGATATCGACGTCGATATCTGCATGGACCGCCGCCAAGAGGTAATCGACTACGTCGTTGCAAAATACGGTAAAGACCGAGTGGCCCAAATCATCACCTTTGGAACGATGAAGGCAAAAATGGCCATCCGGGATGTAGGCAGAGTGCTCAATGTCCCCCTTTCGAAAGTGAACGAGATTGCGGCTCTTGTCCCTGAAGATCCAACGATGACGCTTGAGAAGGCATTTCAAATCGATCCGGAATTGGGCCGGCTCATGGAGACCGATGAAGAGGCGCGCGCTGTTTTAGAGATGGCGAAAAAAGCGGAAGGCTCAATCCGCAACACGAGTACCCATGCGGCTGGATTGATCATTTCTGCAAGTCCAATTACAGAGCACATCCCTGTTTGCACAGCGAAAGATTCTGAAATGTGGGTAACGCAATTTGCGATGAAGCCGGTCGAAAGCGTCGGCATGCTCAAAATCGACTTTTTGGGGCTCAAAACGTTGACTTCGATCCAAAAATGCGTCGATGCGATCGCTAAAAATTCAGGGCGGAAAATCGATTGGGTCAACCTGCCGCTCGACGACGGACCGACTTTTGATTTGCTCAACCAAGGCAAAACGCTAGGAGTATTCCAGCTCGAGTCTGGAGGCATGCAGGATTTGGCCCAGCAGCTGCACATCGACACTTTTGAAGAGATCATCGCTGTGGGCGCGCTCTATCGTCCCGGCCCGATGGACATGATCCCCTCCTTCATCAACCGCAAACACGGACGGGAGCCGATCGAAATCGATCACCCGCTCATGAAGGATATTTTGTCTGAGACGTACGGCGTTATGGTTTACCAAGAGCAGGTGATGCAGATCGCGAGCGCACTTGCCGGCTACTCTCTTGGCGAAGGTGACGTGTTACGGCGCGCGATGGGTAAAAAAGACAAAGAGGAAATGACTCGCCAAAGAGAAAAATTCGTAACCGGATGCGGAGCAAAAGGCATTGATCACGATACGGCAGTCAAAATTTTCGATAAGATCGAAAAATTTGCCTCTTATGGCTTCAATAAGTCGCACGCTGCAGCTTATGCCTACCTCTCCTATACGACCTCTTATTTCAAAGCGAACTATCCGAAAGAGTGGATGGCCGCTCTCATGACTTGCGATCAGCACGATACAGGCAAGCTTGCGAAATTCATCGGTGAGGCAAAAACGCTCCATATCGATGTGCTTCCTCCCGACATCAATCAAGCGTCAGGAGAATTTGCCGCTTCGAAAGACGGGATCCGTTTTGCGATGGCTGGGATTAAAGGCGTTGGCGAAGGAGTGGTCGAAGCGATCATTGAGGAGAGGGAAAGGAGCGGACCGTTTTCCAGTTTGTATGATTTTATCCAAAGAGTGGATAAAACGCGCGTTGGCAAGAAGCAGATCGAGCTGCTCATTGAGGCGGGAGCGTTTGATTTCACTTCCTGGTCGCGCGATTCGATGCGGGAGAGCGTCGAAGCGATGTATGATCGCGCATCGCGGGATCAAAAAGAAGCGTCTCTCGGCGTTCTCAATCTCTTTTCACTCATTGAAGAGCCTGAAAAACCATTTGCAAAACCGCCCCCAGTCATCAATCAATCATCCAATATGCAGCTCTATCAACGAGAAAAAGAGCTCCTCGGTTTTTATCTGACTGGACACCCGATGGACGGTTATAAAAAAATTCTCGGACGCCTCTCGTGTATGCCGCTGAGCGAAGTGGGAACGTTATCGGATGGAAGCGTATTCCGCTCTGCGTTTGTTGTGGAGACAGTGCAAGTGAAAGTGTCGAGCAAAAACCAGAAAAAATTTGCCATTCTCATGATTTCAGATGGAATGGAGCGATTTGAATTGCCCATCTGGTCTGAAATGTTCGAAGAGAAAGGCATGCTTCTCAGAGAAAATCAGCTGCTCTACGGAATTTTGCAGCTCGAGCGCAAAGAGGGAGCAGTTCAGCTCTCTTGCCGCTATCTAGATGACTTGGTAAGCGTTGATGAAACGCGCATCAAAATGTGCGACGATGCTTATGACAAATTGAGGGCGAAACCCAAAACGGCGGAGCCGAAATGGAAAACGGCTGCAAAAGAAAAGGAGCCGGCGAAAGTGGAAAAAGAGGATCCGAAAAAAATCAACATTCAAATCGATGCCAATCGGGTTCGCCTCAGCGAAATTTTGGCGATGAAAAACCTTTTCCGTTCTCATCCAGGCAAATCGACGCTAGAACTTCACTTCAATGCCGATAAACGGCGCTTAGCGACTGTCTTTGTCGACTCGCAGTGGGGAGTGAAGGCAGATAAGGATTTTCAGGACGCTTTGAAGTCCTTGATGGGAAAAATGGGCTATTCTTTCGAAATCAAATGATCCGACTTTTCTTTCTTTTGCTCTTTGCCTCTGTTTTCGCAAAGCAAACATACGGCAATCTGTCAGTCAAAAGAGTGTTGCGGGTTCATGACGGCGATACATTTATTGCCGATGTTGCTGGAGTCCATCCATTAATTGGTGATGAGATCTCAATTCGGGTCAAAGGAATCGATGCGCCGGAAATCACCGATGCAAGGGTCAAAGAGATAGCTATTCAAGCTCGAGATTTTTTAGAAGAGCGTCTGAAAGAAGGCTGGTTTATTGAGCTTGGAAATGTCCAAAGAGACAAATATTTCCGGATTCTTGCCGATGTCTTTATCGATGGAGTCAATGTAGGCGAAGAATTGATCCAAGCAGGCCTTGCAAGGCCCTACGATGGAAAAACGAAATCAGATTGGAGTTTGCCATGAGTATGTTTCACAGCAACGAAGCCGAGGAATTTAAGCAGGAGAATCTTTCTCCATTCGATGAGATGATGATTTCGTGGAATGGCCAAAGACCGAAAACAGGGGTTGTGAATATCTACGCACGCGTATTTCTGAATGAATGGACGCCGTGGCTAAAGTACGGAGCTTGGGAAAGCCATAGCCAATCGTCCACACAAGAACAGGCGGGCTCTGTGAAAGTGTATCAAGACGCCTTCGAAGTCCTAGAGGGAAAAAAAGCAACGGGTTTCCATATCAAAGCAGATGAGCCGATGCGCCTCCATGTTTATACGAATGGGGAAAGCGAGCAAGGAAGCGCTTCGCCTTTGGGGCCTGTATTTTTGCAAGTGGACGGCCTTTCGCAAATCGCGCTTGCACATCCACGCAATCGTGATCTCTGTTCCCCGACGTCGACAGCAGCAGTTGTCCGCTATCTCACCAGAAAAACGGTTGATCCGATTCAATTTGCAACAAGCGTACGCGATCACGGGTTTGATATTTTTGGAAACTGGGTTCTCAATGTAGCAGAAAGCTCGATTCATTTAGGTCCTGCATGGAATGCATGGGTGGAGAGATTGTATGGAATTGGCGATATTTATCAGCGGCTTCTTTTGGGAACGCCAGTTGTTGTCAGCGTTCGAGGTCCCTTGCCAGGCAGTGCTCAGCCCTATGCAAAAGGACATCTTTTGGTTGTGACAGGACTCGATCCTGTTGAAAAAGAGGTGCACTGCATGGATCCGGCTTTTGAGTCGGATGCGAAGACGCATGTCCGATATAAATTGGATGATTTTTTAGCTGCTTGGGAAAGAAGAGGCAAAGTGGCTTATGTGTTTGAAAAAAAGCGCCCATAGTTTCCTATGGACGCCCAACCCCTAAATCACCTTTTAGGTTGTTCCTTGAGTGAAAATGCGACTGCGCCTGTAGTTACTTCGTCCGTTCCGATCGAATACTCGGCTCGAGCAGCGAAATCAATAGGTTTATGCAGAGAATGCATTTCCAATTTTCCTTTAGGACGATATTGCTCAAATACACCTCGGGAAGTTGCTACAATTTTTACTGGATATTTTGGGCTGTCGGTAAAAATCAATTCGCAACGGTCGGCCGCCCTGGTCTTGCTATGAAATATTTTGCTTAATGTTTTCTCGGTATGCTCGCTAACTACAGTATTAAGAGAGGTAAATGCTTTTTGAGAAAACCGATAGAAAATTTCTGGCGCTATGGCGAATCTGTCATGCCCTAGTTTTTCTGCTACAAACTCCGTAAAATCAATTTTTATTTTTTCTTTGAGTTGGGCAGTTTTGTTTATGAGTTCATCATTCAGATCATCATATAATTTTTGGTTTTCAGGACTATCTACGGCTCTTGCAACTTGTCCTTGCATCTCTTCAATTTCTGCAATCGCGTCGTAATCGCCTTTAAACCGTTGATATACCGACTGGCCGCCATAAACTAAAACTTTTTCCAAGCCTTGGCAGTCTCTGAAAAATGCTCTATAGTTCGGATCTTCTTCTGTTGTCGGAGTAAACGCTTTTTTTACTTGCATGTCCAGCGAGGGTCGCTGATGTGCAAGATAAGCGACTCTCCAGTCTAATCCAACGCACATTATTATAACATTTTATTATTAAGTATTGTTCTGATTATTATACGTTATTTTCGTCTAATTATCAACTACAACAATTGTGTGATAACAATCAAAGATTTTGCTCGCGCGCATTGACACGAACGATTGAATAATCTATTCTTATTCTCTTATGAAAAAGTTTGTTTTTGCTTCCCTTGCTGCGTTTAGTGTGTTGACTGCTTTAGAAGAAGAAGATCTCATTTGGGATGAAGGGCCTTCTGTTCAAGAATATAATAGCGCCTTACAGCAGGCGATAACGCTCGGTGATTGGTGGCGGGTGATCGACTATGCAAATATTATTTCCTACAACTTCCCGACGACCCCTTTTGCGCAAGAAATTTCCTATATTATGGGCGAAGCCTATTACAAGCTGGATCAGCTTGAATACGCGAATGAAGCATTTACCGCATATTTGAACCATACTGCTGCGCCAAAGCATTTTGAGGAAGCGATTGAATATAAGTTCAATATTGCAGAGAGGTTTGCTGAGGGAGAAAAAAAGCGTCTTTTTGGATCTCCTAAAATGCCTGCATGGGTGCCTGCCAGGGAAGATTCGATCGCTGTTTTTGACGAAGTGATTGCAGCTTTGCCTCATTCTGATTTTGCGATCAAGTCCCTACTCAGCAAAGCGCGCGTCCAATCCTATTTTGAAGATTTTAAGCCGAGTTTGGAAACGCTTGATATTTTGATTCGCAGGTTTCCAAAGCATGAACTAGCGGCAGAGGCTTTTTTAGAGAAAGAAAAAGTCTATCTGATGCAATGCCAAGCGAAAAATCTTGATCCCGATGTGCTCGACATGGCGGAAGTCAATTTGAGGAAATTCCAGCTTGCCTTCCCAAGGGAACCGCGTCTTAGCGAAGGGGAAAAGCTTTTTTCAGAAATGCAGGAAATTTTTGCTCAAAATCTGCTTGAAACGGGAGCTTTTTTCGAGAAAACGAAAAAAATTCCTGCCTCTATCATCTACTACAACAAAGTGGTAGCGAAATATCCGAAGACCCAAGCAGCGGCAACAGCCCTTGAAAAACTTTCTATTCTTCAGCCTACTTCTGTTCAGTAGCTGCGGTTATCGGTGGCAGCCCGATTTTCCCGATAATGCCCGTCCTACGCTTTCTGTTCCTTTTGTGCAGGGGGACGAGGATGGAATGCTGACTGCTGAGATCATTGAAGCGATCAGCGTTTCCGGCCTTGCCGATGTTCGCTCCTATGGCGGCGAATATACCTTGCAGGTAGTCGTTATTGGGGAAGAAACAGATAAAATAGGATTCAGGATCGATCCGCAGAAAGTGCATGGCAAGGTGAGAAAAAACTTACTTGCGATTGAAGGGCGAAGAACCATGACCATCGAGGCGACGCTCTGTTCTAGAGGAGAGGTGGTTCATGGGCCTTATCGGATCACTGCCGATGCAGATTACGACTATGTGGATGGCGATTCCGTTCAAGATTTGACCTTCGTCAATTCTGCAGGCAAAGTTATAACTGTTCTTCCTTTTTCACTGGGACAATTGGAATCTTCTGAATCGGCAGCGCTTGCTTCCACAACTCCATTATACAGAAAGCTTGCGCAAAAAGTAGTGGATGCGATTTCCTCAGAGTGGTGAGCATGGAATTTGTAGCTAGCATCGAGCATCTCCATCATATTCTGCAGTGGATCCAAAAACAACTTGGGCCAGCGGGATTCGATCGGAAAGTTCTGCATCATGTAGAGGTTGCTTCTGAAGAAGCTCTTGTCAATATCATTCACCATGCATACCAAGATCTTCCTGGTAAAATCGATGTCCAAGTGAGGCTTTTCGAGAATCAGGCGGAAATCGTTTTTGTTGATCATGGCCCTCCATTCAATCCATTAGATGCTGAGCCGGTAGATCCCAATCTGCCTTTGGAAGAAAGAGAGATTGGCGGGCTCGGCATTCATTTCATACGTAAATGCGTAGATCTTGTGCATTATGAGCGCAAGCATGAGAAGAATGTTCTTACTTTTATCATTCAAAAAAAGTAGCTTTTCATTCCCGCGATCTCTATTCTTTCCCAATCTAAAAAGGGTTCTTTATGGCTGCTATCGGTTCGCTCAAGATTATCGATCAAAATGTCCTAGCAACTGAAGCGATGATCGAATATGTCAGAGCAGATAGCGATGAATTGATCAGCGATAAAGAAACTACGCCCGACCCATTCTATCAAGATCATTTTAGGAGAACGAAGGAGGCTATTTGCAGGGCTTTCGAAGGCTTGAAGAGGCGGGCGCTCGTGGTCGGTGTAGGCGCAGCTCAAGATATTCCGTTGGAAGAGCTCGCTATGACGTTTGATAAAGTTCGGCTAGTGGATATTGATCTTCGTTATATAAGAAAAGCCATTGAGCTGCTGCCTGAAGAACTTCAGGGGAAATTTGAACTGGAAGAAGCGGATATTTGCGGGTTTTTAGCTGAGTTGAGCCAAAAAGCTGAAGAGCTCATTGCAGAAAAAGTTGCATATCGCGAATTTGTGAAGAGAATTCTCGATTTGCTTCCCACGCTGAGAAAGGAGAAATATGCATATCAAGAAAATGAATATGACTTTGTTTGTTCTGCTCTTGTGGGATCACAGATAGGCGGCGTTGTATTTGGATATTTGGATGCAATATCTAAGCGGGCATATGGGGTGCCTTTCGTTCCTCCAGAGAGGAAGGATCATGAGATAGCTCGTTTTATGAATAATATCCAAATAGATCATCTCAAAGAGCTCTTCCAATTAACTCGTCCAGATGGAAGGGTCTATTTTGCAGATCACTATTCCTTGAAAAAAGTCGTTTTTCTTCGCGGCGATATGGAAACATCGACGGAAGAATTAGAAAGAATTCCTCTTCCCGGGGCGCAAGAAGTCCAGGCAGCAGCTCAACAGATCTTCTGTGTACTTTCCAAAGAATACTGGAACTGGGGTCTTCCAACAGACGAATGGATCGAAAAAAAGCTGCGCGCCCATAAATTCATTGTGTATAAAATCAGCTCTTTTGTTTTCTCAAGGCATTGATTATTCGTTCTTTTCAAACGAAGTGAGCGTTTCTTCCGTCTCAAGCATGTCTACGAGGAAATGCTGCAAGACTTTAAGAACGTATCGCGGTGTATTGTAAACGCCGCGGGTTGAGAACACCACTTCCAGATTGGCTTTTTCTGGATGGTTGAGAGCGATGAGGACATATGTAAGAGGTTGATCTCCATCCATTTTAGGAAGAATCCATACGATGAACTGCTCATTGAATAGAGTTACTTTTTCGACGCTTTCAATCACATGGAAATACTGAGTGAGATCATCAGGGTCGCTTTGATCATCTTGAATGCTTTGAAGAAGTCCTTGCTCATGCAGGAATTTCAGGTCGATGGGAGTAATCCCATCATGAGCCATTGTGGGAAGATTCGTGATGAATTGTTTGTATGCTTCTTCGATTTGAATTGGGTTCAACATGCTTTGCCTCCCTGTAAGTCCGACCCGTGTCCTCAGATTAGCTGAAAAATCGAACTTTGTCAATCCCCTGAGAGTAGAGCTCTAAGCTTCAATGCGACGAAACTGGATTTATTTTTGGAGATTGATTTAGTATGTGCTGAGTTGGGGTCTCAAATGCGTCTGATTTTCTGCTCGTTATGTATCACGTCTATTCTATTTTCGGGGCAACTGGAAGTAGAGGTGCATGCTCGTTCCGCAATATTAATGAACGCGGACACGGGTGCGATTCTTTTTGAGCGGCACGCCCACCTTCCTTTAAGTCCTGCCAGCACCACTAAGATAGCAACGGCTTTATATGTGTTAGACCAAGACATTGATCTGAATCGAAAGGTGACCGTCAGCCGCGAAGCGATGAAATTGAAACCTCCGAAAGGCAAAGGAGAAATTGCTCCTTGGTGGCATGAGTCGGATGGCACGATGATGGGCATTAAAACTGGAGAGATTCTGACTATAGATTCTCTTTTGCATGGACTTATGCTGGTTTCGGGCAACGATGCCGCGAATGTGATTGCTGAAAACGTGGCAGGAACGATCCCTCAATTCGTTGAACGGGTGAATGAATACCTAGCAGGGATCGGCTGCAAAAACACTCAGTATAAAAACCCGCACGGGCTGACCGATCCCGATCATTTTTCAACAGCTTATGATTTGGCGCTTATGACCTGCAGAGCTTTGAAGATACCAAAATTTCGGAAAATAGTTTCGACCTTGATTTATACGAACCCGGGCACGAACAAGCAGCCTCAAAGAGAAATCAAGCTTACGAACCCCATGCTCAAACCGGGCAGCCGCTACTATTATCCTAAAGCGATAGGCGTCAAGACCGGTTATACAGCTGCGGCCAAACAGACTTTGGTGGCTGCAGCAGAGCATGATGGGCGCACCCTTGTCGCAGTGCTATTAGCCTGCGAGAATAAGGGAGAACGGTTTGAGGATGCAAAAAGATTATTTGACGCTGCGTTTGCAGAGCAAAAGGCGACCCGAAGGCTGATGGGGCCTGAAAATATTTTTACTAAGGATGTCCCAGGTTCTAAAAAAATGCTCAAGGCTTCTTTAATCACCCCTCTCACTATTGCTTTCTTCCCCTCCGAAGAACCTAAATGTAAAGCTGCTTTACATTGGAAGGTCGACCAGCTGCCCATACGCAAAGGACAAAAGGTGGCTGAAGTTCATATTCTTGATGAGCAAAATCGATTTCTGGAAAAGGGCGATTTAATCGCTCTGGAAGAAGTGAAGGGGAATTTTTTCTTTGTTCTCAAAGAAAAAGTTGTTAGTTTCTTTCGTTAGATTTTTTAAAGTCAAAGTATTGATATGAATTATTAATTCATTGTTTATATTTTGTTTCTGTTTTGATATAATTATATTAAACGCGTTTAGGATAATTATATGAATTCTGTTGTTCCTGGATATCTCCGCCAATTAAAAGATTTTTTGATTGAGCAGGGGTTAAGAAAATATGAGAAGATCCCCGCAGGACAGTTGTACAAATTATTTATTGATGCGGGCCGCTGGCAAAAGGCGGAGAATGGTTTGAAAGAGCGCGTTTTCGACGAGAGAGAGCCTGGCTATATGGAATCGATGGTTAAAGCGTTCATGTTCGGGATGGAACATCGAGAAAAAATCCGAAAGGGTGGGCTAACAGCAGATTTCATCGAGCGGCTGCATGATATAGCTGTGGATAAAGTAGTAGATGAGAGCGGGCAACCTCTTGTAAAAGGATTTAGGGTCAAGAAAAACCAGGGAGACTCTGAAAGATTCGGTTTGCGTCTTGGAGACACTCTTACTGAAGAAGGATATAGAGAACTTTTACAAAAACGAAAAAATCTCCGATATGTCGTCGAATTTGCAGCGGATGAATCCACGCATGCCAACCTTTTTGAAACATTCATGCTCAACCCAAAACATACGATTCCTTATTGGAGAAATCCCTTACCTAGCAGGAAATCGACAACTTCTCCTGTCAGTTTAAATAGTTTAGCTTCTTCAATGTCAGCAGCGCCTTCTGTAACTTCATCGAGCTCATCGTCTTCGATTAAAATTGGACCTTATTTAGATGAACCAGATGATGCGCTAGCAAGCTTTTTACAAGCTTGCGGTATAAATAGCGAAATAGAGCATCCGATTGCAAGCTCGCCTTCAACTGAGAGTCTCTCAGAAGTCAATAGCGGAAATGAAAGCCCTACCGGAGAATATAATGTCTCTAGGATTCCTTTGAAGCGGGAAAAGTCGGCGCCCGCAGTTGCCATCATACTTAAGGAACCAAAGCAGAATGAATTTTTAAGAAAGGCAGTAGATCATTTAGCGAACCTGTATAATAAAGGGGATAGGTCTGCTCCAAATAAAGAATTGCGTGAGAGAATTCTGCTTGTTCAAGACTTAGACCAACTTCACCCTCATTATGATGCTAATATTCGGTCATTTGCAATTTTGCTTCCCCATATTCTCGCAGATGATGATGAAACGCCCCCTTGTTTCGATGATCCAAATTGCTTCGATTGCTTGAGCGTAGACCAGCTGAGAGAAAAATATTTGGTTGGGCAAAAGAATTTCGAGTCATTGAAGCAACAATAATCAAATTTTCAGAGACAGAGAAAATGCTGGTAATTCAGGTTTGCGTTTTTGAAGATTTTTGAAGAACATTTGCCCTTCTTCGATCGCTTGAACGATTCCAGGCCCTTCCTCTTCGATTTCTTGATCTAGATGAAGGCAGTCGAGTTGATTGACATCTCTCATCACGCATGGAGACATTTTCCTTCGAAGTAGTTCTCGATTCAGTAGAAAAATACCGGCATTTCGAATATTGCCATCTACATAAGTGTGTCTTTGATCCATGTCCTGGCAAAGCCTTCCGATCGCTCTTTTGATCTCTAGTCCTGTAGCTTTAGGAGCAGCATTATAGAATTTGATAAATTGCTCTATGTCGACGCGGCAGGTTTGAGGTCTCGTTGGCTTTAATTTGATGCATGGGGATTCATTGAAGGCGAAGGGCGTTTTGATCTTGGGGTTGCGAGACTGATTTCCAATCGTGTATTTCGGGTTTTCCATCGATTCTTGTAAAAAATAATGCACATCGCCGGTTTCCTTATCTGCATAACAGTATTTTTCCCAGCGATCCATAAGTTCTCTATACCCTTTTTCAGTGAGGGTTGGTAGGGGGCCGAATTGAGACAAGCCAAAGGCTTCTCCGCCATCTTCATATTTTCGGTATCCAAGGGGGATTCCGCCCGGGAGATCTCTTGTAGAGACTCCAGCAACACTAGCATCGTGCATTTTGACAAGCAGTTCGGGAGTTAGTTCCTCATCGAGTGTCTCGAGCATGAAGAGATAGCCATTCAAAGCTCCAGCTAAATATCCCGGCTCTTCATTTTCATAAGCGAATTTGCCGTCTGTGAGGCGATCTCTTTCCATAAATACGAGTCTATAAACATCTGCTTTCTCAATTCCTTGGAATGCGGGGAGCTTTTTAAGGATGTCAAAAATTTTTGTCTCCAGAGCTTCGACCCTTTCTCTATACTCATACGTTTCATGGATTTCAAAAGATTCTTTAGGAGAGAGAGGCGGGGATTCTATTTGAATTGAGTGTTGTCCTGATACTGGATTCATGGACAATATTATAGCAAAATTGGCTCAATAGATCAATTTTTATTTAAAAATCTTGTTAAGAGAATCCATTGATTCAAAGAAAGAGTTTCTGGTCTTGCGTCTGGCCTTGCTCCAATTTCTACAAGCCCTTGTCTAATCATTTCCTTAGGATATGAGAGGGTGCTGGACAGCATTTTGCGCCGGTGTTGGAAGGCGGGATGTATTAGATGGAATGGGTTCGTTGTTGGAATGGGTTTTGCGTCGAGCCGGATCACGGTGGAATCGACTTTTGGTTTTGGGTAGAAACAGCCGGGCGGAACGAGAAATGAGTTTCTGATTTCAGAATGGAATTGAACAAAGAGCGATAGCGATCCAAAATCTTTAGTTCCAGGTTTTGCCTGCATCCGAACTGCTACCTCTTTTTGGACCATAATGACTATGGAAGAGAAGGAACTGGCGAAGAGTTTTTCCAAAATAGGGGTGGTGATGTGATAGGGAAGATTTGCGACAACTTTGATATTTTTGGGGAGAAATTCCATTCGGAATTTCAAAAAATCTTCTTCAAAAACCTTCAATGAGCCATTTTGCAGCCGGTGCAAATGTTCTGCAAATGCTCTATCCATCTCAACTGCGAAAACTTGTGCACCTTTTTCTAATAGGGCCATGGTTAACGCGCCTGGTCCGGGACCGATTTCTAAGACAGAGTCTCCAGGGCGGACATCGGCAAGTTGAACGATTTTATCAATGATATTCGGATCGATCAAAAAATTTTGCGACAAGCTTTTTTTGGGTGCGGCGTCAATGCTTTTTAGAAAGGGGAGCAGCTCAGATAAAATCATGAAGGAGTTTTTTCCTGGGAGATTTCTTTGCTCGCAGAGAGGGCTCCTTTAAAAGCTTGAATGTGTCCGAAAACAGAAAGAAGAACTGTGGAGAGAGCGCTCCATTGCGCGGCTTGCATACCGGATACTTTCAATAAGATGCCGCCTAAGGCGACAGAGCCTGCGATTGTGGTTCCAATCGCTGCGATAATAGCGATTGCGAATAGAGTATATTTTGCAAATTTTTCCTTGGCAGAAGCAGTCTCATTCAATCTGCTAGCGCCAAAAAGAGCTAAGCCTTCGATGGCTGCGCAAGCAGCGCCGATCCCGACGTCTAAACCATGGCTGGCAATTTTGGGCAAAAGCGCCCCGTTTTGGATTCCCATACGTTAGAGAGCATACCAAGACCCGAAGGTTTATGGCATTATGAAAAAATTACTGTAAGGAGAACGGCTGCAAGTCGTCAGGAATGGCCTGATTGCCGTCGAATCCGTAGAATTTGCGCAATTTCTTCAAATAGGCATCCGATTCATGCACGATCGCCTCTTGGATCAGTCCATTCTTCAGCTGTGCTGAGAGAACTTCAAAGGAGGGGGCGGGAAAATCGGTTTTTTCTACGAGATAAAAGACGCGGTAAAGGGCTTTTTTATCTTTCGTTGTTTGCATTGCGGGTTTGCTATATTCGCCGAACGCCAAATCAGCCAGCGCCGCTTTATGGGTCTCTGAAAGATCTTGGCTTTTTGCGATGAATTCGCTTGAAAGCGTTACAGAAATGCCTTCTGATTCAAAGGATTTTAGCGTTTCTTTGGTTGGCATATTTTCGGATGCGCATAAGGCGTCGTAAATCTGCTTTGCAGCCATGTCGTCCGCTTGATCCATGCGGATCGAGATGACGTGGTATTTCCATTCCGTGTAGGGAGGATTTTCTTCCAAATAGAGCCGATATGCTTGCCGGATATCTTGCGGCGTCACGCTGTTCACGGCCTTTGACTGGACAAACCACCAAGTCATCCGTTGAACGATCAGCTCGTTTTTCACCATTTTCCAAGTTTCGTCGTAGGTGAGGCCGATTTTATCAAGTGTCTGCATCACATTCGGGCCAAAGCGCTCTTCCATGACTTCGCGTACATCGCCGTCGGTGAGCTTGATCTCTTTATCCAGAGCATCGGAAATGATCAGCTCGTTATCGATCATATCGCGCAAAACTTGGCGCCAGCTTGTCTCATAAAATTGGAAGCGGGCCTGAGATGATTCGATATATTGCGGATAGTTCTGATGGAAGATCAGATCCATTTTCTTTTTCACGTCCATCATAGAGATGGTTTTGCCATTCACTTTGGTGAGAATAGCGTTTTGCACTCCAATTTTTTGGTTCGAAGTGTATTCGAGAAATGGATTGGCGCATAAGCCGATAGCTGCTGCAAGGAATAAAAGAGTCTTTTTCATAGTGGCGCTGATCATATCAAATCTTGTTTTTTCAATACAGCAGCAAAAAATCCATCCTTGCCATTTTCTTCTGGAAGGAAGGAGAGCTGTTTTTCCAAAACTAGCTGATGATTTTCGATGAAATATCTCGCCTGCATTTCATTTTCTTCCGGCAAAATGCTGCAAGTTGCATAAACGAATCTGCCGCCCGGCTTTAGATATTTCAGGCAATCTTTCACAATTTGTCTTTGCTGTAGGATTAGTCTATCCACCATTTCCCCATCTATTTTCCACTTCGCATCGGGATTCCTTCGCAAAGTGCCGGTTCCGCTGCATGGAACGTCGGCAAGGAGCCAATCGACAGGAGTTTTGGGAAGTACGAATTGCGCATTTTGAATGCCGGCTCTCTTCAGGCGTTTGCGAGCTTCTAGCAAAACCCAAGGCCTGATGTCATGCAGATAAATCTGTCCTTTTCCCAACATTTTGTGGGCGAAAGCCAAAGTTTTTCCGCCCGAGCCGCTGCAATAGTCGAGCACTTGATCGCCAGGACCTGCCTCAATCAAATCAGAGACGAGCTGGCTTCCTTCGTCTTGGACCTCGAATAGCCCCTCCTTAAATTCGGGAAGGGCGAATAAGGGCTCTCTTTTCTTGAATTGAATCCCGGCTCCCGCATCATTGCATCGGGCCAAATTAAATTTTTCTTTCCAGCGCTCCATTAATAGTTCTGGAGTGGTTTTGATCAAATTGACCCGAATTGTAGTTGGCGCTTCTGTGTTGAGAATCCGACAAAGATCTTTTGCCTTTTCGCCCCCAAAGGCCTGTGTAAATCGATCGAATAGAAACGGGGGAATTCCGAGCTTTGCGTGTTCAGGAACGCCTTTCGCATTCCTGTCCAGATTCTTGTAAGCGTTTAGTCTTTGATAAGGAATCCCTTCAGGACAGAAATGATCGATTAAACTCTTCCATCGAACCATTTGGTAAAGAGTTTCTCCAATAGTCCGGCGGTCCCGCGCCCCGATGCTTTTATGCTCTCTAAAATAGTTGCTTAAAGTCAGGTCGAGGGGCTTTTCTGTTAGTAGGCCCAAAATCACACAAATATGGTGGTCGCAAAAGGGGAGTCTCATATACGATAAGATTTTACCCACTTTAGGGGTTTTGTTGTATGCAAATCATCCGAATTATTTTTGCTGCTATCGCAAGATTTTTGATTAGCTTGGTTTTTTTGGCCGGGGCTTTGAATAAAATTCTTCATTGGCATGAGACTGAAAGAAATTTGCATTCAGTTCTTTGCGAATGGCAGTCGAATCTAGGGTTTTCCGACAATGCGTATGATTGCTTTGCCTTTTTAATCCCTATTACCCCGGTCCTTCTCCTCGTGGGCTTGCTGATGGAGCTTTTCGGCAGCCTTTCGATCCTGCTCGGATTCAAAGAAAAATTAGGGGCCTGGCTGCTTGTACTCTTTCTGATCCCCACAACGATTATTATGCACCAATTCTGGTTTGTCGATGGGGCAATGCGAGAGCAGCAGCTTGCTCACTTTTTAAAAAATATGGCGATCTTGGGCGGCCTTATTGTAGTCCTTTTGCAGGGAATTGAACAAAAATCCAAAAGCGCATTCCCTAAATTTTGATGTGGTATTTTGCTCTTAGTTTTTTATTAACGGCTTTCGGACAGCCGGCTTGGATTTCCGGTTTCGGGACTCTTGCCGCAGTTTTCGGCTACGCTATTTTCTGGAAAGGCGTGCTGAATGTTCCAAGGCCGATGCACCGTTTTATCTACGCAACTCTTTGGTTTGCTGCGGTTCAAGGCGTGCAGCTGTCGTGGCTTGCAACGCCTGATTATATGGGGGTCCTCATCATCCCCTTCTATATGTTCCTGATTCTTGGAATGGGGCTTCAATTCGGATTCATTTCCCACTTTGTAACGCAGCCTTTATCTTGGTTGAAACTGCTCGCCATTTCGGGCGCATGGGTTATTTGCGAGTGGCTTCGGCTCTTTTTCCTCTGCGGATATACCTGGAATCCAACAGGCCTTGCGCTGACTGATACATCCTATTCTTTGCAATTTGCCTCTGTTTGGGGGATTTTCGGGCTTTCGTTTTGGGTCATCCTTGTCAACTTGGCGGTATTGAAGGCGTGGATTGAAAAGTCAATCAGGAAAACCATGATTGGAGTGGGATTGGCCGTATTTCCTTATTTATTTGGCGCTTTGCAGCTAGCTTGGGTAGAATCCTCGATCCCAGTTTCAAATACTTTAAAGGTTGCCCTTGTCCAAACGAATCTTGCGCCGGAAGAGAAGGAATTCGACTCAAAACTTCCAACCGCTTACATCCATCCTCTAGATCAGTGGGAAGCGATTTTAGCCGCGCTTAAAGAAGAAAAACAGGCGGATTTAATCGTCCTGCCGGAAGCGGCCCTGCCTTTAGGAGCTCACACTGCGAACTATGACCTTGAATCGATTAAAAAAATATTTCCCGAAGAATCGTTGCCGCCGCTTAAACGCCCATACGCTATCTTTTATCGAGGTTCTTGGCGGATCACCAATGCCTATTTAGCTCAAGCGTTGGCCAATCAGTATAAAGCGCATGTGATCATCGGGCTCGATGATCGGGACATGGACGGGAAATACAATGCTGCCTTCCATTTTCATCCCATGGATTTGATACCAAAGCGGTACGAAAAACAAATTTTAGCTCCAATCGGCGAATATATTCCTCTTGGAAACTGGCCTCGCTTCGCCAGATTTATTGGGGAGCAATACGGAATCCACAGTTCCTTTGATCCAGGCAAGGAAGGGAAAATTTTTCAAGCCCAAGTTCCAATAGGCATTTCCATCTGCTTGGAAGAAACATTTACCAGCATTATGCGACAGCTTCGGCTGAAAGGAGCGGAACTTTTTGTCAGCGTTTCCAACGACGCCTACTTTCCTCGAACAAAATTAGGATGGCAGCATTTCCACCATGGTAGAGTGCGTGCCGTAGAAAATGGCGCTGCCCTTTTGCGTTCATGCAATTCTGGAGTGACTGCCGGGGTTGACTGTTTTGGCAGGCCATTTAAAATTTTAAATTCGGAAAAACACACAAACGCCCTATATTTCACGTTCCCGGTCCGTTCATTTAAAACCCTTTATACTTTTTGGGGCGACGCAGCTATTTTGACTCAAAGTTCTCTCTTGATTGGCGCCTATCTTTTCTTTTCGCGGAAGAAAAAGTTGCCGTAAAAGCCTGATTTTCGTTAACTTTTTACCCAAGAGATTTTCTGTATAGGTAGAGGTATTTGATTGACCGGTTCGGAACCTGCCGTCAAGGCGGAAATGCAAAAAACCATTAAAAATGAAGTGCTTGCTTCAGGAATCGGGCTTTTCACCGGCGAAAAAGTCTCTTTGAAGATCGTTCCAGCTCCTGCCAATACCGGAATCGTATTTAAACGAACCGACCTTCCTGGAAAGCCAGAAATTCCCGCCCACCTCACATTTGTCCGCGAAGCGCCGCGGTGCACTCGTTTGGCAGATTCGAAGACGAGCATCCACATGGTGGAGCATTTGATGTCGGCGCTTGCCGGCCTTGGGATTGACAATGCGTTCATCGAAGTGGAAGGGCCCGAAATATTGGCTGCAGACGGCAGCGCGAAACTATTTGTCGAATTGATTTCGAAGGCGGGCTTGAAAGAACTGAATGCCCCTCGGAAATTTTTAAAGATTACAAAACCGATCTATTGGTCGGACAAGGAAGTGCATCTCATTGGATTGCCTGCCGATGAATTCCGAATCAGCTACACGATGCATTATCCTCAATCGGCATTGTTAAAGTCTCAATTCTATACTGTTTCCTTGAATCCAGAAACTTTCAAAGAAGAAATCGCTCCATGCCGGACATTTTCTCTCTATGAAGAGATTCTTCCCTTTATTGAAAAGGGAATGATTAAAGGGGGCGGCCTTGAAAATGCGCTGGTCATCAAAGGGGATCACATCATGAACCCGGAAGGGGCGAGATTTCCTGACGAGATGGTGCGGCACAAAATTTTAGATCTGATTGGAGATTTAAAACTGATCGGTATGCCGATTTTAGGGCATATCATTTCGGTTCGTTCGGGACATTCAAGTAATATTGCGTTTGCAAAAATCATTGCAAATATGGAGAGGTCGTAAATGGGAGAACAACAAAACCGTCCATTTGTTTTCAATGCAAAAGACATTGAAAAGATTTTGCCTCACCGTTATCCATTTTTGCTCGTCGATCGCATTCTTCAAATGAATTTGGAGGAAAATGAGATCCTTGGAGTGAAGAATGTTACCGTAAATGAACCGTTTTTTCAGGGCCACTTTCCTGGCGTACCGATTATGCCTGGAGTTCTAATTCTAGAAGCTCTAGCGCAAACCGGCGGAATTTTAGTGCATCAGAAAGGATATAACAAAAAAATTGCTGTTCTTCTGAACGTGGCTGGTGCAAAATTCAGGAAACCTGTTGTCCCGGGCGATGTTCTCCTTTTGCATGCAAAAGGACTTCACGTGAGTGGAAACGGAGGAAAAGTAAAAGCGAAGGCCATGATTGGGCAGGCACTTGCTGTAGAAGCCGAATTGAGTTTTGCCCTAGTAGATAAAGACCAACTGTAATGTCAAAATTGGATGTTCATGTCTAATATACACCCTCAAGCAGTCGTTGAGCCGGGAGCGAAAATCGGCAAAAATGTCACAATAGAACCTTTTGCCGTTGTCAAAAAGACGGTGACGCTTGAAGACAATGTTGTAATCAAGTCGCACGCTTACATCGACGGAAATACAATCATCGGCGAAGGGACGGTTGTTTGGCCTAGCGCAAGCATAGGAACAAAGACGCAAGATTTAAAATTCCGCGGTGAAAAAACATATGTCGTGATTGGCAAGCGATGCGAAATCCGCGAATTTGTCACGATCAATTCATCATGCCAAGAAAACTCAACAGTTCGAATTGGCGATGAGTGTTTGATTATGGCCTATTGCCATGTCGCTCACAATTGTGAAATCGGAAACCGCGTCGTCATGTCCAACAGCGCTATGCTGGCAGGACATGTCATCGTGGAAGATTGCGCCATCATCGGCGGGATGACCCCTGTACACCAATTTTCACGGATTGGCTGTTATTCCATGGTGGGAGGTTTTAGTAGAGTGCCGCGCGATGTGCCTCCATACACGGTAGGCGGCGGATTCCCTTATAAATTTGGCGGCATCAATATCATTGGTCTCAAAAGACATAAATTTCCACTCGATGTGCGTATCGCATTGAGCAAAGCATTTAAAATCACATACCGTTCTGGACTGCATCTCGAAGAAGCAATTGGGCAAATTGAAGCGCAGATCGAACCTTTCAAGGAAGTAAAGCATTGGATCGATTTTTGCCGAAATTCAAAACGAGGGCTTCTTGGATTAGAGGGGGTCACAAAACTCCTTCAAAATGAGAGCGAAGAACAATTCTTCGAAGATTGAACTTGAAAGTCGTTTTTTTTGGCACCCCTGAATTTGCTTCTGAATGCTTGAAGTTTCTTTTAGAGCACAACATTCATATTATAGCTGTCGTCACTCAGCCTGACCGGCCTCAAGGACGATCTTTGAAAGTGACTCCGTCTGCCGTTAAAACACTTATTTTAGAAAAAGCTCCCCACATTCCTATATTTCAGCCGGAAAAAGCTTCCGAGCCAGCTTTTTTAGAAGCGATGGCAAATTTGAAGCCGGATCTATTTGTCGTCGTCGTTTTTGGACAAATCTTGCCGCAAAAATTGCTTGATGTTCCGACCCTAGGAAGCATCAATGTTCATCCAAGCCTCCTTCCTAAATTTCGCGGCGCAGCTCCGATTCGCCGTGCATTAATGGAGGGGGAAACCGAAACAGGCGTAGTGATTCAAAAGATTGTTCGTCAAATGGACGCAGGCGATCTGCTTGCTGTGGCAAAAATGGATGTGCCTCCTGACATGAATCACGGAGAACTAGAAGAAAAACTTTTAGATAAATCCAAATCTCTCTTATTGGATGTTGTTCGGCGATATGAACAGGGCGAGCCTGCTGGAACTGCCCAAGATCATACAAAAGCTACCTTCGCTTCTAAAATTAATACTGAAGAGGGTGAGATTCATTGGAATGAGCCCGCTCAAAAAATTCATAATAAAATCAGAGCCCTGGCCCCTCGCCCAGGCGCTTGGGTTCAGACAAGCCAAGGCAAACGATTAAAAATATTGCGCTCTAAACTCGCAAAAGGAAATGGCAAACCAGGGGAAATGTTATCCTCCGATGGCATCGTCGCATGCGGAGAGGGGGCTATTCAGCTCATCGAAGTCCAGCCGGAGGGGAAAAAACCCATGAGCGCCGCAGAATGGGCGAGAGGGATCCCCAAAAACATCAAAATTTTTAATTCGATTTAATTCAGTTTTTTCGGTTTTATTTTATTATCGTCTCTCTTATTATGTTTGTAGAGGTGAATAAAATGACGGTCGCAGTTCAAAATACTAATTACAGTGAAAACAAAACTTTCTTAGGTCGATTCGTCGACTATACGGGAAGCGCTGTCGGCGCTATGCGAGAGTGCAGCATGATTCGGGGAGTCTGCCGCTTATATAATGCGGTTGTAGCAAACCCATCTCCGGTTGCCTCTACTGTTGAGGGCGTAGCTGGTACGACTGTTACTGGATTAGGGATTGTCCGTTTGCCTTCGGCTACTAGAGCTGCAATTGAAGATGTTGCAAAAGCAGGCGACGATACTCCGGGCTGGAGAAAAATCGGCGTTGCTTTCCGCAGTGTGATGGACGCAGTATTTGCGTGGACGAGCGTTGGCGCGTTCGTGACCTCCAATCCAACCTTAAGAAATGTGGCGACTGTTGCCGATTTCAGCCAAGATTCGGCTGATCTTGCGATTGCTGTTGCCGACCACAATCAATTAACCCGGTACGAAAAAGCTGCGAGCGGCGATGTTAAAGAAGCGTTTGCTCATTCACGGAAATACAACATGCTCCGAGTAGCTAAAGCGGTATTATCAGTGGCTGCAGGGGTGTTTGCAATGTGGATGCTTATGACAGGAGTCACCATCCTTCCGCTAGTTTTGACTATCCTCTTATCTCTTGCGACTACAATGGTTGCAATTCGCAGAGACCTCTATAAAGATGAAGGAAAATTCAAGCTGATCGATCTGCACCATTCGTATTCGTTCAATGAGTTTGAAAATATTTCCTGAGAAAATATCGGATCAAAATAGCTCTGGGTTCATAAAATATACGCAAAGCCTCATTGGAGCTGTACGGACGTGCATGCTCATTCGAGCGATCTCTGTTCTATATAATGAGACAGTAAAGGCGCCCTCCGAAATAGCATCGCAGATTAAAGATACGATGAGCGGAACTTTGTCCGGACTCGGCATCATCGCATTGCCTGCTGTGACTGGGGATGCCATTCATCAGATTGCTAAATTAGGGGAACCTGATTTCGGTCCACAAGGCAGAAAAACAGCGGTCGCGTTTCGAAGTGTAATGGATGCTGTATCATTCTGGGCGAATACCGGCGCATTCTTTGCTGCAAGCCCCGCTCTAAAAGGCGTGGCAAAAATTGCCGATCTCAATAAGAACATTTCCGACTTAGGGATTTCCTGGAACGATTACAATCAATCGTTGATTTATGAAAATGCATCCAGCGGAGAAGCTCGAGAGGCATTTGCCCATACACGCAAATACAATATGCTGCGAATTGCGAAAGCAGTGATTTCAATATCGACCGCATTTTTTGCAGTTTGGATGATCTTGATGGGATTTGCAATTGTGCCAACGATGATCACGGCAATTTTATCTCTTGCTGCAGCGGCAATCGCCATTCGTCGGGATCTATACAAAGACGAAGGGAGATTTGAGTTGGCAAATCTCACTCATCTCTACACCATCGGCGAACATCAAAGAGTTTCTTAAGATTTCTTTACAAGAAAATCATACATCCATATGATTTCCTCCTTCAAAAAAAACAGGAGAATCTTATGGCTGCAAACGTCATCATCAATAACCAAGTCTATGGTCCAATTCGGAATCCGCACGCGGAGCGAACAGCGATGGATCATATCATTGAAGGAAATAGAGGGTCGTACATTGTCTACAGAACATTGCAACTTATGGATCGAGTTTGCAAGGCTGCTGCAATGGTTTTTGAATCGATCTCCGATTTCTTAAGCGGATTGGCTGGCAAGCTGTCCACTGCTTGGGCATTCCTTATTTTGCCAAGACTTCCAGAAGTAACTAAAAATGCTTGGGAAGCGATTAAAACGTGGGGAACTGTGGAAGGTCCAGAAGGCTATGCGCTGCGCGGTCATGTTAAGAGAGTTCATGACATTGCAGACTGCTCAGCTTCTTGGTGCTACGCAGGCTCTTTGGTCCTTGGAAGCACACCGCTCAAGAATGCTGGCGATGTATTTGATTTTGGCTCGCACACTACCGATTTGAGCATGGCTGCAGAAGATCACAGCATGGCAGGAAAGCACCTCGAGCATATTCAAGCAAACCATGCGAACAATCAGGCTCTCATTGAAAGATTTGCTGAAACGAAAAAAGAAGCTCTTTTGAGAATGATCAAGTCGATTGCTTCTGTAGTCAGCGGAGCATTGGGACTTCTGGTTCTTGCCTTTGGCGGACCTGTTCTTCCTGCTGCTGCACTCTTGGCGATTAGCACAGCTGCAACGGTCTTTGCATTGATCGCGCACTTCTATAAAGAAACCGCTACCTATAAACCAGTCAAATTCTTCGAATGGTCTGGAAATATGATGGACGGCGTACGCGTCAACTAATTCTTCTAAACCCGCGGTTTTAAAAACAGAGCCGCGGGTTCGCTTTTCATATGAGTCAATCACTTCGAAATTCCGAATGGACTTTACTCGCGATACTGGCTATTATCATGGCTGGTTTGATTGCGATCTCCAAGATCAATGCAGCTCGGGCGTCTATTGCCATTGGAGAGATCGAAGAAAGGCAAGTTCAAATTTTAGTCACTATTGATGGCGCAGTGAAAAAGGCTGGGCAGTACTCAGTGGCTGAGGGGACCCCGGTGAGTGCAGCGCTTAAGAGGGCGCGGCCAACTCCATGGGCGGACCTCAAAGCGATGCCTTTAAAAGAACTCATAATGGCTCCAGCTCATTTGACGGTGCCAGAGCTGAAAGAAATCCGCGTAAGCGTGTCCGGAGCAGTCTCGGAGCCAGCAGATCTTGTGCTGCCGGTCGGAAGCCGAATCGCAGATTTAAAGTCAAAAATCGGCTTCACGGAAGAGACGGATAAGACCTATTTCAGGAGGAGAAGATTGCTCAGGGATAGGGAGAAAATAGTGGTGCCGAAGAAAAAAGCTTGAGCGAAATAAGCCACTCCCGCTATGCTATCAAACCGATATTTAATGCGATCGGCATTGTCGATCGAATCAAGTTCACGCATGCCACCCAAAAGATTGGGTTAAGCGCGTAGGTCAAAAGAAGGGTTAACCCTTTTTCTTTAATCTCGCGTCAGCATGTAAAATAGAAGGAAAACCTATGCCGCTGACATTTATTGGCCAGAAGAAAGGGATGATGCAAGTATTCGATAAGGACGGCAAAGTCGTCGTCTGCACGGTTATACTTGCCGAGCCGAACACGGTATTACAGATTAAGCGCAAGGAAACGCACGGCTACAACAGTATCCAGCTGGGCGGCGTCCTTATGACGAAATCTCAAGCTGCTCGAGCTAACAAACCCATTCAAGGACATTTTGCAAAGGCGGGAGCTGAATGCTGCCGCGTTATTCACGAATCGAGACTCGACGAAGTAGATCAATACCAAATCGGACAAAAACTCGACGCAAGCCTTTTCGAAGGGGTTGAGTTTGTCGACGTGGAAGGGGTAAGCAAAGGAAAGGGATTCCAAGGGGTTATTAAACTCCATAATATGGCTGGCGGACCTGCTGCCCACGGTTCAGGCTTCCATCGCCATATGGGTTCTACAGGAATGCGCTCAACTCCAGGCCGCTGCTTCCCGAACGGAAAGCGAGCTTCACGCATGGGCGGTGATCGGACAACAGTTCAAAACTTGCGGGTCGTTGCAGTAAAAGGAAATCTCCTTCTTGTTGAAGGGGCTGTCCCAGGCGCGCCAAGCGGTGTTGTCTACATTAGAAAAGCGAAGAAGAAGATTAAAGGGTAGGGTAGCACATGGCGACACTCAAGAAATACGATTTGCATGGCAAAGAAGTAGGCTCCGTCCAAATCGACGAAGCTCTTCTGAAAGAGACTGCCCATCCTCAGTCAATCAAAGACTACATTGTTGCCTTGCGCAACAACGCACGCCAATGGTCTGCGAGCACAAAAGTTCGTAAAGAGATCAATCGCACCGGTAGAAAGCCCCATCCTCAAAAAGGACAGGGACGTTCTCGCCAGGGTGATTTGGCTGCTCCTCAGTATAAAGGGGGCGGTATCGTGTTTGGTCCAAGACCAAAATTTGATATCCACACTCGCATTAACCAGAAAGAAAAGCGCGCAGCGATTCGCTCTCTGATTGCAGAGAAGATCAAGGGCGGGCAAGTTCATGTTCTCGAAAAAGGGGAGCTGAAACAGCCAAAAACACAAAGAATGGCCGAGTTTTTCGATGCAGTTCCTGGATTGGATAAAAGAGTTTTGCTCCTTTGCAATTTAGGCGAAGGAAAAAGAGGACATCACCTCAATTTGTTGAAGAGCATCCGCAATATTCCTAAGAAAGAATATGCGTGGCTTTCACAAATCAATGGATATGAGTTGATTCGGTCCCACACGCTAATCGTACTCGATTCAGCGCTGGATGAATTTCTATCGATTTTAGGTGCATCATGAATCCATATCAAGTCATAAAAGCCAAACGGGTCACTGAAAAAGGGCGCGTGCTGGAAAATTTAGTGAATGCGAAGAGCAATAAATCGGTCAGCCGCTGCCAAACGCCAAAAGTTGTTTTTGACGTGCATCCAAAGGCCAATAAAAGACAAATCGCAGATGCTATCGAAGAGATTTATAAAGAAAAGAAAGTGAAAGTTGTAAAAGTCAACACGATCACTGTGAAGCCAAAACAACGCCGAGTGAGAGGATTTGACGGAGTACAATCGGGCTTTAAGAAAGCCGTTGTTAGCTTCCGCCCCGGAGACTCGATTGAGGTTGGAGGGTAATTATGCCAAAGAATTTTAAGCCGACCACGCCGGGACAAAGAAAGCTTGTTCAGCCTGTCTTTGTGGAACTTGATCCAACAGAGAAAAAGGCGCCAAAATCCCTTCGCGTGCACATTAAGCGTACGAATGGCCGCAACCACAGCGGGCACATCACATGCCGCCATAAAGGGGGCGCTGCCCACAAAAAGATCTTGCGTCTGATCGATTTCAAGCGAGACAAGGAAAATATTCCTGCGCAAGTAGCTTCTGTGGAGTACGATCCGAACCGGTCTGCCCTCATCGCGCTTCTCCACTATCAAGATGGTGAAAAGCGATACATTTTGGCTCCGCAAGGGATCAAAGTGGGTGCGACTGTTATGACGAGCGACGAGCCTCCATTCCAAGTAGGCTGCTGCATGAAACTGAAGTTCATGCCGCTCGGTTCAGTCATTCACAATATCGAATTGAAGCCTGGCAGAGGCGCGCAGATGGTCCGTTCAGCTGGACTTTCAGCACAGCTTCTCGCGAGAAGCAATGGTTATGCGACGATTCGCATGCCTTCAGGCGAAGTGCGAATGATTAACGAAAATTGTAGAGCGACTTTTGGCGCAGTTTCCAACGCAGAGCACAATTTGCGTGTGATTGGAAAAGCGGGAAGGTCTCGCTGGATGGGGATTCGCCCAACCGTTCGCGGTGTTGCGATGAACCCTGTTGACCACCCACACGGCGGTGGCGAAGGACGAGGAAAAGGAAACCACCCCCAATCACCTTGGGCGCAGTTTACGAAAGGATTCCGAACCAGATCCAACAGAAAAACCAGAAAATGGATTGTAAAAGAGCGAAGGTAATTGCATGGGAAGATCTCTGAAAAAAGGGCCCTTTGTCGACCATCACCTCATGGCAAAAGTCAATAAGATGAGCCAGGAAGGGGCGAAGAAAGTTATTAAGACTTGGTCGCGCCGTTCGATGATTGTACCCGAAATGGTAGGCCATACTTTTGATGTCCACAATGGGAAGAAATTTATCTCGGTTTATGTTTCCGAGAACATGGTTGGCCACCGTCTTGGAGAGTTTTCTCCAACTCGGCAATTTAAAGGCCACCCGAAGAAAACTGCTGCAGCAACAACGGCAGCACCAGCTGGTGGAGGAGGATAATCTATGCAATTTGCTAGAGCTAAAACCAGATTTGTTCGTATTTCACCGCGGAAAGCTCGCTATGCAGCTGGGCTAATCCGAGGCCTGAATGTAGAACAAGCTTCTTTGCAGCTTCTTGCTTCGAGGCTCAAAGGCGGTAGATTGATTAAGAAGACGCTAGACAGTGCGGTAGCAAACGCGGTGACGCAGATGGATGCACGCAGAGAAAATCTGAAAGTGCACGAAGTGCGCGTCGATCCAGGTCCGATCCTAAGACGAGCGAAGCCTCGCAGCCGTGGATCGTCAGTTCCTGTGAACAAAAGAACGAGCCATTTTACGATCGTTCTTTCAACTGCAGATGGAGTGTAGAAAATGGGACAAAAAGTATCGCCAATTGGATTCCGCCTCGTAAGAAGAAAGCGCTGGACGTCGAATTGGTTTGCAGGAAAACAAGAGTTTGGCAATCAGATCGGCGAAGATAAAATGATTCGAGATATGCTGCTCACAAAACCCGCTTGCCAAGGAGCCTCAAAATTCCAAATCAAGAGGATGAGCGGCAAAATTGAAGTGACTATTTTTACTTCAAGACCTGGCCTTGTGATCGGTAAAAAAGGCGCTGAGATCGATGTTTTGAAAAACGAACTCAGAAAGCTGACTGGAAAAGAAGTTTGGATTGAAGTCGAAGAGATCAAAAGACCAGACCTCGATGCGAAACTCGTTGCCGATGGAATTGCGAAACAGCTCGAAAGACGTATCCCATTCCGCAGAATTTTGAAAAAGGCCATGCAGACTTCAATGGATGCAGGCGCTGCAGGGATCAAGGTGCAAGTATCTGGCCGTATCGGCGGTGCAGAAATTGCCCGAGTCGAGTGGTATAAAGAGGGACGTATTCCTCTCCACACACTCCGCTCCGACATTGATTATGCTCAAGGAAGAGCGGAAACAACTTATGGATCTATCGGCGTAAAAGTCTGGATCAATAAAGGTGAAGAAATCATTGCTGCACCGAAACAGCAAGCATCGGTAGTGGGGGCTTAATATGGCTTTGATGCCGAAGCGAACGAAGTTTAGAAAACAGCAAAAAGGGAAAATGACTGGCCTTTCAAAAGGTGGGTCATATGTTGAATTCGGTGAGTTTGGCATGCAGTCATTGGATCGCTGCTGGATTACTGCGCAGCAGATCGAAGCATGCCGGGTTACCATTTCCCGTACCTTCAGCCGTAAAGGACAAGTTTGGATCCGGGTATTCCCAGACAAACCAGTCTCTAAAAAACCTGCTGAAACACGAATGGGTAAAGGAAAGGGAGCGCCAGACCACTACGTAGCAGTTGTGCGTCCAGGACGTATTCTCTTCGAAGTGGGCGGAGTGAGCCGCGAAGAAGCGCAAGAAGCGCTGCGACTTGCTGCTGCAAAACTTCCAGTCCGAACCAAATTTGTCGATAGATTGGAGAGGGTATAGAAATTATGGCGAAGAAAAAGAAAGAAGTAAAAGATCAGTCGGTTGGTGAGTTAAAAGCGGCTATTGGAGATCTGGATCGGGAACTGTTTGCCTTGCGCAATGAACTTGCAACACAGCGCAAATTAGAAAAACCCCATCTGATTAAAGAGAAGAGAAAGCAAAAAGCGCGCATCCTCACGATTTTGACCCAAAAACAACGAGAGGCAGTATGAGCGCGGAACGAGGAAGACGAAAAACCACAGAGGGAGTCGTCATATCCAATAAAATGGACAAAACGGTCACTGTTAAAGTGACTCGCAAGATGCGTCACGAGAAATACGGCAAAGTCGTTGAGCGCTCAAAGAAGTACTATGCTCATGACGAAAGCGATGCGATTGAAGTTGGGCAAAAAGTGCGCATTATGGAAACCCGGCCACTTTCTAAATTAAAAAGATGGCGCGTAGTTGAGGTAGTATGATTCAACAAGAAACCGAACTAGAAGTTGCCGATAATACCGGCGCAAAGCGAGTCCGATGCTTTAAAGTGCTCGGAGGAACGCGCAAACGATATGCTAAAGTTGGCGATATCATCGTATGTTCCATTAAGGAAGCAGATCCGAAAGGAGCTGTAAAGAAAGGTGAAGTCGTCAAGGCGGTTGTCGTAAGAACGAAAAGTTATATTCGACGCCATGATGGATCTATGCTCCGATTTTACGATAACAGCTGCGTAATTATCGACGATAAGAACAATCCTCGGGGAACACGTATCTTTGGACCAGTAGCGCGCGAAGTTCGCGATGGTGGATTCATTAAGATCAGTTCTCTGGCTCCGGAGGTCATTTAATTATGAAACAATCAGTAAAAAAAGGAAGCCGAGTTCTCGTGATTGCTGGGAATGATCGAGGCAAGTCTGGAGAAGTTATTGGTCGAAGCGAAGACCGAGTGCTTGTCCAAGGCGTGAATATCCGCAAGAAACATATGAAAAGAACGCAGCAGACCCAGGGCGGCAGAGTCATTGAGATGGAAGTACCTATCCATATTTCAAATGTTTGCTTATGCGACAAAGACGGAAACCGTCTGAAAAAAGCGAAGCAGCAAGCTCCTGAGAAAGAGAAGACTGAAAAAGCATCTGCTCGCGCATCAAAGAAGGTGAAAAATGTCTAGATTATACAAAAAATTCAAAGAGGAAATTGCGCCTCAGCAAAGAGAGCGGCATCCAAACCGCTGTGCGATGGAATTGCCTGTCCTCAAGAAAATTGTCATCAGCATGGGCCTTGGAGATGCGCTGAAAGATAAAAACGCGCTTGGTGAACATAGCGAAGAATTGAAGCTGCTTTCTGGGCAGAAGCCTGTTGTTACAAAAACAAAGAATGCGATTTCGAATTTCAAGCTGCGTGAAGATCAGCCTGTTGGCTTGATGGTTACACTGCGCGGAAAAAGAATGTATGACTTTTTTGACCGTTTTTGTAATATTGTAGCACCGCGTATCCGCGACTTCCGCGGATTTAACAAAAAAGGTGATGGCAGAGGAAATTATAGTTTTGGTCTCACCGACCAGCAAATTTTCCCTGAAATCAACCTTGATAAGGTGAAACGCACTCAAGGGATGAACGTGACAATGGTTACGACAGCTCAGAATGACGAAGATTGTGTAGAATTACTGACCCTTTTGGGCTTTCCATTTAAGTAAGAGAGAGAAATATGGCATTTAATGATCCCATTGCAGAATTATTGACCAAAATCCGCAATGCTAAAGGCGCTCAGCATCGATTTGTCGACTTGGGTTTTAGCCGCATTAAGGTCAAAATTCTCGATATTATCAAGAATCATGGATTTATTGAGAATTTCCTCGTCAATGAAGAGCAATATAAGATTCGTGTCTTTTTGCGATATACGAAGTCGAGAGAGTCGGTCATCCACGGATTAGACCGAATTTCTAAGAGCGGACTGAGACGCTATGTCGGATATAGCGATATCCCAAAAGTGTTTAACGGAATGGGCATCGCCATCCTTTCAACTCCAAAAGGCGTATTGGATGGAGAAACTGCCAGAAACCTGAAAGTCGGCGGCGAGCTGCTTTGTAAAGTTTGGTAAAAGGAAGATAGAACATGTCAAGACTAGGAAAGACACCGATTCCCATCCCGAAAGGCGTAGAAGTTAAGCCCGCGGCTGATGGAGCAGTAATGATTAAAGGGCCTAAGGGTCAGTTGGATATCAAGCTTCCAACAGGCTTGTCGCTCAAAGTAGAAGGACAGGAAGCTGTTCTTTCGTGCGATGAATCCCTTTTACCGCAGAAAGCATTCTATGGACTGTATCGCTCTCTTTTGAAAAACAATGTCATTGGAGTTCACGAGGGCTACGAAATTAAATTGTCTCTGGTTGGCGTCGGATACCGTGCTAACGTTCAGGGGCATAAATTGGATCTCCAGCTAGGATTTTCCCACCCAACTTGGCTCACAATTCCCAAAGGGATTGTCGTCGAAGTGGATAAGGGAACTTCTATCAGCATCAAAGGCGCAGATAAGCGCTTGGTCGGACAATTTGCTGCGCAAGTTCGCGGAATGAAACCACCTGAACCTTACAAAGGGAAAGGGATTCGTTATGAAAACGAATATGTCCGTAAGAAAGAAGGTAAGGCAGCTAAAGGGAAAGCATAATGGATAATTCGAAAAAAAGAAGAAATAATGCTCGCGCAAAGCGTGTGATGCGGGTCCGAAAGAAAGTACGAGGCAGCACAGATTGTCCAAGGCTTTCTGTTTCAAAGACCAATTTGCACATCTACGCTCAATTGATTGACGATGAGAAAGGCGTAACGCTGGCTGGATTTGGAACGCAGTCTAAAGATTGCCGCGAAAAGCGCAAATCTAAAGAAAGTGCTAAAGAAGTGGGCAAGCAAATCGCTCATCTTGCGAAGGGTAAAAACATCAACACGGTCATTTTTGATCGGGGCCGTTATAAATTCCATGGGCTTATCGCTGAGCTAGCTAATAGCGCGCGGGAAGCTGGGTTGCAGTTTTAAACTAGGAAGAATATGAGAAATAAACCTGAAAAGAAACGGCAAGAAGATTTCGGAACTGAATTCGAAGAGAAAGTTCTCTATATCAACCGCTGTGCCAAAGTCGTAAAAGGCGGACGTAAGTTCAGCTTTTCTGCTCTGATCCTCGTAGGCGATGGACAAGGGCATGTCGGGTACGGGTTTGCAAAAGCAAACGAAGTATCGGATGCGATCCGCAAGGGTTCTGAATCTGCACGAAAAAATATCTACACAATCGAAATGGAAGGGACAACGATCCCTCATGAAGTTTATGTAGAATGGGACGGCGCAAAAATCCTCCTGAAGCCAGCAGCTGAAGGCGTAGGCGTTATTGCAGGATCTAAGGTGCGCTCAGTTCTCGAACTCGGCGGAGTGAAAGATGTTGTTGCGAAAAACCTAGGTTCAAGCAACCCGCTCAATCAGGTGAAGGCGATTTTTAAAGCGCTTCTTCAACTGAAAAACCGTGAAAAAAATCTTGCTGCAAGAAAAGGGGCCCATGCTTAATTTATCACAATTGACAAACACATCGCGTCCCCCTAAGAAATCGCGACGTATCGGTAGAGGTATCGGCTCAAAGAGAGGCGGTCACGCAGGCCGAGGCGGAAAAGGGGACAGCCACCGTAATGGTTATCAGAAGCGCTTTGGGTATGAAGGCGGTCAAGTGCCTCTCTATCGCAAATTGCCAATTCGCGGATTCACACGCGGCACATTTGTAAAGCCTGTGACCGAAGTTACGCTCTCCTTGATCGAGACGTATTACAAGGCAGGCGAAACGGTCAATGCTGAGACGCTTCGCGAAAAAGGACTGATTCCACGTAGAAATCCAGGCGGAATCAAGATTCTTGGCACTGGCGATTTGACCAAGAAAGTGAAAATTGAAGCGCACCGCATTACAGCGGGTGCTGAAGCGAAATTGAACGAACAAAAGATCCATTTCACGAAAGTCCCTTTAGCAAAGGTTTAAACCATGATTGAGGCGATCCGTCGCATCTTTGCCATCCCTGAACTCAGGGTCAAGATCACCTATACATTGCTTCTTTTGGCGGTATGCCGAATTGGAGCATATATTTCTGTTCCAGGTGTGAATGCAGAGGCGGCGATCAGCCTCTTTAAATTTGCTACCGGCGGAGGCCAAAACCTTTTTCAGCTGGTAGACATTTTTTCAGGCGGCGCTTTTGCTAAAATGACGGTGCTTGCGTTGGGCGTTATGCCTTACATCACAGCATCAATCATTATGCAGCTTTTGATTGCGCTAGTCCCCTCTCTTCAAAGGGAGATTCGGGAAAGCCCAGATCAAGGCCGGCGCAAACTATCTAAATGGACACGATTGGCAACGCTTGTGATATCACTGTTCCAATCGGCTCTTTTTGCGGGTTTTGTGATAAGAGTTAACTCGCAAAGCCCAGGAATCATTGTTCCTGAAATTTTGGATGTACAGCTATTTGGTTTCTCATTCCTCTTCTACATCACTGTGATGATCACCATGACCGCAGGGACTTTATTCCTCATGTGGGTTGGCGAGCAAATCAGCGAAAAAGGGGTGGGCAACGGAATTAGCTTAATCATCGCGCTTGGCATTTTAGCTTCATTCCCAAGCACGATTGGATCAATCATCAATCAATTGAACTTAGAATCGCAAGAAGCAGGACAGCTTACTTTCCCAATGCTGATCGTTTTGTGCGCCCTCTTTGTCCTCATCACAGTTGGAACAATTCTTGTGATTCAGGGCCAAAGACGCATTCCGCTTCAATACGCTAGACGCATTGTTGGGCGGCATGAAGTACAAGGCGGCAGCTCGCACATTCCGCTTAAGATCAACTATGCGGGTGTAATCCCTGTCATCTTTGCGTCATCGCTTTTGATGTTCCCTGCAACGATTGGGCAGTTTTTAGGAAAAAATACTTGGCTCGGCCAGCTTTCTTCCTACCTTTTGCCAGGATCATGGGTGTACGTCATTTTTTATGTGACGCTGATTCTATTTTTTACTTACTTCTGGACTGCGACCCAGTTTAAGCCAGAACAAATTGCATCCGATATGAAAAAGAACGGAGCCTTTATTCCAGGCATCCGACAAGGCAAACCTACGCAAGATTACTTGGAGTCGACAATGAGCCGCATTACGCTGGCCGGAGCCGTATTCCTAGCGATTATTGCCATCTTGCCTATGCTAGTCGGCCGTTTGATGGGAGTGGATGCGAATATTAGCCAATTTTTTGGCGGAACATCTCTTCTTATCTTAGTAGGAGTTATTTTAGACACGACGAAACAGATTGAGTCTCATCTACTTATGAAGAGATATGAAGGATTTATGACCAAGGGGCGTCTCAGAGGACGCTAACCATTGTGTTTTAACAAGGTACCATGTTATTTTATTTGGAAGGAAAAAGATATGCCTAGAGTGATTGGAATCGACATTCCAGACAATAAGCGCTTAGAAGTGGCCCTGACCTATATTTACGGTGTTGGGCGGAAGCTGTCGAACCAGATTATTGAGAAGCTGGGACTGAGCAAAGATATGAGAGCGCGGGAGTTAAACGAAGACGACATCGCCCGCCTGAATGCGATTTTGCAGTCGGAGTATGTTGTAGAAGGAGATTTGCGCCGTCAAATCCAGAACAACATTAAGCGGCTTGTTGGGATTCATTGCTATCGTGGAATCCGTCATAGAAGCGGCCTTCCTGTGCGTGGTCAGAGGACCCGAACGAATGCGCGTACGCGTAAGGGTAAGCGTAAGACCGTTGCGAACAAGAAAATTTAATTAGGAGTGCACCTTGGCTAAACAAGAACAGAAAGCTCCTCCGAAGAAAGCAGGAGTCCGAGTTAAAAAGAAAATTACGCGCACCGTACCAGCTGGGATTGCGCATGTCAGAGCGACATTTAACAATACGATCGTATCGATCACTGATTTGGCCGGCAACGTTATTGCATGGTCATCTGCAGGTAAATCGAATTTTGCTGGATCGAGAAAATCATCCGCTTTTGCAGCGACGGTAGCAGCGCAGAACGCAGCCCGCGATGCAATTGGCGTTGGTATGAAAGAGTGCGAAGTGAATTTAAGCGGGCCAGGAGCGGGACGCGAATCGGCAGTGCGCGGACTTATGAGCGCAGGACTTGCCATCAGCATCATCCGCGACAAGACGCCAGTTCCCCACAATGGGTGCAGAGCCCGTAAACGAAGACGTGTATAAGAGGAGAGACTAACATGCCTGTAAAGTATGGCAAATTTGAAATGCCAGAAAAAATCAAGATCGACGAAGCAGCCCAATCATCGACGCATGCTCGATTTGTGGTAGAGCCCTTTGAGCGCGGATTTGGCCATACCGTTGGCAACGCTTTGAGAAGGATCATGTTAGCCTCGCTTGAGGCGCCTGCGATCATGTCTGTACGGATTGAAGGCGTACCCCATGAGTATATGGCAGTGGAAGGGATCATTGAAGACATGACCCACGTTGTCCTGAATCTTAAGGGAGCGCTCCTCCGACGCCTGACAACAGGCGACGATAGCCATCCAAGAGACATTCATGTAATTTCTAAAACATTAGAGATTACAGATGAAATGCTCGAAAGAGGCGGAGGATCTTATCGTGTAACTCTGAGAGATCTTCTTGGGCAGTCAGATTTTGATATTGTAAATCCAGATCACATGATCTTCACGGTGACAAAGCCGATGACGAAGCGAGTTGATTTGCGCGTTTCTTCCGGACGGGGATATGTTCCTTCTGAGAGACACACGAATTTTGACAGACTTGTCGACGAAATCATCATCGACTCAGCATTTTCTCCTGTACGTCTTGTAAACTACTATGTAGAGAATACGCGAGTTGGCCAAGATACAGACTTTGACCGTTTGATCTTGGAAGTGACGACTGATGGCCGCATTACTCCGATCGAAGCGCTGACATTTGCTGCGCAGATCGGGATTATGCACTTTGAAGTCTTCGATGCGATCAAGGAACACACAGTGATCCTTGAGAAAGGCGAAATGCAAACAAACCGTGATCGTGATGAAGTTCTTTCTAAGCTCTCTTTGAAGATCAATGAGATTGAGCTTTCTGTCCGTTCGACCAACTGCTTGGCGAATGCGAACATCGATACGATTGGCGAACTGGTTGTTATGCCAGAATCTGAGATGCTCCGATTCCGCAACTTCGGCAAGAAGTCGCTGACTGAGATCAAGCAGAAACTGGACGAACTGGGCCTCTCGCTCGGTATGGATTTGAGCCGCTATGGCATCAATCGAGACAACATTAAACAAGTGATTCAAAACTACCTTTCTGAGAAGGCTGGAGAGACGATTGTATGAGACACGGAAAGCGAACATTTAAAGTAGGCCGGACAGGATCCCACCGCCGAGCGATGCTAGCGAATATGATGAAGTCGCTCATCGAAAACGAGCGGATTGAGACTACGGTAGTGAAAGCGAAAGAACTTCGCCGTCATGCTGAGAAAATGATCACAACAGCGAAAAAAAATACTTTGGCTGCAAAGCGGGATGCAATTGCTACACTTAAAGTGGCATTCAACCCCCTTACAACCAAAGAAGCTCGCGCTGCGAAAACGGGAGACAAAGATTCTTTTTCTCGCGACCGCAATGTGATCAATAAACTCTTTGGCGAATTGCGTGAGCGATTTGCTGCTCGCAATGGCGGGTATACTCGGATCATCCGCAAAGGGATCCGAATTGGCGACAACGCCCCGACCTGCTTCATCGAATATCTCAAATAATTTTGTTTGACCGGGAGTCCTCTCCCGGTTCTTTTTATTCCTTTACATCCTTTTGCAAATCGGTTATTCTAAGGCTTCGACACGTGCTTTGGGGATTCCATGGTTAAACGCATAGCAATTAACGGTTTTGGAAGGATTGGAAGGCTCGTTTTGCGCACAGCTCTCGAGCGTCCTGATCTAGAAGTTGTCGCTATCAATGACCTGGTCCCGCCGGACAATTTAGCTTATCTTTTTAAATACGACACGGTTCACAAAACTTTTCCAGGAACGGTATCATCTGATTCTGGACATTTGGTCGTTAACGGGAAAAAGATTTTTGTTTCGGCTGAAAAAGATCCGACAAAGCTTCCATGGAAAGAAAACAAAGTGGATTACGTTGTCGAATCTACGGGCCGTTTTACTCATTTAGAGGATGCGAAGAAGCACCTCCAAGCTGGGGCCAAGAGAGTTTTAATAACAGCTCCGGGAAAAGATGACATGCCGACTTATGTTGTGGGCGTGAATCATACCCGGTACAATCCGAAGGCAGATTTTGTCATCTGCAACGCATCGTGCACGACAAATTGTTTGGCGCCGCTTTGCAAAGTTCTTCTCGATCGTTTTGGCATCGAAGAGGGATTGATGACAACCGTTCATTCTCTAACAGCAAGCCAACCCACAGTCGACGGGCCGTCTCATAAAGATTGGCGCGGAGGGCGGGCAGCTGGATGCAATATCATTCCCTCCTCAACAGGTGCGGCGAAAGCGGTGATTTTAGCAATCCCCGAACTGAAAGGCAAACTGACTGGGATGGCATTTCGTGTGCCCACCCCGGATGTATCGGTTGTAGATCTAACAGTCCGACTCGCCAAAGAAACGACTTATGATGAGATCGGAAAAGCGATGGACGAGGCATCGAAGACCTCGCTCAAAGGGATCTTAGCGACAACTGATGAGGAGTTGGTTTCATCTGATTTTATTGGCTCGCATTATTCTTGCATCTACGACAAGAAGGCAGGAATTGCGTTGAGCCCACGTTTTTATAAATTAATCGCATGGTACGACAACGAAATGGGCTATTCTCACCGCGTTGTCGATCTATTGGAGTATATGGGATCGAAAGAATGACACTATACCGCGAGAGATTGAAGGATCAAGTTATGCCAAGGAGGCGCCCGGATTTTGGATCAGGCGTAGCCGGCGCTGAATCAGCTAAACTTAAAAAGTTTAGCGATGCAGGCGGATCCAAAAATCAGTGGCTGTCCGACGTGGGCAGAACCGATTCTTCAGTCACGAGCGGGATAAGCTCCAAATGCAAAAACCCTTTAACTTACGGAATATCCAGTGAATTTTACGAGAGAACCTATTATCGAGACAGTCATTACCCCTCGCGAAGGATGCAAATTAGTTGTCCGAAGCAGCAAGGGGGCGAGTCAGGAAGATTATTTTGTTGATGCAGTAGAAGTGGTGTCCTTTGGGCATTCATTCTTTTTCCGTTCTCAAGAGCGTCCTAAATCTTTTTTAGTTCCTGTGAGCGACTATGAAATTCTTGAGCTTAAGGAAACGCGGATGGTACTCAAGAATGTTTCTACCGACCGGTCTATCAAGATTGGCGGCGGGCGCGAAGCCCCTCCTCGTCAACGAGAAGAAGAGCCGCAAGATGCCCTTGCTGAGTCTCGTCCAGCTCCTCAGGCCGACCAGCAGCAACAGCCTCAGCACCGCGACCGCAAGCGCGATAAGCGCCGCCGCGGCAGACGGGGCCGGGACCGCGATCGTCCAGACATGCGCGATCAGCAGCAGCCTCGCGAAGCGCACGAACACCGCGAAGAGTCTGAATTCCAGCCCCCGGAGGAGCATCAACTCCCTCCTGAAGGCGGACCACAAGCCAGCGGAGAAGAAAAAGCTCCTTCATTCATTTCTAAGCTTTTTCCGCCTCCTCCGACCCTCATCAAAGAATCCTTAAGCCGTTATAAGCCGGCCGAAGGCGCAGAGGAAGAGTTCAAGGAAAAGCCGACTTTTGACGAGACGATGTTTGAGCATCCGACCTCTCAAGACAGCGATGCCGACGACGAAAACGAAGAATAACAGTTAAGCCCGCTAACTGCGGGCTTGATTCATAAGTCATTCACACACTAAAATATCATACATTCTTTTGCTTGGATGGTGGAATGGTAGACACTGGGGACTTAAAATCCCCTGGTTGAATAAACCGTGTGGGTTCGAGTCCCACTCCGAGCAATTTTTTGCCGAGCAAAAAATGCTCGGAAGCGATGGAATTGATTGCACCCTCGAGTGAGGATTCGAAATGAGCCGCATGCAGGCGGCGAATCGGCCCGAGCGACAGGAGGCCACGAAGTGCCCCTGCGGCGAGGGGAGTCCCACCCCCCCCCCCAAGCAAATCATTTTTTATTTAATTTTATGACTATTCTTGAGCTTGATGATTTTTTGCCTTCGATCGCCGATCACGACGATAAGCAATGCCCTTTGAAAAATTGCATCCGTAATAACTACCGACATATCCGAAAATGGGCAAAGCGGACAAACACGAATTGTTTCCGCATCTATGACCGCGACATTAAAGAATTTCCTTTGGCCATCGACTTCTATGCAGGGAAATTTTGCATTCATTATTTTACTTTCACCCGAGAAACCGATGAACCGAAAGAGGAGCATCGAGAGGCGGCTGAGAAAGCGCTATTCGACCTTTTTGGCGCTGAAGAATCGAATCTTTATTGGCGGACAAGAATCAAGAGAAAGAAGACCGAACAGTATGAAAAAGCAGGGCGCTCGAATGATTTCTTCCAAGTGCTCGAGTATGGGATCAAGTTTTGGGTGAATCTCGAAGACTATCTCGATACGGGCCTTTTCCTCGATCATAGAGAGACAAGAAGGGCGGTTGCTGCGATTTCTAAGGGAAAAAGAGTTTTGAACCTTTTTGCCTATACATCGTCGTTTAGCGTTCATGCTGCTATGTCTGGCGCTTTATCTACTAAAAGCGTTGATATGTCCAATACCTATGCGGCGTGGGGAGAGGACAATTTTTCTCTCAACTCGCTTTCATTAGACAACAATATCGTTGTTCGAGCCGACTGCATGAAGTTTTTAGAGCAGGAGCGGGGCATTTATGATATTATCATCATCGATCCCCCGACTCTTTCGCGGTCAAAGAAAATGGATGAAATGTTCGATGTTCAAAAAGACTATCCGTTTTTGATTCGGAAAGCTTTGGGACTTTTGGCAAAAGACGGCGTGATCTTTTTCAGCACCAATTATCGCAAATTCGACTTCGATCGGAAGTTGATCCCGCCTTGCGAGATATTGGATATTTCTAAGAAGACATTGCCAATCGATTTCCGCGATCCTAAAATTAGGGAATGCTGGAAAATCTCCCATCCTAGAAAATAGGAGCCTATGAAAAGTTCATTCGCAAGCGATAATTTTGCTGGCGTGCATCCTGAAGTGATGAGCGCCATACAAAAAGCCAATGTCGGACATGCTCTCGCATATGGAGCCGATCCCTGGACAGAGAAATTCAATCATGCGATTCAACAAACATTCGGCCCCTCAGCTGTTGGATTTGTGGTTTTTAATGGAACTGCTGCCAATGTCTGTTCGATCCAGCATGTTTTATCCTCTTGGCAGGCAGTGATCTGTTCTTCATGCGCCCATATTTGGACCGATGAATGCGGAGCCCCGCAGTCAGCCACCGGATGCACGCTATTGACCGCGGAAGCGGATAGGGGAAAAATCACTCCTCAGCAATGCGAAGCTTTTTTGCACGGCAAGGGTTTTCAGCATCATGTTCAACCCGGGATGCTGTCGATCACTCAGTCAACGGAACTGGGAACTGTCTACACGGTCGACGAAATGAAAAAGCTGGCCCAATTCGCGCATAAGAACGATTTATTCTTTCACGTTGATGGAGCTCGTCTTTGCAATGCTGCCGCAAGTCTCGGCGTATCGCTTAAGGCGCTGACTACGGAAATTGGAGTGGATGTTCTTTCTTTAGGAGGGACTAAGATCGGACTCATGGGAGCGGAAGCTGTTGTATTTCTGAAAGAAGGTCTAGCGAAGGATTTCCAGTACGTCAGAAAGCAGCAAATGCAGCTCGGATCAAAGATGCGTTTTCTCTCCGCCCAAATGGTCGCCCTTCTGGAAGGAGATTTGTGGCTAAGAAACGCCTCCCACGCCAACGCAATGGCTAAACTGCTGGAAGCTCAATTGCGCCGCCATTTCCCGCATTTGCCGATCCTCTACCCTGTTCAGTCAAATGCCGTATTTGTCCAGCTCCCTTCGATCGACGTGCTGGAAAAACTTCAAAAGAAAAGCTTCTTTTGGGTCTGGGATCACGAAAAAGCCGTTGCCCGATGGATGACCTCTTGGGATACCGAGCCCGCTTTTGTTGAATCCTTCATCGAAGAACTCAAATGTATGATCTGATTCCTCTCTACAAAGAACGTCTTGAATTAGAAGGCGCTTCCTTTTCGCCCATCGAACATGATGATGCGATCGTTGCCATTGTTTATAAAGTCGCTTTGGCCCAGCGGGAGCTCATTTTAAAAATCTGTAAACCCTCCCACCACTTCTTCCGCGAGATTTATTTTCTAAAATACTTCGCAGGCAAGATCCCTGTGCCCCAAATCGTTAAAACTGTTCAGCCCGGCTTTGATGTTTTTGGGGCTGTGTTAATGGACTACTTGCCTGGAAAAGTACTTAAAATCAAAGAGTTTACCGAAGAGCTCTCCTATGAAATGGGAATGCTCTTGGCACGCATTCACTTGGAGCGGGCAAAAGGCTTTGGCGATTTAATCCAGCCGCAGTTTTTGAGCCCAGATCCTCGAATACATTTCGCAGAAAAATTTGAAGAGAGCTTTGCTGAATGCAAAGGCCATTTGCCAAGCCCGTTAATGAAAGAAATTCAAACGTTTTATGTAGACCATTTAGATCTATTGAAGTCGGTTGACGGTCCTTGCATAGTCCACCGCGATTATCGACCAGGAAATGTGATTGTCGATCACGGGAAAATCAAAGGGATCATCGACTGGTCGTCAGGGCGCGCTGGTTTTGCTGAAGAAGATTTTTGTTCTATGGAACATGGCGAATGGTCGGTTCATCCGGAAAGCAAGGGGTCTTTTTTGGCAGGATATGCAAGCATCCGGCCCGTTCCCAATTATGAACCTGTAATGCCCCTTTTGCGGATCAGTAAGGCGATCGCAACCATTGGGTATCTTGTGAAAAGAGAAATCTGGAAAAGCAGCGGAGCCTATCTGTACCAGTTGAATCGAATCTTTCTAGATCGTTTTGAGTTTTGAAATAAAATTATTATACGATAAAATCATACAGTTGAAAAGAGGCTCTCTAGCTGGGAATAGGATTAGAAAATGAATAGATTTGTTTGGTTGGTTTTAAGTATTATATCTGTCTTTGGGAGAGAAGAAGTGAAAAATTATTTTTATGATGCCGGTCAGGTTCGCTACCACCTCTATCAAAGCAATGGCGGCCATGCAATCAATTGGCTGTTTTTCCCTGGCGGGCCAGGCGCCGATTCGAGCTATTTGACCAGCCTTGTTGATTGTTTGGATCTACCGGGCAATGTGTGGCTCATTGACTTGCCTGGCAATGGCGATCATGTGGTTGATGTCGATTTTGACTCTTGGATGGAAATTTTCCCAAAGGTGATTCAAAAATTTCAAAATCCCGTTTTAGTGGGCCATTCTTTTGGAGGCATGCTGCCTCTCCTGTACCCAGAAATGGAAGAGTTTTTGAAAGGCTTTGTCATCCTCAATTCAGCCCCTTCTTTGTGGCTTGAGGCCGCCTTCCACTATTCACGGCAATTCGAATTGCCCGATCTCACCAAAGAAATGCAAGAGTTCACCGCAAATCCAAGCCAAGAGACCTTTGATGCGGCTCTCGCTGCTTGCATGCCCTATTATTTCCCTAAAGAGACTCTGGAGAAAGGCAGGGCAATGCTTCTGCAGGTTCCTTTCCAATATCCGCCGGCTGTTTGGTGGCAAAGAAAAGTAATTGAACTCAATTTCACCGCAAAGTGGGTCCCTCAAACAGTGCCTACAATGATTGTCGGCGCAAAATATGATTGCATCGTTCCTTTTTCTCTTTTTGAGAAAGATCAACGATTTCATAGAGACAACATTCAGCTTCTTTTTCTAAAAGATGCGGGACACTGCGGATGGATTGAAAATCCCAAAGCAATGAATGAAGCTTTTGCTCAGTTTGCAAAGACAGTAGCAAAATAGTATATTCGCTGCTTGTGGGCGATATCATACTCATTGCTTTGTCAGCGTTTCTAGCTTCATTCCTCTCATTCTATTCGGGATTCGGCCTTGGAACAATCCTCATGCCGGTTACGGCCATCTTTTTGCCTCTGCCGATTGCGATCGGCCTTACGGCTATTGTTCATTTGATTCACAATCTCTTGAAAGTGGGTCTACTTTGGAAATCGATTCATTGGAAGAGTGCTTTTCAATTCGGCATACCCGCTTTACTTGCTGCGATTCCAGGAGCTTTGCTGCTCCAGTGGCTCAACAAGGTTGGCGGCGAAAAACCCTACACCCTTTTCTGCATCCATGCAAAATTTTCAGTTCTTCATTTTTTAATCGGCCTCCTTCTCATTTTCTTTGCCCTTCGGCACAAAAAGATAAGGATGCAAAATATCCGCATCGGCGGAGCTCTCAGCGGATTTTTGGGAGGTTTGTCAGGATTTCAGGGGGCCTTTCGAAGTCTTTTCCTTCTCAACGTGAATCTTCAGCCCTCCCCCTTTATCGCAACGAATGCTATCATCGCGGTCGTTATCGATGCAGTCAGGCTCACCATCTATGTCTGGAGTTTCTCGTCTCTATTGCTTCAAATAAATGGCGCCATTTTAATCAGCGCTGGCGGCGCCGCTATTTGCGGTGTTGCTTTAGGTTTTGCTCTTCTTAAAAAGGTAACCCACGAGCTGATTCAAAAAGTCGTTATGCTTTTACTTGTCATTTTAGGAGCTTGCCTTATGTTGGGAATCATTTGATTTATTGCACTTTGCATGGGCCATCAGAAGGAGGGGTGTCGTCCTTAAAGACGATGCGAGGTTCCTCTTTCTCCAGCTTCGGCATTCTTGCAGGCAAAGAATCTAGAAGATTTTTCAATTCCCGATGAAAAACTTTAAAAGCGGCCGCTTTTTCCAATTCTTTTCTTGCTGAATCAGGCTCTTTGAGATCTATATAAATTTTCGCGGAAAGAACAAGAAAATCAACCGATTCTTTCTGCCCAAGAGTCTCATAAAGTCCTCTGAGAGTCAGAGACATCGCCTCAGGATAGTTTTTTAACTGCAAGTAGATCGATGCTGTTTTTTTTACGATATCTAAATGCTTCGTCTCAAAGGCCAATTTTTGAGCGTCGAATTCACGTATCATTGCGTGAAAATCGGCCGCCGCACGCTGCAAATCGTTCATTCGATGATAGGCTGTAGCGCGCAGATAAAGAGCGCCCATCCTCAAATTTTGCGACTCCATTGCTTTCGTGAATTGCGTCACAGCATATTCAGGGGCTTTTAAAAGATTTGTTAGGCCTTCGTCATAATAATGTTTTGGTGTGATGTGTGTCATAATTGGTGATATATTTTAAAACGAATTAGAATTAATTGGAAGGATGTTTGTGGGAATAAAAAGAATATACTGCGACGATCCGAGCTACAAGAATGGCAACATAAAATTGCCCAATCACTCCTTCTATGACTACAGCGGTTTGACTCAATTCTTTCACCGCTACGATGTCTCCATAACCAATTGTAAGAAGGGTTACGAAGCTGAAATAAAACATTTTAGAAAAATAATCCAGGATACTTAGATCCGGATGAGTCATGCCATCAATCGAGAATGATCCCGGAACGATCAATTCGATCAATGTGTACATATACCCGAATAAAAAGGCGAAGAGGAAATAGGCGCTAATCACCCCTTTTAACGTTTCGAGTGTAACTCGAGCGCGTAGTACGACGTCATAAATAATAGAACAGGTGCAAATCAATAAAAAAGCTGTAGTGAAGGAAATCGTGAGAACTTCAAAGAAAGACGTATGTAAAATTAAAAAGAGCCAACTAAAAATGATCGCAGGGATTGCTAATATTGTCGCAATTATCTTAACCCACTTCCTGTGATGGATATCAAAAATGGCGAGCAGCAATCCTAGAGTCAAAAAGAATTTCCAAATCGCCGGATAGAAAACGGCCGTGAAAAAAGGCCGGAAAACGAAAAGCAGCAGCAAAATAATGAGCAATGAATTGTAAGGAGCCAGAACGTATTGCTTGAATCTTTGAATCGCTCGCATGAATTCCATACATACAATCTATTGAACTAAATCTCAAGAAAAGTTCTTGTCATATTGCATTTCCAATGTTATTTACCCCATCTAGAGGGTGTTAATGAAAGTTTATTTGGTTGCGATTTGTCTTCTTTGTTTTTCCTGCAGTAAAAAAGGCCCCGTCCAAACGCCCGCCGTTCCGGTGACTGCCATTCAAGTAAAGCCGCAAACCATCCCTGCCAATTTCGAATATGTGGGCGTGGGAAAAAGCTCGCACATTGTCGAACTGAGAGCGCGTGTAGAAGGATATTTGGAAGCGATCGATTATACAGAAGGAGGGCTTGTCCGCGCAGGCGATTTGATGTTTGTGGTCGATCAGCGACCCTTCATTGCTGCTCTCGAAATGGCTCAAGGAGAACTCTTGAGACAGCAGGCCATATTGTGGAATGCACAGCAGACAAAAAACCGGATGGTGCCGCTATATAAAGAAGATGCGGTAAGCCAAAAAGATATGGACGATGCGATCGCAAGTGAACTTGCTGCGGAAGCTGATGTAGTTACTGCGAAGGCAAATGTTGAAAAAGCAAAAATCAATCTGAGTTACACGAGCATCCAGGCCCCAGTGACCGGCATGGCAAGCGATGCGAAATTCCGAGAAGGCGCGCTGATCTCTCCAGGTCCTGATAGTCTTCTGACCGACATTTATGTGATCGATCCGATCTGGGTTTATTTCAGCGTGTCGACGGGCGATATTTTGAAGGCTCGCGATGAGGCAGCCAAAGGGCTTATGCAATTGCCCAAAGACAGCAATTTTGATATCCAAGTTATTTTTGCCGATGGATCTAGTCTTCCTGCCACAGGAAAGATCGATTTTACTGCGCCCTCTTTGCAGCAGAGCACCGGTACAATGATGGTCCGAACGGTTTTGCCGAATCCGGAAGGATTGCTTAAACCGGGCGAGTTTGTTCGCGTTGTTTTGAAAGGAGCGATCCGCCCTAATGCGGTGATTGTCCCTCAAACGGCGATGATGCAAGGAATGAACGGTATGTTTGTCTGGGTTATAGACGAACAATCTCAGGCGCAAATGCGACCCATTGTGCCAGGTGATTGGTATAAAGATTACTGGATCATCCAATCGGGGTTGAAAAAGGGGGATATTGTGATCACGCAAGGAGTAAATAAAGTGCAAAACAGCACGCTAGTTACTGTAAAAAATTGGGCGCCGGAGAACCCATGATATCTCGTTTTTTTATCGACCATCCGATCTTTGCCGCGGTTCTCTCGATCATCATCACTTTTGCAGGTTTGACTTCGATCATCAATTTGCCCGTAGAGCAATACCCCAATATTACTCCGCCTCTCATCCAAGTGACGGCTACTTACAATGGCGCGAATGCCGATACAATGGCAAACGATGTTGCCTCGCCGCTTGAGCAGCAGATCTTGGGCGTCGAGGACATGATCTACATGTATTCGCAAAACTCTTCGACCGGCAATATGACGCTCGATGTCTATTTCAATATCGGCAGCGATGCAAATATGGATCAGGTCAATGTGCTCAACTTGGTCAATCAGGCAATGTCTCAGCTGCCGACAGAAGTGCAAGAAGAGGGCGTCACCATCAAAAAGCAGAGCCCCAATATCTTGCTTATCGTCGCCCTCCAATCGCCGCAGGGCATCTACGACCAGATCTTCACGAGCAATTATGCGAGCATCAACGTAGTGAATGAACTCGATCTGCTCCCAGGGATCAGCACTATTTCGATTATTGGGGAAAGGGACTACTCGATGCGTGTCTGGCTAAGGCCTGACATGATGGCAGAGCTTGGCATTACAACAAACGACATAGTTGCGGCCATCCAGCAGCAAAATGCCGACTTCGGCATCGGGCAAATGGGCCAGGCGCCCAATGTGAAACCGGTCACTTTGACTGTCCCAATGGCAACCCAAGGAAGATTGAGTACGCCCGAACAATTCGAAAATATCATTCTAAGGGCCGATCTCAATGGACAGATGGTTCTCCTGAAGGATGTGGCCAAAGTCACTCTTGGCGCCCAAGATTATACCGTCGATGGCGCCCTCGATGCAGTTCCCACAACGCTGCTTGCCATTTACCAAGAATATGGAGCGAATGCTTTGCAAGTGGCTGAGTCGGTGCGCAAGACAATGGATCGGATTTCAAAAAATTTCCCAGGTGGACTGACTTACTCGATTCCCTATGATACAACTTTGTATATCAAAACATCGATCAAAGAGGTTTTCCGCACTCTTTTAGAAGCGGCTCTCCTCGTTGTTCTCGTTGTTTTTGTCTTTTTACAAACCTTCCGAGCGACTCTCATCCCAGTTCTTGCCATGATCGTTTCAATCATCGGTGCTTTTGCGGGGCTGTATGTTCTCGGATTTTCAATCAATACGCTGACTCTTTTCGGAATGGTTCTTGCTATAGGAATTGTAGTGGATGATGCGATCGTGGTGGTGGAGAACGTAGAACGCAACTTGCGCGCCTTTAAACTGTCACCAAAAGATGCGGCTCGCAAAGCAATGGAGGAGGTGACGAATCCTGTCATCGCAATCGTTTTTGTCCTTTGCTCCGTGTTCATCCCGGTGGCTTTCCTCGGAGGGATTGCTGGCCAGCTCTATAAGCAGTTTGCCATCACGATCGCTGTCTCTGTCTTCATTTCCGGCTTCGTAGCGCTTACTTTAAGCCCTGCTATTGCCGCTCTGGTGTTAAAACCACAAGAACACGAACTCAAATGGGCCAAATGGTTCAACGATACGCTGGCCAAAGTGACCGAATTTTATGGCAAGATGACATCCTGGCTTATTCAGCGAACTTGGTTTGGAATGGGAATTTTCGCTGCTATCTTGGCTGTTCTGTTCATGTTTTTTAAAATAACCCCCACTAGTTTCGTTCCTAATGAAGATCAGGGATATTTGATTGTCTTTGCCAATCTTCCCGATGCATCGAGCCTCGATCGGACGAAGAAAGTCGACGATATGATCGAGCAAATCGCAATGAAACATCCAGGCGTGGAGCATGTTGTCTCTCTGACCGGATTTAGCATCATGGAAAGCTTGGATCGAACGACGCTCGGGACGAATTTTATCATTTTAAAAGATTGGAAAAACCGGAAAAAGAAAAGCTTGCATGCCGATGCGATTCTCAAAGATCTGCAGCGCGAATTTTTTGAAATCCAAGATGCACAAGTAATTGTGACAAACCCTCCGGCTATCCAAGGGTTGGGAACTGTTGGCGGTTTCGAGTTTTGGATCGAGAATCGAGGCGATGGCGGGATGCCAGCACTGGAGTCTGCCGTTGGCCAATTTTTAGAGAATGCAAAAAAACGTCCTGAACTGGCAGGCCTTTACACGACTGCGCAATTCAACAACCTGCAATTCTATGTCAATCTCGACCGATATAAAGCGATGGCTCTCGGCGTTTCGATTTCCGATGTGTTTCAAGCTCTCCAGACGCTGCTCGGCTCTGTTTATGTAAATAATTTTAACAAATTCGGCCGAGTTTATCAGGTGATTGTGCAAGCAGAGCCGCAATATCGAGAGCGGCTCGACAACCTCGGCGATATGTATGTTCGATCCAGCCTTCAAGAGATGGTTCCATTAAAATCGCTCATTTCCATTTCCTATACAAAAGGGCCCAATCTCGTCAGCCGATTCAACGATTTCCCGGCTGCTGAAATCATTGGCGGCCCGGCTCCTGGCTACTCTTCCGGCCAGGCAATCAAAGCGATGGAGGAGCTCGCTCAAGAATTGGGCCCAAATATGAATTATGGGTGGAGCGGCGAAGTGTATCAAGAGATTGCCACGGGCGGCACATCTTTTGTGGTCCTGCTTGCTGGACTTTTCATGGTTTTTCTCATCCTCTCTGCACTTTATGAAAGATGGACTCTTCCCCTAGCGATCATCATGGCGGTTCCTTTTGGAGCGCTCGGCGCCTTTACGGCAATTTGGATCAGGAATATGCCCAACGACGTCTATTTCCAAATCGGCCTTGTCACACTCATCGCTCTTTCTGCGAAAAATGCGATTTTGATCGTCGAATTTGCGGTGATGCAAAAAAAACAAGGTCTTTCCACGGTCGATGCAGCAATTACTGCTGCCAAACTGCGCTTGCGAGCGATCATCATGACCTCGCTCACATTCATCTTGGGCGTAACCCCGCTTGTTACAAGCCAAGGAGCTGGAGCCGCCAGCCGCCATTCGGTAGGCACAGGCGTGATGGGCGGCATGATCGCTGCCACTTTCTTGGCCATATTCTTCGTCCCGCTTTTCTTCAAACTTTTAGCAGGAAAGAAGGATGAGAAAATTTAATATTCTCTTTCTCTTCTTGGCCTCTTGCACTCTCTATCCGAAATACATGCGCGAAGTGGAATTTGCGATGCCATCTGAGTGGCGCATCGATGCATGCGAGATGAATGAGCTTGGCAACATCGGCTGGTGGAAGAATTTTGGAGACCCAGTTTTAGATGGGTACATTCAGGATGCTCTTGCCTACAATCAAGATTTGCAAGTGGCCATTGCTACTGTTGACGCATTTGCAGCGCAGCTGGGGATTGCTGAGTCACAGCTGTATCCGCAATTGAGCGGAACTGGAAGCGCCGCACGTGCTAAACAATCGGAAAATTTGAGCCCGCTTCTTCCAGGAGAGCCCGACATTAGCAACGCCTATGAACTCATTTTGAATGCATCGTACCAGGTCGACATTTGGGGCCAAATACGCAGCGCGGTCGATGCGGCAAAGGCACAATTATATGCATCGATCGAAACGAGAAGAACTGTGGTTTTAACACTGGTTAGTTCGGTTGCTTCGACGTATATCTTGATGCGGCAGTTCGATGAGCAGCTTGCCATTGCAGAAGCGACGAAAAAATCGAGAGAAACTTCCTATAAATTGGCGAAAATCCGCTTTGATTTGGGACTCACTTCGATGCTTCCTGTCGATCAGGCAAAATCGGAAGTTGAAGATGCGCAAACAACGGTTGACCAGATCAAAATCCAGATCGCTTTGGCCGAAGATCTGCTCTGCTTTTTAATCGGAAAACCTCCGATCAAGCCAGAAAGAGGAAAACTGCTCGGCCAAATCTGCATGCCGCCTTGCGTGCCAGCGTACCTGCCATCGGAATTGCTCAATCAGCGGCCCGATATATTGGCAGCCGAACAGCAGCTCATCGCGGCAAACGCTGAGATTGGTGTGGCGAGAGCTGCCTTTTTTCCTAGCATTTCACTCACAGGCCAATATGGCGCGGAGAGCGCAACGCTTGGCAATCTGCTCACAAAACCATCGAGCATTTGGGAATATGGAGTGAGCCTTCTGCAAGAGATTTTTACTGGCGGCCAGCTCACAAATCAACTCAGGTTGACCGAAGCGCAGCAGAGGGAGGCTTTGCATCAGTATCAATCAACAATCCTCAACGCTTTTAAAGAGGTGAATGACAGTTTGATCTCGCATCAGATTTCGATCGATTTAGAACGGGATCAGAAAATCAAGACGGCGACATTGAAAGATTATTTGCGCCTCTCTTGGCTCCGCTATCAAAATGGCCAAACCGATTACCTGACTTATCTCGATGCCGAAAGGCAGTTTTTCCGAGCTGAGTTAGCTTATGCGGAAGCGCAGGCCAAAAATTTCACCACGCTGATCGATATCTACAAGTCGCTGGGCGGCGGCTGGGTCGTGGCTGCCGACTGCTCGATTTCCCAGCCATAATTGGCCCTGTAAAAAAAATTTTTGCATAATTCAAGTCTTTTCTTTACACTGAACCCCATTTTATAAATTGTTCGGGGAAGGCTAAACCCTTGCCTGAGAAATATTTAACAACATGTGGTGAACATGAAGCGATTTTTTGTTTTTTGGTTTTTGGTTGTAAGTTTTGTTCCTTTAATGGCTGGGCTGATCAATTGGGGGGCTCCAGATATTGTTTCTGCAACAATGGCTGATGTAAGCGATCACAGAATTGTCATCGACTCGAGTGGCAACGTGACAGTGATCTACATCGAAGCCGGGGTATTGAAAGCAAATACTCTTCCTCAAGGAGGAAGTTGGGGAACTCCTGTGACTTTATCGGTAATGACCGCTTCTGATCCTTCTTTAGCGGTTGATTCAAGCGGCAATGTGACTGCTGTTTGGGTTGATGGAGGAGTTGTCAATACTGCGATCTATACTCCGATGGGAGGATGGGGTTCGGCGACAGCCTTGTCTGCAATCGGCACAGCAGCTACTGCTAGGGTTGCTCTTTCCTCAAATGGCGATATCGTTGTTGTGTGGCAAAGAAGCGGATTTATTGAATCTATCACTAAGCTCGTTGGAGGAGCATGGGGCCTTGTTAGTATTTTGTCTCCAGCAAATTCAGATAATCCTGCCTTATCTATTGGAGATGATGGAACGGTCGTAGTTGTTTGGCACACAAATTCGGTCTCTGGAAATCTTACGATGTCGGCATCAAAGCAAATTAGTGGGGCCTGGAACGCAGCTAAATCGATGATAGCTGTCTCTCCAGCTTTCTATCACAATTATCCCAGAGTGTCGGTAGATAAGCATGGAAATGCGGAAGCCGTTTGGTTCCGTTACCAATATGATGCCACGACTGGAGACTATATTGGAGTTGTATTGATTTCTGCCTCACTCCCTGCAAACGCTCCTTCATGGAGTGCAATCCCTACACAATTGTCCAATATAGGTACTAGAAATCCAGCAGATTTGAAGGCAAAGATTCAGCATGATTCACAAGGGAATGTTGTGGCTATATGGTCGATCAGCTACGATAATTCCAATTTTTTTATTGAGTCTGCCCTCAAAACTGTGGGAGGTCAATGGACCACCCCAGGTACAGTGATCGCGAGCTCCAAGTATTCATATCAAGGGGATCTTTCTGTAAATGGTCTGAATGATGCAGTTATTGCTTATATGGACTTTGATGGAAGTAATGTAATCATTCAAAGTAATGAAGCTAACGTGAGCGGAGTTCTGACTACGCTTTTTTGGCCTTCGCCAATAACAGTCTCCGCAGGATCGGATAATTCTTATCCAAGAATCAGTTCTGTGTACGCAAATTCACAAGTGTCCGCAGGTGCGTCTTGGATTAATTATAGCGGCGGATTTAAGGTTCTTCAGGTTGCTACAGGAACAAGATCGACTGTTTCTCCACCAACAAATGTGGCTGTTCAGCAAAGTTCGATCAATTTTGGGGTATTCCAAGACTATTATAACACGATTTCCTGGACTGCGAGCACAGATCCAAACGTTATCGGATACGTCATTTACCGAGATGGCGCCGTAATCGTTCAATTGACCGCGGATATGACTCAGTTCGAGGATCACAATGCTATCCAAAATGGCGCAGTTGTTTACGGAATCGCGGCTGTAGATTTTAATGAGACGCAGAGTGATATCGTAACTGTTAGTTATCCTTAATGTTATTTAATAAAAATGGGTTTATTTATGAAGAAAATATTATTTTCAGTTTTTTTGGTGCTTTCGCTGCAATTGATGTCTAAAGATATTAATTGGAATTATCCACCGAATGTCTTGTCCACATCGGGGTCAAATGCATCTGCTACGAAGGTAGCCATGGATGCATCGGGAAATGCTGTGGCTGTATGGCTGGAAAACGGAGTTGTAAAAGCCAAGTCAAAGCTAGTTTCAAACAACTGGGGAACGATTGCCACGCTCTCTGGAACAGGCGCATCTTCTCCAACGGTTGTTTCTGATTCGAATGGGAATGCGACTGCAGTCTGGCTTGAGAATGGGGTTGTAAAAGCATCTACAAAAACACTTTCTGGAAACTGGACAGCTGCAACTTCTCTTTCAGGAACGAATGCTTCTAGTCCTTGCCTAGCTGTTAGTGCAGCTGGAGATGTTATTGCCGGATGGGTACGAGCTGGCGATGTGCAAACCTCGACTAAATTGTTCGGAGGAAGTTGGGGGAATGCAGCAACGATTACTGGCAGCTCTGCTAATTTGCCCCAAATCGCGATTGGAGGTACAGGTTCCAATGCAACCGCCGCGATTGTTTACCAAGACCTTACAACAGGAATTAACGTTGTATACGGTTCCACAAAAACAGTTTCTGGAACGTGGAGTGCAAAGACAATTATATCCGATACGAAACATCAAGCAGGAAATTCTCGTGTAGCTGTTGATAAGAGCGGGAATGTAATGGCCATTTGGTATGCTTATGATGTTGCAGGTTCAAATTATTCAGGAGTAACTCTCCAAGCTGCATCAAAACCTTTTGGTGGAAGTTGGGGTACATTTTCATCCGTTTCACAAAAAGGGATAAAAAATCCTGCAAATTTGGATGCTCGCGTTTGCTACGATGGGTTAGGAAATGCGATTGCAGTTTGGGGTCAGTCATTCAATGACGAAACTTATTATATCCAGTCATCGATCAAATCTGTCGATTTTTTTTGGTCTCAGCCGATCAATTTAGTTGAAGAGAGTTTATTTGCTTACGACTCAGATGTGAATGTTTCATCTTTTGGGGATGCTGTAGCACTTTTCATGTTTTATAATGGATCGCAAATGCTGATCCAATCTTCTCAGCTTGATATTACTGGTTTTATGGATTCTGTTTGGTCTGTGCCAGGCACGATTTCATTGGGAAGCAAAAATGCATTCCCATCTGTAGCCATGGCTGTAAGTGGAAATGTATTGAATACAGTAGCAGTTTGGGTGTCATCAAACGGCGTCAATACTTCTGTTAATGCTTCTACAGGTTCATTGCAGCTTCTGTTGCCGCCTTCAGGCCTGACTGTGACTCAAAACAACAACAATTATGGTGTTTTTACAGAGTATTACAATACTTTGTCATGGCAAGCTAGCACGGATGCAAACGTTGTTGGATATCTCATCTATAGGAATGGGGTGTTCTTGAAGCAGGTGGGAGCCAATATGCTCAGTTTCGTTGATGAAAATAGAGTGCAAAATGGTGCTGTGACATATGGTGTAGCTTCAATTGATGATCAAAATAATCATAGTCGGATCATAACCGTTTCATTCCCGTAAGAGAATGTTCCTCCAGCTGTATGCAGCTGGAGGAAGGTTTGAATATACGCGCGGATTGTTATGAAAAACCCCTCAAAACTAAAAGGAAAGGAATGTAAATTTTTCTTGCGTCGAATCGTAAATTAGAATAAAAATTTTATCCAATCCTTCAATGGTTTTTCGTGGAAATGCGTTGCTTCTTTCTGGTATTGAACCTGCTTTTTGAACGAGTTCAACAAGTAAGTAGCTTTGTACAAAAAAAAAGCGCGTTTTTGACAAAAATTTTCATATTTTTCTTGGTTTTATTTTCTTCTGTTGCCAATTCATCTGAATCATTTTCATTTCGATTTCTTTTAGCTAAAGGCGGATGCGGCGATTGTGGAGAGCCACCTAAACAAGGTCCTCCCGGTCCTCCCGGTCCTGCTGGTCCAACCGGTCCGCCTGGTTCGGGGACTGGGACTGGAACAACCGGCCCTACAGGCCCTGGCGGATTTACGGGCCCAACAGGTCCTCCAGGAGGAGGTACAGGCCCTACTGGTCCTACAGGTCCTGGTGGATTCACAGGACCCACTGGTCCTACAGGGCCAACGGGACCGACCGGATCGCAAGGCGATACAGGGGCTACTGGTCCTACAGGACCAACGGGACCGACCGGATCGCAAGGCGACACAGGACCTACTGGTCCGACAGGACCAACGGGTCCAACTGGATCGCAAGGCGACACAGGATCTACCGGTCCGACAGGACCAACGGGTCCAACTGGGCCGACTGGATCGCAAGGCGACACAGGACCTACTGGTCCGACAGGACCAACCGGTCCAACTGGACCGACTGGATCGCAAGGCGACACTGGACCTACCGGTCCGACAGGACCAACGGGTCCAACTGGCCCAACTGGATCACAAGGCGACACAGGACCTACTGGTCCGACAGGATCAACGGGTCCAACTGGGCCGACAGGATCAACGGGTCCAACTGGGCCGACTGGATCGCAAGGCGACACAGGACCTACTGGTCCGACAGGACCAACGGGTCCAACTGGGCCGACTGGATCGCAAGGCGACACAGGACCTACTGGTCCGACAGGATCAACGGGTCCAACTGGGCCGACAGGATCAACGGGTCCAACTGGGCCGACTGGATCGCAAGGCGACACAGGACCTACTGGTCCGACAGGATCAACGGGTCCAACTGGCCCAACTGGGCCGACTGGATCGCAAGGCGACACAGGACCTACTGGTCCGACAGGATCAACGGGTCCAACTGGCCCAACTGGACCGACTGGATCGCAAGGCGACACAGGACCTACTGGTCCGACAGGACCAACGGGTCCAACTGGACCGACTGGATCGCAAGGCGACACAGGACCTACTGGTCCGACAGGACCAACTGGGCCAACCGGCC
>JAIBBX010000006.1 GCA_019694475.1 Parachlamydiales bacterium
AACCCGGTCTCGGTCGGTTTTTCGAAACGAAAAACATCGCCCTCGACTTCAAATCCGGACGGAATGCACGCAGGTGCATTCCTTTGCCCGCAAAATTGCTAGGGAATTTTGGGGCAACCTGGATTTGTTTCTTGGCGGGCACTACGCTTCGCTTTGTGTCCCGTCCCGAAACCCGGTCTCGGTCGGTTTTTCGAAACGAAAAACATCGCCCTCGACTTCAAATCCGGACGGAATGCACGCAGGTGCATTCCTTTGCCCGCAAAATTGCTAGGGAATTTTGGGGCAACCTGGATTTGAACCAGAGACCGACGGGTTATGAGTCCCGTTCCTAGTCTAACTCTGAACAACTCAGAGTATACCAGAATCGAGTTTTCCTATGAAGATCATTCAGGTCTTGCTCAAGATTGTCCTCAAATATTCCATTGGATTCAGGTCGCTTGCGGAAAAAATGCGGAAAAATTCTTTCACAATTTCTTAATGTTATTTGACTTTTTTTCTGACTGATTGGCATTGTGGACCGCTTCTGAAAAAAGAGATTGACCTATGAGAATATCGAAAATTTTGACACTGTTTCTGCGATTGACATATTTGTTCATACTTATTCCGAGCTGCTTTTTTTGCGCAACCTATGCGGCTGAAGACTCTTCGAGGAAAAGGCATGTAGGATCAAGAGAAGGCGATCCAGCGAGTCTTGTTGAAAATGTGAGTACAATACATGGCGATTACTCAGAATATGAGATTGATTTAATAGTTCCTGGTCCTGATTCACTGATTCTTTCTAGATCATATAACAGCAGAGATTCTCTCCTAGCAAGATCAACTTTTGGTGGATGGCGCTTTAATCCTCACTGTTTTCTCTTTGTCGAAAAAACGACGCCTCCTAAGTCTTATACAACCGCAGATGGAACGTTTGATTACACACGTATTTTAGTGGGTACAAATGAAGGAAGTATTCTAACCTTTGTGGGGTGGCAAAATACAACTAATCGCGATTCCAGATCACAATTTAAGATTGATATTGAAGGCGATCTTTTGGGAATGGCTAACACAGCTAGAGGCAATATTAATGCCTGGTCAAATCTGAAGAATAACCAACTTTATTTTAATGCCAAAGAGAATCATTTTGAGGTTTTTCTCAGCTCGGGAGGGAAACGACTTTATGCGCCAAGTTCATCTGCTTTGGATCTTTATCTCCTTAAAGTAGAAACGCTTCCGAGTGGCAATAAAATATTCTACGAATACGAAGGGGACGTTATTTGTCGAATCAAGATGACTAACGCAACCGAAGAAAAAATTCTCAGTTGGATTGCAATTCAATATGGCTCTGTTGTGCATGCTGAAACGAGCGATCAAAAAGCAGCCGATTATCATTTTCATCGGGATTTGCCTCTTTTATCTGAAGTAGTTCGATCTCATAAGCCATCCTTGAAATACGAATACCGCATTGCAGATGGTTTCCCTTTTCTTGTAAAAAAAGAGTTGCCCGAGGGTCGTTTTGTTCAAATCGATTACTATTTAGATGGAGTCAATCAAAATAAAGTCGAGTCAGTCACTACCCCAACAGGAAAAAATGAAACGACAACTACGCGATTTTCTTATTCAATGGGAGGCGATGGCAGCGGTTATACAGAGGTCAATGGACCCAAAACTTGCAAAGCCATCTATCGATATGATGATCAATTTCGACTGACTGCAATAGAACAATTCCTAAACGGAGAACTTTATCGGACCCACAAGAAAATTTGGGGGATGAAAAAAGACGCCGGAAATTTGATTGGAACCTCGATAGAGGACAGAAAGGGCTTAGTCCATTATTTTAAGAGTATTGTTTATGATGATAAGAACAATATCCTTGAAGAAAAAGAATATGGCAATTTAACGGGTGCTCATCCAGAAACGATAGTTCTTGATGAAGAAGGAATTCCTCAATCAAATCATGAATTTCATACTAAAACATATTCGTATCGAACAATTAAAGATGAAGATGTTGTCACTCAAAAAGATGACAAAGGCAGTAGTGTTAAACTGTGTTACAAAAAGGGCACAGACATCCTCGTTAAAAAATTCATCTTTGAGAACAAACATATAACGAACAGGTGGTTTTACAATTATGATCAAGATGGCGCACTGGTTCGGGTTGTAAGCGATGATGGTGATGAGGAGAATGAGGCTGCTATCTATGTTCGCGAAAGACATATCACAGTCATCACCCCCAAAAAGGAGCTCCCTAATTCGGGTGCTCCTGAAATTGTGGAAGAAAAATATCTAGATACGAAAAAAGACCAGGAAATCGTCTTAAAAAAGAAGTTGTTTGGTTTTGATTCTGAAGGGAATATCAATTCAATAGCTGTATACGATGCGAATGGAGAACATAGATATACCCAAACGTTTGTTTATGAACGGGGACTGCTTAAGTCAGAATCAAGCCCTATTGGCGATGAGTCTATCTATAGCTATGACGGAAACCAAAACCTCATCTCAATCGTCCATTCTAACTCTAATCTCTCTGTTGAGTATCAGTATGATCTGAAAAATCGCCTCATTTATTTAGGTGAAAGGGACAGCAAGGGGAATTGCCTTAAGACTACTTATGCTTATGATGCTGCAGGCAATATTACATCTGAAATAGATCGTCAGGGCAACGAGACCGTCTATGAATCTGATGATCTCGGTCGTATTGTTTCTAAAACGTATCCTGCCCTTAAACTAGACGAGCATCAATCTGCCCATCCTATTTACAGGTATGAGTACGATCTTTTTGATCATGTCATCAGAATCACAGATCCTGAGAAAGAGGTCATTCAAAAAGCCTACACAGTTCGTGGAACGCCAACCCTTATACGGTATCCTGATGGAACCCAAGAACTTTTTAAATACGACCCTGAAGGAAGCCTTCATCGGCATCTTGGAAAAGATGGAATAATCAAGGTATTTGAATATGATTATCAGGGAAGGTTGGCACACATTGAATATTACGAACGGGGAAGCAAAGGCAAAAAAGACGGTTTTAAGAGAGAATTTTATGGTTATGATGCTTTTCATCTAACTTCACACGTAGATGAAGGGGGAAATAAAACTACCTATACCTACGATAAGGCAGGTCGCCTTGCTGCGCAAACGTTAGAGGAGCAGAAGATAGAATTTGTCTATGATTCTTTAGGGAGGAATCATGGCATCAAGAAATGGAAATCTGCTAAAACTTTTACCCTCGAGATCAAAGAACACGATCTTCTCGATCGCATCATAGAAGAAAGAATCGAAGATGCCCAAGGAAAAATCCTCTTAAAAACTTGTCGTATTTACAACGAGGCTGGATCTCTTCAAAAGATCATCAGCTACCCCCAGAATCAAGAGAGTGTTCTTGCTCAATATGATTATGATGAATTTGGGCGTGTTTGCGAGATAAAAGATGCTTTTGGAACCGTCACCAAAGTGGAGTATGAAGATCAATATGTTAATGAATGGGGCCAAAAAGTCCTAAAAAGAACACAAACAGATCCATATGGAACTGAAGACGAGACATTCTTTGATCCTGCAGGCCGTATAGCCAAAATATTAAAGAAGGACAGTAGAGGGAAGCTTCTTGCGGAGTCGGCATTTTTCTTTGATTTAAATGGCCATCTGAACTTTGAGAGAAGTGCAGTTACTTCTCAAGAAGGAGCTTTAAGAAATTATTGTGTCAGAATGTCTTATTCAGGAGGAAAGTTTAACTCTTGGACGCTTGCTGCGGGCACGCAGGATGAAATAACAAGCACCTGGAAGTACGATGCTTATGGAAATCCTCTCGCACATTTTAAGCCAGGAATAGCCGATCCCATTACCTATCAATATAATGATAAAGGCCAAATTGGCTCAATTGGCTACAAAAATGAAAATCAAGAAATAACTCATAAACTCATTCATGATGAAAAGGGAAATCTGAGAGAAGTTGAATTTGGAAAATCGCGTTCGATTACCTATAAGATAAACCCAAATAATCTTTTAAGTTCTGAAACGGTAAAAGATGAGTTTGGTTCTTATCAGGTCAAGATTTCGTACGATGGAGAGGGATGTATTGAAACCATCCAATTACCTGATGATTCTCTAATCAAATACACTTACGAAGGGCCTTTTGTTAAATCCGTATCCCGCCAATTAAAAGAGAAAAAAGAGTTATACAATTATCGGATTGTCTCTCGTGATTTAATGGGCCACATTCTAGAAGAGGTCCTAGTTGGGCATACCGGAGCAAGGAAACAAACGTGGGATAAGGGGGGCAGAAGAACTGGGATTTTTACCGATTTCTTTTCTGATCAGGTAATTGATGCTGGATATGATCTTCTTCACAACATAAAGAAGAGAACCATTTCTATAGATGGCAAAGTAGATAACGTTGAATATGGGTACAATGCTCTCAATGAAATCATTTTTGAAAAGGGTGCACGAGAACACATCTATTGCTATGACTCATTAGGCAATCGGCTCAAGCAAGACAATTCTTCTTATCTGATTAATCATTTGAATCAAGTTATAGACACAGGAAGAGAGGTCTTTACCTATGATCTCATGGGTCACTTAGAAACAAAAACAGTTGCCGATAAAACGTGGCAATTTAAAACGAACCCATTTGGGGATCTCATCTCAATTCAAGATCCTAATCAAACAATCCTAACTTTTACCTATGATTTGGCGGGCAAACGCCTTTCAAAAAAAGTCGACGCCAAAGGGAAAAAAGCAAAGACAAACCGTTATTTCTATCTGGGAGAGACAGAATTAGGATGCCTTGATGAGAAGGGAAATGTCGTTGAATTAAAGATTCCCGGAGATCCCAATAACCCAGAAGCACTTCCGTGCATTGCGGTTGAGATCAATGGAGAAACCTATGCTCCTCTTTACGATCTTCAAGGGAATATTGTGTGCTTAGTCGATCCCGACATGCGCGAAGTGAAAGAAAGCTACTCCTATTCCGCTTTTGGCAGCGAGGAGATTTTCAATCAAAGGGGCAAACTAATACCGGCTTCAGCTCTGAGCAATCCTTGGAGATATAAAGGCAAACGAGTCGACTCAGAAACAGGTTTAGTCTACTTTGGCAAGCGGTACTACGATCCTACGCTTGGCCGTTGGCTAAGTCCTGATCCGATGGGAAGCGTAGACAGTCCCAATCTTTATCTGTTTTGCCAAAATAACCCGCTGACATACAACGATTATCTGGGTCTTTCTTCCGAAAAAAATGGGGATGAATTCGCCAACTATTTCTATGGCGAGTACGAGCCTCATTGTCATTGTGAGCGACATCGCGATTGCAAACGGGGCGGGGATATAGGGAATAACCGTCTCGGTGGAATTGCGATTGGAATCAGCAATTATTATATGAAAACAGCTGAGTTTTTCTTTCAGACTCCGCTCGCATTTTCATTAATCCCCGGATTGAAAACTGGCTATGAGGGCATAGTACAATCCAATTTAAATCTGTTTCATGAAATGTGGGATGAAGGGCTTGGAAACCTCATCGATTTTGATCCGTTGAACGAACAGACTATTCGTTATAAAAACGCAACGGGTATGGCGTTGACTGCTCTAGATATCTACAGAGGGAATATTAAAGACATCAGGAAGGGGTTGTCATTTTTCAAAAAAACAGGACCACATGAAATACAAATAGCTGTGCGAAGTAGAGTACAGTTACCAAATGGGAGGATTGCTGAGGGACTAGTTGATTTATCACCTACAATTGAGCGGATCCAGAAGGGAATCAAATTTCCTCATAGAAATGACGGAACGGTTTTCAAAAATCGCGAAGGATTATTGCCGAAGAGACATTCCAGTTACTATCGAGAATATGTCCATCCTACTCCTGGCATCGAAGGGCCAGGTCCTCAGCGAATTATTGTGGGTGAAAATGGGGAATTGTTTTATTCACCTGATCATTATCAAACATTTATACAGGTTAAATGAGAGTGAATATGTTTGTTTTCTTTTCTGACCTTAATGAAGTGAAGAGGTTTAATTACGACGCCGTTGTTTTTATTCATAAAAACATAAGCAATGAACAAGAGCTTTTTAATCTATTTGCAACACAACTCAGATTTCCGCCATATTTTGGGAAAAATTGGGATGCCTTATATGATTGTTTAAGTGATTTAAAATGGCTGAAAACGAGAAAGATCTTGATTATACATGAAGATATCCCTTTTATTAACATGAAAAAGCAAAGAGGTATTTACATCACTTTGCTTTCGGATCTCGAAGATAATTTGGATTCTGATGAGGAGCTTGAAATTGATGTTGCTTTTTCGCGCGACTATAAGAAAGAAATTGAGTTGGTTTTGAAGAGTCTTAAAGAATCTTAATTTGGATAAGCGATTTGAGACAATTTAAATGCCCTTGTTGTAGTTATTTAACTTTAAAAGAGAAACCTCCAGGTACTTTTGAAATTTGCCCAGTTTGTTTCTGGGAAGATGATAATGTCCAATTCGATGATCCTGATTACGAAGGAGGGGCTAATGACGAAAGCTTGAATAAAGCAAGGAATAACTTTCGAGAGTTTGGCGCGTCCTCAAAAAAATATATGAAGCGAGTGAGAAAACCCAGGCAAGAAGAAGTGTCATTAAATTATGAATGAAACCCCTTCTTATTCGGAAAAACTAGGGTTTGAATCCCAAGATCCTTAAGATTGTCTTTTTGATGAAATGTGGGGCAACCTGGATTTGAACCAGAGACCGACGGGTTATGAGTCCGCTGCTCTAACCGCTGAGCTATTGCCCCTTTGATAATTCGTCCATTTTGTCGAATTTTTGATTTATTCTCCAGAAGTGTTTTATCCCTTTTTCTTCTGCCATCCCAATATTTATTTCCTTAAACTAATTTTAAATTTAATGTATAATTTTTGTTAAAAATCGTGAGGTTTAATTGTGAATTCAGTAACTAACGTTAATTGTTCGAATATCGGGACAGGATATGAAGAATCTAAAACTCCAAAGGATAATAGAAAAGTCCTAGGAGCTGCGAATGGCGTTTTTTTTAGTGAATGTCCTGCTAGAAGCACAAGGTTCTTTAGCTCAAAACGGCCCGTCGTATCTGTTGAGAAACCTTCGGCAAATGGTCCGGCATCGGGTACGAGATTCTTAGATTCAAGACGGCCCGTTGAGAATACTTCGCCAGAAAACCAATATGCCAAAATGAAAACACCAAAGCAAAGACCTGCACCCTATACAAACAAAAGAATCGATTTGGGCAACGGAAGAAAATATATAGACGGAATTGAATTCGAATCGAATAAGGAAATGGAAGCGTTTTTCAAATTATGGGAAAAAACCGAGATTCCTAAACAATCGAAATCTTTCAAGCAAAGATGCGATCGATATTTTGCTGCAATGAAAAAGACTGGGCAAGATCCTGCTTTGAAATGGGTCAGTGTAAGTAAGTCCGAGCATGCTAATCTTGGCATGGGTGTCAAGGCGATTCGAAAAATCCCAGAAGGCACTCTCATCGGCCATTATGGCGCGGTCATTCGAAAGATTGATGATGAAGATTCTAGCCGCTATATTTTTAAATTCGAAAAAGTCGATTTGGGAAAATGGTATCTCGATGCTGCGAAAAAAGGAAGTGTTCTTACTTGCATGAATGACAATGGAAAGGCAGGAAGCGTCCAAGCTTATGAGTACTTTAGTAAATCGGGCCCCAGAATCATCTTTATCGCTGATCGGGATATAGAAGAAGGGGAGGAGCTATTCTTTAGTTATACCGAAGATTACTGGAACAATATCGGAATTAAGTTGGAGGAAATCGAAGAATAAAGTAAGAGATCTTTTAATTTTTAATCGATAGCAAAGAATATAGACCTGAGGGTATCATGTTGGGCGCATGAGCACCCCTCCCGACGCTAGTAAACAGATGGGCCGGACTTTGATCTGGTCTAACTTACTTGCAGAGCCCCTCTTCACTCTCTACTCCTTTTTGATTTTTATCCTGTATAAGGACTTGGGCGCCAGCACTTTCCAGGTCGCGCTGCTGACGGCTTTGAAGCCGATTATTACTATACTGTCTTTCTATTGGAGCGCGGGTCTTCGGGGGAGAACCAAGAAGCTTAAATCGAATGTTTTGTGGGCAGGCTTTTTGATGCGGGCCCCATTTTTATTGTGTCCCTGGGTCGATTCGGTCTGGTTCGTCATTTTCGCAGCTGTCAACTATATGTTTTTCTATAGAGCAGGGCTGCCTGCCTGGCTCGAAATCCTGAAGAGAAATATGGGCGAAGGGAAACGGAACAAAGTCTTCTCAATTAGTTCGGGCTTGGGATATGCAGAGGGCGTAGCCCTTGCGTTGGCTTGCGGCGGCATGCTCGATCACGATCCTGGATGTTGGAAGACTCTCTTTTTCGGCGCTGCAGCGATTGGTCTTTTAACATTGGTCGTGCAGAGCAGGATTGTGGTTGCGGGCGAAGATGAGCAAGTAGAGCGCCCAAGTTTGAAAGAGGTCATTGTAAGACCGTGGCGCGATAGTTTTCGGCTGATGAAGGATAGGCTCGACTTCTCTAGATTCCAGTGGGGATTCATGGTGAGCGGGTTTGGACTCATGTTGATTCAGCCGGCCATTCCGCTCTTTGCAGTGGACGTGCTTGGGATCTCCCATTTGGAAATGGTAGGAGCGGTATCGATTGCAAAAGGATTGGGGTTCGCGTTGTCATCGCCTCTTTGGGCGAAATGGATCGACCGCGTGCATGTATATAAAATGGCCAGCCTTGTGTTTGCAACGATCGGCCTTCTACCTATTTTACTCAGTTTCTCGGTGTGGAGCGTTGCATGGCTATACATCGCTTACTTCTGGTATGGAGTCGGACAGGGGGGAAGCCATTTGGTCTGGAATATGTCGGGACCCATCTTTGCAGGCAAAGATGAAAGCTCCAGATATACAGGCGTCAATGTGGCCATGGCGGGACTGCGCGGCGCCGTAGCTCCGCCTCTCGGTGGATGGCTTGCTGTTGCATGCGGCCCAGTTCAAGTTCTTATCATCGGCGGAGCCCTCTGTTTCTACAGCGGAATACGCATGCTTCAAAGCAAATTTGTAAAAGAACCTTTGTCGATAAAGCGCTGATGTGTATATAGGAGTTCAAAGGGACTTCACACATGAAACGTGCTATTCAGTGCGGAATTTTGGCTTTTGCGATCGCTTGTGCTTTTGCTCAGGAAGAAACGGCTTCGAATGTAGCTGTGGTCTTATCCAGAAGGGATAGCATCCCCGAAGAAGTTGAAAAAGCGTCCGATCCATATTTCGAAGGATACATTCAGGCTCTTGTCGATATGCACTACGCTGAATATCGGGTTGTTGTCATCGTCAAAAATCACAAAGTTTGGCTCGCCAATATGCCAAGCAACAAGATGCTGTCGAACAGTATTGTCTCATTTGTCCGCGATATCCCTGGTGTTGAGGAAGTGCATGTATTGAATGGCGTGCCCCCTGAAGATGAAGAAGTTCGGGAAAAATATGTGGAAAGGCCGAAAATTGCTGGCATCTGGTTCCCGCAAATGACTGAACTGTTTTTGCCTTTAATCGCAGACCCAAGAGCTGCCACATATAGTTTGGGTTGGCGAAGTGGCGATAGAGTGATTGGCGTTAAAACAATCGGCGTCTCTTTGGGCGACGACTTCCCTATCTACCGCTGGCTCGATGTCATCTGGGGCGGCGATATGCAAATCGGCATCGAGGCTGGCATCTGGTCTGTGTTTAATATGGATCCGCATCCGAATACCGCGAATGGATGGGGCGAGCTGGTCAATACAGACTTCTATGTTGGTATCCCGCTGACAATTGCTGCAGGACCCTGGTCTTTCAGGTTCAGAGTGTATCATATTTCCAGCCACTTGGGCGATGAATACATGGTAGACCACCCCGATGTAGTGCGACTAAATCCAAGCGTGGAAGCTGTTGATTTCTTTGTATCCTATCAGGCATCGGAAGCGATCCGTCTATATGTGGGTCCCGGCGTATACGTTCATAGCGACCCCACGTTTAAGTGGAAGCCGATCTATCTCGAATACGGGACTGAAGCCCGCTTTTTGGGAACAAAATTCCACAAACAAAGACTCTATGGAACCTGTTTTATCGCCATGCTATGGCGCAACGTGCAGCAGCTCCATTACAACTTCGATGGAACTTATCGTTTAGGCTACGAGTGGAGCAAATTGCAAGGCATCGGCAGGAAATTCCGCCTCTATATCGGCTACCACCACGGCTACTCGCTTGAAGGGCAGTTCCAAAAAGAGCGTACTCACTACTTTGAGTACAACATGAACTACGGGTTCTAGCGTATAGCAACTTCTACTTTTTGTTCCTTGCAGATAGCTTGGAATTTCGAAAAGCTAGCTAAAATATCTGGCCGTTTCGCCTGTCTTCCAGTGATGATGTACTGTTTGAAGGCTGACATCACAATTTTAACTTTCTCATCTGTAAGGTCGATTCCTGTGATGTGGATTTCCTTTCCTGGTTCTTGAAAACTATACTCTTTGATCGATTCTTCTTGAGTTATGATTCGTTTTTCCGTCACTGAAGCCATGAGAGTACCTCATAATTTTTTGAGCAAATGAATTTACATGGCGTGCTTGATAAAAATCAATTCCTTGCGTAGGATTCATCAAATTTTTATCAAAATGGAGTGATTCTCATGGTATCGCCAGTCGGAAAAGTACACGATTCTCAAAATGCCGTTCATGAAAGTGGAAAAGAAGAACTGATTCAGTCAGCAGTGGATGCAATTGCTAACAGAAGTTTAGATGATTGTAAAAGCAGCGGGATTGATCCTTCGAGAGTTATCTCTGTATATCAGCCGAAAATCGCTTTACCTAAAGAGCTTGTCGCTCTGCATCGACATGATATTGAAAAACTGAAAATGCGAGGAAATGTCATTGGCATCGGAGCTGTCCAAGACAAAAGTAGCGGGGCAATTGAATTGGTATACATCGAAGTGAATCAAAAAGAAACTTACGATAAATATCGTTTCATTATGAAAAATCTAGAGGGGGATGTATATGGCTATGCCGATGTGAAACCCTATTTGCACGGAAATAGACCTGATGGGTTTGGCAATCGAGATGATTTTTTCCCGGATGTGATTGAGGAGCGATATGGAGACGAAAAGGAAACAAAACTCAATAAAGTAAAAATGGACGCCTTGCAGAATTTATGGAGATCAAAGAAATATGTGGGTGTTCTTTTGACTAAGGCGATTCTTCAGTATTATCTTAAAAAGGGGTGCGAGGCTAGGATGGATCTATCCGCCGGATATACTTCGCATGGCTTTTATTATAAACTGGGATTAAGGGCCCACGACGCTGAAACAAATAAAAAAATCGCTGCAGCTTTAGCAGAAAAAAGGGGAACGAGCGATTTGCAAGCGAGAAGTATGTTCCTCCCAAAGGTTTCCCGCGAACAATGGATGAAGATCATTGAAGCTGATCCGATCGGATTCCCAGATTCAGTGTAAAACTTTTTGGCCATCGAAGGTGTAAAAACCCTCATCCTACAATCATAGAAACAGAATCTTATTCTCAAATATTTCTAGAATTTTCTATCATCTGGACATGTTTCGGTTCTTGTTGGTCGGGTCATGTGTGTGTATAGAGCTGTTTGCTCTACCTCATGGAATGCAGGTGGTTTCGGGTGATGTGAAAACCAGCTCTGAAACTCAAAATCACTTAAATATATCATTGGAAAGTGATTCTTGGCTCGATTGGGAATCATTTTCAATTGACCCCTCAGAAAAGGTTTCTTTTCATTTTCCAAGTCCAAATGTTTGCGCAATCAATCGAGTCTTAGATACAAACCCAAGCCAAATCTTAGGAACCATGAGTTCCAATGGACAAGTAATTCTCATGAATCCGCATGGGATATTGATCGGAAAAGAAGCCATATTGGATATGGGAAGTTTTGTTGCTTCGACTCTCCCAGTTGATTTTCCTTCATTTCAGAAAAATCGATCTCTTGCTTTTGAAGGAGATTCTTTTGGGACGTTGAAAATCGAAGGTAGTGTTCATGCGGAACGGATCTTTCTTATTGGAAAAGAAATCGAACATTTTGGAGCTTTATCGGCCAAAACAAATCTATCTATTTTTAGCTGTAAAAATGTGTCATTATCCCTTGAAGGGGAAGTGTTCACCATCAACTGCACAGAGAGTAAAGCAACGATTTTTGGATCGATATTTGTGCCGAATGGCGAACTAAACATTTATGGCAATGAAATCCGATTAGAAAGTGGAGCTTTGATCGATGTTTCTTCTCCATTTGGAGGGGGCACTGTTGATTTGGGAGGCAAAAATTTGGCTCCATCTGAGTCCATTCTGATTGTTCCTGGGGCAAGTTTATTGGCTGATGCAATCGATACGGGAAATGGCGGGCAAATTGTCCTTTGGTCCGACCGCGCAACGGTAGCAATGGGGTTTTTATCTGCAAAGGGAGGAAAAAATTCTGGTAACGGAGGTCTTATCGAGGTATCCGGTAGAGACCGGATGATGTTCAATTGGAATGCAGATCTAACTGCCACAAACGGAACTTCCGGTACTTTATGGTTTGATCCAACAGATATTTTGATCACAACTGTTGGACCTTTCACTGCGGTCAATTTTGCAACTAATCCCACTTCATGGCCAGCTTTAACAACACCCGTTACGATCAATAGCGCAAATGTTGCCGGCGGATTGAGCTTTTTTTTGAATAACAGCGGCAGCGTTGTCATAACGACAAATGTAGTCCCAGACCCAGGTGCTGTCGGTACGATCACCGTCAACGGTCTTGTGAGTTGGAATGGAGCCAATTCTCTCACTTTGACAGCAGCTTCCGATATCATATTCAACGCGGGCATTCAAGTCGCTGGAACAGGAAATGTCACAGTAACGAGCCAAAATGGGAACATTCTCATCAATAGTGCTGCAGGGGTCAATAACGTCTCTATTGGTTCAAGAAATGGAACCACAACGGTCTCAGCTTTAGGAAACGTGAATCCTGTGGGATGCAACTGTTTAACCGCATTTCCTCTTCCCGCTTTGCCGAACGGGGCAGCTAGCACAGCATGCTGCAGTTTCTGCAATCCGGTCAGTGGAACGGGAAATATATGCATTCGAGGCCCAGATAACATCCTTCGAATCGCTTCCATTGGATTTGCCGCCGCATCTGGGGTGGCTGTTTCTGGTAATATTTTTGTGAATTGCAATAATTTGAATATCCAGGGTGGAGCGATTCTTGCCGGAGATAGCTCTCCTGCATTTATCGGTCACGGCGGTTTCGTCAACAATGCAAATTCCGGGAATATTACAGTCACTGCAACCCAAACCATTTCGCAGCTTTTGATCGGATTAGGCGGAATTAGAACTTTCAATGGAGCTTCTTCTATTGGCCATGTTATAACTGGAAGTACTTTGTCTCAACAATCGGGTACAATCACAGTCACTGCAGGTCAAGATATTATCCTTCGCTCGATTGGAAGCGACACAAGCCAATGTGTGATTGGACATTCAACTTTGCACGGAGGTCCAAATATCGTTCCTGTGAATGCTTATATCAATGTCAACGCAGGAAGAGACATTTGGATTGATGCTACAAGAATGACAGGGGGGATTGTCAATAATATGGGCATAGGCCATACCTTCGCAAGCACAATCGCAGGAGGAGCAGGTTCGAATGCCACAGGAGATATTGATATCCGAGCTGGAAGAGATTTGAATGTATATGGAATTCGTACCAATATCCGAGGATCTTCGTATATTGGCCAAACGGATCAAGGCAATGGGGGGGACATCAATTCAAGCATTCGAGTCAGAGCTTGCAGAGACATCAATATGGATCCAGGATTGGCCACAGATTTTGGGATAGGCGCCCAAAACGCTCTAGCCGCAGGCCACAGCATTAACGGCATCATTACGGTCATCGCAGGAAATGACCTCAATATCCGCCCCTCTTTAGGAAATTCGGTTGGAGGACTGAGAACGGTAATTGGCTATGACACTCAGGTCTCTGGCGGTGGTGTTATCGTCACAACGACAAATGTAGCGGTCGGCCATGATATAAACATGTTTGCAAATGGGGTTACGGGAACGCGTAATATTGGCATAGGCGGGCGAGGAGATGTCAACGTAGCAAGCGGAAATAATATCACCTTACAAGCCATCCAAAATCAAAATGTCTACATCGGAACAGACGCAATAGCTGGCACGAATACAACACGTATTTTCGCATTCGGAAATGTCGTTGCCTTGACTAATCCTGCCGCCCCATTCACAGGAAAGTCAACTTTTGGAAGATCGACGTTAGCTGTTCCTGCAACGGGACCCTATTCTTTATTGATCAGAGCGTCAGGCGATATTCAGCTAGCTACAGGATATATAGTAACAGGTGGAGCTTCGATTCTTCTTGAAGGGGACGCTAATTTTAGTAGCGGCGATTTGTGGAATGGATCCATTACGACCATATGCGGACAAAATGCGGTGATCAATAATGTTTGTCCTATATTCACAAACCCTTCTATTCAAAGTCCTGCTGATGGGTTAGGGACAGTAAATGTAAATAAAGGGGCGGCTGTTAACGCTCTTGTATTGCAAACAGTGACCGGGCCAATTACTATTCACAGCGGCCCAAAATCTGCTTCTGGGGCTGCATCTTCGCTGACTTTTGGAACTAATGCTTTGGCTGAGTTCAATCTGACAACTATTTCTGGAGATCTGACCGTAAGCGGTTCTGTTCCTGGGGATGCTTACCAAAACCTATTTGTTATTGCTCCGATCACTACAGCGGGATCGGTTCTTATGATTGCGAATCAAAACCTAACTTTGACTCCGACAGGTTCCATCGATACTTCAGCAGGAAATGGAAGCGTCACTTTGGTCGTGGACAATGAAAATCGGCTTAGTCCACTCATTGGAAACGGAGCGTTTTTCCTCAATGCAGGCTCTTCGATTACTACTGGAGCTGGACCATTAACTATTTATACTGCCCTTCAACCGCTCAATTCTATATTGGGATTATTGAATGGCATCTCCTTCACCGCAGGAACTCTTTTTGCAAATACGGCTGAAGAAGTGTGGTGTACCTATTATCCAACCTCTATTCCAGGTTTTCCATTTACGATCGCTTATAAAAACTGCCTTCAGCAAGCAACTCAACAGGCTATGGTTATAGTGGATCAATTCCTTGTCGACCTTCATCCATATAATGAATTTCCCGGATGGATGGAAAAATTTACCATCTCCTACTATGCTTTAAAATCGACTCTACCTAAAGAGATGTATTATCTTCGCAGAAGGGCATTGAATATCGTGAATCAGCCAAAAAGCTACACTCATTTAAATATCTTTTTGGAACATTAGAAATTTCAACGTAAAACTTTTTGGCCATCGAAGGTGTAAAAACCCTCATCGTAAATGGGTCCCTCTTTGCCGATTTTTAGAGAACCATCGAAGAATTGGGAAAGAACCCAAAGACCTTGTTGCGCTGATTGGATGCAGTAAAAACAATTGCTCACCCATTCGGAGCCTTTGATTGTGCCTGTTTCTCGATTGAGCTGGAAGCGAGAGGTAATTTTGCGCCGCCAGTATTCAGGTTCTCCGAAAAGAAGAACAGGATTGGCAGGGCAGCTTCCCGTTTTGCGCCGCACCTCTTCGAGAGTATATTCGAAATCCATTCCGATGCCGCCAGGAAGGAAAATCGGAATATCGAGGTAAAATTCTGCCTGTCTTTCGACGAGCCGGTCAAGGCGGTAAGTCATTTTGGCGTCGATATAGGGGTTTTGTTTTTGTTCGTTGACAACGGCTTTGTCTTTCGAGCGGAAGTCGACGATGTTTGCGCAGGAAAGGATCCCGACCGATTTTGCGACACGGTTGCCCACTTCCATCGCGCCTGGCCCGCCGCCAGTTAGAAGGGCGAGCGGCGTTTCTTTTGTAAGAAGCGGGTGATTCATCTTCTCGCGCATATCCAAAATGCCTTGAAGGAGTCGTTTTAGCTCAAGTTCGAAAGTTCCTTCTTGCAGGTTTGATCCATAGACGCCAAGGAATGTAGCTTTGCGGAAAGTTTCTACGAGCGGAAGCGGAACGAAAAGACCTGCTTCTTTCTCAGGTTTTAAGACGTATTGCAAGATTTTGCCGGAAACGTCGTCTACCCAATAGACCGGAATGCCGAATTTTGCAAGATCGACCAGCATTGCCCGGTCTTCATGAGAAAAATAGCCATCGTGCGAGCAAGAGGGGAATTGGAAATAAATCCGCTTGAGGCATCTTTGGATTTGTTCGTTGAGCAGCATCCGTTTGAGTAGCGGAGTAGGGAAGTGGCGGGATAGCAAAATCCCTTGAGAGGTGATGAGGCCATCTTCGATTGCCTTTAGGAATGGATACGCGGGCTGATTTTCAATGTATTTTTCCACTATCTGCGCTTGGCGCGCTGGATGGGAAAGGCCCGGGAACTCGTGTTTGATCAATTCTCTCGTAATCCAATCTTTGCCTGTCAGATTTTTCATCTGAGTGCCTTTTACGACAAAGACGGAGGCGAGAAGGTTTTTTGGCTCGGGAGCTGTGGCAAAAGCTTCAAAAAGAGCTTTTGGATCTTCGAGAGCGGCAACGAGTTGGTCTCGATCTGCAAAAAACACGTGTTCGCGATGCGGCTCGAGCGTGTAGAATTCGATCGGGATATCGTCGATGATCTGATCGCTGTTCCCAAAAAGTTCGTAAATATCGCCCGATGCAGTTGTGTCAGGCTGCAGATAATCGGCTGTTGTGTGATGGATGCCTTGCGGGAGAAGAGAATGCACCACGTGGCCATAAACGGTTCGAATGTGAAGCGGAGATGTGCGAACGAGAAGAATTTCATTCGGATGGATGATGCGCGGAACACCTTTTTCCCAATGTTGATGCAGATGAAGAATATCTCGGGAGTGAGGGATGTTTTTTTTAAGGATTTTGGCTAAGGTTGGTAAAAATCCATACACGCTCAAATCATAGGTAACTACACCGTCCAGAAGAGAAATAAAGGCGACGGTTCTCCCTTCGATTTTTTCGAGAATGAGAGCGCCGCTTCCCTCAAGACCGCCTAGAGAAAGAAGGGGACGCCCCTTTCTGTCTGCTCTTCCAAACATTCTCATCAAGTAATCGGGATCGCGCACTCGACGTCGGTCATCTGCAGCAAATAGCTTTCCTACATAGGAGCCCACTTCAAGAAGCTCTAACATCGCAAGGCCGAGCTTGCCGATTGCTTGCAGTTCAACTTTGACATAGGCTGAGTTGAATTTTCGCTCATAATGGAACTCTTTGCATACGCCGTTAAGTCCAAGTTGGGCGAGTGTGCTTTTCAAATTGAAGGTGATGAGTTTTGGATCGATCTCATAGCCAATAAAAGCAGGAGAAATCTCTTCGATTTTGACGGTGGCTAGCCGTTTGTTGTCGAAGGTCGCTCCAATTTGAGTAATTCGGCCGTCGGGTGTAACGAGATCGTAGTGATGCGGTGTTAAATAGCTTTCCAAAATCAATACCCTTTTCCTTTTTCATAGCGGGCCATCAGCTGGCACTCAGCTAAAATATGTCCTTGCATCGCCTTTTCCACCTCTTTTTTGGTGCAGCCTGGCGGGAGATGTAGCATTTTATCAAGGGCGTACAATTTAAAAAAATATCGGTGTTCGCGATCGGGCGGGCAAGGGCCGAAATAATTGTTGTCTCCGTAGGTATTTTTTCCTTCAACGCCGGGTGGTTTGCTGTGTTCATGGATTTTATGGGTGGAGGGGGGCATATCGGTGATTACCCAATGATCGAACATGCCGTCAGGGCGGCGCGATTTCGGCACGTCAGGGTCGTCCATAAGAAGAACCAGCGATTTGGCCTGGGGTGGAACTCCAGAAATTTCTAGCGGGGGATTGATGTTTTTGCCCTCGCAAGTGTAAAGCGATGGGATGATTCCTCCCTCATGAAATGCACTGCTGTTGAGCTTCATTCTTGCCTCCCTTTTCTAAATTGAATATACTGATTCGTTAAATAAATGGAACCACGTAGTTTAGGCATTCACGACGGCTCTTTCCACGCAGATGAAGTAACTGCCAGCGCGCTTTTGCTTCTCTTCGATCGGATCGACCGAGACAAAATTCGCAGGACCCGCGATCAGAAAGTGATCGACCGGTGCGATTATGTCTGCGATGTGGGCGGGGAATACAATCCGCAAAAACGGCGTTTCGACCACCATCAGGCAGAGTACAAGGGCCCGATGAGCAGCGCTGGCATGGTGCTCCTTTATTTGAAAGATTTGGATCTTATCGAACCTCATTTGTACGAGTATTTCAATAAATCGCTCATCATGGGCGTAGATGCTCATGATAATGGCCTTGCTAAACTTGAGCCGGGAACGACTTCGTTTTCACAGGTGATCACAAATTTTTTGCCGATCGAGTATGATGCCGAGCCGGAAGATATGGACCGCGCTTTTATGATAGCGGTTGACTTTGCTCTCGGCCATCTAAAACGGCTCCGCGAAAGACATATCTATACGCTGGAATGCAAAGCAACGGTGAAAAAAGCGATGATCCATGGCAGCAATGTCCTCATCTTTGAAAAATCGCTTCCTTGGCTTGAAAACTTTTTCGATCTCGGCGGAGATTTTCATCCGGCGCAGTATGTGATTATGCCATCAGGCGGCCATTGGAAACTCAGGGGTATCCCTCCAACTTTGGCTGAGAGGATGAAGGTTCGTAGACCTTTGCCTGAAGCTTGGGCCGGTTTGCATGAAGAAGAGTTGAAAAAAGTGAGCGGGATTGAGGGCGCTGTTTTTTGCCATAAGGGGCGCTTCATCTCCATCTGGGAAACAAAAGAAGACGCTCTCAAAGCGCTGCACATAGCAATGGAGCACTGATATGAGTACTGTATTTGGATTGATCATTCAAGGGAAACTTCCCTCGAAAAAAGTGTTTGAGAACGAGCGCATTTTGGCGATTGAAGATATCCATCCTGTTGCGCCTGTGCATATTTTGATCATGCCGAAAAAAGAGATCCCCAATTTGCAGTCGATGGAGCCGCACGATTATCCACTCTTAGGCGAGATCGTAAAAGTGGCCCAAGAAATTGCAGAAGAGCGAGGAATCGCAGATGGATATCGCCTTTTAACGAATAACGGCTCCGAGTCTGGCCAGACGATCTTTCATCTCCATTTTCATCTCATCGGCGGCAGAGTACTCGGGAAAATGGCTTAATTGCTGTTCGATGTGAACGCCGCTCAAGATGGCTTTCCCTTTTTTGAGAGGGCATTCGATGATCGCAGGCGGCTCTCCAGGTAAATCTAGATAGCGGGCAAGGATCCGGACATGGGTCAAGTCTCCAACGAATGTGCATCCTCCATTGAAGTAAGTGTAGAAGACGCCTTTATCTGTGCCTATCTTCGCAATGCGGGCCCCTTTTTCGCTTTCATAGGCAAAGGTTCCTTTGCCGTAGGCTGGTCCAACAGCTTTGCCAGGAAAAAATCCGAGCTCCCTCTCTTCGCAAACTTCGAGGGGAAACCCTTGGTCGAACTCAACAAAGCTGCATCCATAGTAGGCTCCTGCGCAAATGCCCAGATAAACGCCTCCCTGCTCGACGAATTGCCTGATCAGAGTATTGGGTCGCCCTTTGAGCGCAGCATGATAGGGCCGATCTCTGCCTCCGGGCATGATGAACAGAGAAAGGTTTTGAAGCCTTCCTTCCAATATTTCTTTGACGCCGATCCGGTCGTGGGGAGGCCCGTTCCAAAGAGCGCCGTCTCCCTTGTATATTGCAAACATAGCCCGTTTAGTATAACACGAAGGGGAATAGGTAGCTCATGATTTGGATCTTTGCCGCAGCTCTTTTGGCCTCTGGTCTTTCCGAAGATGAAGGCTTACGCCGCGTTCGCGCCCACCTGCTCATCGACGACCAACAATCGGCTTTGAGGGAGGCTGAAAGTCTTGCATTACAATACCCCGAATCGCTAGAGGTTCAAAAAATTTTGATAGAGGCCTTTGCTTACAATGGGTTTGAGGAACAGGCGCTCGATTCTTGGAATAAGCTCACCTTCAAAAAACCCGACCTTTTGTATGACCGGCATCTGCTCGAAGAGCTGGCCTGGGGAGTGCTGAAGAAGGGGACCCGGTCGACTCAATATGGAGTGAGGCTTGCTGCAACCATCGGATCATTTTTAACGAGGGATACGAGGGCAGTTCCGGTCCTTCTCAAAATGATGCGCGATTCAAATGCGGTAATTCGATCTGTCGCTGTGCAAATGGCATCGGCCTTCCGCGATGCGCCGCTAAAAGACGAAATTGCAAGACTGATGCGGGAAGAAAGAGTTTGGATTGTCAGGCTTGAGGTAATTAAAGCGGCAGGGCTTTTAAAAATGAAAGAGCTTGCCCCTGATTTGCAGACATTGGTCCAGTCGGATAAAACTCCAATGGAAGAAAAGCAGATCGCCATCGCTTCGCTTCTTGAAATGTACGATCAAATCACAATGGAAGAATTCAAAACCCTTAGCTCCAGCAACCGAGCAGGACTTCGCCATTTGGCTTGCATGATCGCAACCCATTTCAAGATGGAAGAAGCGAGAGAGGAAGTGATCCGGCTCATTCAAGATTCCCACCCAGCAGTCAGAATTGCGGCTCTCAATGCTTTCGGAATGATCTATCAAGGAAAAGAGAGTGAAATTTCTGCTGCTTTGCAAGACAGCGATCCAGCTGTTGCGATTACAGCTTGCTGGGCCGCTTTTCTTATCCAGTCTCCGTTGGCAGAAAAGAATATGGAACGATGGCTTTCTGATTCGCTTCCTGAAAATAGGCGTTTAGCTGCGGCTGCGTTAGCCGCTTCTGGGAATAGAGGAATTGCGCTTGCCGTCAAAACATTGAAAGAGAGCGCTGATCCTTACGTGAAAGTCAATTTGGCCTTGGGACTTTTAGGACAAAGAGTCGAAGTGAAAAAGTGCTGCGATCTGATCGCGGGCTTCATGGAAACAGAAAAACGGATGGTGATGGTCGATCAAAAGCCTAATCCGCTCTTCGAAATTTTGGCGCCAAGCCAAGTGCGCCATAATGACCAGATCCCCAATTTTCCAGAAGCGCAAGACCAGATGACAAGGCTCAATTTAGTATCAATGCTTGCCCTTGTTGAAGATCCAAGAGCATTGCCTGCCTTAAAATCCTTTTTGCAGAGGAAAAATTGGGGCGTAACAGGAGTTGCAGCGGCCACCTTGTTGCATGAAGGGGATGAGAGCGCCCTTGAAGTGGTGAAACAGCTTGTCACAGATTCAGATCCGAATGTTCGTCTTCAAGCTTGTCTCGTATTGGCGATGTTCGGCAAAGATGAGTCGGTTCTTCTTGATCTGCAAGGCGCGTATGCGGGCGCGGATCATGAGAAAAAACTCTACATTTTGGAAGCGCTTGGAAAGATTGGAAATGTGCAGTCATTCAGTTTTCTCGCAGGCTGTTTGAAAGAGCCGTTCCCCATCTTGCGCGTTGCCGCTGCTGCTGCGCTCATCCAAAGCGTGAACCGATGAGCCAAGTAGAAAAAGCCCAAAAATTTTTGAAAGAATGCGGATTCGATGGATGGCTGTTGTATGATTTCCATGGCAGCAATCCGCATGCACGACAGTTTTTAAGACTACGCCCAGATCAGATGACGACTCGCAGATTTTTCTATTGGATTCCTACACAAGGAAAACCGGTCAAGTTGGTGCATGCAATTGAAGCGCATACGTTAGATGCAATGCCCGGCGAAAGAAAGATGTATTCTAGCTGGCAGACATTGGAATCCGAGCTCCAAGCGATTCTTAAAGGAGCTAAAAAGGTGGCGATGGAATATTCGCCCAAAAATGCGATTCCTTACGTTTCTTATGTCGATGGGGGAACTGTTGATCTGGTTCGCTCATTCGGACCTCAGGTTGTCAGTTCTGCCGATTTTCTTGCCCATTTTACTGCTGTATTGACTGAAGCCCAAATCCAAAGCCAGCTGAGGGCAGGAAAAGCTTTGGACGCGATTGTAAGTGGCATGTGGAAGTGGATTGGCGAAAGGATCGGAAAAATCACCGAATACGATGCGCAGCAAAAGATCTTGGAAGAGTTTCAAAAACGAAATCTGATTTCTGACCATGCTCCTATTGTCGGAGTCAATGCGCATAGCGCAGATCCGCACTACGAGCCGAGAGAAACGGGTTCGAGCGCCATTCGAAAAGGAGATTGGATTTTAATCGATCTTTGGGCGAAGGAAAAGGATGGAGTATTTGGCGATATTACGCGAGTTGGAGTCGCAGATAAGGCGCCAACTCCAAAGCACGCCCAAGTTTTCCAAATTGTACGAGAGGCGCAAAAAGCGGCGGCAAATCTTGTTAAAAGCCGTTTTGCAGCGAATAAACGAATCGAGGGATGGGAAGTAGATGATGCTGCCCGCTCGGTAATCCGGAACGCCGGATTCGGAGAATTCTTTACACACAGGACAGGCCACAGTATCGAATTAAGCCTTCATGGGAGCGGCGCCCACATGGACAATCTAGAGATGCACGATGTGCGCCCCATCTTGCCCGGGACCTGTTTTTCCATCGAACCGGGAATCTATCTGCCTGGAGAATTCGGGGTGCGGCTCGAATTCGATGTACTTGTCCATCACAATGGCCATGTCGAAATCAGCGGCGGCGAACAAGACAAAATCATTTGCCTTTTTTAGGATTAACATCCTAAAATGTCTCGCTCTATGAGCGCAATACCAGCTACCCATTTTCGAATCCCTCTGACCAACTACGAATTTACAATCACAGCGCAACAAAAAAAAGTGGTTGCTGTGGCTCTAGCTTCTCTTGCGCTTTTCGTTTTGCAGCTAAGCCTTTCTATCGGTCTAGCCCTTCTCTTGACGGCGGTCATCACGGTTCTCACTCACTTTTGCCCAAGAAATGATACCGATTGGTTCAATACGCAATTTGACTTGAAGACGATTGGATTTTTGTCTGGTTTTCTCATCCTGAAGCCGCTCATCATTCAAGCCTTTTTTTGGGCGCTAGGGATTCCATTGCCGCCGATTGCTCAAGAGGGGATCGCAGAAATGATTCTTTCGGCGCCTTGGAAAATGATCCCTCTCGCATCCATTGTCGCCCCTTTTTCTGAAGAAATTTTATTCCGAGGCTTTTTGCTCGAGCGATTGGAAGATTTGCAGCTTGGAGAGACCCTGAGTATGCTGGGTCAATCCTTCATCTTCGGTGCTGTGCATTTGAATAAGTCGATTCAAGAGGGAATGCAAATTCCCGTCTTTGCTGTCTTAAGTTTCATGGGATATATTTTCGGCCGCCTAAAAAAAGAAGAAAATTCTTTACTCGCTCCAATGGCTATTCATTCAGCAAATAATATAGGAGCCTGTGTTCATGTATTATTAAGTGATAAAAAATAATTGCGTTTTACTTATTATATAATTTCGTATATAATATTTTAAATGAGCGTGCAAAATAGTTTGATGCTTCCGGCCGAAACCTCTCGTTCTGATGAACCAGATTTAGAATCTGGGGGAAAGAAAGAGAAGAAGAAGGAATATCATCCTCTAAGAAAACGAATCGCTTGTTTGGCGGGCTTAGAGTTGATTGCCGGATGCGCCTCTAGCTTCATTCTTCCGAGGATTTCTTTGCCTCCTACGTTCATTCCATTAGTCATGGCTCCTTTTATCGATGGCTTTTCAAAATCGGGTAAAAATTTCCTAAAAAGCTTGGGATCTTTAGCTCAAAGAGCAATGGCTGCTTCCGCATTTGTTGGGAGCGCGATAGTTTGGGATTTGATGACTACGCAAGATCCTACTCAAGCAAAAAATTGGGGTCTTACTGCTCTGATGATTGCAGTATTAGCCAAAGACGTTGCGAATCGAGTCGCAGCTTATCAAAAACCTCTTAAAGAGTGATCTTTAAGCTCTGACATAAAGCAAATTTCGAACTGCATGCGGCTGCATTTCAGCATCTTCAATTTGCTGATGGGAGATGGCTGGTCGATGCAAGTCAGGGTGGAAAACAAAATAGTCGTCATTGCCCGGTTGTACATTCTTGCCAAACATCCTTTCAGAATAGTTTCTTGGAACGCAAACGCCCACATTCGGGAGAACAAAGCTCAAAGGAAGGACGTCTAGGTCGGTCGTTGTGGGATTTTCAATGATTTGCAAAAGTGTTGCAGCATTGAAAGCAGTTGGAATTGCCTCTGCTTCGAGAGAGGCCCAGTTTAAAGATTGGCTTTCATAGCGGATTTTTTGTTTTTCTCCAGCAGGGATTTCGTGTCCGTCAGCAGCTTCTTTTTCTCTAAACCCCTGTTCTAATTTGCCTGGAGCTTCATCGTAATTTCTGCGGAGCTCTTGAATGCGCTCTTCCATGACTTGGTATCGCGCGATAAGCGGTAAAAGTGCTTTGAGAGGATCTTGCCGGTTCACTTGACCTAGCGCATCTCTATTAACGCGAGCGGGATCTAGGTGGTGAGCTCTCATAAAATCTTCAATTTGAGGCGTTCCCCAGTTTTCAATCTGTCTCATTTTCAAGCAGACCTTACTTTCGTTCTCAGCAAGATGCGCATTGTATTTAGATAGCTGGGCAAATTTTGCGGGAGCGATAACAAGAATGGGTGAAACGAGAATCATTCCAGCCATTGCAAGGGGAGCGGCGCCTGTAAGAACTAGTAAATTGTATGAAACAGCAAAAACGGTTGCGACAAGCGCTAAGAGAGCTACATAGCAAATTTTTTCTACTATGTTATAGGCCATAGACTTATTTTCAAGGCTTGTGATGTTTTCCTCCAAAACCTGAAAAGATGTTTGCTCAGGTTTGCTCAAGTCTGTAACAAAATGATTGAGCGCAATAGGTGCTGCCATGACTAACCCTCTTTATTTGGCTATATTTATAGCAGAATACTTTAAAGAATTCATCAAAAAAAGATCAAAGGAAAGTTTTGAGCGCTTCCTGTTTCATCTTAAGATAAATTTGAGCAAGGCCGTTCGATCTCATAGGGGAGAGGCTTGCTGCAATTCCCAGTTCTGAAATGAATTCAGGAGGGCATTTTAGAACTATTTCTGGCGCTTCGCCGGAATATGCGATGATGAGAAGCGCAGCTAACCCTTTGGATATAAGCGCATCGCTATCTGTTTGAAAAAAACATTTTCCATTTTCGAATTTGCATGAAAGGTAAAGCGTGCTTTGGCAGCCACGGACGATTCGGTCAGGCGTTTTAAGCTCATTTGGGTATGCGGCGAGGTTCTGGCCCATACGAATCAGTTCTTGATACCGTTTTTCTGGGGATAGCGGCGCGAATGTTTTTTTGATTTCGTCGCAATTTTTTTTGAAGGTTTCACTCATATCTGCTAGGATTTTAGCTGCTATTTGATTAATAGTCATTGACTTTAATAGGTCTACTCAAGATAGAATTAGAAGCATTTCCAAATCAAAAAGCGATATGTCAAAAGAAGAAACGATCAAAATGGAGGGCACGGTTGAAGAACTGCTCCCTAATATGAACTTCAGTGTCTTGCTCGAAAATGGTATGCGCGTCATAGCCCATTTGAGCGGGAAAATGAGGATGCGAAACATCCGAGTTTATGCTGGGGATAACGTCACCGTGGAAATGTCTCCATATGATTTGACGAAAGCTCGAATCGTATATCGCCAAAAATAATTATTTGATGGGAAAGTAATTGATTATATTGCTCCAAGTACCTTATGCTTGAATGCTTTTGAAACCTATGCATGAGTGCCCCCGAAAACAGAAGGGTTGGAGGGGAAGAGCGCCCAGGTAGCTCAGTGGTAGAGCACTTGCATGGTAAGCAAGTGGTCGTAGGTTCAATTCCTATCTTGGGCAAAACAAAAATCTAGAGCCGAATGGAGGAACTTTAACAATGGCAAAAGAAGCTTTTCAGAGAACGAAAACACACGTAAACATCGGTACGATTGGGCACGTCGACCACGGTAAAACAACGCTGACTGCTGCCATCACGAAAGTTTTGGCTGAAAGAGGTCAAGCGAAATTCCGCGACTACGCATCAATCGACAACACGCCTGAAGAAAAAGCGCGTGGTATTACGATTAACGCATCGCACGTTGAATACGAAACGGCGAAAAGGCACTATGCGCACGTAGACTGCCCAGGCCACGCCGACTATGTGAAGAACATGATCACAGGTGCAGCTCAGATGGACGGAGCGATCCTCGTTGTTGCTGCAACCGACGGACCAATGCCGCAAACAAAAGAGCACATCCTTCTCGCCCGCCAAGTAGGCGTACCAGCCATCGTCGTGTTCCTCAACAAGATGGACATGATCGGCAAAGGCGACGAAGAGCTCGTTGAACTCGTAGAAATGGAATTGACAGAACTTCTCGAAGCGAAAGGCTACAAAGGCGTACCTATCATCCGCGGTTCTGCATTGAAAGCTCTCGAAGGCGATCCAAAGTATGTCGAAGCAATTGTGAAATTGATGGACACTGTTGACGAGAAGATCCCAACTCCAGTTCGTGAAATTGACAAACCATTCCTTATGCCAATCGAGGACGTGTTCTCGATTTCTGGCCGCGGTACTGTAGTAACAGGCCGTGTTGAGCGCGGTAAGATTAGAGTTAACGACAAGATCCAACTCGTTGGTATTCGTGAGACACGTGATACAGTTGCGACTGGTCTTGAAATGTTCCAGAAGACGCTTGATGAAGCTCTCGCTGGAGAAAACGTTGGCGTTCTCTTAAGAAGCATCGAGAAAAACGATGTAGAGCGCGGCATGGTTCTCTCAGCTCCTGGTACTTGCACACCGCACACCAAATTCAAAGGTACTGTATACGTATTGAACAAAGATGAAGGCGGCCGTCACAAGCCATTCTTCACAGGTTACAGACCTCAGTTCTATTTCCGTACGACAGACGTAACAGGAACCGTAGAACTGCCTCAGGGAACTGAGATGGTGATGCCTGGCGACAACGTGGAAATTACAGCAGAACTCATCCACCCGATTGCGATGGAAGAGGGAATGCGCTTTGCGATTCGCGAAGGCGGACGAACAATCGGCGCAGGAACTGTTTCTAAGATCCTGAAATAATTGTGAAGGGGGGAGTTTTCCCCCTTTTTTGTGGGTGTGTAGCTCAGCTGGTAGAGCAGCGATCTCCAAAGTCGCCGGTCGGGGGTTCGAATCCCTCCGCACTCGAATGAGCAAAGCGAAATGAGAGTGCGAGAAAGCCAATTGATTGGCTTTCGTGAGGGATGAGAAATGAGGGCCATGCAGGGCCCGAATCGGCCCGAGACGACGAGTAGTTCATTTTCGTGAGAAAATGAACGCATCGCGCGAGGGGAATCCCTCCTCAATTAAACGCAGAACGCAAATTGCAAAATGCAAAACGAGTCGGGAAAAACCCCAGCACCCCCTAAAAAGGAAAAAATATGTCGGCAATAACAAGTGAAAAGAAAAAGAGTTCCTATTTTCGCGAAGTGCAGAGTGAGCTGAAGAAGGTCAGCTGGACATCGAAAGAAGAGCTCATTTTTTGTACGAAGGCAGTGATTATCGCCACGTTTGTATTCGGACTCACAATTTATGTGGCTGATTTGGCGATTCGGGGTGTTTTGCAGACTGCAGCAAGTTTAGTTCAGAGAATTTTTGGGTGAGAATGTATGCATAAGTGGTATGTCGTTCAGGTGATGTCGAGCCATGAGAAGAAAGTGAAGAAAGCCATTGAGGAATTTCTTCAGACGAAAGGATTGGCGGATGATATCGTCGAAATTCTGATTCCAACTGAGAACGTATCCGAAGTAAAGCGCGGCCAGCAGAAAATCAGCGAAAAGCGGATGTGGCCTGGCTATTTGCTCATTCGGATGAATTTAAACGACGAATCATGGGCGTATGTCAAAGACACCCCTGGCGTTATCGACTTCTTGGGCGGCGAAAAGCCGACCCCGCTTACCGAAAAGGAAGTGAACGACATCATGAAAGAGTTGGAAGATCGTCAGAAAGGCGTTGTTCAGAAGCACAAGGTCGAAGTGGGCGACCGGGTCAAGATTACCGATGGAGTGTTTGTCAACTTCATTGGTACCGTGACCGAAGTAAACCACGAAAAAGGAAGGCTCAGCGTAATGGTTTCGATCTTTGGTCGAGATACGCGAGTCGACGACCTCGAGTTCTGGCAAGTTGAGCAATCAACTGCCGAGAATGCGGGGTAATGGGGAGAGATGCCGGAAGGCATCTCGGTAATACTCAAACAAGGAAAATAGATGGCAAAAAAACTCGTAAAAACAATCAAATTGCAGATTCCTGCAGGAAAGGCTAATCCGGCTCCGCCGATTGGTCCAGCCTTGGGTTCGGCCGGGATTAACATCATGGCCTTCTGCAAAGAATTTAACGCGAAGACGCAAGATCAGGCTGGCGATGTATTGCCAGTAGTGATTAGCGTATATTCCGATAAGTCTTTCTCGTTTATTACTAGGAAGCCTCCTGTTTCAAGAATGATCTTGAAGGAGTGCGGTCTCGAATCTGGGTCCAAAGTGCCAAACCGTGACAAAGTTGGTAAATTGACCCGTTCTCAAGTAAAGAAAATCGCCAAGACGAAAGTCGAAGATATGCGGATTGTCTCCATGGAGGCTGCAGAAATGATGGTGATGGGAACCGCTCGCTCTATGGGCGTGGATATTGTGGAGGGTTAACATGGCAAATCGATCAAAAAGAATGAGAGAAGCCGATAAGCTCGTCGACAAATCCAAAGCATATAAGCTTGAGGAAGCCGTTGATATTTTGCAAAGCTGCCCTGCGACAAAATTCGATCAGTCGCTGAACATTGCTTTGCAGATTGGCATCGACCCTAAGAAATCGGATCAGCAAGTACGGGGAACCGTATCGCTGCCGCATGGAACGGGACAGAAAGTGACTCTCGTGGTCATTGCAAAAGGCGATAAAGCAAAAGAAGCGCTCGATGCGGGTGCGGATTTCGCTGGCGCTGATGAGTACATCGAGAAAATCAAGGGTGGATGGACCGACTTTTCGGCACTCATCGCAACCCCTGATATGATGCGCGAACTGGGAAAACTCGGTAAAGTTTTGGGACCTCGCGGCCTGATGCCTACGCCAAAAGCGGGCACTGTGACCAATGACGTTGCTAAAGCAGTCCAAGAAGTGAAAGCCGGTAAAATCGAATTTAAAGTCGATAAGACCGGAGCCGTAAATAATGCAGTCGGTAAAATTTCCTTCAAAAAGGAAAAATTGCTGGACAATTTGAACGTCTTCTTGAACGCGATTTCCAGGTCGAAACCGGCAAGCGCGAAAGGTGCTTTCTTGAGAAGTTTATACCTCTCAACAACGATGGGACCTGGATTGAAAATCGATCTGCAATCTCTAACATTGGCTTAAGGAGAATTCATGAGAAAAGAAAAACCGCTCCTTTTAGATGAGATCAAAGAGAAAATCGACGGATCGAAAGCGATGATCATTGCAAGCTACGACAAGCTTGAGCCAAACACATCTTGGGCATTTCGAGATCTTCTTGGTAAATCGGGAAGCCAATTCGAAGTGGTCAAAAAAAGAGTCTTTTTAAAAGCAGCTGAAAAGTCGGGTGTAAAAATCGATGAAGCTCTCTTGAAAGGACATGTGGGCGTTGTCTTCATTAGCGGAGACGATGCTATGGTTCCTGCCAAAGCGGTATTTAAGTTCTCGGAAGAGAATGGAAATATTTTGCAGGTAGTCTGCGGACAAGTTGAAGGAAAACTAGTGCCCGGTTCCGAGCTAGAAGAGCTTTCTAAGCTCCCTGGAATCGACGAAATGAGAGCGATAATGCTTGGATTATTTACATCACCGATGTCACAAATGCTGTCTGTTATTGAAGCAGCACTCGCCGGCCCGCTCTCTGTTATAAATGAGAAAAGTGAAAGTTAAAGTTTTAGGAGAATTGAACCCATGAGTCAACATTTAGACGATCTTGTAGAAAAATTGAGCCAATTGTCGGTTCTCGATATGGCGAAACTCAAAGAAAAATTAGAAGCCAAGTGGGGCGTTAAAGCAGCTGTCGCTGTCGCTGCTGCTGCTGGCGGAGCTCCTGCTGCTGCAGGCGCAGCTCCTGCTGCAGAAGCTACTGAGTTTAAAGTCACTTTGGAAGGTCCAGTACCCGATGACAAGAAAATTTCTGTCATTAAGGCTGTACGAGAAGTGACAGGCCTCGGTCTGAAAGAAGCGAAAGACCTCGTTGAGGGCGCACCAAAAGACCTGAAACCTGCTGCACCAAAAGCTGAAGCTGAAGATATCAAGAAGAAAATCGAAGCAGCTGGCGGTAAAGTTAAATTAACAGGCCTATAAAAAAAGTTGCAGCAAAAAGATTGCAATCTAGTTATGATATCAGTGCGGGGGTAACCATGCCCCCCTCTGATTTATTTTTATTTGGATAAAATTTTGAGGAGCGAAGCCCATGCTAAAAAAGCCGCCTAAACGGGTGAGTTTTCGTGAAAGGGAAGAGATCATCGATCTCCCCAATCTGATCGAGATTCAGATTAAATCGTACAACCAATTTCTTCAATCCCATCTACTTCCTCATGAAAGGGAAAATATTGGCCTTCAAGAGGTTTTTAACGAAATTTTTCCAATCAAATCGTATGACGAAAAGACCATACTTGAATTTTTGTCTTACAATTTAGGAGTCCCAAAGTACTCTCCCGAGGAGTGCATACGGCGCGGAATTACTTACAACGTAACTTTGAAAGTAAAATTCCGTTTGACAGACGAAACGGGGATTAAGGAAGAAGAAGTCTACATGGGGACCATCCCTGTGATGACCGACAAGGGAACATTCATCATCAATGGCGCTGAACGGGTTATTGTTTCTCAGCTCCACCGCTCTCCTGGTATATCGTATGAACAAGAGCGCCACCCAAAAGGAACCATCCTTTACTCCTTCAGAATCATTCCATATCGAGGCAGCTGGCTAGAAGCTTCTTTCGACAGCAACGACCTCATATACATTTATATTGACCGGAAGAAGAGACGCCGTAAAATCCTCGCTTCTACTTTCGTTAGAACCTTGGGGTATTCTACTGACGCCGATCTAATTGAAGAATTTTTTGAAACAGTCAAAGTCAAAATCAAGTCTGAAAAAGACTTTGTCAAGCTTGTTGGTAAGATCCTCGCAGAAGATGTCGTAGACGAACAAACAGGGCTTGTATTCGGTAAAGCAGGGGAGAAACTCACTACAGCCATGCTTAAGAGAATGGTTGATGAGGGAATTCAAGCGGTCCGTATTGCTGAAGAAGCCGATGAGACTCATCCGCTCATCAAAATGCTCACAAAAGATACAACCGACTCCTATGAGTCTGCGTTGAAAGACTTTTATCGAAAAATCCGTCCAGGCGAACCACCGACTCTTTCAAACGCAAGATCTGCAATCATGCGCCTATTCTTCGACCCGAAACGCTACAATTTGGGCAGAGTGGGACGCTACAAGCTCAATAGAAAGCTTGGCCTGAAAGTAGGCGACGAAGATTTAAACGTAGTTACTTTGCGCAAAGAAGACGTAATCGAAGCGCTGAAGTATTTGATCCGCTTGAAACTTGGCGATGAACACGCATTTGTCGACGATATCGACCACCTTGGCAACCGCCGCGTACGTTCTGTCGGCGAGTTGATTCAGAACCAGTGCCGCATTGGTCTTGCTCGAATGGAAAAAATCATCAAAGAAAGAATGAACCTCTTTGATTTTTCATCCGACACAATGACTCCAGGCAAGATCGTTTCTGCAAAAGGCCTTGCTGGCGTACTGAAAGACTTCTTCGGAAGATCTCAGCTTTCCCAGTTTATGGATCAAACCAACCCGATTTCAGAACTGACCCACAAACGAAGGCTCTCATGCCTCGGGCCAGGCGGTCTAAATCGAGAAAGAGCTGGATTCGAAGTGCGCGACGTTCACCCGTCCCACTACGGAAGGATCTGCCCGATCGAGACGCCGGAAGGACCGAACATCGGTTTGATCACTTCTCTTTCTACCTATGCGAAAATCAACGAATTTGGATTCATTGAAACTCCATACCGGATTGTAAAAGAAGGCGTAGTGACCGATGAAATCGAGTACATGACTGCGGACCAGGAAGCCGAGTATATTGTTACGCAAGCTTCGACTCCTCTCGACAAGTTCAATATGTTCAACGAAACCCTCTGCTGGGCCCACCAAAGAGGCGAACCGATGGAAATCGAGACAACAAAAGTGACGCACATGGACGTCTCTTCAAAACAGCTCGTTTCGATCGTAGCCGGTCTGATCCCATTCTTGGAACACGATGACGCGAACCGCGCGCTCATGGGATCAAACATGCAGCGCCAAGCTGTACCTCTTTTAAGACCCGATGCACCGGTCGTAGGAACAGGGCTCGAAGGACGCTCTGCCCGCGACTCAGGCGCAGTTGTTGTTGCTTTAGAAGATGGTGTTGTCGAGTACGTCGATGGTTATAAAATCGTCGTTGCTCCAAAAGACAACCCGCTCAATAAGCGGACTTATTTGCTGAAGAAATTCATGCGCTCAAATAGCGGTTCTTGCATCAATCAGACTCCTCTTTGCACAGTGGGAGACAAGATCATTGCAGGAGATATTTTAGCAGATGGCCCTGCCACAGATAAGGGGGAAATCGCGCTCGGAAAGAACGTGCTGGTGGCATTCATGCCTTGGTGCGGATACAACTACGAGGACGCGATCATCATTTCTGAAAAATTGATCCGCGAAGACTACTATACTTCGATCTATTTGGAAGAGTTTGAGTTGACCGCAAGAGATACTAAGCTCGGCAAAGAGGAAATCACAAAAGACATCCCGAACGTTTCTGAAGAAATGTTGAGAGATCTTGGCGATGATGGAATTATCCGGATCGGCGCTCATGTCGAACCAGGATCGATCCTTGTCGGAAAGATCACTCCGAAATCGGAAACAGAACTTTCTCCGGAAGAAAGACTCCTTAGAGCTATTTTCGGCGAGAAAGCGGCTGATGTAAAAGACGCATCATTGACAGCGCCTCCAGGAACGGAAGGGGTTGTGATGGATGTGAAGGTTTTCTCAAGAAGAGACCGTCTTTCTAAAACCGATGATGAACTTGTTGAAGAAGCGACCCGCATCAAAGACATCCATTCCGACTTCAAAACCAAAGAAGCGGAACTGCAAATGGAGTTCCACGAGAAGTTGGGAGCCCTCCTTCTGAACGAGAAAGCCCCAGCTGCGATCATGCATCGCAAAACGGGCGAAGTCATTATCGAGGACGGACAAATCATCACTCAGGAAATGATCGAAGTTCTCGAAAACGAAAAAGCCGAAGACCTTCTCATGGCCGACAAGGAAATCTATGTCGAATTGAAGAAGACTTTGCGCGAATTCGAGCTTTCTTATCAGAACTTAGAGACACAGCACAAAGCTGAGATTGAGTTCATGCGCAAAGGTGACACAGAACTGGATCCAGGCGTTATCCGCCAGGTTAAAGTCTACGTCGCCACAAAGCGTAAGCTCCAGGTGGGAGATAAAATGGCTGGCCGCCACGGTAACAAAGGGGTTGTGGCCAAATTGGTTCCTGAAGCCGATATGCCTTATCTGCCGAATGGAGAAACGGTTGAGATTATCCTCAACCCGCTTGGCGTGCCTTCCCGAATGAACATGGGACAGCTGCTTGAAACGCACCTTGGATATGCTGCTAAAAAAGCAGGTATCTACGTGAAGAGCCCTGTGTTTGAGGGATTCCCCGAGTCGAAGATTTGGGAGATGATGAAGGCTCAAACGATGTTCAAAGATGGAAAGGCTTACCTTTATGACGGAAGATCGGGCGAGAGATTCGACAACCGAATCGTAGTTGGCTATATTTACATGTTGAAATTGAGCCACTTGGTTGCCGATAAGATCCACGCACGTTCAATCGGACCTTACTCTCTTGTAACTCAGCAGCCATTGGGCGGTAAAGCGCAGATGGGCGGCCAGAGATTCGGGGAGATGGAGGTGTGGGCGCTTGAAGCTTATGGTGCGGCGCACCTTCTTCAGGAAATGCTCACTGTGAAGTCGGACGATGTGGCGGGAAGAACGCGCATCTACGAATCGATTGTTAAAGGTGAGAATACACTCGTTGCGGGAACGCCCGAGTCGTTTAATGTGCTTGTAAAAGAGATGCAGGGGCTTTGCCTCGATATCCGCACAGAGTTTGTGGAATAAGGTATTTTAGTCGGAGAATTAAATAGATGTTTGATGCTGATGAGGATGTAAGAGGTTCTCAGTTTGATAAGTTGACCATTAAGATTGCATCGGATGAAGTGATCCGCGATCAGTGGTCTCGAGGCGAAATCAAAAAGCCCGAAACGATTAATTATCGTACCTTCAAACCCGAGAAAGGCGGATTATTCTGCGAAAAAATCTTCGGGCCGACCCGAGATTGGGAATGCGCTTGCGGAAAATATAAGAAGATCAAGCACAAAGGGATCGTGTGCGATCGTTGCGGCGTAGAAGTCACTCTTTCTAAAGTGCGCCGCGAACGGATGGCTCACATTGAGCTCGCGGTTCCTGTTGTACACATTTGGTTTTTCAAGACAATGCCATCGAGGATCGGCAATATTTTAGGTATGTCGACCTCCGATTTGGAAAGAGTCATCTACTATGAAGAATATGTAGTGACAGATCCAGGCAGAACAGACCTTCAGAAAAAGCAGCTTCTGAATGACAACGAATTCAGAGAAGCTCAAGAAAAATGGGGCGCAGATTCCTTCACTGTGAAAATGGGGGGAGAGGCGATCCAGGAACTGCTCAAAACTGAAGATCTTTCTTCGCTTGTCATCGATCTGAAAGACAAGCTGAGAAAAACGAAGTCGATGCAAGCAAGAATGAAGCTTGCAAAACGTCTTAAAATCATCGAAGGATTTGCTACTTCTACCAACAGACCGGATTGGATGGTGTTGGGAGTGGTTCCAGTTATCCCGCCCGATTTGCGTCCTCTCGTTCCATTGGATGGCGGCCGTTTTGCCACATCCGACCTGAACGATTTGTATCGCCGGGTCATCAACCGAAATAACCGTTTGAAGTCGATTTTGAAACTGAAGACTCCTGATGTGATCGTCCGAAACGAAAAACGGATGCTCCAAGAGGCTGTCGACGCTCTCTTTGACAACGGCCGCCACGGCCATCCAGTCATGGGAGCAGGAAACCGTCCTCTGAAAGCTCTTTCTGAGATGTTGAAAGGAAAACAAGGGCGATTCCGACAGAACCTCCTCGGAAAACGGGTAGACTACTCGGGCCGTTCGGTGATCGTCGTTGGTCCAGAATTGCGCTTCAATCAGTGCGGTCTGCCGAAAAAGATGGCGCTCGATCTATTTGAGCCGTTCATCGTAAAACGTCTTAAGGATTTAGGCCTTGTTTATACGATCCGTTCTGCGAAGAAGATGATCCAAAAGCAAGCTCCTGAAGTGTGGGACGTTTTGGAAGAGATCATCAAAGGACACCCAGTGCTTCTCAACCGTGCGCCGACGCTGCACCGTTTGGGAATCCAAGCATTCGAACCTGTCCTTATCGAAGGTAAGGCGATCCGTATTCACCCGCTCGTAACTCCTGCGTTCAACGCGGACTTCGACGGCGACCAGATGGCGGTTCACGTGCCTCTTTCTATTGAAGCGCAGCTCGAAGCGAAACTGCTCATGATGGCTCCAGACAACATTTTCCTTCCTTCATCCGGAAGACCTGTTGCGGTTCCATCGCAGGATATGATTTTGGGACTGTACTACTTGATGCACGATCCTGTTGTTCATCCAGACAAAGCTAACAAGAAGATCAAAGTCTTTAGCAGCCCACAAGAAGTGCTGATGGCGCTCCATTCAAGTGGAAGCTACAACTGGTATGAGAATGAAAAAGAAGAAGGACGCAGAGACCATTTAGGCCGCGGACTTCAAATTCATGAAAAGATCAAGGTGCTCATCGACGGCGGCATCATTGAAACAACGCCAGGCCGCGTTGTGTTCAACACGATCGTTCCAAAACAACTCGGCTTCCAGAACTATGTCCTTCGTAAGAAGAGACTTTCCGAGCTTGTGCTTGAGTGCTACAAGAAAATCGGTTTGGAAGCTACTGTTCAGTTCTTGGACAACATGAAGAACCTCGGATTTGCCGAAGCGACAAAAGCAGCCCTTTCAATGGGAACTTGCGACGTAAAAGTACCTCCTCACAAAGCAAAAGTGCTTGAAGAGGCGTATAAGCGCGTGGCTGTTGTTAAGAAGCAATACGAAGACGGTATTATTACCGATGGCGAGCGTCACTCTAAGATCATTAGTATCTGGACTGAAGTTTCCGATAAGCTATCCGAAGACCTGTTCAAACTGATTTACGACACCTCTTCTGGCCAGCTGAATCCGCTATACCTCATGGTCGACTCGGGTGCGAGAGGTAACAAGTCTCAGGTTAAGCAGTTGGGCGCTCTCCGAGGCCTTATGGCGAAACCATCAGGCGAGATTATCGAATCGCCGATTACAGCCAACTTCCGCGAAGGATTGACTGTGATGGAGTACTTCATTTCAACTCACGGAGCCCGAAAAGGTCTCTCCGATACAGCGTTGAAAACAGCCGACTCTGGATATTTGACAAGAAGACTTGTCGACGTATCTCAAGACGTCATCGTGACTCGCGAAGATTGCGGAACTCTCAACGGAATTGAGGTCACTGCGATCAAGCAAGGAAACGAGGAACTCCTCCCAATCAAAGACAGGATCTATGGACGTACAGTCTTGGATGATATTTATCTCCCAGGCGACAGCAAGAAAATCCTGGCTCGCGCTGGAGATGTTCTGACTGCAGGCCAAGCTGAAGCGATCGACGATGCTGGTATTGAGACAGTCAAGATCCGCTCTGCGCTCACTTGCGAAAGCCGAAGAGGCATTTGCGCAAAATGCTATGGATTGAATCTGGCGACAGGCAATCTTGTAGGGCTTGGAGAGGCGATTGGAATTATCGCTGCTCAGTCGATTGGTGAACCAGGAACGCAGCTCACTATGAGAACGTTCCACTTGGGCGGTATTGCGTCTGCAGGCTTAAGCCCAGAGCTCATTGCTGAACAAGACGGCGTGCTTGTCTATATGGACCTGCGCGTGGTTCAAAACGAAGAAGGCCACTGGCTTGCGCTCAATAAGAACGGAACGCTTCAAATTGTCCGCGATGAAGGCCGTGCTTTAGAAGACTATAAGAAGCTCTTGAGCAATAAGTCGATTGAGCCGCTCCAAACATTCAACGTCGAACTTGGAACAAAAATCTTCTTTGCCGATGGCGCAAAAGTCAAGATGAAGACCAAGGTTGGCCAGTGGGAGCAGCACTCAAGCCCGATCATTTGCGAAAGACCTGGATACGTGAAGTACGAAGACCTCGTTGAAGGTATTTCTACGATGCGCGAAGTCAATAAGCAGACCGGCCAGGTCGAGTTGATCGTGAAGCAGCACCGTGGAGAACTCCACCCGCAGATCTCGATCTTCTCAGATGCTGAATACAGCGAGCTGATTGGAACCTATGCGATTCCAGCGGGCGCTGTGATCTCTATGCGCGAAGGTCAGTTTGTCACAGCAGGTATGATCCTTGCTAAGCTGCCGCGCGGCGCAATCAAGACAAAAGACATCACGGGCGGTTTGCCGCGTGTTGCCGAACTCTTTGAAGCAAGAAAGCCGAAAGATGCGGCTGAAATTGCTAAGATCGATGGTATTGTCGACTTCCGCGGCGTTCAGAAGAACAAGCGGATTGTGATTGTACGCGATGATGTAACAGGAATGGAAGAAGAGCACCTCATCCCGCTCACAAAACACTTGATCATCCAGAAAGGGGACAGTGTGGTGAAGGGACAGCAGCTGACAGAAGGTCTTGTTGTATCTCAGGAAATCCTTGATATTTGCGGCGTTCGCGAACTCCAAAAATATCTCGTACGGCAAGTACAAGAGGTTTACCGGCTCCAGGGTGTTGATATCAATGATAAACACATTGAGATCATCGTCCGACAGATGCTGCAAAAAGTGCGCATCACCGATCCAGGCGATACCACATTCTTGCACGGCGAAGACATCGATAAGAAAGCGTTCCACGAACAGAACCGCAAAACGATTGAAGAGGGCGGCAAGCCGGCAGCGGCAGCGCCTGTTCTTCTCGGTATTACCCGAGCATCTCTCGGAACCGAATCGTTCGTTTCTGCGGCATCGTTCCAGGAGACAACGCGCGTTCTTACCGAAGCGGCATCGGAATCGAAGACCGACTACTTGCTCGATATCAAGGCAAACCTGATCATGGGACACATGATTCCAGGCGGTACTGGGTACGAGTATCACAAGAAGGTTAACAAGTTCATCGATGCTCAAGCGGCCGAAGAACTCGAGATCGACTTCGAATCTGAAATCGCCACAGTTGGCGCATAAAATAGATATAAAACCCCCGGTTTAAGGACCGGGGGTTTTTTTATAATGTTCCCTTTTTGACCTTCTCGACAATGCTTGAGAAAACTGTTTCGTGGCGAACTTTTTTCTTTCTACTAGACTCATCTTCCTCAGGATCTTCTAAAGCAGGCATGTCTACGCATCGTAGATACTTTCCTTTCCTTGCATTTTGATCTTGAAGCGCCACCTTAACCAAAGTTTCTACTGCCCCATGATGATTTGACTCGATAAGATTCTGAATAGAACGGTCGAGGACAGGAGATGTGACCATAGGAATCGCATCTATTATATCTTGCCTAGCTCGCGCTTTTGCTCCACTTTCGATTTTTATAACAGGCGGAGTTTTAGGGCCTGAGGCTTTTAAATGAGTATGCCTAGGAAATAAATTGAACTCGGCTCTCAAAGATTCCTCGCTCAGCTCATGAGCTCCATGGCATTTGCAAAACCCTTTGATCGTTCGCCATTCTTCGGGATCTGTGTAGTAGGGAGGCATGTCAGGATCATCTTTATGAGAGCCGCGGGATCCTTCCAGTTCATGTAACAAATGAATGAGTTCATGGGCCAATATGATGTATGTAGGATCTGAAATCGAACGAACATCGCAAGGCCTTACTTCTGAATAAGTGATCTCAGGGACAACTCCATATCCAATGATATGATTCGATGCCGTATAATTAAATATTTCATTCGCCTTGATTGTGACGCTCTTGGAAAGGTTTTTTTCGATGCGGCGGATCAATTCTCTTCCTAGGGGACGGCTCAATAGGATTCGTATGTTGTGAAAAATATGTCCGGAAAATTCATCTGCATTTATATCTTTGTATTTGGCAATGTTGTAATCAAGTTGGACTTTTCTAATAAAATCTATATAAAGCTTTTTCAGCTTGCCTAGTTCTGATTGTTTGATTCCGTTTTTGGGCATGTCTCCTGCATACTCATCGCTAAAAATGACTAGATCAGTGTCTGAAAAGATTCCTAGACGTTTATCGACAGGATATCCATCTGCTAGATACAAAAATTCGCGACGGATATCGTTGGATTTTGCCCGGTTTGCAGATATGCATGCGAAAAATCGAGACCAAACTTCCTTGATCTTTTGATGATCTGAGCCGAGCTGCGAGATTCTATCTCGAAGAGATTGCATCTCGTAGTGGAGAGGATTGCTCTTAGAAGCAAGAGTTTGAAGGACCGCTTCTCCTAGATTTCTTCTGTAATCAGGATTATTTATTTTCTTGAAATAATGAAAATCATCAACTCCATAATTTATTCTTGTTATGAAGCTAAAGAAATCATTGTTAATTGGTGTAAATGCGCTTGCCATAAAAAAATCTAAGATATTATGGCTAAACGAGGAATAAATTTCAGCTATTCAAAAAGGATTCCGGCGAGTCCGAGGACTGAAAAACTAAAACCCCCGACGAGGGCGTGTGCGATCGAACAGCCAGCTAGATTGTGGTTGCGCGAATAGAGCCAACCTAAGAACATTCCGAAAACCAAAACGATCAAAGCAAAGTAGACAGAAAAGAAGACGTGGATGGATGCAAAGATCAGATTCGACATAACGATAGAGATAATGACGCGGTGTTTGGCCAACAGGAACTTTTCGAGAAGTCCCTGCAAAACGCCCCTTGCCAAAAGCTCCTGCAAGGGAACAAACAGTAAGCAATAGATTGCATTGCTTATGAGCCAGTAACTCAGCGTCCTGTGCTGAGGGTCTGGAAAAATCGAATAAGGGTCGAATAAAGGTTTATTCGGAATCACATTGAAATAAATCAAAAACAATTTTAATGAAACCCCGAATAGCATCCAGGGAAATGAAAAGGCGATCCCTTCAATGCAAGATGCTTTGAGGTTTGTTGTGGTTATACCTACTTCTTCCAAAGGCATTTTGAAATGTCTTGTCAGAGCGTAAATAACGGCTCCCATAGTTACTGTAAGGGGGATTGAGATGACAGAGGTCGATGGAACGATTTTCATCAGATACTGCAAGAGAGGTAAGATAAATACATAAAAGCTGAGGATGGTAATTGTTCCGATGAGGAAGGTTCCCATTTTCGAGCGGGTGCGCAGTTCCGTTACTTGATTGCGGAGCGCTTCAATTGCCACTTCATCTGTATGGCGTAAAGCTGAGCCGATATTCTCAGAGAGGCGAAGCTGGAGAGCGATGAGATCAGGTTTCTTTTTCATGAGCTGAGTCAAGTCATCGAAAGTGATGCGGTATAGACGAGCGTCTGTAGCTGCTTGAACTGAAGCAGATCTAGGGCCATTATCGATGAGCGAAATTTCTCCAACAGGTTGACCCAGCCTAATCTTGCCAATCACATGGCTTTCATCTAGTTTCGAATCGTATTTGCTAACTGTAAGTTCGCCCTCTACAAGGACATAGAATTCCTTCCCGATTTCTCCTTCCCGGATGAGATAGGTCCCTTTTTCGATTCTCAATTCTTCAGCGATTGAAAAGACCGATTCGATTTGGTCTTTGCTGAGACCTCGGAAAAGAGAGCTGCTTAGGAATTGTTCATGAGGGGTGCGTTTTGGATCCATATTTTTTACATATGGAATCCTGTGCGATTTATGTCAATAATTCGGTGACGTAATTTTCTGGATCGAAGCGCTCTAAATCCTTTGCGCCTTCGCCGGTGCCGACCCACTGAATGGGGATGCCCAGCTGCTTTTGAATGGAGATCGCGATGCCCCCTTTTGCCGAACCGTCTAGCTTTGTTAAAACGATGCCTGTGAGGGGCGTATATTGGTGGAAAGTTTTTGCCTGATCAATTGCGTTTTGCCCAATTGTCGCGTCTACCACCAGCAGTGTTTCGTGTGGCGCATCGGGGAGCTGCTTTTGGCAAACTCTTCTCACTTTGGCAAGTTCATGCATCAATTCTGTTTTGGTTTGCAATCTTCCTGCCGTATCGATCAAGACCACATCGGCACCGCGCGCTTTGCCTGCAGCCACAGCATCGAAAGCCACCCCCGAAGGATCGCTATTGGGCAGCGACTTGATCAGATCTACTCCAACTCTTTTGGCCCAAGCATCGAGCTGTTCGATTGCAGCAGCTCGAAAAGTATCTCCGGCAGCAACAAGTACCTTTTTTCCTTCCCGGACATAGTGAGAAGCAAGCTTAGCCAAAGTTGTTGTTTTGCCGCTTCCATTGACTCCAACAAGGAGGATCACAAGGGGTTTTGCATCAACGGGCCGGTAGGGGAGGAGGCCTTTTAAAAGCTCCTGTTTCACGAACGCTAGAATCTCGTCGGTAGAGATATTGGAATTTTTCTTATAGAGCCCCCGGATTTTTTCGACTAGTTCGGCCGCAGTCTCAGCTCCAAGGTCAGCCTCATAAAAAATTTGTTCTAAGTGCTCAAATGCCGCATCATCAGGGGCTTTTGAAAAAAGAGCCCTGATTTTCTTAGCGAATGGAGAAACTAGTTTTTTGAAGAACCCAAACATCTCCTTCAATTATATTCTGTTAGCAGAGAAAAAACAAGCCCAGGATGAACAACTCTTTTCTTGATCTTTAATCTGAGGATGGCGGATATTCACACCCTTAAAAAAGGAAGTGGTCATGATTAGAGTTACTCCTCCCAGCCCAAAAACAGGCGATATTCCATCTTCGCCAACGCTTTCTAATGCGAGAACTATTTTTCCTGATTCCCCAGCTCGAATCGTTGTAAGGAGACACAGAATCGAAAGCGCGAATAGTGCAGCTCAACAATTCATCAGCCATCCAGAAGGTCCGTTAAAGGGGGTGGATGTGAGAAGTTTTTTGCCTCAATGGCCCTTCGATGGATTAGCACACACAGTAAATACACACATAGTGAAAGCGGGGGGAATTAAACCTGTCACTCTTGCAATATCCGGCGCCCCCAAAAGTGATGAAACGGTGAGTTTTTCAATTCAGCCTATTAAAGATGTGGCAACAGAAGAAAAAGGGGTAGATCCTGAACTTCTTCTTCTGACCGATGGTCTGGGGAATGCGCTCCACGCCCTTTTTGATGCATGCAAAAGTCAAACTGTTGATCCAGCAATCGTGGAAAGAGCTCACGAAAAATATAGACAGCTTCGAACTCTTATGGCAACGAATCGAGGGATTTTTGGTTGTAAGAGCCCAGATCCGACTTCATTCAAAGCCGCTGAAGAACCTCAAGGTCCAGTTCTTATTGTGGATGATCAACCCCTATGCCGTAAAATGATGCGCAATATGCTAGCCCCTTATAATCTCCCAATCGAAGAAGCAGCGGATGGTAAAACCGCTTTAGAAATGATTAAGAAAAAAAACTATTCGCTAGTTTTTATGGATATTATAATGCCTGAAATGAATGGCAGAATAGCTTGTAGTTCCATAAGAGCATTGCCAGATAGAGCTGGCTTACCGATTGTTGCCGCATCCTCTGAAACAATAACAGCCGAAGAAATGGGTCCTCATGGATTTACCTTTCGTATAACCAAACCATTTTCGCTACAGGAAATACGAAAGATTCTAAAGGCGACCTTTCCCTCTAGATTTAAAGAAGAGGATAAATGACCCAAATTTTACGTGGATAGGTTCATAGAGCCGGCAAGCATTCCGCTTGAGTTTTTTTTTGCTAAGGATCTAATTTAGTATCTCAATTGGGAGGAAATGTGGCTAAACGGACTATTTTGATTACTGGAGCTGGCCAAGGGATAGGTCAAGCAATCGCATTCCGGTTTGCTAAAGAAGGAGATCGGATTGCGGCAGTCTTGAAAGACGGGCCTGCTCAAGTCGAAGAAACAAGGAAGGGTATTCTTGCGGCTGGCGGGAAGGCGAATATTTACGAAGTGGATGTCCGCGATCCGGAAAGCTTAAAGAAAATGATTGCGGAGATCGGGGATATAGACGTCCTGATCAATAATACGAGCGCTCCCTGTTTTAAAGAACCGATGCATACATCTCCAGAGCAATTCGACCTCGCATGGTCGACGAGTGCCAGGGCCGCCTTTTTGCTGTCTCAGCTCTGCTTTCATCAACTGAAAAAGAGCAAAAATGGCCACATCATCAATATTGCACCGCCTCTCAATTTAGAAGTGGAGTGGCTGAAAGATTTTTTACCCTTTGCGTTAGGAAAATATGGAATGAGCTTATGCACTCGAGGATTTGCTGCTGAATTCGAACCTTTTGGAATTTCGGTCAATTCCCTTTGGCCGCAGACAAATATTGCTACGCCGAGGCTCAAAGAGCATTTGACGCCGCAAGTGTATGCGGGGAGCAGATGGCCCTCGATTATGGCCGATGCTGCATTCGTGCTCGCTTCTCGAAAAATGACGGGCCAATTTTTGATCGATGAGACTTTACTTAGAGAAAGCGGGATGACAGACTTTTCGAAATACGCGGTTGATCCAAATCATCCACTGGTGCAAACCCTGTTCCTTCCCTTGAAGAAGGAAATGATTCCGATTTCAAGGGAGATGTTTAGGTGAGAAAATCTTCCCTATCCTATCTTTTTCATCCGGTCTAAAATCATGTTTTCCAGCTTCTCGATGTCCTTAACGAAGTTGCGGATTCCTTCGGCCAATTTATCTGTGGCCATAGCATCCTCGTTGAGAAGGTAGCGGAAGGTCCTTTCATCGACTTTGATCTGCTGGATTGGGCTGTCTTTAGACTTGGCAGGGTCTAGTTTGCGCGATAGCGGTGCAGTTGATTCCTTGAGCTCTTCAAGTAGCTTGGGGGCGATTGTAAGGAGATCGCAGCCGGCAAGTTCCGTTATTTCATCTTTGTTGCGGAAGGAAGCTCCCATGATCTGGGTTTTGATCCCAAATTTTTTATAGTAGTGGAAGATTTTAGTGACCGATTTCACGCCAGGATCTTCCGCTCCAGGATAACTGTCTTTTTTCTCTGCTTGTTTATACCAATCAAGAATGCGGCCGACGAAGGGGGAGATAAGCGTGGCATGCACATCTGCGCAGGCGATCGCTTGCACTAAGCTGAACAGAAGGGTCATATTGCAATGGATGCCCTCTTTTTCGAGCGCCTTTGCAGCAAGGATTCCTTCCCAGGTTGTTGCAAGCTTGATCAGGATCCGTTTCCGGTTGATGCCGGCAGCTTCGTAAAGGGCGATGATATGGCGCGCTTTTGCGATCGACCCTTCAACATCGAAAGAAAGCCGTGCATCGACTTCGGTCGAGACTCTTCCTGGGACAATTTTCAGAATTTCAAGGCCGAATTTGACAAACACTTGATCGAGGATTTCCTTTAGATCGCCCTTGCCGGCCCGGATCGCCCCATCGAGAAGGTGCTGATATTGGGGCTGCTGGCTTGCTGCATAGATGAGGGAAGGGTTTGTTGTCGAATCGGTTGGGTGATAGGCTTTCAAGGTCTCAAAATCGCCTGTATCGGCAACGACTACGGTCATTTTTTTGAGCTGATCAAGTTGGTTCATGAAATTCCTTTAAAGGTTAAATTTGGCCGGGAACTGGCTTGGGTTTAGCCTTTCCTCAAAACCATCTACTAGGATACCGACTTCAAGGCCATTTTGCAACGCCTGAATCAGCTTTTCTGTTGCTTTTTCAGAGAGTTTAAGCCGCATGGCTCCTTCATGGACAGGCGCTTCCTCAATGAAAGTTTCTCCTTCAATGAGGATTCGAACAGAGACCGGATTACTCGTGAAGCGAAATCGATTCAAACTGAGGAATGCCTCGATTTTATCCTCGCATTTCACCATTTCGAAGGAAAGGGGAGGATGCGCTTGGGCAGAGAGAAAACGGAGACGTGTAGAATCAAATGCAAAATCCCCAGTGGCTATGGAATTTACAATCCACGAACTGGGGGTTGAACAACTTGCAAGTAGAATGAAGCACGATCTAATGAGAAGTGCTTGAACTCTCATTTCCATTATGCATCGATACGACAAAAATCGCTCCGGCCGCAGTGAGCAGCATGCTGCCAGCAAAAGCCCAATTTTGCCAGTTGTTGGCTTTGACTGTCTTCACCGTTTGCACGGCTGTATCGCCAGTTGCTTGCGCCTGAAGAGTTCCCCCGCAAAGGAGAGTCATTAAGGCTAAAATCGTTTTAAGCTTTTTCATAATTCCCCTTCTTAATGAGACGTAGTTGCAGGTAAAGGATTTACCGTTACATTGGATCCATTGGCTCCAACGACGAACAAAGAGATAAGGCCGCCTGCAACAGCAAGAGCGCCGCCGCCAGTAAAGACCCATTTATCCCAATTGCTGCTTTTTCCTGCATTCGCTGCATTCGAAGCTGCAGCACCTGGTTCTTGTGCCTGCATGTTAACAGTGACTGCGAGTAACGCTACGAGAATAAACTTTTTCATATCTACACCCTCTTTCGCTCATTCTATCTGATTAAAAATTTCTGTTGAATCATTTTGAGCTTTCAGGGCTAGAAGATCCTGAAGAATAGATCTTTGCATGTCCTTCTTGCAAAAGTAGAAAAACCCAATAAGGTCCTAAATCGGCGAATTGAGAGGCTTGTTTTTGCAGATTTTCCCAATCTGAATCCTTTTTCTCGCTTTGTCCTAATTTAGAAAAGAAATCTAAAAAGGTGCTTCTCTTTTGCGTATCAGCAATTTGCGAGAAAAGATCATCGGCCAAGGTGAGCGACCGGAATGATTTCAGGATCTCTTTTTGAAAATGGAGAAAATCTTCCTTAAGAACTGCGGCCGTAAGGACATAGGCTTTTTTTTCTTGGACGAAAAGAACTTGGAGCACTTTGATATCGCCCCATGGAGATGAATTTGTGATTTCGAGCAGCCTGCCTTGTCCGCACTGCATCGGGAATGGACCTAAATCTCTGACCTGGGATGAATTTTCTGCCATCTGGAGCTCTTTGACAGTTTTAACATACTCTTTGAGAGAGACATCGACATCATCTTCCGTTGCTAAATTGATCGAAGGACGGAATTCTCCGGTTCCTTTTCCCAAAAAGCCGATTTTAACGAAAGGAGAGGGGTTTTTCAGCTGTGCAATTTCCCAGCCGGCAGGCGGGGTGAATAAGGCAACTTTGGCATGGAGGAAAGAGATCATCAATAGAAAGAGAATTCTCATAACTAGTGTGTCGTGCTTCCGCCGCTGCTGCTGCCGCCTCCGGAAGTTGATGTAGAGGCAGGATTGTTTTCAATGAGAGCGCAAAGCGCGGCGATTCCAATCGCGATCCCAAGACCCCACCCCATCATAGAGAGGACAGTCGCATCCCGCGTTGCATACCCAGGCGCTTGGCCCCGTCTGCACCGCCTCTGTTCGGCAGTTTCCTGCCCAAAAGCGTAAGACGCGATAGCGGCGATGAGGAGAGTTGTGATCCACTTTCTCATATATCCGCCTTATCGCACAACCTCTACTTTCTAACAAGCCTTAGGTAATAAAAGGATATAAATGAAAGTGATAAGAAATACTGACGGTCGGGCTGCTCCGCTCACGCTGCGCCCCCGCACACCCAGCGGCCCTACCTGAGACTTTGTAGACCAAGGACTAAAGTCCCTTATCGCGTGCTCGCCCTCGCCGTGCCAAGCACTGCTCTTGCGGGCTGCGCTGCGATTCTACTTTGTCTCAGCGGGCAATGGTTGCGATGTGCATCTCGGCTTCGCCTCCATGTCGCATCGCAATTTATGGCCGGACTAAAGTCTCGGCCTTTGTGTATTACTCAAGTTGTGAGAAACAAAATGGCCGTGACGAAGTCCGGCCAAAACCTATGATGGGACACGGAGGCGAAGTCGAAGTGCTTATCATAGACAATGTCTCAGGTAGGGCCGTGGGCGTGCGGGGGCGCAGGGTGAGCGGAGCAGCCCGACCATCTATATTTTTCATTACTTTTATCATTGATGTAAATTCCAGTACGTTTCAGAATTTAAGATTAGTGAATGTGGAGAGTTCGATGAAGGGTTTAGAAACGGGAAAAGATAAAATCCAAAAAATTTGCGACGCGCTCAAGAAAGAAACGCTCGAACCTGCTAAGCAGGAAGCCCGTGAGATTGTAGAAAACGCACACATGCAGGCCGCAGAAATCGTCAATGCCGCAAAGTCCAAAGCTGCTTTAATCATCCAAGAGGCTGAAGGCGAAATGGAAGAGAAAAAAAGAGTCTTTCAAGCCTCTTTGAATTTGGCTTGCCGGCAAGGCATCGAACAACTCAAGCAAAAGATTGAAAAAGAGCTTTTCAATCAAGAACTTAGCAAGCTCGTCGTTCAGGAAATGGCGCAGCCTAAAGTGATCGCTGATTTATTGGGCAGCTTCATGAAGGCGATGGAAGAAAAAGGCGTGGAAGAAGATTTTGTTGCAAAAGTTCCTAAATCGATTTCTCCAAGATCGATCAACGAACTGCTCGCTTCTCGCGTTTTAGACCGGCTTCAGAATAAGACTGTTGTCGCCTCCGATATCGCCGGCGGACTCCAAATTCAATTGAAGGGACGCCAAATCACGGTAGATATTTCCGACGGTGTTGTCCGCGAACTGATTGCGCAATACATCCGGCGCGATCTAAGAGATTTGGTCTTCAACGTTTAAGTGAATGGAATGGCAAATTACTACTTTTTGATCACAGCTTTTCCGCCGCTTGCGATCGGAAGCACTCCCGAAATGTCTTTCAAAGAATTGGAAGAACTTTTGACTTTGAATCTATCTAAGGACGATTTGGCCCTTGTGCATGAGCTGTTATTGCCGATCGATCTATATAATATACGAGCTTTTTGGCTCGGGATGCCCCTAGACGACCGAGGACATATTAAAGCGCGCGAATTGGAGGAAGAGCTTTTAGTGCAAGAAGGACTTAAGAGTTATGTCGTCGATTTTTTAGATAGATATGAGTCTACAGATGAGCGCTTAAGGTATTTTTCTTCTCTCTATTCGTCCATGTACCGCGATGCGATCTCCCGCTTTGATGGGTTTTTATTGAAGTATTTTGAGTTTGAAAGGGAATTTCGGCTTGTGTTGACAGGCCTCAGAGCGAAACAGTCTGGGAAAGATTTGGTCCGCGAGCTACAGTTTGAAGACCCGACTGATCCTTTTGTGGCTGAAATCTTGGCCCAAAAGGATACATCTGACTTTACCCCTCCCAAAGAGTATGAAGAATTGAAGAACCTTTTCATCGCAAATTTTTCTAAGCCTCGAGAATTGAATCGAGCGATTCTGGAATATCAGTTCCAAAAAGTTGAAGAAATGGAAGAACCCCAAGATTTTGGGATTGATCGAGTTTTAGCATATGTTGCAAAATTCTATCTTGTCGAATCGATTTCCTTGGCAGACAAGGAAAAAGGAATGGAGCAAATGAGTTCTTATGAGTAAACAGACAACAGGCACTGTCGTACAAGCGTTTGGAAACCTTTTGCACGTTCGCTTTGATAGCCCTATCCGGCAAGGCGAAGTGGCAAAGGTTAGAGTGGGGGAGGAGGCGCTTCTTGCCGAAGTGATCGAAATCGCTGGGAATGAGGCAAAACTGCAAGTTTTTGAAGATACCCGCGGAATCAAATTGGGCACGCCAGTCTATTTTGACGGCCACCTTCTCGAGGCGGAATTAGGACCCGGCCTTTTAACCACAATTTTCGACGGCCTGCAAAATCCTCTTGAAAAAGTAGCTGACGTTACAGGCGTCTATCTTTCTCGCGGCGTCTATCTCCCGCCTCTTGATCGAAAAAAACATTGGGATTTCCAGCCGATCGCGAAAGTGGGCGACTGGGTCAAGCGGGGAGATCCAATCGGTTCTGTGCCTGAAGGAAGATTCCAGCACATGATCATGGTTCCCTTTTCCCACTATGGAAAAGTGAAGCTGACCCATGTGGCAAAAGCTGGAACGTATACGATCGATTCTGTCATCGCTACGGCTGAAGATGAAAAAGGGCATAAATTTGAATTCACGATGATCCAGCGCTGGCCTGTTAAAGCTGCGCTGATGGAAGGAAAGAAAACGCGCCCAACCCGAATGATGGACACTGGGATGCGGATCCTCGACACCCAATTTCCCGTTCTCAAAGGGGGGACTTTTTGCTCTCCAGGACCATTCGGCGCTGGCAAAACGGTAATGCAGCACCACCTTTCGAAATATTCCGATGTCGATATTGTAGTGATCGTCGCTTGCGGAGAAAGGGCGGGGGAAATCGTAGAGGTTTTAAGAACATTCCCGCAGCTCATCGACCCGCACACGAATGATTCGCTCATGAAACGAACCGTGATGATCTGCAACACCTCGTCGATGCCAGTTGCAGCGAGGGAAGCATCCGTCTATATGGGCGCAGCCATTGCCGAGTACTATCGGCAAATGGGGCTCGATGTGCTTCTTTTAGCCGACTCAACCTCACGCTGGGCTCAGGCAATGAGGGAAATGTCGGGCAGGCTAGAAGAAATCCCCGGCGAAGAGGCTTTCCCAGCTTATTTGGCTTCCCGCATTTCGGCCTTTTATGAACGGGCAGGCGTCGTTGAATTGAAAGATGGCAAATTGGGTTCGCTCACGATCGGCGGAAGCGTATCTCCTGCTGGCGGAAACTTTGAAGAGCCAGTTACTCAGGCATCGCTTTCGGTAGTAGGAGCGTTCCATGGACTTTCTCGTGCCAGATCCGATGCGCGCCGCTATCCGGCGATCGATCCGCTCATCTCTTGGACAAAATACCTCGATCAGGTGGGCCATGAATTGAATCAAAGGCTGCCCCACTGGGCATCCAAGATACGGCTTGCATCGCAAATCTTGCGGAAAGGGGATGAAATCGGCAAAAGGATGGAAGTCATTGGCGAGGAGGGCGTGGCTATTGATGATATGGTCATTTATCTCAAGTCCGAGCTTTACGAGTTTTGTTATTTGCAGCAGAACGCTTTTGATAAAGAAGATACTTATTGCCCTCTAGAGCGGCAAATCGAAATGTTCCGGTTGATTCAGCAGATCTTCGAGGCAAAATTCCAATTTGATGTGCATGACGAAGCGAGAAGTTTCTTTTTGAACCTCCAAAACGAGCTGAAAAACATCAACTTCTTGCCATTCCATACCCAAAAGTACCATGATGCTATGGCGGCGATTGAGACTAAAATTCAAGAAAAAGCGAAGAAAGTATGAGAAAAATTTACGATCGAATCATAGATATGCGGGGCAATCTCATCACTGTCGCAGCAGAAGGGGTCACGCTTGGAGAAGTGGCGCGGGTCGAAAAGCGCAACGGCACATCGGTCTATGCGTCCGTGCTCAAATTCGATCAGGATCTAGTCACTTTGCAAGTGTTTGAAGATACGCGAGGGATTTCAACAGGGGATCAAGTCGCCTTCTTAAACAAGCAAATCCATGCGACCTTTTCAGAATCGCTCTTAGGAAGACGGCTCAATGGCGCAGGCGTGCCGATCGATGGCGGGCCTGAAATCCACGGAGAAGAAGTGCAGATCGGAAAACCTTCTTTCAACCCGACGAAAAGGATCATTCCGCGGGAGCTCGTCCGGACGAACATTCCTATGATCGATGTATTCAACTGCCTTGTGAAATCGCAAAAAATTCCCATTTTTTCCGTAGCCGGCGAGCCTTACAATGCGCTGCTCATGCGGATTGCCAACCAGACCGATGCGGATGTAGTCATCATTGCAGGAATGGGGCTCCGTTTTGATGACTATCAAGCCTTTATCGACAACGCAGAAAGAGCTGGTTCAATCGAGAGAACGGTGATGTTCATCCATAAAGCAACCGATCCTGCGGTCGAATGTATTTTGGTTCCCGACATGGCCCTCTCTGTAGCTGAAAAATTCGCCCTTGAAGGCAAAGACGTCCTTGTTCTGATGACTGATATGACCGCTTTTGCCGATGCGATCAAAGAGATTGCCATCACTATGGACCAGATCCCATCGAACCGGGGCTACCCTGGCTCGCTCTACTCCGATTTGGCTGCACGTTATGAAAAAGCTGTCGATATTGAAGGGAGCGGTTCGATCACGATTATTTCGGTCACAACCATGCCGGGCGGCGATGTAACTCACCCAATCCCAGACAATACGGGCTACATCACAGAAGGACAATTCTATTTGCACCACGGCGCGATTGATCCGTTTGGCTCTCTTTCCCGTTTGAAACAGCAAGTGATCGGGAAAGTAACCCGGGAAGACCATGGAGATTTGGCCAACACGATGATCCGTCTTTATGCCGATTCAAAAAAGGCGCGCGAAAGACAGGGGATGGGATTCCGCCTTTCTCGTTGGGACGAAAAGTTGCTCCGTTATTCTTATCTCTTTGAAGAAAGGATGATGAATTTAGAGGTGAATCTCAGACTCGAAGAGGCGCTTGATATCGGATGGTTGACATTAGCCGAGTGTTTTGATTTAGAAGAGATCGGGATCAAGAAAGCAATTTCAGATAAATACTGGCCAAAAGAATGAGATTAACCAAGACCGAACTCAGATCTCAGCAAACGAGGCTCACGCAATTTCAACGATATCTGCCGACCTTGCAGTTGAAAAAAGCGATGCTTCAATTTGAAGTGAATCTGGTTCAGCTTGAAATCGAAAAACTCAAAGAAGAATGGGCTGTCCATTGGAAAAACGTGGAAGAGTTTTCCCCATTCCTGGTCGAAAAGGTAAGCGTAAACCTCAAGCTATATGCTGAAATTCTGCATGTGAAAAAGCAGTATGAGAATATCGCTGGCGTTGAAATTCCGATCTTTAAAAAGGTGGTTTTCCGGGAGCCTGAATATTTTCTCTTCGATACACCGGTCTGGACTGAGAGGGCCACGGCGCTATTGCGAGAACTCGTGACAGCGCGGGAAAAAATCGGCGTAGCGGAAGAAAAACGGAGAGCTCTTGAAAAAGAGCTGAGGGAAGTTTCCATAAGGGTGAATCTTTTTGAAAAAGTGCTGATCCCAAGAGCGCTAGAAAATATCAAGAAAATCAGGATCTTTTTAGGCGATCAGCAGCTTGCGGCGGTCGCTCAAGCAAAAGTTGCAAAGCGGAAAGTGCTGTTAAGGAAAATGGAAGTATGATTGTCGAACTCGCAAAGTACCTTATCGTGGGAAGCAAGAGCGACATGGATCGCTTTTTTATCTTAGCGCAAAGAGCCGGCTTCATCGAATTCATTGGACTTTCCAAGAAGAAAACACTTGAAATGCCCGAAGACGCAAAGACAATCCTTTCTGCCATCAAGATCGTCCGGGCTCACTCAACCCATTCGCCAATTCCGTTCGAGACGCAGCTAGATCCTGTGACACTTGCTGGCTGGATCGTCAAATGCAACGAAGACCATGAAAAGCTTTTGGAAGAAGAAAGAATGCTGACGGCAGAGATCACCCGCATTCAGGCGTTCGGAAATTTTTCAAGGCATGAACTCGATAAACTAGAAAACGAATCAAAACGAGTTTTTCAATTTTTCTGCATGAAGAGCGACCTTGCTCGCGAAATGACCTTGCCCTCTGAAGTGATCTATGTCGGCACAGAATACGATCTCGATTATTTTGTATCGATCAATAAAGAAAGAAAACAATACCCCAAGATGATCGAAATCATCATCGATAAGCCGGTGGGAGAGCTGCGCGAACGGCTCCAACAGGTGAAGCTCGAATCTGCAAGAGTGGAAGCTGCGATTCATGAATCGGCACCTGGAATGCATTATTTGCAAAACGGCCTTCTCTCATATCTCAACGAATACCATTTAAAACTGGCTAAGCACGACGCGATCAACCCGATGTCATCCCTTTTTGCCATAGAAGCCTGGGTTCCCAAAACCAAGATCAAGGGCCTGCACGGACTTTTGAGCAACCTCGACGTCTTTGCTGAAGAAATCGCGATCGAGGAAAGAGATCGAATGCCTACATGCCAAGAAAATAAGGGGCCGGCAAAAATCGGAGAGGATCTAGTCCATGTCTATGATATCCCATCTTGGACAGATAAAGACCCTTCGCTTTGGATCCTCGTTTTCTTTGCCATCTTTTTTGCCATGATTGTTTCAGACGCGGGATACGGCCTTATTTATTTAAGCATCGGCCTATTCCTCAAATTCAAGTTCAAAAAGGCGGCCGGATTTTTACGCAGGTTCATCAAGCTCATTTTGATTCTCTCAACGGCTTGCATTATTTGGGGCGTTGCAACGGCATCCTTTTTTGGAATCGAAATCGGTCCTGAAAATCCTTTTCGGAAAATGTCCTTCATCAATTATCTGGCCTCCAAAAAGGCCGACTACCATCTTCGCATGAAAGACGATGTCTATGAAGAGTATCTCAAAGAATTCCCGGAGCTTGCAAGCGCCAAAGACGCTGATGAGTTTTTCCTCGCGACCCAAACAACCCAGGAAGGCAAAACGATTTATCAAGCTCAATCCGACTTTTCGAATGATATTTTGCTCGAGCTTGCTCTTTTCATCGGAGTGATCCACATATCGCTTTCTTTCATTCGCTACATGAGGCGCAACTGGACAGGCATAGGATGGATTTTATTCATGGCGGGGGGCTACCTCTATTTTCCTTCATTCCTGGATGCGACATCGCTTGTCAACTTTCTCGGATGGGTTCCAAAAACAATTGCCCACGCATACGGTTCTCAAATCCTCTATGCTGGTCTTGCTTTGGTATTGATCATTTCCCTTTTGATGAAGAAAAAATGGGGAGCCCTTCACGAATTGACGAATGCAATCCAGGTATTTGCCGATGTTCTTTCTTACTTGCGTCTTTATGCACTCGCTCTTGCAGGTATGATCATGGCGTCGACATTCAATGATCTGGCCATCAAAGCGGGGATTTTCGGCGGAATATTTATCGTGATCATCGGCCATTTAACCAATTTAACCCTGACTGTTATGTCAGGGACCATTCATGGATTGCGTCTCAACTTTTTGGAATGGTATCATTATAGTTTTGAAGGGGGCGGGCGCCTTTTTGATCCTCTTCGCATACGAAAAAGTCATAGGAGTTAAGAAATATGGATTATGAAATGATTGGACCCGCGATTGTGATGGGTCTTGGATGTCTTGGAAGTTCGATCGGCTGCGGGATCGCCGGCATGGCTTCGCATGGTGTAATGACCCGCGTTGACGAAGGACACGGAAAATTTATTGCTCTATCAGCGATTCCTTCATCCCAATCGATCTACGGATTCATCCTCATGATTGTGATGAGAAATGCAATCAAAGCGGGAACCCTAAAACAATTGGATGCTATTGGAATTGGTGTGTTCGTGGGTTTAGCCATCATGTTTTCTTCCATTTATCAGGGAAAGTGCGCAGTCACAGCGATCCAAGCATCTGCGAAACAGCCTGCCATCTACGGAAAAACGATTGCTGCTTTGGGGATTGTTGAATCTTTCGCTCTCTTTGCCTTCGTTTTCGCCTTACTGCTCATCTATTAATTAAATGGTTTCGCCGTCGTAAAAGGCGGCGAAACTAAAATTCTTGAAATTTATTATTATTTGTTATATAATTTTTGCATGAATATTTCTAGATTGGCAAAAACCTTGTTTGTTGGGGCTCTCCTATTTACGGCAGGGGCTCTCGGTCAAAAAAATCTTTGCAGCCAGCAGAGCAGCCGAGCTTTGTGCGAAGGGAATTGGGGCATACCAAGAAGCAATATGCCGCAAATCGTCGACGAAACAAGGGCCCGATACCTAGACAGCCTTCCAGCAGACCGTTTGAGCTTTGAAAGAATCGAGCCTCACAGATTGACCCCCATTCAAAGCGAGATCAATTCCGGGATCGTTTATAAACTAGTTAAAATTCATAAGCAGGGCGGACAAAATCCATGCGATTTTCCTATCCTTGTGGCAAGAAATGAGACCCATGACAGTATTATCGATGGGCATCATACACGAAATGCTTGTTGGTTATTAGGCGGTCAGCAGCTCGCAATTGTCATTCGCGATTTTGCAAGCCGCGTGTTTGAAGATATTTGTAACTTTCCAGGTGTTTTCCGAATCGGACTTAGCGGACGCCGCGTTTAGCGAGAAAAGATCATGTCCCAGATCTGCCATTCACGCACAATGTCAATTCCATATGCGCCAACATAGAAGCCTGTTCCAAGTGTATCTCTGATGAATTTCCAAGCATCTGATCCATTGTCATCGGTATCTTCGAACATCCGATGTTCTACAGAAAAATGTCCTGCGCCTAGTAGAGAAACAACAGAAGCTAAGCATCCGACCGCAGTCAGACCAATCGCCCATCCCGCAGCGCCTGATGCCGCTAAACTCATAAGTGCGGTCGCTGAAAAGAAAACAGCCGTTGCAAGACCTGCAATAACAAGTGCAACCAGCAACGCTTTGGCAATGACTTTGCCATTGATTTTAGGTTCTTCTACTATAAAAGGTTCTCTTGAACTTTCAAGTGATAATGCGCTCATGCAATCTATTATATAGATTTTAGTGATATCATTCTACTATTTTGAGTTGATAGTAAAGCCAATTCGAGACAATAAAAATCTAATTACTAGTATCGGATGAAAAATTAAATTTTTTATTAAAGAGAAATAGCTGACGCTGATCATTCTTTTTTTGACTGGAGGCAGATTTTGATTGGCATCGGAGATCCAATCGGGGTAAGGCGGGGGGAGAGGGGGCAGATTCTTTATAGAAAAAAATTGAATTCCTCGGGTTTCCGAGGTAATTTGGGGCTCTCCGTCAAGGATCGAGCATTCGAAAAGGTGTGTTCTTTTTGAGAGGCGGTTGATGGGAATATAATCGCCGACGAGCCGATCAACTTTGACAGTAAAGCCGGTTTCTTCCAAAATTTCTCGTACGATGGCTGTTTCTGCAGATTCGTTTGGGTCGATCCCGCCGCCAGGGAGGACCCAGACGGGAACATCTCTTCGTTTGATGAGGAGAATGCTCTTGCGATCTGGAGAAAAGATGGCGCCGGCTACGCTTTTAAGGTCGTTCATGCAAATTATACCGCTCGTGATTGAAGAATCGGTTCTGCCAGTGTCGGACAGCCACGGATTTTGGGATCCGCCTGCATCACTAAACTTTTTAAGTTTAGCTGCTTCGGCGCCGGCTGCGCCTGACCCAAAATCCGGGCGCCTCCTTGGCATAACTCGATTCTGCAATCTCTCTCGGTATAGAATACTTTGGTTTTCTCTTTTTCTTATACTCTTATCCTCCTGCTATAAGAATCATCTCTATGTGCAGCAGGAATGGGTGGATCGCAACTTTTTGGCCAGCACGCATGTCAACACACCGGATCCGAGACAGGTCTGCCCACCTGAAGGGCAAAGGCTTCTAATTGCTTGGCGCTTTCCTGGAAATATGGTGAATGCGGGGCTTAATCTCGAGCTTACAGTCCGGCTTTGGGACAATGTGGAGGAATTTTACACGCGGCCTATCACTCGTTCGCATGGTTATGCTGCCTTTAATTTTTTTGATCAGAAGCGGATTCTGACTTATAAAATCGATGTAGTTGATTCTCAGGGCGAGGTCATAGAAGCTTGGGAGCACCATTTTTGGACCAAGCTGATCGATGTGGATCGGAGCAAAGTTTCAGTCTCTTCCCAGCCTAAGCAGGGATCTGTGATGGAAACGCCGTAGCTTAAAAAATTCGGATCATCGCTCAAAGGCTGCTTGCCGCAAAAGAGATAGCTTTCCAGCATCAGTCCTGCAATGTTTGGATTGTATGCGGCTTGCTCAACGACCGATTTGAATACAATTTTCTGCTTATTGTGATCTTTTCCGCAATTTCCGTGAGAGCAATCGATGACGACTCTGGGATCGAGCCTGTGGTCTTTTAGAGATTTGAGCGCGATCGCTATGGAATCTGGGTCGTAGTTTGAGCCGCTATCGGAGCCGCGCAAAACAAGATGAGTATATGGATTGCCTCGCGATTGCACTTTGCAAATCCGTCCATTTGAATCGATGCCGATATGCGAATGGGGGATGCGGGAAGAGAGAATGCCGGCAATTGCGACATCGACATCGCCTCGGAAGTCATTTTTAAAGCCGACTGGAAAAGAAAGGCCAGATGCAAGCTGGCGGTGAGGCTGGGAAGCAGAAGTTCTAGCGCCAATGAGTCCCCACACAATCAGGTCATCGAAATAAGGGAGAACAAGGGGCTCTAGAAGTTCGGTTGCGCAAGGGATCCCAAGTTCTGCAATTTTGAGAATCAGAGATCTCGATTTTCTGATTCCTTCTTCAATATCGTGAGTTCCGTCGAGATGAGGATCATAAAGCATGCCTTTCCAGCCGAGGCGTGTGCGCGCTTTTTCAAAGAAGATGCGCATGACGGGAAAGAAAGCGCTGTTAATTTCATTAGAAAGTTCTTTCAAGTGCACAGCGTATTCATAGACTGATTCGACGTCGTGAACGGAGCAGGGGCCGGCAATAAGGGCGAGTCTAGGATCTTTTCTTTCGAGAATCTGAATAGCCTCTTTTCTCCAGGATGCGATTCTATCTGGAAAAATCAGCGGCAATTCATCTTTAATTTGTGCAGGAGTTGGCAATAGCATGAGACAACCATCCTAGGAAATCTCCGTTTTTTTTACCAGTTTACGATTTTTTGGAGCTGGGAAAAATGAGAATGAAGGTCGTGCCTTTGCCGAGCTTCGATGTGGCAAAAATCTTTCCTTTGTGCTTCTCGATGATGTTCTTCACGATCGAAAGCCCAAGACCGGCGCCGCCAGCTTTGCGCGAACGGGCTTTGTCAACAGTGTAAAATCGATCGAATATATGCGGAAGATCCGTTTCAGAGATTCCGATCCCATTATCTTGAATGCTGAGCTGAATCTCGCGATTCTGTTTTTCAATGCGGACTTCGATTTCTGGATTGCCTTGCGAATATTTCACCGCATTTTCAAGGATGTTCGTAATCGCCATCTCAATCAAATCCACATCGGCAATAATGAGAGCTTTCTCAAGATCCGTTTTTAGATTCGCTTTAACTTGAGGATTAAGGGCTAAGAGTTGGTCGATGCATCTTTCAGCAGCTAATATCAAATCAGTGGACTGAAGCCTTTCTGGCGGAATGTGTTCAATGTCAGATAGAATAATGAGACTCCGAACCAATTTATCAAGGCGCATACAGGTGCGGACAATTTTTTCTGTGATCTCATAAAGCATTTCTTTCGAGAGATCTGGAATGTCTTGGAGCGTTTCCGCAAATCCGCGGATGATCGTGATCGGTGTGCGAAGCTCATGAGAAGCATTCGCTACAAAATCTTTGCCTACTTCAAGAAGACGATAAGCGTAAGTTTTGTCTTGGATCACTAAGATGGCTCCCATTTTATGAGCAAGCGGCGCAGCAATCAGATCGTAGAAGAGCGGCGCTGTATCGCGGATCGTAATTGTTTGAATGATCGGTTCAGAATTTTTTAAAGCATGCTGGATGAGCTCATGTCCTTCTCTCGATAATTCGGTAGAGAACTGATTGAGAGAGCTGTATATGATCTCTCTCTTTTCTATCTCAAGCATTTTGCATGCGGTTGCATTGATGAATACAACGTTTGCATCGAGATCGACGGCAACAACCCCTTCGCCTAGAGATTCGAGGATTTCTTCCGTTTCTTCTTTTTGCGCCTGCAGATGTTCTATTTCCCTTTTAATTCTTAGCCGCAAAGAATTGAAAATGTTCGCAAGCTTTCCAAATTCACCCTTCTCTTCAATTTCAGGTAAAGCAATTTCAGGAAGAAATTCTTCTTTCCCCTGCTCGTATGGTTTTAAAGCATCAATAATGTATTTAAGGGGTTTGAGGATGATATGAACAATGCTGGCATTCGCGATTGTTGTGGTTGCAATAAATAAAACGCACAAAATTAAAATTGCAATGTCATACCATTGGATTATTTGATCGATGATATTAATAGTGAAGTTGACGTGAAGGATGTAGGCTTGCCCATTTGCTGCAAAGCGAAGCCCAACAAAATAAAATTCCTTATGAAAAAATGGGGACATGCGCTTCGAAAATCCGTATCCATATTTTACCGTTTGTATGACTTCGGGTTCATTTTTTTGTATGGTCTGAATCTGTTCCTCAGTAAAATCAGGTATTTCATTGTGATAGAGTGTATTTCCCTCTGCGTCCAATAAGCTCGATGGACGGAATATGAATTCAGGATCCGTTTTCATGAGCTGGACCATCGCTTGAGTGTTGGGCTCAGCTTGAAGCTTTTCGATCATCCCTTCGGTCATATGGACCATTGCCTTTCGCATTCCAAGCATGGCTGTCGATTTGACAACAGGGATTACGCAAAGCGAAAGAATAATGAATACAAAGATGTGGCTGATCGTGATTTTCTTTCTAAACGAGAGCATGTTTTCAACATAATCGTTTTGCTATCCCTAGCCAAGTATTTTTTTGCAAAAATTCTGTATGGACTGCACAATGATAAAAAACGGATTAACCTATGACGTTTAGAATTTTCGCCTGTTTAGCCTTGTCATCCCTGTACGCGCTCCCAGAAGCTCCGCATATTTCTTCTGGAGAAGCTTCTTTGAATCTCTATTCTCCAGAATGTTTAGAGATCATCACATCCGATCGGACGATTCTTGAATGGGCGAAATTTCATGTCGGCGAATCTGAGACAACCCGCTTTTTGCAGCCGAATGCCGAAAGCACAGTTTTAAATTACGTTCTCGGCGCCGAAACTTCTCAAATTCTAGGGAGATTGGAATCGAATGGTCAACTTGTGCTGATCAATCCCAATGGAATTCTTGTGGGACGAGAAGCGTCCATACATACAGGATCTTTTGTCGCTTCATCGCTTGATGTGAATCGAGATCTTTATTTGAATAAAGGTTTTTTGTCTTTTGAGAGCAAAACAATTGATTCCTTGGTCCTGTGCGAAGGAAAAATTTCCGGCTGCGAAGTATTTCTCATCGGAAATAAGGTGGAAAATAAGGGACAGATTTTCGCAGAAAGCAAAGCGGGGTTGTTTGGCGGCAGCATTTCTTTGCATGATCTCAAATGGAGAGACGGAATCGAGAGCTCAACCGTTCGTCACAGCGGTTCGATTCATGCTACGAATGAGACCATTTTGCTGGGAGATTTTATACATCTGCAAGAACACTCCAACATTTCTTCTGACAGCTTAGAGATAGGAGGGAAAGTTCGAATCGAAGGATCCTTTGTTGCAATGGATGCTTCTGCTCGTATTTCTGCAAGCTCGAATGTGGATGGAGGAACTGTTCTTTTGTTGGGAAATCAGACCTATTTTCAAGGTTCCGTCCTTGCCAAAGGGGGGATTGGAAAAGGAGGTTTTGCCGAAATCTCAGGCAAAGAAGCATTGCATTTTGCAGGAACTTTTGACGGCTCTTCACAGATAGAAAAAGGGAATCTCCTTCTTGACCCGAATGATATTACGATTAGCGCTGGCGGCACATCCGGAGGGATGTTCCCTGTAAATGGGACCTGTTTTGATGGAACCTTGCCTTTGGGAGCCTGTCATTCAGCCACTTCCGGATCACAGCCCGCAGTCCTGAATGTAACAGAGCTTGCTAATGCTCTTGCCAATAACAATGTTACAGTCCAAACCAACCCGGCAACCGCAGGCGGCTCTGGCGATATCACTTTAAGTGCGCCGCTTACTTGGATGGGACCCACTTCTTTGACTCTCAAAGCAGGGAGAAATCTTCTGATCCAAGATTCCATCCAAGCTCCCTTCCCTTTGAGTTCCGCTGGAGATCAAATCATTTTGATTGCGGATTCGGGAGGAACGGGAACAGGAGATGTCGTCATTGGTTTTCCGGGTCAGCCCGGAACAATTCTTTTTCAAACGGAAAACGGCGGGATTTCAATGAGTGGAGCCAATATTTCGATTGGCGATCCGACAGGGAATGCCATTCAAATCAATGCTCTTGGTCCCTTCGGTACTTTGAGAATGACCGCATCTTCCAATTTGCAAATTCAACCTCCAAATGTTGGTTTTCCTGGTGCGATTGATATTTTGAGCGACCAAGGCCTTACAATAAACGCTGCGACATTCTTGGTCCAAGGAGGAGGAGATCCGGGAAATCACGTTCAGATAACAGCGCTTGCGCCCCTTCAGGCAACCATAACTGGTCTTGCTCAAATCAATGGGGGATCGGGAAACATGACAAACGCTAGCGTGATTTCAAGCGGCAATATGGTGTTTTCTGCAGGAAGTCTAAGCATGCTTGGAGGAACTGATGCGACTGGGCAATGTGAAGCCATTTTGCAAACCAATGCGAGTCAAACGGTAAACGTCGCTGACTTGTTGCAGATGACAGGAGGAACGACCCCCGCTCAAGATTTAGCAGGCTGCTATATCGCAGCACAAGCTAACCAAACAGTCAATGCTGGGCGGATTCGGATGGTTGCAGGAGATCAGCAAGACGTTTCAACGAAAATTACATGCGCGGGCAATCAAGTTGTCAATTGCGCGGGAAATCTGTTTCTCTCGGGTATTTTGAATGTTCTCAATGATCAAGCAGAAATTGGATATGGAACGTCTCAATTGATCAATGCCGGTTCAATCACATTGCTAGGGCAGACGATATTGGGTTATGACAATTTACTCGGCGCAGGAGGCCCTCAAACAATCCATGTAGTTACAGATTTCGTGCAGGATGCTTTTTCTAATGTGCCTCCAGCTTCTTCTCTTGTTCAGTCCGATTCAGGGCATGCTCAAACGGTCATTATCGGGGGGAATCTCACAACCCAAGGGAATGTAGGCGGATCTGCATCTTCATGGAATTCTGGCGATGGTTCGCTTATGAATGTGCATGGTAACTGGAATATGCTGGGGAATGGCGGCGCTGTTTCTTATACAACAGGGAAGAATTCAACCCTAATTGTAGGAAACGATCTGACGATTGATTCCACTACAAGCCTAGGCTCAACTTGCAATATATCAGGAGACGACGGCTATCGTGTAACTATCGGTAACGATTTAATCATCGGCAATCCAACAAGTCAAGGCCAGCAAATATTAACAATCGGTAACTTTGGGTCATTGACGGTAGATTCTAATGTCAACATCACTTCCGGATCCGGAACCACGAGCGAGTCGCGGGTGCTCACTTTTTCAAATGCCTTTATTGAAGTGGGGCATGATTTTACGATTCAAGCAGGATCGGGTATGACCTCTCGTGGAGGACTCGATCAATTTATTGGGGCAGGTCCTGTTGGGTTAGTTCAGGTGATTGTAGGCAACGACTTTACTGTAACGGGAGGCTCCGGAGATCAAGCTTGGGGATTCATTGCGAATTTTAGCACGAGAGAAATTCAAGTAGGCCGTGATTTCATCATTACTGGGGGAACCGGCTTAAGCGGGGAAGCATTTTTATATTCATTTGGTTTCCTTGGCCAAGGGCCTGATTCGCTCTCTCCTGCCAGCGTCACTCTTCATGCGGGAAGAGATATTTCTATTTCGGGAGGTAATTCTGCGATGGGAGGCGCCTACGGCTACATTGCTGGAGAAAATAGCCCCGTTGTTTTAGCCGCCGGAAGAAATGTGAATCTAACAGCAGGATCATTGGCAGCCAATAATCATGCAATGATTGGTTCCGCATGGTTTGATCTTTCTATATTTCTTCTTCCAAACCTTGCAGACACGAATTTAGTTCAAATTTCTGCCTTTGGCAATTTTACGGCCCAAAATGGACCTACGGGATCGATTGCTTATTTAGATTTTGTAGCTGCAGGCCCAGGTTTAGTGGATCCCTTTGACCGCGGAGGCCTGGTGCCGAACAATAATGGCTCTCTTATTATTAAGACAGGAGGAGACCTGATTGTATCAAGCGGATTCAATGCTTCTGAAGCCCCGATTCCCTACACCATCCACCCAATTATCGCATTGGCCGATCATTCTTTTACCAGCGGCGAGGCTTGGACTGCATCTTCTAATTCTTTTCTCTCTTCAACCCCTCTAGCCTTGACTTCTCCCGCTCAAATTAGCAATTTCCGCGGCGGTTTTAAAGTGGATACCGGCTCTTTGGGAACTGGGATTGCTTTTACTTCCGTATTAGGCGAAATCCACGTCAGCTCTGCGGAAAATTTTACAACGTTTTCTCAGGCCAATTTGACGATTGGAAATAGCGCGAACTTGAATGAGTTGACTTTGACATCGATCCAAGGAAATATCACTGTAGATCCATTTCACAATATTTTCATTACCAACGGCGTTACGACAGGCGGCAATGTTTTCATGATTGCCCAAAACAACATTGAAATGAGTGCGACTGGATTTATCGCCGCAGGCGGCAGCGTCGATCTTGTAACTGACAATCAAGCTCCCATTCGTCCGCTAATCGGCCCAGGCGCCTTTTTGATGAATTCTTCAGCAACCATCACAACAGGTTCAACCTTGCGCATTTATACCGCGCGTCAACCGCAAAATTCAATCCTAGGGCTTCTCAATGCCAATACTTTTACTCCCGGAGCTCTTTTCAAAGATACGTCTACAGAAAGATGGTGTGTCTATTATCCAAATCCGATTTTGGGATCTCCATACACCATTTTTTATAAAGACTGCCTATCCATTTTAAGCTACCAGGCCAATTTGATTGTTTCTGAAATGCTGTCAGATTTGCATCCAGCGGATGAATACTTGGGTTGGAAAGAACGATTCTCTTGGGAAGATGAGTTTCTATTCGAGACCTTTTATCTAAGAAGAAGGAATCTCCACTTGATTAACCTTCCCAAATCTTGGACTCAACTCACAGATTAAAGCTGGCCTAATTTTTCGGCGATGTCGCTGAGCTGTTTTTGGGTCTGAGCCAGGTTTTCTTCCAACTTTTCTACGACATGCGATGGGGCTTTTGAGCGAAACTCTTCATTACTCAATTTAGCTTTGGTCGACTCAAGCCCCTTTTCCAGCTTCTCCCGCTCTTTTTCAAGGCGGGCTTTTTCTCTCATCTTGAGAGATTCAGGAATCGGAATCATCAATTTCAGCGAACTGACTAGAGCGCTTGCGCCAAAGGCTGCAGGCTCTTTCTCAGTATAGGTGACTTGGGTGGTTTGAGTGAGGGCCGTCAAAATCATCTCGTTTTCTTGCACGAGCTTATAGTCTTGGGGCTCTCCTACAACAAAGAGTTCTGTTTTTTCAGATGGAGCCAGCTGCATTTCCGCACGGATATTGCGCACCTGCCGGACAATTTCATTCATCTGATTGAATAGGTTTTCGATCTTTTCCTGCGCGCTCCCAATCGGTTTAGGATATGGAGCGGCAATACAAGCAGGGGAGAGGAGAGCGGTGACTGTTTCTTGAGTATGCAGATCGACATTCGCAATATGCAATGGACCTAGCTGTTCTTTGAGCCTTGAAAAGATCTCTTCTGTAATGAATGGAGATATCGGATGCATGAGGCGTAGCGCATTGCAAAGAAGAATCACAAGCAATTTTTGCTTATTGGCCTTCAATTCCGGAGTGCCTGCCTTTCCAAAAAGAACCGGTTTAACGAGTTCTACGTAATTCGCGCAAAAATCGTTCCAATAAAATTCGTAAGCGCGGGTTGCTGCCCGATCAAAAGTATAGTCGGTCAAGCATTGGTTGATCTCTTGCGTGGTCCGATGGAGGAGGGAGAGGATCCACTTGTCTTCGAGGGTGAGAAGTTTGAGATTCAGCCCTTCGCTTAATTTGACTCCTTCGAGATTCATCATCACAAAGCGGGCGCCGTTCCAAACTTTATTGGCAAAATTCTTATATTCTTCGAACCGGCGTAAATCGAGGTCGATCTGCCTTGCATGGGTCACGCTGGAGCAAAGAGCAAAACGCATCGCATCCGTTCCATAGGTGTCGATCAATTCGAGCGGGTCGATGATATTGCCCTTGGTCTTGGACATTTTTTCCCACTTCGATTCGACATCTTTGGGAGTAGGCTCGCCAAGATCGTATTTCCGCTTCTCTTCGGCTCCGACGTAGGCGACTCCTTGCGGCGTCGTGCGCCAGTACGATTTCCCATAAATCAGTCCGTGAAGGAATGTCTCGTGGAAAGGAATTTTATGCATCACATATTCGCCCATCATGATCATGCGGGCCACCCAGAAAAAGAGGATGTCGTGCCCCGTCACAAGAACCGAGGTAGGATAGAATTTTTTCAGATCGTCTGTTTTTTCAGGCCAGCCAAGCGTGCTGAAGGGCCATAATGCTGAAGAAAACCAAGTGTCGAGCACATCTGGATCTTGGGTCCAGCTTGAATCGATACCAGGAGGATCTCCTTCGCCATCGTAGCAGATCACTTCATCGCCTTTATACCAAATAGGGATTCTGTGGCCCCACCAAAGCTGTCTCGAAATACACCAGTCGCGCAAGTTCTCAATCCAATGGAAATAGGTCTGTTCCCAGTGCGGCGGTATGAGGCGGACCCTTCCGTCTTTAACAGCGGAAATCAATTTCGATTTGAAATGGCCCATGTTGATGAACCATTGCTTGGAAAGATACGGCTGGATGACAGCCTTTGATCGGTATGAAACGCCGACTCGCAATTTGTGCGGCTCTTTTTTCACAACCAAATCGCCTAGGTCTTTGAGGACTTCGGCCCTAGCCTCTTCCATGGTCATGCCCGAGTAACCGCCCACTTTGACTTTGCCATCAGGGGTCATGATGTTGATCATGGGAAGATCGTTGCGTCTTGCTACATCAAAATCGTTGAAATCATGGGCCGGGGTGATTTTTACAACGCCCGATCCAAAAGCAGGGTCGACAAAGGCGTCGCCGATAATCGGAATGATCCGGCCAGTTAGCGGCAGCTCGATCTCTTTGCCGATCAGGTGCAAATATCGTTCATCGCTCGGATGAACAGCCACAGCTGTGTCGCCAAGCATCGTTTCTGGACGGGTAGTTGCGATGATTACATGGCCGCCGCCTACAATCGGATACCGGATGTGCCAAAGATATGAATCGCGCTCTTCATGCTCGACTTCATCGTCAGAGAGGGCTGTCTGAGTCACTGGATCCCAATTGACGAGATAGTCGCCCCGGTAAATGAGCCCCTCATCGAACATTTTCTTAAAAACGGTCCGGACAGCTTTGTTGCACCCCTCGTCCATCGTGAAGCGCAGACGCGACCAGTCGCACGAGCAGCCCAGCTTCTTGAGCTGGCCTAAAATTTGCCCTTCGCACTGTTCCTTCCAAGCCCAAACGTGAGAGAGGAACTCTTCGCGCTCAAAATCTTTGCGGCGCTTGCCTGTTTTTAAAAAGAGATTGCGCTCCACAACAGTTTGAGTCGCGATGCCGGCATGGTCTGTGCCTGGAATCCAAAGAGCCTCAAACCCGAGCATCCGCTTCCAGCGGATCAAAATGTCTTGCAGCGTATCGACCAAAGCATGGCCCATATGCAGAACTCCGGTGACATTCGGAGGAGGAATGACGATGCAATAGGGATCTTTTTTGGAATGAGGATCCGCTCGGAAATAGCCCCCTTCTTCCCAGAAAGAGTACCACTTTTCTTCGACGAGTTTTGGATCAAATGCCTTTGGTAATTCGCTCATGGATGAGCATTTTACCATAACTATGTTTATTTTAAAGGCCCTTCTGACAGTCTCTTACAAGTCGAGCGTTGTATTAATATTTTTAATTGAATTGCGAGTTTATTATAATTAATTGTCTGTGATATAATTAATTTATGATTCCGGTTGAAGTTTCAGAATTATCTGATGATTGTTTCAGAGTGTTGGCTAGCCATCGAGCTGGAAATTCCGGGTATGTTTTTAAAGGCCATCAAGACTACGTCTTTCCTTTGGGGATTTCAGCCAAAGAGGTGATTCATACGCTGTCTAAACAGGTGTTTTCTAAAAGCTGGTGCTGCTCGCTGTTTAAAAAATATAAGGTTTTGGACATTGGAACGGGGGATGGACGTTTTATTGAGAATATGCCCTTTAGGATCAAAGCTTACGGAATTACAGCAACTCCTATGAGGCACGCTGCTCCCGATGATCGATATCGAATCTGCAATGCTGAGCGATTGAGTCGGGAATTTCCCTCCAATCATTTTGATTTCATTGTTTCTCATTTAGCGTTTATGCATATGGTCGACCCACTGACTGCTCTGAAGGAAGCTTATAAGGTATTGAAACCTGGCGGTTTTTTGTTGATTGATCGATTCCAGCTGAAAGGAGTCAATGTTGACGAATGGATCAAACAGATGCGTGAAAACGGTTATGAAATCGCAGCGATCCCTGGTTTCGAAAGAGACAATGAGCGAAGTAGTTTTAGGTTTTTGATGATGCGAAAAACGAAAGACAGGCTTGAAACTGCAATCGATTATCTCCGCGAAGCCCCAATATCGGAACGATCATGGAATAGAATAAAAAGAGCCCATTATTGCCTTCCTTCCGCAATCCCTCCGATTGTCCGAATCCCAAAATATACCGATGACGTAGATCCCAGTCTTATTGAAGAAGAGCCAGAACAAGAAATGGCCGAGGCGCTGGCCCAACTCGATGAGTGGGGAATTCCCCATCGCGATTGATTATTTTTTTCCAACGCAGCGATAGAAAAGATCGATTTGGCGGTGGAGTTCTTTTTTCTCCCACCAAAAAGCGTGTTCCATCCATCCTTCGAGCCTTCCTGTCAGGAAGAGGCTTGGGAGAGCGGTTGTGGGCGGATAGCGGGTTTCCAATACAGATCCAAAGTGGCGCATTCCGGCAGCTTTGCCCTCTGTCATATATAGATAGGTTCCGTAAGAGAAGTGTAGCGGGGAAGTCTCTTGTTGTACGGCTTCAGGATATTGGTCGAAGATGGCTTTGGCTTCGGAGAGTTTTTTATTGAGGAGCAAATTCCAAACCACCAGCGTTTTTTTCTTGCGCGGTTTTTTTGGGAGGAATTTTTGCAGAGCATCTTTGGCCTCCAATTCTTGCAGGCAGACCAGTGCGTTGTTGAAAAGAGGCTCATTGTCTTTCACGCTTTGCGCAATTTCAACAAGAATGGGCACCTTTGCAAGCCAGAAGGCGAGTAAGATAGCAATCGAATTGAGTCTGTCGTCGCTCGGTTCAATGAATGGCAAAATCTCCCAGTTTTTCTCTAGGCTATCGATGAGATGATGCGTATCTGGGTTTTTCAAAAGATCGGGAATATGCCGGATAGCGAGCAAAATAATCCGGTAGGCGGCTTCTCTGTTATTGAGTGAGCTTTCATGCATCCGATAGACGATATGCTCTTTGAGCATGGTTAGAAGCGGGTGGTTTGGGAATTTTCTTAAAGCCAGTTCTAAGCACTTTGCCTCTTCTTCGAAATCGCCAAGAGCTTCATAGACCAAAGATTTGCCGAGATATTCGAGCGGGGCGCCTGGAGTGCGGTACAGCTTTTCAAATTCCTTGAGCGCGAGATGATAAAGTTGATCGTTTTCTTCCGCCCGCGCCTTTTCGATGAGGGTCAGTCCTGCGCGGAAAAGAGCTTCCCGCCCTTCCATTCTTCCTGGAAAAGATTGTCCGATTCTTCTGTATTCTTGGAGCGCTGTGTCATAGAGCCTGTGGCTTAAGAAAGCATTCGGTACAGCTAAACATCCCACCATGGCATTGTGGCTTGCGTCGAGTACTTTCATACTTTTCAAATCGAACTGGCCATCTTTCAGTAATAAGCCGATGTGATTGCCAGCCAGGGGTAAGTGACTGACGAAATTGAGCTTTAATTTTCCGTCGATGCATACTTTTATGTGATCATCGATTTTTTCGATCGTGACTTTTTGCGGAGAATTCGGAAGTTTAGTTTCAAGGAGCTGCACGTTATTGCGGAATAATTTGCATCCCGATTCTGAAACCCAAACGCAGTATCCTTCTTCGAGGCTATGGCTCTCTTCTGGAACGCTGAGAAGAAATCCAAGGCCATGCCCGCCAGGTTTCAAAGCGACTTCCGCATCGATCCGCAGGTTGCCAGCGAATGGATTTTTGGAAATCATGAGCTCTGCCCATTCGGTGACGTCTAAATTTCTTGTGATCGCGATATTTTTTGCTAAAAGCACATTCTCTTGGAATTGCCAATCGGCCTTTCGGTCTGGCTTCAATTCAGAGTTCAAGATCCATTGGGGGCGCCCTTCAATATAGTTCTTGATTTCACGGATGAGTTCTTCTGCGCTTTTATACCGGTCTTTGACCGATCTGGCCAAACATTTGCAGCACACCGTAGACAATTGATGAGGAATATCACGATAAGGAGCCACTTCGATCGGATCGATCAGCTCTTCATTATTCACTTGCTTGCGGAAAGCCGCGATTGTCTTTCTTTGGAAGGGGAGCTGCAAAGTGAGCATTTGATAGAGAATCACGCCAAGAGCGTATAAATCGGTTTGGACGGAAGAGGATTTCCCTGTCAGCCTTTCGGGGGCCATATAAGCGAGCGTACCTGTAATTTTGCCTGGACGGGTCAGGTCTTCGCCTTTGATTTTATTTTGAGGGAGCGGCTCTTCTTCGCCGATCTGATCGATGAAGTCGGCGATTCCCCAATCGAGGATCATCACCTCGCCATATTTCCCGACGATGATGTTTTCCGGCTTGAGGTCGCGGTGCAAAATGCCCCTCGAATGCGTATAGGCAACTGCCTCGCACACCTGCAGGAAAATGCGGGCAAGCGCCGGGATCGAATTGCGGGCAGGATGGATTTCCTCGTCTTTTCCGGAACGGAGGATCTGTCTCAATGTGACCCCTTCGACAAAGGGCATCGTATAATAAATGTCGGGCGGCGCAGAATGGATCGACAGAATGGGCACGATCGACGGATGGCTTAAAGCGCTGGCCACTTTGGCTTCTCGTAAAAATCTGCTTTGGATCGTTTTATTGAGTCTGAGCTCAGGCCGCACTCGTTTAATCGCGATTTGCCGACTGCAAGCCGGGTCTGTCGCGAGATACACCTCTCCCATGCCTCCTTTGCCCAAGCTTTGGACAATGGAGTATGGGCCGATCACAGTGGGTAACGGGTTTTCTGTTTTTGCCATTTTCTATCAGCGTTTGATAGGGGTTTTATATCAACCTTTCGAGTTTACTCCCAACAAAAAAAACAGAAAATTTTCTAAGGGTGGATTAAATAGAGTTTTTGATATGCTTCTTGCTCTTCATTTTTAAAAAAAGGGTTTTGATATGAGTTGCGGCGCGATTCGAATTGTGAACCGGGAAAATGAAACAATTTTCCGGGGTTCCTGCGATTCACCAAAGATAGGAACCGGGGTTTTAGCATCGATTGCTGTTTATCCTGTCGTTCATTATGCCATAGAGGGAGTGTGCGATCTCATGGCGTATTTTAAATTTGAATTGACCGAATCGCAAGATGCCGTCCGCCTGATTCAATGGATACAAGAGATCGGCTCCACGGTGGTGAGGACTGCTCTTCTGACAACCTTTTTGTTTTACGTCGTCATTTTGGGTCCTATTTTGGAAGAGGCCATATTCCGTGGAGGATTTAATGGGTGGATGAAAACGAAAATGGAGGGGTGGGGATACGATGTAATCAACAACACTTTCCATAAGGCGATTTATTGGACGATCTGCGGGACAGTCTTTGGACTCGCCCATCTTTCTCCCACGCAAGGATGGGCGAATATACCGATTGTGATTGGAACCTCTTTAGTCGGAATTGCTTGTTCCGCTCTCAAGGATGAAGAATCGAAAGATATCACTGCGCCATGCGCTGCCCACATGGCTTTCAATGGAATTTCAGTAACGCGGTTGCTTCTTAAAGCCTAGACGAATAAAATATCCAACATGTCTGAACAAAAAATCATCCTTACCGGAGATCGCCCAACAGGGAAACTGCATCTAGGCCATTACGTGGGTTCATTGGCAGCCCGTGTAAAGCTGCAGGACGTGCACCGTCAATTCGTCATGATCGCGGATGCGCAAGCGCTGACAGATCATGCTCATGAGCCGGCCCTTATCCGCAGCAGCATCATGGAAGTTGCCCTCGATTATCTCGCCGTAGGGATCGATCCAAGGAAAACCACGATTTTTATTCAGTCGCTTGTTCCGGCCCTCGCCGAATTGACGATGTATTATCTCAATCTCGTCACTTGGAATAGGCTGAAGCACAACCCGACAGTCAAGCTGGAGATCCAGCAAAAAGGGTACGGCGAAGAGGTTCCTGCCGGGTTCATGATTTATCCAATCTCCCAAGCGGCCGACATCACTGCTTTCAAAGCGTCGATTGTCCCGGTGGGCGATGACCAAATTCCCATGATTGAGCAGACCGTCGAAGTGGTGCGTAAATTCAACCGTCTTTATAAGACCGATGTCCTCGTCGAGCCGCAAGCTGTCACATCGACTCTGGCCCGTCTGCCAGGCATCGATGGAAAAGCCAAGATGAGCAAAAGTCTAGGGAATGCAATTTTCCTCTCCGATCCTGCTGATGTTGTGGCAAAAAAGGTGAAGGGGATGTACACCGACCCGGGCCACTTGAAGGTGGAAGATCCCGGGAAAGTAGAAGGAAACCCTGTTTTCACTTATCTCGATGCCTTTGGCAAAGATAAGGCCAAGATCGATGAGATGAAAGCCCACTATGCCCGCGGCGGCCTCGGCGATTCAGTTGTGAAAAAGTATCTTTTGGATGTCCTACAAGAATTCCTAGAACCCATTCGAAAGCGGCGAGAGGAATTCGCCAAAGATCCGGGCGCAGTCATGCAGATGTTGAAGCAGGGGACTGAGGCGGCGAATAAAAAGGCGAATCAGACCCTAACAGAGGTTCGCTCTGCAATGGGGATCGATTACTTTTCCACCCGCTCGTAAGGCATATTTTTTCCCACAGAGATCAAGAGAGAGACTTACCCAGCGGTCTCATCAATGGGGTAAAGCCTGTATATAATTTCCACTTTATTCACGAGCTCTTTTGCGTCTTTGAGTATTTCTTCAGATGTTAAATTGGGGTTTTCTTCTTCAATTACCCTATTTTTAACGCCTTGTAAGTCATACAAAACATGTTTCCTCATTTCTCGGAAAAAAGTTTCTGCGTTGGGGTATTGAAAGAGCCCCTTATCTTGATTGAAAGAATCATAAATGAAGTAACCAGCTGGCCCATATTGAAAGCTTACCACATGTTTTGGTAAATCGATAATGCCTATAATGTTTTCCTTTCCCAAGGCGGTCAGAGCTTCTTCCAGTTTTTCTCGATAGGTGCTGAAGGGAGCAATGGCTGGGAATCTATCGGAACTTGAAAATGCAAGGAGGGGATGGCGCTCTTGCATTTTTAGGAGAACCTCTTGAGTTTCTAATTTTTGATCATTGTCACCCTTGTTTAGGTTAACAGGAATCTCTTTACGCTCAAAAGCTTCTTCTAGAACTTTTAGAGCCGCCTCAAGCTTAGATATTTGTTTGCACCGCCTCTTTAAATGCAGCACGCGTTCTGCGCCCTCTATTTCACTTGTGGTGAATGTTTGTGAAATTTGATGGTAAAAAGCATCTTCGCTTTCAATTCGGCGGGCGCTTTCCTGAATGTTTGCACCTTGACCTCGCAATATTTTATCGAAAAGAGTATTTGCGATTCCGTAGCAACATCCCTTGGAGAGCTTTTTTTGGAAATGGTCCAAGATCTCTTGTTCTGAGGAGAGCTGGTTTTTCTCTAAATAATCTTCATACTCGTCAGAGTAATCTTTTTTTATCCGCTGAAGAGCTCTTTTTAAGCTTTCTACGTCTTGCGGGATATCGAAACCTGTATACTTGATAACGCGATAACGGGATCTTTCCGCAGCGTTTATTGTTTCCTTCAATATTTCTAGAGCGCTGCTGCCCAAGGTTGCCAAAAGGAGGCCGCTTGTCCATCGCCCTTGGTTCAGAAATAGATCGGCGGCGACTGCGCAAACTCCAACTTGTGCTGCGCGTGTAAAACTAATGCTTGAAGTCATGTTCAAGCAGTATATCTAATGAGGAGTTAATGATGAAATTGAATAAAACTCTTATTTTTTTTCTTCTTCGATTTCGTGATTGAGCTCTTCTTCTTTTTCTTCCTCTGTGGTCTCATCTGGGCCCATAAATTCTCGGAAGAGAATGTAGATAGCTCCTAGTGTGAAAAGGACTGGGAGAAAAATTTTCCAAGAAATATCAAATTCAACTGTTACATATGTACCTACGAATACAAGAAGAGAGACCATCGCGTCGTAGGTCCGTCCTAAAAGAAATTGCCTTAACGCGAGCGGCAGACCGACAATCAGCATAATGCCTGGCCACCAATCCTCGGTAAGGATGAGCGAGGCGAGGCCCAAAAGAAAGAGAGCTGTTGATAGCGCTCCCGCTTTTTTCCTCGAAGTGATCGGGTGGTGTTCAGACATATTTACTCCGTTCTTGACAAACATCACAGTAAAAAAATATAGATATTTGAGTAAAGAGGGATTGCTATGCGGATGATTTTTTTTCTGGCGATGGTTTTGACTGGCTTTGCAGCTGAAGATATCAGCGGGTTTTGGAAGAGCCTAGATGATTACGGGCGGCCTCAATGCGTTTTCGGGGTGTATGAGCATGATGGACTTTATTACGGGAGAATCATCGGCACCTATGATGAAGAAGGGCAGATGAAGGACACCATTTACGACCCGAAGGGCCGCGCTGATGGCGTTGTGGGCAATCCTCATACTTGCGGACTCGATATCATCTATAATCTGCAAGAGTCAGGCAATACATTCGATGGAACGATCCTCGATCCCACCAAAGGAAAGAGATATAACTGTTCTCTTTGGCGCCAGGGAGAATATCTCATCGTCCGAGGAAAACTGTTCATTTTCGGAAAAAACATCACCTGGTATCCAACTTCAAAGGACGATTTCCCAAAAAACTTCAAAATGCCTGATATGAAGAAGTTTGTTCCTTCAATTCCGCAAGTGTATTAAAGGACTTGCGATCATGCTTCCAGTCAGATTGGTGTGAACGAAAATGTGTTCCCCATCGACTTCAAAAAGCATTCGATATCCAGGAGTGAGGACAAAGAGGTAGCATTTCCCAGGCTCTGCACAGCCTAACGATGTGTCATTCCAGGTAACCTGCTCGTGAGAAAGTAAATGGATCTGAGCAGGGTCTTTTTGCAAGGTAATAGCAAGCTGTTCTCTCGCTTTGTCAAAGACAGATAGCGAACGCACTTCTTCAATAGGTTGATAAATTTGTAGAAATAACATTTTATCTAGATTGTGTTTTTTTTTAATAATAAATTGTGTATATCTTTTGGTAAGTTTAATGTATTAAAAGTTTAGTTCTGCGTTCACACGAAGGCCTTGAAGCTGTAAATCACCATATTTTGAGATGTTGGTTACGAATGAGTTGCCAGTTTGAAGATCAAGGCTCAAATTCTGATTGAGCATGACATTTTGATCAATCCAATAAGAAAAATCGTAATAGACGCCAAGCTGGACCCTTCTCCTGTCGCAGCTGAAATATTGCTGCCATTTGATACCCAGTTCGGTTTCAATGCATGTTCTCACGCGAAAGGTTTGATCGTGAATATTAACAGTCTCAGGAACAATATTTGGTGCTGGATCAAAGACTACAAATGCTCCTTTAAAACGTTCTCTTAAATCGTATTTTCCATAAATCGCGGAAAGGAATGCATTTCCAGCAATCGAAAGATTGGAATTAAGATGCCACTCGGCATCTGAGCCAAAACGAATGCCAGTTCCGTCATATTTCCAGCTTGCTTGAAAGCTAGTGTTTCCAATCGGTATCGGCGCATTTCCTTGAACATAAGCGCCGCTATATTCTGCGTCATATTTTTGTTTAATGCATGCAATCCTAACCCCTGCCTGAGGGTGGAAAGAAATCCATGGTCCGGCGTAAAAATCGCGTCCGATCATCATATCGAACGTGTTGAAATTGACTTTCCAAACAACATCTCCACTAAATGCTTCAGACCCCATTATAAACGGCAGCCATACAGGTCTTAGCATATGAGGAGATAAATCGGGGTCCTCAGATGCGACAAAATTCCTTTGACTCGAATGAAACGATGTCCAATTTGCAAAAAAATCCCACTGGCATCTCTGCGATAATATATAGCCGCCTCCGATTTGAAAACCGCTGTGCCATTTGCTATTCGGCTCGACAATCACTATATCGACATTGATTCCTGCAGGAAAACCGCCTGTTTGATCCAAGGATTGAACGAATTCAAGGCCATCTTCTTTAGCAAGCCAGTACAGATAGCTTCCTTCAAATATGAACCCTTTGGGGATTGTTGCACTTCCGCAGCAAGCAGGATCAGGTAGACAACAAGAGGTAGAAACAGTTGCCTGAGAATAAATACTGCAGGCAGCAAAGGTTGCAAAAAACAGCGCACTTAAACGCATTTTCGTCCTCCTCTCTAAAACAAGGAAATTGAACAATAACAAACATCTGTTTATCTGACCATGATTTTCGGAACTTATATAGCTGCTATTCAGTTGATCTGTCTGTAGGGGTGCAAGGCAAACGGTTCTCCGCCTTGCATGATTGGTTGTAAATGTTCCATAAAAGTTTCAATGGATCCGCAAATCCTTAGCCTTGCTGGAATTTCTTGCGGGTTAAAATGATAGAATCTTTGCTGATCCATATCGATATAAAGGGTGTGATATGCTTGACCTATTTGAAGAATTGCTCCTATGGCATGAGCGTTTTCAGCTTGAGCCAGCTCGACCAGCGTTTGAATCTGCGGAGCGGGATCCATCCTTTCATGGTGTATGTGAAGCGGTTGTCCTTGGTTGTTATAAAAGTGCTGAGCTCCGAACAACAAGAGTTCATCGATAAAGTGTTCTGCATAGGAATCAATTGAGAGATCAATTGTTCTTGCAATATTTATATAATGAACAGCTTTGAGGCAAATAAAAGCTTTAAGGGCAATTGATTCGATCGCTTCTCTTCCCCACAGATTTTCGAAATTTCCAGATCCTCGGTAATTTGCAATGGGCTGCGCTTCACCTTCATTCAATAGTCGAAGCTGCCCTCGGAATCTGTGTCCTCTCGGATATGAAAATTGCCTGATTTCAGGGGGAGGAGCCTCTTGCTCTACAGGGCTTGCAGACAAAGGTCTCCGGCAGCAAAGAGAATTTAAAAACGAAACAATTGCTGCGATTGCTTGTGCAATCACATCGCAGATGCGTTGTATCAAAGTTCTTTCTTCCGCGGGAAGAGCTGGAAAGGGCTGTTGTTCTCTTCCTAAACGATCTATGGCATTCATTTGGCGAAGGATGTTAACATCCGTATGAAAAAAGTTCAAACTGTATACATTAAGACACAATTTTGTTATATCCACGAAGTATATGGCCAAAAAGTATGATGAAAGCGCCGTCCAGTCTCTTGATGCGCTGACCCACATTCGTTTGCGCCCCGGGATGTATATCGGGAGGCTTGGCAACGGCTCACACCCTGATGACGGTATTTATGTGATGATCAAGGAAATCATCGACAATTCTGTCGATGAGTTCATCATGGGCAATGGCCACAAAATTCTCATCGATCTAAATGAAAAAACATCCACCGTTCAAGTTCGCGATTTTGGCCGCGGTATTCCGCTTGGAAAAGTGATTGAGTGCGTCAGCCAAATAAACACAGGCGCGAAATACAATGACGATGTATTTCAGTTTTCTGTTGGCTTAAATGGCGTTGGAACGAAAGCAGTAAACGCTCTTTCTTCCCATTTTACTGTGAGAAGCACCAGGGAAGGACAGTTTGTCGAAGCCCGTTTTGTCAAGGGTGTTTTAAAGGACAAGAAAAAGGGAAAAAGTTCAGAAAAGGATGGAACCTTTGTAGAATTTATTCCCGATCCAGAGATTTTTAAAAAATACGCCTTCCAAAAGGAGATGATCCTCAAAAGGCTATGGCACTATGCCTATCTGAACATGGGCCTAGAGCTGATCTTTAATGGGGAAAAAATCCGTTCCGAACACGGCCTTCTCGACCTTTTGAATTCAGAAGTGCAAGAGGATAAGCTTTACGAGCCGCTTCACTATAAAGGCAAAAGCATCGAATTTGCCTTCCTCCATTCATCAAGTTACGGAGAGACCTATTTTTCATTCGTCAACGGACAATATACGCAGGATGGGGGGACGCACCTTTCGGCTTTCAAAGAAGGAATCTTGAAAGGGGTCAATGACTTTGCGAAGAAGAATTTTCAAGGGATCGACGTCCGAGAGGGGATTATTGGGGCGGTCTTAGTCAAGGTGAAAGAACCGATCTTCGAGTCGCAGACAAAGAATAAGCTCTCGAATAATGAGATCCGCGGGCCTATCTTGCAAGAAGTGAAAGACGCAGTCCAAAACCTTCTATATAAGAATGAAGAGACGGCAAAAAAGATCGTGGAGAGAATCCACTTCAATGAGAAATTGAGAAAGGAACTTGCTGCGGTTAAAAAGGATGCGAAGGAAAAGCAGAAAAAAATCTCATTCAAAATCCCAAAACTGAGAGATTCTAAATTCCACCTGAGCGACAAAGACGGTGAAAAGACGATGATCTTTCTTACGGAAGGGGAGTCGGCCTCTGCATCGATTGTGATGAGCCGCGACCCTTTATTCCAGGCGGTCTTTTCGCTTCGCGGCAAACCGCTTAACGTCCATGGAATGAAGCTTGACCAGCTCTACAAAAATGAAGAGATGTACAATCTCATGTCAGCTCTCAATATTGAGGACGACCTATCCAACTTGCGCTATCACAAGGTTATTCTTGCAACAGACGCCGATGTCGACGGGATGCACATCCGTAACCTGCTCATCACCTTTTTCCTGACTTATTTTGAAGGCCTCGTCATGAACGGCCATCTCCATATTTTAGAAACGCCCCTTTTCAAAGTGAGAAACAAAGAAAAAACGATTTATTGCTATTCGGAAGAAGAGAAAGAAAAGGCGATGCAAGAGCTCAAGCGGGGGATAGAGGTCACTCGATTCAAAGGTCTTGGCGAGATTTCTGCTCATGAATTTAAGCAGTTCATCGATAAAAACATGCGGCTTGTCCCAGTTGTGGTCCAGAATTTGTCCGATGTAAAACCCACTCTCGAGTTCTACATGGGCAAAAACACTCCGCAAAGAAAGAGCTTTATCATGCAAAATTTGGTGAGCGAAAATGGATGATTTAAAGCACCAGATGCGCGATCACTTCATCCGCTACGCTTCCTATGTGATTTTGGATAGAGCGATCCCGAATGTTGTCGATGGTTTAAAGCCTGTTCAGCGGCGCATTTTAGAGATTCTTTTCCGGCAAAACGATGATAAATTGCATAAAGTGGCCAATATCGTAGGCCAAACAATGCAGCTGCACCCGCACGGCGATGCGCCTATTTATGAAGCGCTCGTGACGATTGCGAATAAAGGTTATGTGCTCGACAAACAGGGTAATTTTGGCAGTATCTATACTGGCGATCCAGCAGCCGCGGCCCGTTATATTGAAACGCGCCTTTCAGCTCTAGCCAAAGAGACCCTTTTCAACCCCGATATTACCGAGAAAATCCCATCCTATGATGGCCGCAATGACGAGCCGGTCACTTTGCCTGCAAAAATTCCGCTACTTCTCATGCAAGGGGCGGATGGAATTGCAGTCGGCATGGCGACCCGCATTTTGCCGCACAATTTCAACGAGCTTCTTGAGGCCGAGATTGCCTATCTAGAAGGGAAGAATTTTAAATTTTTCCCCGATTTCCCGACTGGCGGAATCATGGACAAGAGCGAGTACGATAAGGGGCAGGGGAAAGTCAAACTTCGTGCAAAAATTGAGGTCAAAGACCCTAAAACGCTGGTCATTCGAGAAATCTGCTATGGTACAACGACGGAGAGCTTGATCCGTTCCATCGATGAGGCGGCCAAGAAGGGAAAGATCAAGATCGAAGAGATCAACGACTACACCGCCGAAAATGTGGAAATCGAGATAAAACTTCCCCGCGGCCAATATGCAGAAGAGATTTTGGACGCCCTCTATGGCTTTACCGAATGCGAAGTGTCTCTCAATTCCCAAATCATGGTGATTAAAGACGGTCTTCCTTGGGAGACCAATGTCCACGAGATTCTTGCCTACAATGCCGATAAACTTGTCGAGTTTTTAAAGCGGGAGCTCGAGATTGAGCGGGACCGGATTTTGGAAAAAATCTTTTATAAGACATTGGAAAGGATTTTCATTGAGAACAGGCTCTATAAGAAAATCGAGACTGTAAAGACATTGGAAAAGATCCATGAGACTTTGTCTGATTCCTTAAAACCATACCGAAAAAAACTACTCAGAGAGCCGACTCATGAGGATCGGGAAAAGCTGCTCCAAATCCCAATCCGCAGAATTTCGCAATTCGATATCGACCGGAATAAGGAAGAGATCGCGATTTTAGAAGAGACATTGGACGGCGTGCTCAAAAACTTAAAGAATGTGAAGAAATTCGCGATTCGCTATTTGCAAACCCTACTAGAGAAGTACGGTTCTCTTTTTCCCAGAAAGACCCGCGTGAAGGCAATCGAAGAGATCGACCGGCGAGCGATCGAAACCAAAGAGATTAAGGTTGGTTTTGATCCTGAGACTGGATTCGTGGGCACGAAGGTGACGGGGGGCGAACGGTTTACCTGCACCAATTTCGACAAGCTGCTGATTTTGCATAAAGATGGAACCTACAAAGTAGTGAATATTCCTGAGAAGCAATACTTTGAAGGAGCGAATTGGGTTGGGATCGCCGACAAAAAGACGGTGATTAATGTCGTATACAAGATGAAAGACAAAGGACATGTCTGGGCAAAACGGTTTATTGTCGAAAAATTCATTCTCGATAAAGTCTATCGTTACTTTGATGAAAAAGGGGAATTGCAGTGTCTTTCAACCAATCCTAAAATGGAAGTTGAACTACAATTCACGCCGAGCCAAAAGCAGAAAAAACAGATTTGCCTGATCGCAGATGTTCCCATATCTGGGGCTCAAACTAGGGGAGTCAGACTCTCTCCTCACAAAGTGAAAAAAGTGGTCTACTAGTAGTCCTTAACAAAAATTCTTGAGAAAATTTCTAGCGTGAAAGCTGGCTGAAATCGACGACCGACAGGCTTCGCAAGTTGATCCGTATTAATACAATACGGATCAACTTGCGATCATCGATTTGAGCCGCTTTGACGCCGAAATTACTCCAAGAATTTTTGTTAAGGACTACTAGCAACCTGATCCGCACATAAGTACTGAAGGGATCAGATGATCGGTCTTCAGCGTGTAGCTCTTATTAGGCACAATATCAACCCAATTTGTCAGAAGATCGGGCTCTCCTCCCTCCCTGGACCAGATGAGAACACGAAAATATTCGGCTGTTTTAGGAATTGCCAATCGGATCTTTCCATTTGAGCTAACAAATTGAAGAGAACCGGGATTTTGTTTTTTTCCTTGAAGTGATGCTGAATTGGATTCATCCACTTCTTTGCCAGAAGAGGCCCATTGGACAGCCATTTTTGATTGGTTTTTTGCCGGGTGAGCCGTCTGATTGACTAGAATAAGCTCATCAGCATAACCCATCAATGCGAATAGAAGAAAATAGATCATTTTCATTGGAGCCTCTTATTTAATGGTTTTTCCTTCTTGAGGTGTACAAGGAGCGTCTGGATTCGTTTGAGGAGCTTGGAGTGGAAAATATCCTTCTGAACATAAAGTGGTTTTCTTAAAGAGACTCTTTGGAATGTGCACAGTCACGTTTTTAATCACATTCACTGCCTCTGCCACTTCAAAATCGCCTACCATGCTCAAGAACTGATAGCTCTCTTCTGGAGTCAATCCATGCACACGCACCAAGAAGTCAATCGCGTTCTTTGATGCAAGTTTCATGGCTTCGAAAAGGTCGGTGTTCAAGCCGACAATCATCCAATGGGTAGAGTTTTCGATGATTGGCCAGCTAAAAGCATTCGCCCCTTTTCGTTTGGTTTTGTCAAAGACCCCTTCTGCTTTCAAATCCTTTCTCACAATGAATTGCAGGGTGATCGACTCATATGCAGTTTCAAGGGCGGTTACATCGATTTCTCCGTTGCTTTGCATTGCATGGGAGTCCCCAGTCCATACAAGCGCCCCTTTTTGAAAGACAGGGACGAAGAGGATAGAGCCTGCTTGCAGTTCAGGTTGATCCAAATTGCCAGCAAAAGGGCCTGGAGGAACTGAGTTGAATTCTCCTTTCACCGGCTGACCCATTTTCTCTTCCATGTTGACGGGCCATTCTTTAGGCCAATCGAGAGGGGGTGCTACTGCAATGATGCCCGGAAAAGGTTTTAAATGAAGGCATATCCCATTGGAAAACTCGGTTGTGTTATTTTTTTTATCGAACTTAAAATACATGATTTGAGGTTTTGTAAATTCGGACAATATTCCTGCTGTAGGGCTCAAAAAATTATAACCCCAATCGGTGAGCTTGATGTCCAGGACTCGGATTTCTAATATATCGCCAGGCTCGGCTCCTTCGATGTAAACAGGGCCAGTTAAAGAGTGCATTCCCCGTCGATTTTGAATGTCATTTTCCGTATAGAATTTGGCTACATCGGCAGGTGTCGTTTTGTTGAACTGCATGATTTGCAGGCAGCTGTTCCAAGTTTCAATGGAGACGATATCTCCTGAACGGACTTTTACCGCAGGAGATGCTTTGAGATCAAAAAGACCAAGCGTCACAGTTTTAGATGTGGCAGGAACTTGATAAGATTCCCCCATAAGCAACTTTCCGCTCAGCATGAATACAACGAATAAGATTTGCCGCAACATTAAAGCATCCTTTTTTTCCTGAACGTATATGAATAAAAATTTTCTGTCTCTTAGAATAATACGGTCAGTCTTGCAGTTATTGCACAGACATTGGATTGATTCGGGTTTGCTCCAGGTTTGGGAATGTAGCTCAACACGGGTTCGAAGTAGATCGAATTGTTGATACACATTTGGTAATATCCTTGAAACATCCATTCTGAATATCTCGGGAAAATATGGCGATTTAAGCGGGACCATGCGATCCCGATTCCGAATGAGTCATTCGGACGTTTTGGGATTAGGGCAAAGCCGCTCAATCCGGCGCCAGCAAAAAGATTCATAGGAAGAGTTCTCGAATTATTCCAACCAAATTGAACAAACCCAGAGATATTTTTTCTCTCGGATTTTTTGATCCATAAAGCTTGAGAGCCGAAAAAATAGAGGCCTCCGGTGCCTTCTTGAACTTGGCCCTTATTTTTAAGCCTGCCGCTTTGATACCATCCGCCGATTGCCGCAATTCCCGGTTTAGACGAAGCCCAGCCATATCCAGCTTCCGCAATCGAAAAATAGTACCCATTGAAATGAGGCCCTTTTAAGCCGGTCTGCACGCCTCTTGCTAGGTTCCCGTCAAAGAAGCCTAAATTCACATAAGCTTCTTTGATTGGAGCAATGGTCGCTACGATACCGTAGACAGAGTTGTAATAACCGCCGATAGCGCCGAGCATGGTGGTATTCACGAAGATGGGGGTATAAATCAGCCCGCTTACAGAAGGGATCGAAATGGCTGGATTCACAGTGGGTACTGGCTTTGAAACGTTGTTGAAATGGTAAATAGGGGCGGTTTTCCCGATCCGTATGGATAGTTTGTCGTCAAAGAACTTTTGCAAAAGCCAAATTTGGTATAGTTCTGATCGATTGAGCGGGGGGGCTCCGGTGATGCTGTTGAATCCTTGCGCGACTCCAGCATCGACATTTGTAAGTTGGCCATTGAATTGCAAAAATTCAGTGCCAAATAATCCACCTTTCCATCCCAGGGCTTTTTCCAAATTGATGGACAGATCTAGAATCAAAACACTGTTGCCCGTGAAGCGTTTTCCATCCGTTCCGGATAGGATTGGGTTTCCATCACCCATCCAGAGTCCTCCCAATCGAATGCCAGAGCTTTCTGGAATCTTTAGCCTTTTACCCAGCTCTCCAGTACCTATTAAGATATTGACTGCACCAGGGTTTCCGCTGATTCCGTAACTTGATTCTTCTGCATAAGATATGGATGCAACAGTAAAAAGGCATAACCAGATTTTTGATCGAAAGGCCATATCTCTTTATATTGTGAAGGAAGGGGAAAAAAGGCAACTGAATCTGTCTATAGGCTGAACTACTAGTAGACCGTTTCAAAAATCCTTGCAATAATTTCGGCGTCAATTCGGCTCAAATCGACGATCGCAAATTGATTCGTATTGTATGAATACGGATCAACTTGCGAAGCCTGTCGGTCGTCGATTTCAGCCAGCTTTCACGCTAGAAATTTTCTCAAGAATTTTTGTTAAGGACTACTAGTTTATCTACTCTTCGCTGGCGGATCTTAAATTGAATGATACCGATCGCCATCCACCCAATGAGCGGGAGCGTGTAGTAGATATTCGGAAGTTTTGTCCAGCTGTAGTAGCCTAAGATTGCGCAGGAGAGAAACCCAACTCCAATGAACAATGCATTCAAAATCTTTTGTTGCTTCAAATAAGTGTTGAAAGCAGACAAAAGAGTTAAGAAAAAGGCTAGCAAAATCCCCAAGTTAGACAGTGAGAATAGGATCTCAAGGTCTGTGATGAAGGTAAGGAGCAGGAAAATAAACACCCCGTGAACGAAGACAACCATAGTAGGCCGCTCATTCCGATTGAGTTTGGAAAGCGGACGATCTCCAAAAATCATTCCCCGCTTTGCAAGAACATAAATGTTCGAAATATTGCCCAAAGACATTCCCAAGATAGAGTTTGCCCAGCAAAAGAGGATTGCGCCTAAAATTCCAGCCTGCAATGCCGCTTCCCAAATCGGGCTTAAGCCTAAAAATTTTGGAAATCCAACAGCGCCGAAGGCCGCTAAGTTCTCTGCTCCCATGATGTGGAGGAGGCCGAAATGGAAGAGAAGGTAGAGGGCCGTGGTTGCAAAAAATCCAATCAAGATCACGGATGGAACCTTTTGAGGTCCTCCTTTCAAATACCCGCCGATGCTGCAGCATGCTTCAAATCCCCAGAATCCAAAGATCACTGTCGGGATCATGAGGCTAAGGCTGCTCAGACGGCTCATTTCAAAATGAAGGTTTGGGTTAAAGTAAAAAACTGTCAATCCGATCACGATGAATAATGGAGAAATTTTGATCAGAGTCGCAATACTTTGAATTTTACTGATCTTAGATAACGGAAGCAGTTGGATCAGGCTATAAAAGATCACGGCTCCCAAGTTGAAAAGAATCGGATACTCTCCAATGAGATTGATGCCCGCATTCTGAGCGAGGCCGTTTCGAAGGACTGTTGCAAGGCTTGCTGCCGAGGCGATGAATCCAATCAAATAACCCCAGTGGGCCGTAAAGCCTGCTGTTGGGTTGATGCCGGAAGAGCAGTAATGGTAAAATCCACCTTCCCCAGGGAAGAGTCCAGCTGTCTTCGCGATCCCCCAAATCACAGGGAAGAGGAGAAGGCCGATCAAGGGCCATCCGAAGAAGCTCACGGTGCCTGCTGTTTGAGCGAGCGGCCCTACAGCATAATAAATGCCTGCGCCCACCATGATGTTTACACTCATGAGGACAGCAGCAAAAAACGATATTTTTCCAGAATCTTTCATAACGGCCACAGATAATATCAAAACGGGAGTTTTTTTCTAAAACTAAAAAATCTTATTTACTTCAGTTGATCAGCCATCAAAAGACGAAAATTTTCTAGGAATTCTAGAATTTGATCGGGTGTAAAGGACTTACATAAATCTAAATATTCTTTAGTAAAGTACTGAACTGGACGAATCATAAATTTTCCAATGCTAGAACGTCCTGTAAATCCTGAGGTCGACCGCTTTTTCTTTTCATCCGAATCAAGCTTTCCTTGGATAAGATCTTAATCTCCCCCGATTTAGTTTGAACCGATTTTATTTCTGATGGAGACAGATCGTAAGTAATAATAATGTCAACTTGTTCTGTAGGATTGTCGGGATTGTAGAAATTCCATGCAATTAAGTTTCTGTTTCCCACGTAATCTTCTTTGTTATTAAACACGTTGTCGGAGTTCAGCGGAAGGCGGGAAACTAAACCTAATTTTCGTAGAACATTCTCAGCTTTATGCAAATTGTCTAATGTCCAATGAATCACTAGATCGATATCGACAGTTCCACGAAGAGCTCCATGCAGAGCTACAGCATAGCCACCTACGATTGCGTAGAGGATTTTTGCGTTTTGAAAAGCTTCACAGACTCGATGAATTAGCATATATCTATGTTAATATCACAAAAATATTTTGTGATGAATGTATTTTGCAGTTTTCGAAGTTTTTACTTTGGCTACTTCTTCAGGCGTTCCCGTTGCTATTACCTTTCCTCCATCATCACCCGCATCGGGGCCGAGATCGATGATATAGTCGGCATTCACAATCACATCGATATTGTGCTCAATAATGACGAGGGTGTTTTTCTTATCGGCCAAACCATGGAAAATTTTGAGCAGCTTTAGAACATCTTCGGGGTGCAGGCCGACTGTCGGTTCGTCGATGAGATAAAGAGTTTTGCCGCTTTCCCGTTTAGCCAGCTCTCTTGAAAGCCTGAGCCGCTGCGCCTCGCCGCCGGAAAGCGATACGAGTTCTTGGCCGAGCTGCAAGTATCCCAAGCCCACCGAAATGAGGGTTTGCAATTTGCGCACAATTTTGGGAATAGCGCCAAACCAATCGAGCGCCTCTTCGACGGTCATTTGCAGCACCTCACCAAAGTGTTTTCCTTTGTACTTCACTTCAAGCGAGATTGGATTGAGCCTTTGCCCTTTGCACGCGTCGCAAACAATGCGCACAGCAGGTAAAAACTGCAAATCGACCATTTTGTAGCCAAGCCCCCAGCAAGATCTGCACATGCCGCGCAAATGGTTTGGGCTAAAATGCCTTGGCTGCAATCCTTTTGCCATCGCAAGCGGCATGGAGGCGTAGTGGGCGCGGATGAGCGGCTGGATTTCGGAATAGGTGCTCACATCTGCGCGCGATGTTTGACCGATCGGGGTTTGATCCATAATGATGATCTTTTCAAACTCTTTGCGCTTTTGCAGATAGCTCATCAAGCTTGACTTGCCCGAACCCGAAACCCCAGTTAAACAGGTAATAGCCCCTTTCGGAATTGCCACAGTGACATTTTTCAAATTGTGCAGCGTCGCATTTTCAATAACGATATCGGGGTTAAAAGGTCTCCGTTTTTTAGGAATGGGAATGGTTTTCCTTCCGCTTAAATAAGCTCCTGTCAGCGAGTCGGGATCTTTTTTGATCTCTTCAATCGTTCCGAACGCTGTCACATGGCCACCTTCTCTTCCCGCCTTTGGGCCAAAATCAAAGAGGTAGTCGGCTTCTTCAATGGTCATCGGATCGTGCTCGACCAAAACGAGGGTATTGCCCAAATCGCATAGATCTTTCAGAGCGGTATTCAGCAATTCGTTGTTGTAGGGGTGGAGGCCAATGGTCGGTTCGTCGAGAATGTAAAGGCAGGAAGTGAGTCCCGAACCGAGCTGTCTTGCAAGTCGGATCCTTTGCAATTCGCCGCCGCTCAAAGTGGGCGCAGACCGATCCAGAGAGAGATAGCGTAGCCCGATTGAGAGTAGAAATTCGAGGTATTTTAGCGATTGCGAATGGGTCTCTTCCAAGAAATGAGGCACTGTTAGTTCTTGGAGGAAATCGTATGCCTTTTGAATGCTCAAGCCGCAAAGATCTGCAATCGACAGCTTTTTGATCAGCACATGCCGCGCGGTTGCATTGAGCCTTGCTCCTTTGCAAGAAGGGCAGGTATCGGCTCGCATCATGGGCAAAAGAGCCTCTCGGATTTCTCCATTTGCCATGCGTGCAGCGCCCGCTAGAACAGGATGCAGGCCGAGCCATCGCACAGTCAGGCCATTTTTGAGCCTCACTTCTTTGCCGCCATTCAAAATCACATCGCGGTTTTCGCCTACTGTTCTGTCTAAAATCTTGTAAACGCCGCTCGTCGCTTTTTCTTTAAAGAGACGGTCGGCAATGTCGTAGATCGACCATTTTTGAAACTTTTTGTCCTCGTCCAAATGGGCGCCATAAGTTGCTCCAAGGCCTTGGCATTCGGGGCACATGCCCAAATCGTGGTTGAATGAAAAGGTTTGCGGCGTAATCCGTCCGCCTGCAGAGAAGTGGAAGATGAGATCTTCGTTTTCTCTTGCGACGATCACCGTTTCTTCGGCTTTCGAGACAGCCTCATAGAGCCTTTTTTCCGATTTAGGATCTACTTGCAATCGATCGATCACTAAATGGAGTTCATTTTTCCGGAACTTTTCATAGGGGATCTCTTCATCCAATGCAAAGACTTTTCCATTGAGCCGGATGCGCAAATATCCTTGCCGGTTGAGCCGATCGACAAGCTGTTCGAAACTTTCTTTTTTCTCAAAGACAACGGGAGTCAAGATATGGATCTTTTCTCCTTCGGGAAGTTTTAATATCTCTTGGACTACGGTTTCTTTGCTGATGTTTTGGATTACTTTGCCAGTTTCGGGGTCGTGGGGGACTCCCATGTGGGCATAGAGAACGCGGAGCAAATCATACACTTCGGTAATGGTTCCGACAGTGCTTCGAGGATTCAATCCTCCCGTTTTTTGCTCCAATGCGATCGAAGGCGACAGTCCTTCAATCCGCTCCACTTTGGGTTTTGGCAATTGTTTCACAAGCGCGCGCGAATAGGCGGGGAGCGTCTCGGTGTAGCGTCTTTGCCCTTCTGCATAGAGCGTCTCGAAAGCCATCGAGGATTTGCCGGAGCCAGAAGGACCGGTGAAAACGGTGATTTTTCCCCTCGGGATTTTCACCGATACGTTTTTCAAATTGTTTTGCTGCGCCCCATCTACCACGATATGTCCATTCACTTTCGGAGTGGTTTTGGACTTCTTCTCAGGTTCAAGCCCTCTCAATGCGGCGCCAGTTGACGTTTTCAATTTAGCGATCTGTTCCGGCGTGCCGGTGCCGACGATTTGGCCTCCATGAATGCCAGGTCCTGGTCCTAGGTCGATGATCCAATCGGCGCATTTTACAAAATCCATGTTGTGTTCGATCACAATGACCGTGTTGCCGCGGTCCACGAGCTGCTGCAAAATGGCGATCAGTTTGGCAATGTCATGGAAATGAAGCCCTGTCGTCGGTTCATCCAGCACGTATACTGTATTGCCAGTCGCTGGTCTGACTAATTCTTTGGCTAATTTGATCCGCTGCGCCTCTCCGCCAGATAGAGTGGTTGACGGCTGACCTAAAGTCAAATAATTAAGTCCCACCAAACTAAGCACTTCCAATTTCTTCCGAATCGAGGGGATCGCATCAAAAAGTTCGAGTGCATGTTCTACGTCGGTTTCGAGTACATCGTGGATTGATTTGCCCTTGAATTTGACGGCCAAAATCTCTGGATCGAACCGCTTCCCTTTGCACTGCGGACATCCAACCCAGGCGTCCTCCATAAAATCCATATCGATTTTCACCTGGCCGAGGCCGCCGCAATAAGAGCAGGAGCCTTCTTTTACATTGAAGCTAAAATGGCCTGCCTCAAATCCTCTCAGTTTGCTCTCGGGCAATTCAGTGAAAAGATCGCGGATTTCATCAAACAGCTTGATATAGGTTGCGGCATTCGATCTTGGAGTTCTTCCAATCGGCGATTGATCGACATCGATCACCTTTTCTACTTTTTCTTTCAATTTCGGCACGAGCGAATCGGTAATGAGAGACGATTTGCCCGATCCAGAAACGCCTGTTACGCAGACAAAGACACCGAGCGGGATAGAGACGGTCACATTCTTCAAATTGTGATGGGTCACATTTTCTAAGACGAAGTGGTCTTTGGCTTTTCTCCGTTTCTTTGGAGCTTCGATCTTGAGCCGCCCGGAAAGGTAAGCGCCTGTCAAAGATCTCGGGTCATCCAAATCAATAATCTCTCCGCCATGCACTCCTGCGCCAGGGCCTACATCGATGATTCGGTCTGCAGCGCGGATTGTATCGGGATCGTGTTCTACAACGAGCACAGTGTTCCCTTGATCGCGCAGCCGTTTCAGAGTATCGATTAATTTGTGGTGGTCGATCGGGTGCAGTCCAATCGATGGTTCATCCAATACATAAATCGCGCCGACAAGGCCCGCTCCAATTTGCGAGGCGAGCCGCACCCTTTGCGATTCTCCCCCGCTCAAAGTGGGCGAGGTGCGATCGAGAGCCAAATAGGATAGTCCCACATCGACCAAAAATTGCAATCGCTCTTTGATCTCTTTGAGCAGTTCTTCTCCAATCTTTTTCTCAATCGAATTCAATTGGAGTTCAGAAAAGAATTTTAGCGCATCTTCCATCGGCATGGAGGTCAGCTCTGCAATCCGCTTGCCTCCAAATTCACATGCTGCTGGATAAGGTTTAATCCTTGAGCCTTTGCAGCTGGAGCAGACACCTTCTTTCATCAGCTCAGCCATATTTTTACGGTATACTTCGCTTTTGGCAGCGTTCAACCGCTCTCTTGCTTCGCTTAAGACTCCTTTCCACTGTACATATTCAAACCACTTGTTCCTTTTCACAGGATGCGTGAAAGTCATGCGGGTCCATTTTTGTTCTGTTCCATACAAAAAGACATGCCGGGCTTTTTCTGAAAGTTTTTTCCAGGGGGTGTCGATGTTGAATTTGAACAATTTGGCCAAATTATTGTAGATATTTCCGTACCGGACGGTCTGATAGGAACTTCCGATGGAACAGCAATCTTCGGCGATGCTTTTTTCAGGATCGATGATCTTTTCTAAATCGAATTCAGCGACAATTCCAAGGCCATGGCAAGCGGGGCACATGCCGGATGGGTGGTTAAAAGAAAAATCGTGCGGTTCCAAGGGACCATACGAAAGGCCCGATTTGACCGAGTGGGCAAACTGCGAATAGACCGTATCGCCCACGCTAAAAAATCCCTTGCCGATTTCCAATGCATTCGACACGCTTTCGGCAATCCGGCTTTGATTTTCTGCATTCACAACGATTCGATCGACGACGATATCGACATCGTGGGCAATTTTCGGATCGAGCACGACCGATTCGCTCAAATCGATGAACTCTCCATCGATTTTTAGTCTCATAAAACCTTTGCTCAGCAGTTCTGCAAATTCTTCTTTGAACTCGCCTTTTTTGCCCCTAGCAAAAGGCGCCAAAATAATGATTTTGGTTCCTTGAGGCAGACTTTGGACCTGAGCGATGATTTTTTCTCGGCTCTGCGCCGCAACCGGCTCGCCGCTGACAGGGCAGTGTGGGATGCCTAAACGGGCAAATAGGACCCGCAAGTAGTCATAAATGCCGGTCATTGTTCCGACTGTCGATCTCGGCGTACGGCCTGCTGTTTTTTGTTCGATGGCAATCGTTGGGGCAAGGCCGGAGATGCTTTCTGCTTCAGGCTTTGGCAGATCGCCCAAATGTCGGCGGGCTTGATGGGAGAGCGATTCGATGTAGCGCCTTTGTCCTTCGACGTAGATTGTGTCGAAAGCGAGCGACGATTTGCCCGAACCGGAGACTCCTGTGAAAACGACGAGCTGACCGGGCTGGATTTCCAGGTCGACTCCTTTTAGATTGTGAACCTTCACTTTTTTCAAAACGATCATAAACGATTATTCTACCAAAAAGAGCCGATCTTGTAATATGAACTTATGCGCACCCGAACAAAAATTGTCTGTACAATAGGCCCTGCCGTCTCTTCGTATGAAAAAATTTTGGAATTGATCGATGCAGGAATGAATGTGGCCCGTCTCAATTTCAGCCACGGGACGCATGAAGAACATTTGCGCACCATCAATTTTTTGAAAAAGGCGCGCGAGAAAAAAGAAGTTCCTCTTGCCATCATGCTCGATACCCACGGCCCTAAAATCCGGGTTGGAAAATTGCCGGGCGATGCAATCATTCTGAAACCGGGCGATCGGCTTAAATTGGTCGAAGAGGAGAGAAACCGTTCCGATGAAATTCCTGTCCACCCGATTGAAATTGTCGAAGCTGTCAATGTGGGAATGAAATTGCTTTTCGACGATGGATATATCATCACAGAAGTGGTGGAAAAAGGAAATAAAGAGGCGGTTGTCGAGGTCAAGAATACAGGAGTTCTTAAAAGCGGCAAAGGGGTCAATATCCCTGGAGCCCATATTCCTCTTCCTGCGCTGACTGAAACTGACATCGAAGATATTAAATTTGGATGCACTCACGATGTTGATTTTATCGCAGCCTCTTTCATCCGCTCCGCTCATCATATCCTGACTATCAAAGATCTTCTTGCCAAAGAGGGGAAATCTGAAATCCGGGTCATTGCAAAAATAGAGAGCACGCAAGGAGTAGATAATTTTGACAGTATCGTGCAAGTGGCAGATGGGATCATGGTGGCCCGCGGCGATTTAGGTGTTGAAGTCGATCTTGCTCTTGTGCCCAAGCTGCAGAAGGCGATGATCCGCAAATGCTATCAGGCGTGCAAGCCTGTTGTGACAGCAACGCAGATGTTAGAATCTATGATCAATAATCCGCGGCCAACGCGTGCGGAGGTTTCTGATGTTGCTAATGCGATTTATGATTGCACCTCACTTGTCATGCTCTCAGGAGAAACCGCTGTTGGTAAATATCCGATCGAAACTGTCGAAAGAATGAAGAACATTGTCCAAGAAGCAGAAGCCGACTTCAATTATCATGAATTTTTCCAGCTCAATTCACAACGCGATTACCACGATGTTTCTTCTGCTGTTTCAATGGCTGCTGTGAAAACTGCCTTTTCTGCAAACGCGAAGTGCATCTTTGCCTTTACTACAAGCGGCCAAACAGCCCGCCTCGTTTCCCGTCTCAGACCTCCCATGCCCATCATTGCCGTTACCCCTTCTCGAAAAAATTACAACCAACTCGCTTTTGACTGGGGTGTGCATCCTGTTTTTGTTGAAGGCTGCAAAAATGCAAAAGAGGCGTTTAGTGCTGCAAGCCAATACGCTCTTGCCCATGGACTCATCTCATTCGGCGATGTGGTTGTTGTAACAGCCGGCGCTCCTTTTGGCAAAAAAGGCACCACCAACATGATGATGGTGGAAAACATCGGCGAAGTGCTCGTGCGCGGACACAAGGGTTTTGGTCCCAAAATTTCGGGACAGGTCGTTTTTGTCCTGGCTCCCGAAGCTTATTCGCCTGAAGAGCTCGAAGGCAAGCTAGTTGTAATTCCTCATTGCGACAACAGCTTCCTTCCCGTCCTCAAGAAGGCCTCTGGCGTGATCCTTCAAAACTACATTGGCGATACGGCTTCTGAGAAATATGCAGCTCTCGTTGCAAAAACCTTTGAAATCTCGGTCATGAGCCGAGCTGATGGGGCTATGTCTATTCTTAGAGAGGGGGATGAAGTGACCCTCGACCCTCAAAAAGGGTTAGTCTACCGCGGCTCGGAAGAATCTCCCGCCTGCCCAATCCTAACCATCTGAACGTCAGTTGATTAGCAATTCATTTAATTATATTTAATATTTTGTTATAATTTTCTTGTTTAGTAATAAAATATATATTTATAAGTATAAAATTTATGCCATCACAATTAGCGCCTCCTTCAGTTGGGTTTGAATACACCAAAACCTATATTGCTCAAAAACCAAGACTTTGCGTAACAAAAACAGAGAAAGCTGTTGTTCGTTTTACAACGCCTAAAGAGAATCTTTTTCAATCAGAAATCGACGATTGCCAGGCTCTTGTTCAGAAAATGGCAGATTATCATGCGACACTAGCAAGAAATCTTTGGGATCCTAGTCGAACAGAGAAATTGGCTGTTTTGATTTTAGCGAAAGAATCTTTCACGGAACAACATCCTGAGATTAAAATCGAAGGGTTCAATATAAACTGTAAATAATTTTACTAATCCGATAGCGGCGCCGAAGTCGGCGCTTGCTGCATACCCTCAAAAAGAATATAATCAAACGCTTTCTTTGTCCTCGTAGCTCAGTGGATAGAGTGGAAGCCTCCGGAGCTTCAGGCCACAGGTTCGAATCCTGTCGAGGACGAAACGAAGTGTAGTCGGAGAGGAAGTCAACTGCTTGACTTCCGTACAGGGTTCGAAATGAAACGCCATGCAGGGCGTGAATCGGCCCGAGTGGACGGGCTTCCCGCCATGAGGGGAATCCTTGTCGAGGACGAAACGAAGTGTAGTCGGAGAGGAAGTCAACTGCTTGACTTCCGTACAGGGTTCGAAATGAAACGCCATGCAGGGCGGCCCGGGGCCCCCAAAAACGCCTCGTTTTAAGGGGTGGGA